>DAOTWA010000088.1:0-3315 GCA_034435955.1 Anaerolineaceae bacterium | reverse complement strand
GTGCCGGATGGCTTTTTGGTCACCACCCATGCTTACCAGGCCTTCACCTCCGCAAACCACCTTGACAGGCGCATCGGTGAGATTCTGGCAGATTTGCCCCTCGCCAGCGATCCGGAAACTTTGGAAGAAATATCGAGCGATATCCGCTCTCTCTTCGAAGCCGGTGACATGCCGCCTGGACTGGAAGATGAGATCCGTGAAGCCTATGATCGCCTGGGCCAACCGCCGGTAGCCGTACGCTCTTCTGCTACCGCCGAGGACCTGCCCGATCTATCTTTCGCCGGCCAGCAGGACACCTTTTTGAATGTGGTGGGCAGTCAGGAGCTGCTCAAAGCAGTGGTGCGCTGCTGGAGCAGCCTTTGGACCGCCCGCGCCATCGGCTATCGGGCGCGTAACGAAATTCTCCAGGAGGGCCTCTCCCTGGCTGTAGTCGTCCAACGTATGGTGGATAGCCGGGCTGCGGGCGTGCTGTTCACCGCCAACCCGGTAACTGGCTTGCGCACCGAAATGGTGATCGATGCCACGGTTGGCCTGGGCGAGGCGCTGGTTTCTGGCAAGATCGAACCTGATCATTATGTGGTGGATGTCTCCACCGGTCAGATCACCGACAAGACATTGGGTGCCAAGGCGGTTTCCGTCCGCAGCCAGGCCGGCGGCGGAACAACAATCTTGGACGAAAACGCAGGAGAAATCCAGGCGCTGCCAGACGAGCAGATTTTGGCCTTGGTCGGTCTTGGCCAACGCACATCTTCTTTGTTTGGCTCTCCGCAGGACATCGAATGGGCCTGGGCGGAAGGTGGCCTCTACCTGCTTCAATCGCGGCCGATTACCTCCCTCTATCCATTGCCGGAAGGAATGCAGCCTGAGCCGTTGAAAGTTATGTTCTCCTTCGGGGCCGTCCAGGGAATGCTCGACCCGATCACTCCACTGGGACAAGATGTCGTCTTCCAGGTTTTTTCCAGCGGCGCCCGCCTGGTTGGTATTCGCTTGACTCACGAAACGCAGACCATCCTCTACCTAGCCGGAGAACGTTTGTGGGTCAACATTACCCCATTGCTGCGCAACTCAGTCGGGCGAAAAGTCGTACCCGTTGCCTTAAGCCTGGTAGAACCCTCCGTGCACCAGGCTATCTTCACGATCTGGGATGACCCGCGCCTCCAGCCCACCAAGCGTGGGCTGAGCTTCTCCGCCCGCCGTCAACTGGCCTATCTCCTCGTGCCCCTGAGCGCTAATGTTTTGTTAAATTTGCTCGCACCCAATATGCGTCGCAAAGCCATTGTTGCCCGCGGCGAACGGCTTCTGCGTGTTTTTCGTGAACGCTGTGCAGTCTCTATGAAGGTAGAACGTCACGCCCGACTCGCACACCTGGCGGATGGTTTGCCTGATCTCTCTGATAAGGAACTGCCGCGAACTCTCATTTTGCTCATCTCGGCTGTAGCGAGTGGTGTGGCCTCGCTCAACCTGGTGAGCATAATCTCAGGGAGTCTTTCGGCTGATAAGCACCCAAACCGGCCCCTACCTATGAGCGACCTCGTGCTGGAAATCACGCGCGGGTTGCCGTTCAACCCTACCACTGAAATGGACCTGGCTCTCTGGCAGGTGGCCCAAACCATCAAACAGGATCCGCCCTCGTTGGACGCATTTTCGCGGTTGAGCGCTGCTGGGTTGTCCACCCGTTTTATGGCAGGAGAACTGCCGCCGGTAGCTCAACGAGCATTCACTCAATTCCTCGAGAAATACGGACTGCGCGGTTTTGCTGAGTTCGATATCGGCCGTCCGCGTTGGCAGGAGGATCCCACCCACGTGTTCGATGTCGTCGCTGGTTACTTGCGCATCGAGGATGAGCGCCAGTCACCTGAGGCGGTCTTCCAGCGCAGTTTGCATACATCCAAGGAGGCTTTGGCTAAATTGCTTGTCAAAACTCGCCTCAGCCGGCTGGGATGGCTCAAGGCTGGGCTGCTGCGCTTTGCCGCCAATCGGGTGCGGGCCTTGATGGGCATGCGCGAGTATCCCAAATTCTTCCTCGTGCGCTTGATCGGTATTCTACGTGAGCAATTGCTCGAAGTCGGGCGAGAATTCGCCCATGCTGGTGAGTTGGAGCATCCTGATGATCTTTTTTACCTCACCTTTTCCGAGTTGGGCGCCTTTGCGTCCGGTGAGAAATGGGATTGGCAGACATTGATCACCCAGCGTAGAGGGTCTTACTGGCTGGAGATGCACCGCAGGCAGGTGCCGCGCTTGCTGTTGAGTGATGGACGGGCATTTTACCAGGGCATCGGCCATGCGGACGAAGGTCCCGAAATTCTCCTTGGCAGCCCGGTTTCGCCGGGCAGCGTGGAAGGGCGTGTGCGGGTGGTGTTCGACCCGCGGAATGCGCATCTGATGCCTGGCGAGATCATGGTGTGCCGGGGTACCGATCCCTCATGGACGCCGCTTTTCCTCTCTGCAGCCGGATTGGTGATGGAAGTGGGAGGGATGATGACTCATGGAGCGGTCGTCGCGCGAGAGTATGGCATACCCGCGGTCGTCGGTGTCGACCAGGCCACCCGACGCCTGCTTACCGGCCAGCGCATCCGCCTCGACGGCTCGAGCGGCCAGGTCATCATCCTGACAGAGGAAGACCCTCCTGGCAGCCCGGCAGCGGTAGATTGAGTGCGAATCGCGGAAATGCGCCGATGCATCTCACATGAATGGAGCCTGAATGCCTGTCGAAAGCACTGCTACCCCGGTCGAATCCTTCTTTGGTGGATTGCATTCGTTCTATGACTGCGCGGCCGTGGATTTCGTCATGTTTGATTTTCCCCAAACCTTTCTCAGGTACGCATAGCCAGCCTCAAGATCGAAGTCTGGCAGTAAAGGGAAACAAGGGTGCTCATAAACAGAGGGTATTGAATGAATAGATCTTCTCAGGATAGAACCAGCGAGCCAGTGTGTTTTTCGCCAGGAATTTAGGTCAACTGATACTTTTCGCTTCCCAAAACAGGTCTTCCCACTACCATTTGGACCTCCTTGCCTAACCTGGCGACGATTCTCTCCCAGGTCTCCTCAACATTACGCTTTGGGTCTTGAACCCCACTCCGGACAATAGCTTGATCCTTCTTTTTAGGTTAAGGGCGATGGCGGTCAAAAACGCCTGCACGAGAAAGCCCATCCGACCCACATAGCGGCAGCGACCCGGGCCATGTCCTTGCTTTGCCTCTCCGAACTTGCGCTCAATCTTGTAACGCTCTGCCAGCCCTTGGCGATAGGAGCGGCTATCGCTCAAATTCAACCACACTTGCTTATTCGCGTCCTTCTTCTCGGTTCGGGCAAGTT
>DAOTWA010000087.1:0-8300 GCA_034435955.1 Anaerolineaceae bacterium | reverse complement strand
ACACCCTTCACTTGGGGAAAAGAAGCCCCCTGGATGATCGTGGCTATGGCTGCCTCTTCGTCATCTACCAGCGCGCCCGATAGATAGGTGACGCCGTAATCGAACAACATGGGCGCCAGCGGCGTGGTAGGACCCAGGATCATCACCAGGGAGCCCGGTCGGCACAGGGAAAGCAATTTTTCAACGGTGTGGTTGACGAAAGTCGTGCCGGTGATGGCGATAACGTCGGCCTTTGGGATCAGCTCACTGGCCGCCTCTTCAGGAAATTCATCCCCAAACGGGCGCTTCTCGATTACCCAGCAATTTTTCAGCAGGTTTTTAATCTTTGCGACGAATGGAAAATGTCCTACCACCGCCACATTTTTGCCTCTACCTTCCCGGGCAATGACTTCAGCGGCGTTCACCTGGGTCAATTTATTTTCATCGACCTCGATCAGTGAATTCAACGCCGCCATCCCAATGCTGGCTTCCAACAAATTATCCGAAAGCACCCATTGGGCCAGTTCCTGGGCCGTTTTCAGATGCAACGTTCCCGCATCTCTGATTTTTGATTCCCCGTGCGGAGCGCAATCGACCAGCGTCGATGCCAGACCGCAAGTTTTGCTAGAAACCAGCGTCCAGTGAACCCCAACCACTACTCGGCGGATGGGCACTGGTTCAAGAGGAACGGTTGCCAGAAGGGATTTGATTGGCTCCATGACGGCTCCAGCAGAATCGTGTTATCCAACCCTATTGGAAAGACCCATAGGAATTCGAAAAGACGATCTTGATTGGCTCAGTTTGAGATGATTATAGCGGAGAATGGTTCAAGTATTTAGATGAAATCAATCATCCCTTGCACGTGATGAATGACATGCGATAGAGAATAATCGCAAATAACCTATTGACATTAATAGAATAGTATGGTATCATAACGGCGAAAATCAAACCGGAGGTAAGTGCAGATGCCAAGACATCATCGGGGCTGGATGATGGGCATGGGCGGCGGTGAATATCCGATGCACCATACGCCCCTGACCGTCTCGCTGCTCGAACCGGCCTTGTTGATCCTGATCAAGGAAAAGGCCCGGCACGGTTATACCTTGCTCACCGATCTCGATGCGTTAGGAATGGGCACCATCCACCCCAGCGTGGTCTACCGGACCCTGCGTGAGATGGAGGAGCTGGGGTGGATCCAATCGGATTGGGACACCTCGCAAACCCAGGGCCCGCCCCGGCGCATCTACCGCCTGGCCTCCCAAGGTGAAGAAGCCCTGGAGGGCTGGAAGCACGAGCTCGGCAAGGTAAGGGAGATTATTTCATCGCTTTTAGAGCGAGGATCAGACTAGAAAGGAGTCGAATATGCCGTTTGGAGATGGAACAGGACCTTTTGGCACCGGCCCAGTTGGAAGAGGGCTGGGACCCTGCGGCGGCGGGATCGGCGGCCGATCAGGTCGACCTTATGGGCGCTGGACGGGCTCTCACCGCTTTTGGCGGCCCGATTGGGTGGGTTATTCGCCCGATCTGACGCCGGATGAGAAAAAAGCCCTGCTGGAGCATCGTAAAAGCTGGCTTCAGAGCTTGCTGGACGTGATCAATAACCGGCTGGACGCATTGGAAAAATCAAAATCATCCTGATTCACCGGTTTTGATCGCCGCAAAGACCAGCTCCTGCTTCCCAGGAACTGGTCTTGTTATTGAATACGCCAGGATTTTAATCAACATAACATGTCATTTAAACTTGTGTATTTCTATGGATTGCCCTATAATGTGGTATAAGACTAATTATTAAATAAATAGTTATTGAATAATGTCTCCCAGGCAGGCTCTTCCACTGCGCTTCGAATTCGCTCTCCTCGGCCTGGTGCGCCGCGCGCCGGTGCACGGCTACGAGCTGCTCCAGAAGTTTAGCGCGCCGGACGGGCTGAGCGAGATCTGGCGGATCAAGATCGGCCAGGTCTATGCCTTCTTGAACAAACTCGAGGACCAGGGCTACCTGACCTCGACCCGGCAGCCGCAGAGCGATTACCCGGCCAGAAGGCTGTACGCCATTACGCCGGCCGGCGAAACCGCGTTTCTGGATTGGATGCGTACGCCGGTGACCACCGCCCGCGATCTGCGCCAGTTGTTCCTGCTCAAACTCTATTTCGAGGATGAGGTACCGCGCGGCGTTATTGCAAAATTGATCGCCGACCAGATCGATCTGTGCCGCGGCTGGCTGCAGAGCCTGGAACGGGAACGCGCCAGCGCCATCGGCTGGAAACAAAGAGTGGCTGACTTCCGTACGGAGATGGTACAGGCCAGCCTTCACTGGCTGGAAACGATTCAGCCCAAATTTGTACTGACGGAGACAACCCAATGAAACCAAACCTTATCCGGATCATGTTGCTCATCGTCGCTTTATTGACGGCCTGCACAAGTTCCACCGCACCGGCTGCCACCCAGACTGGGACAGCCCCCCGCCTGACGCCGCAGCCGCCCGCCCAGCCGGCAGAAACGCCAGCTTCGCGCGCATCCACGCCAATCCAAATTACCGACGCGCTTGGGCGTCAGGTGACGCTTCAGTCGCCCCCTGAGCGCATCGTGGTCACCGGCAAGGCGCTCATCATGGTGCTGGATGCGCTCTACACCTTCCCGGAAGCGCCCAGCCGCATCGCCGCCATTGGATCCGCTGCTCAGGGCAGCACGAATTTCATCTCCCTCATCGACCCCGATTTCCAGAAGAAGGCTATCTTACAGCAGGATGCCGGCGCAGAACAGATCGCCGCAGTTAACCCCGACCTGGTGATATTGAAAAGCATTGTGGCTGAGACCACCGGGAAAGCGCTGGAAGCCATCGGCATTCCGGTGGTATACGTCGATTTCGAGACGCCCGAACAATATACCCGCGACCTGCAAGTACTTGGCCAGATTTTCCAGGATGAAGCGCGCGCCCAACAGCTCATCGGGTACTACCAAAAGCAGGTGGAACAGGTCCAGGCCAAGCTTGAGGGCGTCGCCAACAAACCTGATACGCTGCTGCTTTACTATAATGACCAGGGCGGCAGTGTGTCCTTCAACGTGCCGCCCATGAGCTGGATGCAGACGCTCCTGGTGCAGATGTCAGCAGGAATACCCGTGTGGGCATCGGCCAATCCTGGGAAAGGATGGGCAAAGGTGTCTTTCGAACAAATTGCGGCCTGGGATGCAGACGACATCTTTATCGTCTCTTACACGAAGAATCCATCGGATGTCGTGGCAAAGTTGAAAGCCGACCCTCAATGGCAGACCTTGAGGGCGATGCAGCAGGGCCATTTGTACGCATTTCCGGGCGACCTGTATAGCTGGGATCAGCCGGACGTGCGCTGGACGCTGGGGCTTACCTGGCTGGCTGCTCGCCTCCATCCGGACCGCTTCGCCGACCTGGATATTACCCTTCAGGCACAAGATTTCTATCAGACGCTGTATGGACTTGACCAGACTTTCTTTGACCAGAAGATCCGCCCTAACTTGAAAGGTGATTACCGTTGAGCCGCCTTGCTGTGAACCTCAAAACCGAGCGATCCCTTTCATCCCGCCTGTTACTCTGGCTATGGGTTGGATTAATCGTCATCGCCATCCTGGCGCTGCTCACCGGGCGTTACCCTGCCCCGGGGTTCATTTCCCCCGCCCAGATTGCCGGGGATGAAATGGCCGCGCGCCTGCTCTTCAACCTGCGACTCCCCCGTTTGCTCACCGGTATGCTGCTGGGGATGTCCCTCGGTGCCGCCGGGATGGTATTTCAGATGCTTTTCGGCAACCCCCTGGTCGAGCCCGGGTTCTTGGGAGTTTCGCAGGGCGCTGCATTTGGAGCCGCGGCCTGCATCGTCTTTCTCGGTGGCAGCGCGGTAGCCGTGCAGGCATTCGCGGTATTGTTCGCCCTCGTCGGGCTGGTGCTTTCCTATACGCTGGCCCGGCGCATCCGCTATGGAGGTTGGGTGCTGCGCCTGGTGCTGGCCGGTATTACCGTTTCGGCTTTATTTTCGGCAGCGGTCGGATTGCTGAAATATCTGGCCGATCCCCTGAGCCAATTGCCCGAGATCACATTCTGGTTGTTGGGCAGTCTTTCAGCCGTCACTTGGCCGAAATTTCTATCAATTATGCCGATCGTGCTCGCCAGCCTGCTGGTACTGTTCCTGTTTCGCTGGCGCATCAACGTCCTCTCGCTCGGCGATGAGACGGCTTTCTCCCTTGGCACCGCTCCCCGCCGCGAACGTCTGATGCTCCTGGGCGTCGCGGTCCTAGCGACCGCTGCAGTCATTTCGATAGCGGGGATCGTTAGCTGGGTGGGCCTGATCGTGCCGCATTTTTCCCGCCGTTTATTCGGTTCGGACGGCCGGCTGGCTCTACCCGGTGCAATCCTGCTCGGCGGTATCTTTTCTGTCTTTTGCGATGCATTGTCCCGTTCGTTATTGCCAGGAGAGATTCCGCTGGGAATTCTGACCGCCCTTTTCGGGGCGATTGCCTTTCTAGCCCTGATGACTACGCAGCAGTTTCGGGTGCCACGATGAGCATTCCCATCCTCACGTTCCATGATGTCTCATTTCATTACCCGACGAACCACCATCAGGTGCTGGCGGGGCTTAATTTGGAGGTGGAAGCTGGCGCGGTGACCGCCATTTTGGGGCCGAATGGGGCAGGAAAGACCACCCTTTTATCCCTGGCGTTGGGCTGGCTCAAACCGGACTGCGGTCAGATCTTGCTGAACGGCCATCCACTGACTTCCTTTTCCCGCCGCCAACTCGGGCAGTGGATGGCCCTGGTGCCGCAGGACGAGCACATCGCTTTTGAATACTCCGTTCTGGAATATTCCTTGCTTGGCAGAACCCCTTATCTCCATCCTTTGGAAATGCCCGCTGAAGTGGATTATCAGCAGACGCTCGCTGCGTTGGAACGAGTAGGAATGGCGGACCGCGCCGAAAAGTCGGTCCTCAAGCTCAGCGGCGGGGAGCGACAGCTCGTACTCCTGGCGCGCACCCTGGCTCAACAACCGAAATTAATCCTTATGGACGAGCCTACCGCTCACCTGGATCTGGGCAATAAGAAAAAGCTCCTGGATCTCATCCGTGCGTTGACCGAAGAAGGCGTCTCCATCTTGCTGACCACGCACGAACCCGATTTCGCTGCGGCCGCTGCGACCAGCCTGGTGTTAATGTCCGAGGGTCGCGTGCTCGAAGCGGGGCCTTTGGAGAAAGTGTTTACCTCTGAGAATATCGCGCGCCTGTACAGCTCGCCTGTCAGGGTAATCGACCTGGATGGCCAAAAGCTCGTTACCTGGGCGTCAAAGCCATGATCCCCCATTTATATCTACTCACCGGTCAACGCAGCAGCGGCAAGACCACCCTCTGCAGCCGACTGGCGAAGCTCAAAACTGCACAGGGCTGGCGCGTTTCGGGGTTGTTATCCCCGGCGCGGTTGGAAGGGAAAGGAAAAACCGGCATCGAAGCCCAGGATATTCGAACCGGGGTGACTCATCTGCTGGCAAGTCAGATTCCGGGCGAGATCTCTGGCTTCCGCTTTGGCGTTTGGCACTTCGATCCGGCAATCCTGGCGTGGGGCAACCAGGTTTTGGAACAATCCATCCCCACGGATTTATTGATCGTTGACGAGCTCGGCCCTCTGGAGTTCGACCTGGCAACCGGGTGGATCAAGGCGTTCGAAGTCTTGACCCGCGGCCAGTTTCGGGCAGCCTTGGTCGTCGTACGGCCGGAGTGCCTGGAGGAGGCCCAAAAACGGTTGAAAATCAGCAGAATTTTCGACGTCAACTCTCAGGAAGGGAATCTACTGGAGGAGATCTCCAGAATGTTAAATCGAACTGTAAATTCTGAACCGTAATTTCTGAAGTAAGTCGGTTATGAGTACTACCAGTAACAATTGACCGAAAGATATATGCTTATTTATCGAATAGAGAACACATTTCTGCCGAAGGTGGTATCCCTGAGCTCCTATGATGACAACAGGATCAAAACACGTTGAACGGCCAGGATGACCAGGGCTAGGGCGAAAATGCGGCTCAACGTCCGGCTTTTTACCCGCCTTGCCATGAACATGCCACCAGAGTACGCGCCGACAATCGCTGTAACCGAGGTTATGCCAACCATCACCCAATTGAATTGTGCGTTCGCCAGGTGAGCAATGAAAGCCGAAAACGAGGGCAAGGTGACAATGACGCTATTGGTGGCTGCCGCGATACGGGCCGTATAGCCAAGGGTCACCAGGGTTGGCATGAGCAGGAAACCTGGCCCCACGCCAAGAAATCCGGCGAATATGGCTATGAAGGCGCTCAACACGCCACCCTTGATGCGGGTTTTGTCCGTAATAACCGTATTCTCGGCATCATCCTTTTTCGGAGTAAAAGTCATTCGGTAAGCCAGGAAGATCAAAACAATCACGTAGATCCACCAGACGATATTAGTAGGTACAAATTGCAATATCCATACTCCAAGTGGAGCGGTCAGGGTAGTGATCACGAGAAGCGGGATGGCTGTGCGCCAATCCACCATTTTTGAGCGAGCATAGGCGACGGCGCTGCTGGTGGCCGTTAAGCCGTTCAGCAATAGACTCCAGGGCATGATCACATGTTTCAGATCAAAATTAAAAAAACCCAACACCGGCGTTGAGATAAAGGCGACGCCCAGCCCCATCATCCCAGAGATAAACGACAGAATGAACAATAAGATCGGGAAATAGATGTATTCCATAGTTACCTCCCCTTTCTCAATTAGCTATCCCGCCAGCTTCTTCTGACGCCCGAAAGGCATCTAAGGGTGGTTGGTTACGCCATAATCATTTGCTGGTGGCCGTGCGCCGCCCCCGCGATTAACTTCGTATTGAGTTAACGGTATATTCAGGAAATACAACCAATAAATTACTTATATTAACCGTCACATCCCGCCCCCTTCAAAGAGGGTAGATTAATGTCCGTTTTCTTTTAATTCCTCGATTTTCTTACGAATAAGTGGTATGGATATTTTTCCTCCACTGCTGATGACCATCCCATTCACTAAAACCAGTGGCAATTGTCCGTCAGGCGGGAGGGCAGGGCAATCCGTATCGAACAGATCGTAATATGTCAATCGTACTTGGCTGCCGTAACGTGCATTGAGCTGCTGCGCTGCCCATTCTGCCACCTCACGCCAGCTCTCTTTGACCCCCTCTGCGCACGCAACCGGCGCACCGATGATCTCAACAATGATCGTTTCTTTCATCAGCCACAACATCCTGACCCTGCGTTTGGGCCGCAAAAGGGCGGAGGAACATCCGCGCCTCCAACATTCCCAACCCGCAGGAACACGCCCATCGACAACAACTGATGCGTTTCAGTGCTCTGGCATTGCGGACACACTGGTTTCAAGCCACGCTCTTTTTCTTCGAACGAAGCGCGGACTTCGAATTTCGTCTGACAGCGATCGCATTGATAATCATACAAAGGCATTCTATCTTCTCCCGAAATTCGAATTGCTCAACCAGCCCTCTTAGCATGTACCACCACGACGGGTCAACGAGGCGAAATCAATCCCTAATAACTGGCTGATCTCTTCATTGACCTCCTGCAGGAAAGCAACCGCCCTTTGTTGCGCCACCCCAAACTCCTGAATTACTTCATTATCTATGACTGCATTTTGTAACTCGCGCAGCCGGTTTAAATCTTCTTCCAGGAGAGAGGCCGAGTATTGCTGCCCACGCACTTTCTGCTGCATCTCAGACAGATCTGCCAATAGCTGAGTCGCCTCATGATTGGCCTGGAGCTTGCGTTCCGCTTCCTGATAGCGCAGAAACGGCTCAGATTGCAGCAGGTTATCCACTAAAGCCGCGGTGGCCTCAAGCATTGTCGGCGGGATGGAGGGAATTGTTGGGGTCATTTCATTCTCCTTACCCACAGCAGCTTCCTCCCGTTCTACAGGAATTCCCAAAATCCAACCCGATAGAA
The DNA here is from genome assembly GCA_034435955.1 of Anaerolineaceae bacterium. Lineage (GTDB taxonomy): Bacteria > Chloroflexota > Anaerolineae > Anaerolineales > Anaerolineaceae > DAOTWA01. Next base: position 373 of record DAOTWA010000087.1, on the reverse strand, counting down.
CTCGAGATAAAATCTCCAATTTCTTGAGCAAGAGCGATCAACTCTTCCTGCGCTTGCGCATAATGCTTCACAGACGGCAGTTGGTAAAACCGATCCTGCAGTCTGTTCAACTCCTGGCGATCCTCGTCACCCACAGCATTCAACATCAATAATGCCTTCAATGAGGCATACTTCTTCTGAAATTCCAGTCGCGCGTTCTGTGCTTCAGCATCCTGACGGAATGCATCATAGGCCCTTTCAAACGCCCGATATTGCTCCGTTTCCGCAAATGCCTGGGCAAATTGCCTGGCCGCCTGCATCACGACCTCCCTCGCGGAAACCTCCAGATCATTCCAGATAATATCGACCATACGAATACTCCTTCGTTAAATAT
>DAOTWA010000086.1:0-27546 GCA_034435955.1 Anaerolineaceae bacterium | reverse complement strand
GGTAAAACGCTGGCTACCCTGATGCTGGCCCGTCCGCTGCTCAGTGAACGCTTATACTAAACGGGTTTAAACTCAATCCCACATATTTAGTCCGAAATGGTGACAGGTCACAGTCAAATCATGTGATCATTGGCACTAGCGGCTTTGGGGGGTGTCCATTAGAGTAAAGTATCAAGCCATCATTAATTAGTCGATCCGTTCCTGCTTGTCGGGGCATGGGTTTGATTCTGGCTGGCGGAAATTTTTCGCCTGCTTTACTGATTGTCTGGAGAAACCACAATGGAGCGTCAAAAAGTAATGATCGACGGCAACGGCGCTGTTGCCGATGTGGCCTATCGCCTGAATGAAGTCATTGCCATTTATCCCATCACACCTTCGTCTACCATGGGTGAGGCCGCCGACGCCTGGGCGGCATCCAACCTGCCCAACTTGTGGGGCACTGTGCCCCTCGTCGCGGAGATGCAGTCCGAGGGCGGCGCGGCCGGCGCGGTGCATGGCGCCCTGCAGACCGGAGCCCTCACCACCACGTTTACCGCTTCTCAGGGCCTGCTGCTGATGATCCCCAATATGTTCAAGATCGCCGGTGAGCTGACCCCGACCGTCTTTCACGTCTCGTCGCGCACTGTGGCGACCCACGCCCTGTCCATCTTCGGCGATCACTCCGATGTGATGGCCGCGCGCGCCACCGGCTTTGCCTTGCTGGCCTCGCGCTCCGTGCAGGAAGCCCACGACATGGCGCTCATCGCCCAGGCCGCTACCCTGGAGGCCCGTGTTCCGATCCTGCACTTCTTCGATGGCTTTCGCACCTCTTCGGAGGTCAACAAGATCGAGCGCCTCGAGGACGATGACCTGCGCGCGATGATCGATCCCGAAGCCATCCGCGCCCACCGTGCCCGCGCCCTCTCTCCTGACCATCCGGTCTTGCGCGGTACAGCCCAGAACCCGGACGTTTTCTTCCAGAGCCGCGAGGCGGCCAATCCCTATTACCTGGCCTGCCCGGCCGTGGTCGAGAAGGTGATGGAGCGTTTTGCAGCCCGCGTCGGACGGAGTTACCATCTCTTCGATTACGCGGGCGCCCCGGATGCGGAGCGGGTGCTGGTGCTCATGGGATCCGGAGCCGAGACAGCCGAGGAGACGGCCAAATTCCTGGTCGCGCGCGGCGAGAAGGTCGGCGTGATTACCGTCCACCTGTTCCGACCTTTCTCGGTCAAGCATTTCCTGCGCACCCTGCCGCCCACTGTCAAGAGCATCGCCGTTCTGGACCGCACCAAGGAATCTGGCGCGGCCGGTGAGCCGCTCTACATGGATGTGATCACCGCCCTGGCCGAAGGCCTGGACCGCCCAGCTCCGCGGGTAATCGGCGGGCGCTACGGCCTGTCCTCCAAGGAATTTACCCCTGGCATGGTCAAGGGTGTGTTCGACGAGCTGCTCAAGCCTGATCCTCGCAACCACTTCACCATTGGTATCCTGGACGACGTCACCCATACCAGCCTGGACTACGATCCAGATTTCTCCATCGAAGCCCCCGATACGGTCCAGTGCGTCTTCTTCGGCCTGGGTTCCGATGGCACGGTGGGCGCCAATAAGAATTCGATCAAGATCATCGGCGAGGAGACCGACAATTATGCCCAGGGTTACTTCGTCTACGACTCGAAAAAGTCCGGCACGGTCACCATCTCGCACCTGCGCTTCGGTCCACGGCCCATCCGCGCGCCTTACCTGATCCGCCAGGCCGATTTCGTCGCCTGCCACCAGTTCTCGTTCCTCGAGCGCCTGGACGTACTCCAGTATGCTAAACCCGGCGGCGTCTTCCTGCTCAACAGCATCTACGGCCCGGACGAGGTCTGGGATCACCTTCCGCGTGAGGTGCAGAAGGACATCATCGCCAAAAAGCTGCGCTTCTATATCATCGATGCCTACAAGGTAGCTCAGCGCACCGGCATGGGCAGACGCATCAACACCGTCATGCAGACCTGCTTCTTCGCCATCAGCGGCGTCCTTCCCCGTGAGCAGGCCATCTACGAGATCAAGAAGAGCATCCAGAAAACGTACGGGAAGCGCGGTGAGGCGGTGGTGCAGAAAAACTTCGAGGCCGTGGATCAAACCCTCGAGAACCTGTTCGAGGTGAAGGTGCCTTCCCAGGTGACTTCGTCTCTGCAGCGCCGCCCGCCCGTGCCGGATGAGGCGCCCGAATTTGTCAAAAAGGTGCTCGGTCCGATGATCGCCTTCCACGGCGACGACCTGCCCGTCAGCGCTATGCCGGTGGATGGCACCTTCCCCACCGGCACCTCGCGCTGGGAGAAGCGCAACATCACCCTCGAAATACCTGTCTGGGAGCCGGATCTGTGCATCCAGTGCGGCAAGTGCGTTTTCGTCTGCCCGCACGCCGTCATCCGTCAGAAAATCTATCCGCCCGAACTGCTCGCCGATGCCCCTTCAACCTTTAAGTCGCTGGACGCGAAATATAAGGAATTCCCGGGCATGAAGTACAGCCTGCAGGTCTCACCCGAGGACTGCACCGGCTGCGGTCTGTGCGTGGAAGCCTGTCCGGCCAAGGACAAGACCCAGGTCAGCCGCAAGGCGCTCAATATGGCCCCTCAGCCGCCTCTGCGAGAGCAGGAAAAAGTCAATTGGGAGTTTTTCCTCAACCTGCCCGAGGCCGACCGCACCCTGTTCAAACCCACCACGGTGAAGAATTCGCAACTCCTCCAGCCGCTGTTCGAGTTCTCCGGCGCCTGCGCCGGCTGCGGGGAGACGCCTTACGTCAAGCTCGTCTCGCAGCTCTTCGGTGACCGTGCTGTGATCGCCAACGCTACCGGTTGTTCTTCGATCTACGGCGGCAACCTGCCCACCACCCCCTGGGCGATGAACAACCAGGGCCGCGGCCCCGCTTGGTCCAACTCGCTTTTCGAAGACAACGCCGAATTCGGCCTGGGCATGCGCCTGACCATCGACAAACATACTGAATATGCCCGCGAGCTGCTCGTCGCCCTGGCCGATAAGCTCGGCGAAGATTTCACCGAAAGCCTGCTGCTCGCCGACCAGACCACCGATGAAGGCATCATCGCCCAGCGTGAGCGGGTGGCCCTGCTCAAGAGCCGTCTGGCTGAAATCGATGACCCGCGCGCCCGCGATCTGGAAGCCATTGCCGATAACCTGGTGCGACGCAGCGTGTGGATCATCGGCGGCGATGGCTGGGCCTACGATATCGGCTTCGGCGGCCTGGACCACGTGCTGGCTTCCGGGCGCAACGTGAATATCCTTGTGCTGGATACCGAGGTGTACTCGAATACGGGCGGCCAGTCCTCTAAAGCCACGCCCCGCGCAGCCGTAGCTAAGTTTTCAGCCAAAGGCAAGAGCCTGCCAAAGAAGGACCTGGGCCTGATGGCCATGTCTTACGGGTATGTCTATGTGGCGCGGGTCGCCATGGGCGCCAGCGACCAGCAAACCTTGCGCGCCTTCCTCGAAGCCGATGCCTATGAGGGTCCTTCCCTGATCATCGCCTACTCTCACTGCATCGAGCAGGGCATCGATACGCTCAAAGGTCTGGAGCAGCAGCGTCTGGCTGTGCTGTCGGGGGTGTGGCCGCTCTACCGCTACAATCCCGCCCTGATCGCCGAGGGCAAGAACCCGCTGATCCTCGATTCGAAGGATCCGTCCGTTCCAGTCGAGGAGTACGCTTACAATGAAACCCGCTATCGCATGCTGACGCTCTCCGACGAGACGCGCGCCGAAATGCTGATGAAAGCCGCCCGCGAGGATGTCCAGCGCCGCTGGCAGTATTACAAGCAGATGGCCGCCATGCAGTTCAAATTAAACGGCGGGGACGGCGGGAATAAAACCGATTAGAATCCAGACGTCTTGCGGGCGCTCAGCGCCCGCAAACTGTCTGGACATTCCGCTGATGGGATGAACGGGTACGGAGGATGACCAATGGTTGATTTGAGTACGACCTATCTGGGACTGCCGCTCAAGAACCCCCTGGTGGCTTCGGCTTCACCCCTTTCAAAGAAGCTGGATGGCGCCAAACGCCTGGCGGATGCCGGCGTATCTGCCATCGTCCTCTATTCGCTCTTCGAGGAGCAGATCACTCACGAGAGCCTGGCCCTGGACCACTTCCTCACGCAGGGCACGGATTCCTTCGCCGAGGCGCTCACCTTCTTCCCTGACCTGGACAACTATAACATAGGCCCGCAGAGTTATCTGGAACACCTGACGCGGGTGAAGAAGGCCGTGGGTATTCCAGTCATCGGCAGCCTGAACGGCATCTCTACCGGCGGGTGGGTGGAATACGCCCGGCTCATTGAGGAGGCCGGCGCCGACGCTCTCGAGCTTAACATGTACTACCTGCCCACCAATCCCGAGCTGGATGGCCAGGAGCTCGAAAACACCTACCTGGAACTGGTCCGAAGTGTGCGCGCCAGGATCCATATCCCTCTGGCGGTCAAGCTGAGCCCCTTCTTTACCGCGCTGCCCAACCTCGCCCGCCGCATCGCCGAGGCTGGCGCGAACGGGCTGGTGCTCTTCAATCGCTTCTACCAGCCCGATCTGGACATCGAGAATCTTGAGGTGGTGCCGAATCTGGTGCTGAGCACCTCCCTGGATCTGAAGTTGCCCCTGCGCTGGATCGCGATCCTTTACGGCCGTGTGCCCGCTGATCTGGCGCTCACCGGCGGGGTGCACACCGCCGAGGACATCGTCAAAGCGGTCATGGCGGGGGCGAAAGTGGCCATGTGCGCCTCTGAGCTGATCGAGCGCGGCCCGCGGCGCGCCGCCGAGATGCTGGCCGGGCTGGAATCCTGGCTGGTGGCGCATGAGTATGTGTCCATCCGCCAGATGACCGGCAGCATGAGCCAGCAGGCCGTCTCGCAGCCGGCCGCTTTCGAACGCGCCAACTATATGAAAGCATTGAACAGTTACGACGACCGCCTTCCTTATTAGTCAATCGGGCTGTAGATTTCGGTGCCAAGCGCATGGGTCGGCGTTTAATCTTAGGCCTCCCGCTTTAGAGTTTGATTTGACTCAAAATACATTCCCATCCATTCGGCCTTGCGGAGATGCCGCGGGTTGATGTTAAAATTGTGCCGATGATTGGTTGAGAACGACCAGCCTGCGCAGATCACACCTGACAGGAGCAAAGCATGAGCGCGACCACAGCAATATCGGTTGATGAGATCATCGATGAATTGGCCGAGGTGGGGATTCGCCAAACCGAGCTGGACGCAGCCGAGGGCGCAGCCGGGAATCTCTCCATCTTCGTGCGCGCTTTGGAGGGGGTCGAATCTCGTTTCCCCTTGCAGGCGGAGGTGGACCTGCCGGTACGATCTCCAGCGCTGGCCGATGGGTGGGTGGCGGTGACCGGTACCGGGCGCCGCTTGCGCGATGTGGGACGCTGGCCGGAAAAGACGCTCTGCTTTCTGCGCATCCATCCTGGCGGGGAGCGGGCCACTCAATTTACCGCCGTCCAACTGCGCCCGACCAGCGAGTTCAACTCGCACCTGGCCATTCACGACGACCGGGTCTCGCAAAGAAACCTGGATTACCATGCTGTCCTGCACTCACAGCCCATCCATCTGACCTTTCTGAGTCATCTTCCCCGCTACGCCAACGAGGTGGAATTCAACCAGCGCTTGATGCGTTGGGAGCCGGAGACACTGGCGCACATGCCGGAAGGCATCGGCTTAATACCGTACACGATGCAGGGTTCCAGCGAGCAGATGGAAGCCACGCTCAGGGTCATGCGCGATCACCGCATTGTGATCTGGGCCAAGCACGGGGTGGTAAGCCGCTCCGAAGTCAGCTTGCGCAGCGCTAATGACCTGGTCGAATACGCCGAGACCGCCGCCCGCTACGAGTACATGAACCTGCAGCTCGGCGAACCGAGCCAGGGCATACCGCCGGAAGATCTGGTGGCTCTGTGCCGTCGTTACGGCATCCAGCAGCGGGTGTACTGACGGTTTTCAGTTCGTAGTGCGCGAGATATCGCGCCCAGGAGTGCTGGAGCGTCAATACCCGGGCCGGCGTGCGGGAGCTTGCCATGCGCCCTGCCGTATGTCCGCATCACACCCGGTCCCCCTCTTCTAAAGGGGGGGATACAGGGATATAGGGGGCGAGGCAGAGATAGGCGCTGTCCATAAAACCGGGCATAAGAAGGGCTTCGCCCAGGAGGTGGCATCCAGGAGGGAGATTACCAGGTAGTAGAACATTGGGATTAATGTTCGTTTCAGCCGGTTGAGTTACAATGGATTCGGTCGAAACCACCTCCGCCGTCCAGTGGCGAGGGGGACGGAGCCGGGACGGGGCGGCAGACAGGTGGCAACCCTGAAAGCAGGTTGCCGGCCTGAACAGATCTGAAGTTGTGCCGATGAAGTTCCCTCACATCAACCGGTCATCCGTAAGCGCCTGTGTCGCCAGGTTCGGGCGAGGCGCGGGGATACTCGTTGCCATCTTATTCCTGACCGCCATCGTCGGCGTCAGCCTGAGCCTGGCCAGCCGACGCGCATCCCGGCTGGATGCCGCTTCCTCTGGAATGGGCTTCGGCAGCGCTCCTCTGATCCCGCCGCGCGAGGCTGGCGGTCCTTCCTTTCCAGCCGTTCCTTCTCCTACCCCCACCATCATCCTGCCCACGCCCGATCCGTGGGACGGAAAGACTCGGGTGACCGTCCTTGTCCTGGGCGTCGATTCGGCCGACTGGCAGAGCCCTGACCGGGTCGGACCGCCGCGCACGGATACCATGATCCTGCTTACCATCGACCCGCTCGCCCGGACGGCCGGCATCCTCTCTATCCCGCGGGATTTGTGGGTGCCCATCCCGGGCATCCAGGGGGAGCAGAAGATCAACACCGCCTATCGCTTCGGCGAGCTCTACAAAATGCCGGGCGGCGGACCAGGGCTGGCCATGCGCACGGTCGAGCAGTTGCTCGGTGTGCCGATCAATTTTTACGTCCGGGTCGATTTCGACGCCTTCCAGGCGTTCATTGACGAAATCGGCGGCATCGACGTGAACGTGCCCCAACAGATCAAGATCGACCCGATCGGTCCAGGTAACACGGTGGTGCTCGAGCCGGGAGTCCAGCATCTGGACGGCGCCCTGGCGCTGGCCTATGCCCGCAACCGCTACACCCAGGGTGACGATTTCGACCGCATGGCGCGCCAGCAACAGGTGATTCTCGCTGTGCGGGACCGCATTCTCAACGTTGGCGCGCTCCCCCGTCTGGTGCTCAAGGCCCCGGGCCTTTTTGCCAGAATTCAGCAGGACGTCCAAACCAACATCAGCCTGCAGCAGGCCATCCAGCTCGCCTGGCTGGCCGCGGAAATACCCTCCGGCAATATCAACAGCGCTGCGATCGGTCCGCACGAAGTGTCCCTCGGCAAATCGCCCGATGGGGAGGACATTTATATCCCTGACATGAATGCCATCCGCGCCCTGCGCGATCAAATCTTCACTTCATCCGGATCATCCGGGCGGGGGATGACCACCGGGGAGCTGATCCTGGCGGAGAACGCCCGCATCAGCCTGGTGAATGAGAGCGGCGACCCATCCCTGGCCGATCGTGTGGCCGCTTACCTCAAAGACCAGGGGCTGAACGTGATCCAGACAGCCCAGGGCAGCCAGACCCGCGCCAAGACCCGCCTGGTCGAACAGACCTACGATCCGTACACCACCCGCTTCCTGATCAACCTGCTGAAGGTCTCCCCCGGTGAGATTTACGAGGATTTCAACCAGTCGGCCCAGGCCGACATCCTCCTCTATTTGGGGGAAGACCTGGCGGCCAACAGTCCGTTCTGATAAGAATGATCCTATCACTATATAAGAAAAAAGCCTTATTGAAGCTCTCACCCGCTTGACAAAGCTTCCCTGCGTTTATATGATGAAATTGCGTCTTTTCCTCGCCTGAACCTGCGGGGTTGGGGAGGTACATGACATTTTCAGCCAGAAAGAGGAGGGAAATATGTTCCATTCCATCTTGGAAAAAATGGATCGTGTCTTTCATTTTGACGAGGCCAGCGCTCACTGCGACATCCCCTGCGGCATCTATGATCCCCATCTGGCGCAGCTCGCCGCCTTGACGGTCATCCGCATGGTGGATTTGATGACCGAGCTGGACCAGGCCCCTAAAGTTGAAAACCTGACTTACCATAACAGCATGGCGCGCTACATAGCCGTCAAAGAAGAGCACGCCGAGCTGTGTAAGCGCGAGATCCGCGTGATCTGGGGCGATTATATAAAGGCCGAGCACCTGGAGAAGTATCCCGAGCTGCACGGCCTGGTGCATAAGATCATGCAGCTCGGTTCCAAGGCGCGCCAATCTTCCGATCGGGAAACGGCCCTGGAACTGCTCGCGGCGGTTAACCAGTTCGCCGAGATCTTCTGGGCGACCAAGGGCATCGCCACGAAACGCGTCAAGGCGCCCTACAAGCCCGGCGAAGAAGTCGTCTACCCGGCGCTGTGATGTTCAAGATCCTCAAGGTCCGCGGCCACAGCCTGCAGCCTGATGTCCGCCCGGGTGATTTTGTGGTCGTCGCCTGCACTCCGCTTCTGCGAAGGTCGTTGCGGCCTGGAGACCTGGTGGTCTTCCAGCGCGAACCCTACGGGGTGATGATCAAGCGTGTCCACAGGGTCGACAACGATCAAGGCGAGTTGTTCGTGCTCGGCACGGATGAGGATTCGCTCGACAGCCGGAGCTTTGGGGCGTTGAGGCACAGAGACTTGATCGGGAAAGTGATTTGGCACGTGCGAGGAGGAGTGTAAGGGACAGCCGCTAATGCCGTGGAGATCGCAGTCTGCGCCATCGGCAGGCGCTGTCCGCCCGAAGGCCGGCAGACGGCGTTAAGTGTTTCAAGGACGCCTGCCCTGGGCGCGTCACCAAACCGGCCTCCGGTTGGCGGAAAAGATCTCACTCTGGTGCTGCCTGCCCGTCGTGCGCATCCCTTGGCATGCTGATCCCAACATCCCGCCGCATCAGATGGATCGGCTAAAAGCGGTCCCGGTCGAGATCACCTTGATTAGTCCGTTCGCGCATGCGTAAAGACACCCGAATAGGTGATTGCAGGTCGCTTTTGTTTGAGTTAGATTTATAATATAAAGGGTGGACGCGGTTTGAATATTGCTTTGATTTAAGGAGGCGGCAATGAAGACCGTGAGGCATATCCTTGAGGTGAAAGGTCGCGACGTCTGGTCGATCTCACCGGACGCTTCTGTGTTCGATGCGCTCCGCTTGATGGCCGAAAAAGACGTGGGTGCGCTGTTGGTCATGGTGGATAACAAGCTGGTGGGCATTTTCTCCGAGCGGGATTATGCCCGCAAGCTGATCTTGAAAGGCAAGGCTTCCAAGGACACGCCAGTGCGCGAGGTGATGAGCGCCACTGTGTTCACCGTGCACCCCGATCAGACTGTGGAGGAATGCATGCACCTGATGACCACCAAGCGCATTCGCCACCTGCCTGTGATGGTCAATGATGAGGTCATCGGCGTGGTTTCGATTGGAGACATCGTTAAAAGCATCATCTACAAGCAGCGGGAGACGATTAAAGAGTTGGAGTCCCAGGTGATCGGCAATAAGACCTCCGAGTGACATTTTCCGCCTTGTGGATCGATTTCAAACCCGCCCCGAGCATTTGAGGGGCGGGTTTTTGTTTTCTTTGCCTGCTTGCAAGCGGCGCTTGCATCTACCCCGACGATATTCTATACTCAGTGTGTCTGGTTGACCAATCCTGGTGATGGGCAAGGAGGATGGATGAAGAAATCCATTCCCATATTACAATGGCGCACCGCTGAGGCTGAGCCGATTCAGGTTGGAGATCGGCGCATCACGGCGGTCTCGCAGGCGCTGGTATTGCGCCTGCCTTTCGGCGGGTTCGTTTGGAATCGCCCCGCCTGGGTCACCGTCGAACAGGGCGGGCAGCTCCGACGCATTTGGATCATCGATTACACCCGCCTGATCCTGTGGGGGCTGGGATTGTTGAGCCTGGTCTTCGGATTGCTGGCCTTCGAAGGCGGGACGAAAAATAAAAGGAGATAGCCATGAGCGAACAACCTGTGGACATGGACAGGCACTATACGCGCGCCGAGGAGATCGTCGCTGAGCTGGGGGAAAAGCTGTTTGGAGCCGCGCGCAACTCGGCTGTTTACAGCCAGCCGATTACCCAGGGTGATATTCTGGTCATCACCGCTGCCGAGGTCGTCGCAGGGGGCGGATATGGCTTCGCCGCTGGTATGGGACCCCGCCAGCGCGCGTTTGCCGCCGAGGGAGAGGAGACGAAGAAGGAAGAGACAGGCGCGGGTGTCGGCGGCGGAGGCGGTGGCGGGTCGAACGCTCGCCCGGTGGCGGTGGTGGAGGTCGGGACGCAGGGTGTGCAGGTGCATCCGATCATCGACCGCACCAAGCTCGGCATCGCTTTGTTCACCACACTCGGTGCAATGTGCATGGCCTTCATGCGCATGAGCCGCGGCCGACGGGAAATGGGAGGATAGCCATATGGAAAGGCGTTACACGGCTCTGCGTGTGGTCGGCACGCTTTATAAAATTTTGGGGGCGATCGCTGCGGTGCTGACGATCATCGCTCTGGTTGGGTTTTGCGCCATCACCGCTTCGGGAGGCGCGCTGGGCGGCTTCGCGAACAGTTTCCGCACCGGCGGCGGGGAGGTGTTGGCCGGGTTGATAGGCGCTGTGTTCATCATCCTCTATGGCGGCGGGGCAGCGGTGACCTTTTACGGCCTGGGCGAGCTGGTTTACCTGTTGATCGCCCTGGAAGAGAACACCCGCCGTACTGCGCAGATGCTCCAACCGCAGGTGCGCCCGGCTCAGCCCGCCCCGCCCCCCATCCAGTCTACCTCTGCCTGAGGCGAGTGCTCCTGGCGAGCCGCACCGGTTCATCCGGATGCGCTTGTATCAGCCCTCCGTACCGGCGATTCGGTCAACCCGGCGCTCCCCGCCGTGCTTTTGCCCCGTGATGAGGGATAGCAATATTCTTTGCCTCGATTGGATCATTTTGGGTGAAATGAATGGGGTCATTTAAAGATCTCGAGATCACCCGGGTGGGCCGGCCCCGGCGAGCGGCGCGTGAGACCTACGACCGCTTGAGTCGCTGGTACGATCTGCTCGAGAGCGGTTGGGAGACGCGGGCGCGTACAGCGGGCCTGAAATTGCTGGCCGTCAGAGCCGGCGAACGCGTTTTGGAGATCGGTCCGGGCACCGGCCACAGTTTGGCAGCGCTGGCCGGGGCGGTCGGGCCGCAGGGATTGGCCGCTGGTATGGACCTCTCGCCCCGCATGCTGGCGCAAACCGGGCGGACGCTTGCCAGGGAGGCGCCGGCGACCCGGCCTGGCCTGGTCTGCGGCGATGCGCTCCAGTTGCCGTTCGCGGCCGGCGCCTTCGATGCCATCTTCATGAGCTTCGTGCTCGAGCTCATCGATACGCCCGAAATACCCGCCGTGCTGGCGGAGTGCCGGCGGGTCACGCGTGTCGGTGGGCGGATTTGCGTGGTTTCGCTGGATAAATCCTGCGGCCTGGCCTGGGTAAATGCCCTGTACGAAAAGGGTCACGCGCGCTGGCCCGGCTTGTTGGATTGCCGGCCGATCTACTTGACCCAGATATTAGCGGCGGCTGGCTTACGTGTGGCGGCGGCCCGCGCCTTTTCGCTGTGGGGGTTGGGGGTAAAAGCTGTCCTGGCCGATCAGGAGGATTGACGGCGCCATGGCCCATGGCGATTTGCACGTGGTGACCGGGGCATTCGGCTTCTCCGGAAGGTACATCGCTGCCCGCCTGCTGGATGCCGGAATGCGTGTGCGTACACTGACCAACTCGCCGCGGCGCCAGAACTCTTTCGGTGCGCGGGTGGAAGTGCATCCTTACCACTTCGATGCTCCTGAAGAGCTGGCCGCCTCGCTGCGCGGCGCAGCGGTGTTGTATAACACGTACTGGGTGCGTTTCGATGCGCGCGGTTTTTCCCACGCTAAGGCGGTTGAGAATACGCTCACTCTCTTTCGTGCGGCGCAGCTTGCCGGCGTCGAACGGGTGGTGCACGTCAGCATCACCAATCCGACGGAGGATTCTCCTCTGCCGTATTTCCGCGGTAAGGCGCGCCTGGAGCGCGCCCTGCGTGAGGCGGGTCTTTCCTACGCCATCCTGCGACCGGCGTTGCTTTTCGGGCCTGAGGACATCCTGATCAACAACATCGCCTGGACCCTGCGCAGGCTACCCGTCTTCGGCGTCTTCGGTGACGGGAACTACCGCCTGCAGCCCATTTATGTGGACGATCTGGCCGGGCTGGCGGTGGAGCTTGGCCGCCATCGAGACAACATGACCGTGGATGCCATCGGGCCGGAGACGTTCACTTACCGCGAGCTGGTGCAGGTCATCGCCCGCGCCATCGGCGTGCGGCGCCCGGTGGTAGCCATGCCGCCCGGACTGGCGTATCTGGCAGGCAGCCTAATCGGGCGGTGGATGGGCGATGTGATGATCACCCGCGACGAGATCGCCGGGCTGATGGCCGGGCTGCTGTGCACCGCTTCGCAGCCGCTCGGGGAGACGCGCCTTTCTACCTGGGCGCATGAGCATTCCGCCGCGCTGGGACGGCGTTACGCCAGCGAGCTGAAGCGCCGCAGGGACCGCGAACGGAGCTATGGGGAGTTATAATTACGACGATGTTAATAAGTATGATTATATTAATAGTTGTAAGATCGTATTATGAATAATATTATGGGAATATCCACAACATATTGACAAAATAATAATAAATAATATATAATATGGACTAGACAAGTCGTTTTACATTGACTTGTGTGGGGTATTCAGAATCTGGCAATTCTCAGCCGGCCCGGCAAGCTGCACCGCTCTATTCAGCCGCGGCAGCCGGGTTTCTTTTTCCAAACCGGTCATTGACAAACTGCTCCAAGAAAGGAGGCATCTGGGGGTTATGCATTAATTACCACATATCCTGTTTTGACCCCGCATCCTTGAAGGCGATCCAATCCACCACCCACAGTAGAGGGCAACCTTGAGGAGAGGTGATTTCACCCGCGCGGTTGAATTCTCGACCCCACATGGAGAAACAGTGCCGCGAGCCGATTATCCATAAACTGTTGCGAAATTTTGAGGTGACAAATGGTCACACGACGCGAATTTCTCAAGCTGGCTGCTCTTGCGGGGGCAGGATTGGCCGTTCCGGCGCGGCTACGGACGCTGAGCGTCTACGGGCAGGCGGTCGCTCAAACGCCGCTGGCCGGCAGCGCCATCCCCCAGTTTGTCGATCCCTTGCCGCTGCTCTCCGTGGCTGGCGGACCGATAGAAACCATCCTTGCCGGTGAAGGGGAAATCACCCTGGGAATGCAAGAATTCCAGGCCAGCGTGATGCCCTCGACTTTCGTCCCGGCCACCGCTCCCTACACCGGCACCTGGGTGTGGGGCTATCGCGCCGGTGTCACCCCGACCAACCCGGCCGGAACGTACATCGGGCCGGTGATCGTCGCCACCCGCGGGCAGCCTACCCAGATCCGTTTCGTGAACAACCTTGGCGACACCGCGAATACTCATATCGTCGCCTGGGTCAACGCCACCGACCAGACCATTCACTGGGCCGATCCGTTGAACGCCGAGGATAACATGTGCGCGATGATGGCCGCACCGATGATGACCCCCACCATGGGCTGTGGCGATCATTACGTCGGGCCCATCCCTGCCGTGCCCCACCTGCACGGCGGCGAGGTGCCGCCGGTGCTCGATGGCGGTCCCGACGCCTGGTTCACAAGCGATGGGGTATATCACGGCCACGGATACTATAGCAAAGCTGGAGCGGCTCCCAACGAAGCCATCTACCGTTATCCCAACACCCAAGAGGCGGCGCCGATCTGGTTCCATGATCATGTGCTGGGTGTCACCCGGCTGAACGTCTACGCCGGGTTGGCCGGGGCTTACCTGATCCATGACCCTGGTCTGACGCTCCCAACCGGCCTGCATCCAGTCGGCCTTCAGCAGGGCGTGGGTGGGCCGGTGGACTTTACCATCCCTCTGGTGCTGCAGGACCGCATGTTCGACGTAAACGGACAGCTCTTCTTCCCCAACCTGGGCATCAACCCTCAGCACCCTTACTGGGTCCCCGAGTTCGTCGGCGACACCATCGTGGTCAACGGCAAGGTGTGGCCGTTCCTGAACGTCCAGCCCAGGCGTTATCGCTTCCTTTTCATCAACGGCTCAAATGCACGCACCTACGAGCTGTTCATGATGAATCCACTCACCAAGGTGATGGGCCCGCCCATCTGGCAAATCGAGACCGATGGCGGTTACCTGGATGCACCGGTCAAAATCGACCCCAACGCGGTTGTGTTGCCCCGTCTGGTGCTGATGCCGGGTGAGCGTGCCGGGGTAATCGTCGACTTCGCCGCCTTCGCCGGCCAGACGCTGATTCTGCGCAATGTAGGCCGCACGCCGTACCCGAAGGGCGCTCCGCCCAACGGCTCGACTCTCGGTCGCATCCTCCAGATTCGGGTGGGGCCTGGACCGGTAGCCGATGCCAGCTACGATCCTGCATCCGGTGTCCCCTTGCGCCCGCCGATGATCCGCCTGGTTAATCCGGCGGCAGGTGCGCTGGCCGCCGGCGTAACGCCCGCTAGGACCCGCCAGCTTACCCTCAACGAGGTGATGGGCATGGCCACCGTGGTGAACGGCGTCGCCTATCCCGGCGGACCGGTGGAGATACTGGTCAACAACACCAAGTGGGATGGCCTCTCGGTGGCCACCGACGTGTACCCGGGTGGCGTCCGACCGGACTTTCAACCCGTCACCATCCATGGGATCACCGACTATTACTCCGAAATTCCCAACGAAGGCGAAACCGAGGTGTGGGAAATCGTCAACTTGACCGCCGACGCCCACCCGATTCATACACACCTGGCCCAATTCCAGCTCTTGAACAGGCAGAGCTTTAACTTGAATAAATACAACAAGGCATATAATGCCCTCTTTCCCGCCTCCACAGCACTCGATCCGATGACCGGCCTGCCCTATCCGGGTGGGGTGTTCATTGGCGGCTTTGGCCCACCGTTGAACTACTACACGGGCAACCCGCGCGCCCTGGGCGGCAATCCCGACATCACCCCCTTCCTGCAGGGACCGGTGATGCCGCCCTCAGCCAACGAGGCCGGCTGGAAGGACACGATTCTGACCCCGCCTGGCATGGTGACCCGCTTTGTGGTGCGCTATGCGCCAACAGACCGGACCATCAATGACCCCAACCTGGCCTACCCCTTCGATCCCAATGCCGGCGGCCATGGCTACGTGTGGCACTGTCACATCATCGATCATGAGGACAATGAGATGATGCGCCCGTATGCGGTCAATCCAAAGAATGTGGGCAGGTCTTACGTCCAGGGGACCGATTACTGACGCAGTATAAAATCCGATAAAGCCCGCAGCTTCCCGGGAGGACCTTATCCAACGGTCCTCCCTTCGATTCTTTGCGCCTTTTCTGGGAGTCGGCCTCGCGCCGATCGACATATCCTTGCAGGTAAAATATAGATAATAATTACCCACAAACGTCATATGAAAGAGTGATATCCGTCACTTGGATTTGGGCAGTCGTTGGATTATCTTTAAGACAATAAATGTCTTTATAGTAAGATAAGGAGTAAATAATGCAAATAACCCATCAAGCCGATTACGCCATCCGTGCCATCCATTACCTGGCCGCTGCGGGTCCTGAGGAACGTGTCTCCACCAGCCAGATTGCCGAAGCATACCAAATCCCCTCATCATTTCTGACCAAGATCATCGCCCAGCTCTCGGTTGCCGGCATCATCCGCACTTCGCGCGGCGCTCGCGGCGGCGTCACCCTGGCCCGCCCGCCCGAAGAAATCAGCATCCTCGAGGTGTTGGAAGCGATCGATGGTCCGGTGACGGTCAATGAATGCGTCGAGGATCCGGATAGCTGTCCCTTCACCGAAAGTTGCACGGTGCATAATTTCTGGCAGGAAGTGCGCGATGAATTGACTGCGCGCCTGAAGAACACCACCTTCGACAAGCTGGTCAAGAACGGCGCGGCCATGGCTATGGCATAAGCGCTCCTTGCGAATTTTCCGGGCAATCCGCTCGCGCCCTGTCCCCTAGGCGTGAGTGGGGTGGGGTTTGCCGTCGGCGCCCTCCCGTCGTATAATCGAACGGGAGGGTCGCTACTTTTTTATCTGATTCCACGGAGGTTCGCATGAGTGGTCCACGCGTAGTCCGCGCGCCGCGCGGAAGCCAGTTGACCTGCAAATCCTGGCTGACCGAAGCAGCCTACCGCATGATCCAGAATAATCTGGATCCTGAGGTGGCCGAACGCCCCCAGGACCTGGTGGTGTACGGTGGGCGCGGGCAGGCGGCGCGCAATTGGGAGGCTTTCGACGCCATCCTGGAGACGCTGCGCGATTTGGAGGACGACGAGACGCTGCTGGTCCAATCCGGTAAGCCTGTGGCGGTGTTCAAGACGCACCCTGACGCGCCGCGCGTGCTGATCGCCAACTCTAACCTGGTGCCGCATTGGGCCACCCAGCAGCACTTTGACGAGCTGGCCGCGCGCGGTCTGATCATGTTCGGGCAGATGACCGCTGGCTCGTGGATCTACATCGGCACCCAGGGCATCCTCCAGGGCACCTACGAGACGCTCGCATCCCTGGCGCGCCTGCGCGGCTGGTCCTCGCTGAAGGGCAGGTTCGTGCTGACCGCCGGCCTGGGCGGCATGGGCGGAGCCCAGCCCCTGGCCATCACCATGAATGAGGGCGTCGGCCTGATTGTCGAAGTAGACCCCGAACGCGCTCGCCGCCGGCTGGAGATCGGCTACGTGGACCGGGTGGTGGATACGCTCGAAGAAGCCATGACCCTGGTCGAGGAGGCGCGTGATCAGGGGAAGCCTCTCTCCATCGGCTTGATCGGCAACGCCTCCGAAGTGTACCCAGAGCTGGCCATGCGCGGTGTCACCCCGGACGTGGTCACCGACCAGACGCCCGCTCACGACGTGCTGATGTATGTGCCGGCCGGCCTGAGCGTGGCCGAGGCCGAGTCCCTCCGCCAGAACGATCCCCAGACTTACGCGCGCAAAGCCATGGAATCCATGGCCCGCCATGTGCAGGCCATGCTGGAGTTTCGTCGTCGCGGCGCGGAGGTATTCGATTACGGCAACAATCTACGCCAGCGGGCTTACGACGCAGGTGTCACGGATGCCTTCGAGTTCCCCGGTTTCGTGCCGGCCTATATCCGCCCGCTGTTCTGCCAGGGCAAAGGACCGTTCCGCTGGGTGGCCCTCTCCGGCGATCCCCAGGACATCTACCGCACCGACGAGGCGGTCATGGCGCTGTTTCCCGAGGATGAGCATTTGCACCGCTGGCTGCGCATGGCTCGTGAGAAGGTCCCTTTCCAGGGGTTGCCGGCGCGCATCTGCTGGCTGGGGTATGGGGAGCGGGCCAGAGCCGGCTTGAAGTTCAACGAAATGGTGGCGAGCGGCGAGCTCAAGGCGCCGATTGTGATCGGACGAGACCATCTGGACGCTGGTTCGGTGGCCTCCCCTAACCGGGAGACCGAGGACATGCGCGACGGCAGCGACGCAATCAGCGATTGGCCGATCCTGAACGCGCTGATCAACGCGGTGGGCGGGGCGACGTGGGTCTCCTTCCATCACGGCGGCGGGGTCGGTATAGGCTTCAGCCAGCACGCCGGGCAGGTGATCGTGGCCGACGGAACCCCCGCCGCCGCCCGCCGTCTCGAGCGCGTGCTGACCACCGATCCGGGCCTCGGGGTCGTGCGTCACGCCGACGCCGGCTATCCGGAGGCGATCGAGTTCGCCCGTCGGCATGGCATCAAAATGCCGATGTTGGGAAAATAAGGGGCTGGACTTAGACAGTCATATGTCGCGCCGCGTGATCGTATTTCTGCTGGCGCTGGCCGCCGGGGTGGGATTGGGCCTGCTGTATGGCTGGGTGATTAATCCGGTACAGTTCGTGGATACTTCCCCCGATTCCCTGCGCCCCGATTACAAGACCGATTACGTCCTCATGGTGGCCGAAGCCTACGCCGCCAATGGTGACCTCGCCTGGGCCGCCCGACAGTTGGAGGATGTGGGCGGCTCGCCGCTGCTGGTTGCACAGCAGGCCGTCTTGCAGGCGCAGAAAATGGGCTACGCCGCCACGGACCTGCAAAACCTGGCTCGATTGGCCATGGCGCTGCAAACCCGCACACCGGTACCGTTGGGGACGCCGTGAGTTCTGCCCGCGTCGTTTGGATCGCCCTGCTCGGCCTGATCCTGGGCTTCGCCGCCGGTCTGGGTTATTCGTGGGGCATCAGTCCGCTGAAATACGTGGACACATCCCCCGCCTCATTGCGCAGCGATTATAAAGAGCGCTATCGGGCATTGGTGGCCGCAGCCTATCAGGCCGACGGCAGCCTGGTGCGCGCCAGAGCCCGCCTGGCCCTGATCGATGGCGGCGATTCCGCCTCCGCGCTGGCCGCCCAGGCCCAGCGCAGTCTGGCCGTCGGCGACGATCCCCGCCAGGCCCAGGCCCTTGCGGCGCTCTCCGCTGCGCTTATCGCCTCGCCCGCTTCACCAGCCGCGACGCCGACCATGACGCCATCACCCACCCTTGGCGCACGGGTGTCCCCTTCACCCATTCCGACGGCATCGCCGACGACTTCCCCAACCAGCGCACCGCCCACCGTTATCCAGGTCACTCCATTTCCCTCGGTTACTCCCACACCCGCTCCCGGCGCGCCGTTCGTGCTCAAATCCTCCACCCAGGTGTGCGATCCGAAGCTGGGTGGGCCGTTGATCCAGGTTCAGGTCACAGGCGCGGATGGGAAGCCCGTGCCGGGCATCCGCGTGGACGTGGCCTGGGACGGCGGCGAGGATTTCTTCTATACCGGATTGAAGCCCGATGTCAACCTGGGCTATGCGGACTTTGCCATGACACCCGGGGTGAGCTATACCCTGCGCCTGGCCGATGGCGGCCAGCCTGTGCGCGGCCTGGCGGCCATAGACTGTAAAACGACCGACGGATCATCCTACCCGGGCGGCTGGCTGCTGACCTTCACCCCGCCGTAATTCGCCCTATCATTCCAAATACATACCGCTCTGAATCAAACCGGGCCGCCAGATATGTTGGCGGCCCGATCGGATGAGTGAATGTCTCTCATCTGCAAAGATGAGGTGCCGTCATTGTCCCATGGGGTTGTTTGCCGCCCAATCCGAACCCAGGACCACCTGCACGTCCACCGTGGCGTTGGGGTCGTAGCGGTTGAAGATGCGCGCATTGGCCACATTCATCAGGCTCGCCAGGTAAGCCACCGTATAGGGCTTGCCGGAATAATCATAAATGGTGGTGCTCGCATACAGATCGTTCGCGCTGCTCGCGTCGACCACGTTCACGCCCTTGGAAGCCAGGAAATCCTTCGTACGCGTGGCCAGGCCGGAGACGGCCGTGCCGTTCATCACCTGCACTTTGGCGTTCTCGGCTTTCATCAATTCACCCGCATTGGAGCCGACGGCGGCCGGCGCAAGCGGCCCGCCGGTGGCAAACACTTCGTCGCGCAGCACGCGAATCTTGTCCGGGATGGGGATGAGAATATCCAGACCATCCGGGGATTTGCCGAAGGTCACGTCGTCCTGGCTGATGACCGCATGCTTGATGTTTTCCGGTGGGATCTGCTCGGCCAACAGGGCAAACTGGATCACCTGATCCAGCGTCAGGTTGGTGCGGATGCCGGCCGAGACGTTGTTGTAAATCTTGGGCGCCTTGCGGATGAGATATGGAAGCGTCTTTACTTTGAGGACCTGATCGCGGATGGCGAAAATGACCTGTTGCTGCCGCGCGGCGCGGTCGAAGTCGCCGCCTTCGGTGTAGCGTGCTCGGGCGTACGCCAGAGCCAGAGCGCCGTCAAGGTGCTGAAGACCGGGCTGCAGCGTGGTGGTGTTGTATTTGCCGAGCGGGTCGACGGTGATCTCATTGGGAATGTTAATGTCGATCCCGCCGATATTATTAATAAAATCAACAAATGAGGTGAAGTCGATTTGCGCGTAATAGTCGATGGGTACACCCAGGAACTCTTCCACGGTCTTGATCGCCAGCCCCGGCCCGCCCCCGGGTAGCTTGTCGCCGTCGCCAAAGAAATAGGCCTGGTTGATCTTGTAATACCCATAACCCGGAATATTAACCCACATGTCTCGCGGGATGGACAGGATGCCGGCCGTCTTGCTGAGCGGATCCATGGTGAAGAGGATCATCGTATCCGTGCGCGAAGGCCCCTGACCCGCTTCCCAATCGCGGTAATCCAGCCCCATCACCAGCAGGGTAACCCGGCTGGTGCCGTCCCATGGCTTGGCGGCCGGTCCTCCAGGAGCCTGCAGGGGCACATTCGGCTCGACCGTTGCGCTCGCGCTGTCGCTGTTGTTCGAAGGCAGCGGAGCGCCAGGAACGTCCGGGCTGAGCTTCCACGTGGACACATAGCCCCTCACCACGTTGAAGGCCAGCACAGCGGTCGTGACGCCGACCACGATCAAAGCCACGACCAGGATGATGGTCAGACGGTGAATATTGGAAATTTGAAAGCGAATTCGGCGAGTGCGCGATTGAGCCATAGAATATTTCAGTCTATTATAACATGTGGTAGGCTTCGTGTTGCAAGAGCCGTTCCAGGCGCCGATAATCCCCGGGCGCGCCCCAGGCTGCCCGGCTCCGTTCACCTTTGCGCCGGCGCGCTCGTAAAGCGGTCAGGACATCTTCGGCGGGGGGACCGGTAGATCGTCCACCGATACATTGATCCACTTGTCCCCCTCATCGATCAGCATCACCGGAATGTCTTCGCTGATCGGATATTTGCGCCCGCAATCGCGGCACACCAGCCAGGTATCCTTGACCAGATCGAGAAGGCCGTCCTTCTCGCGCACACAATTGGGGCATCGCAATATATCGAGCAATTCTTGACTGACCATCTAGCCTCCCAGGGCGGTTGAGTTCGAACAAAGCGATTGTATCACAGCCCGGCCTCATTGATCGGGAGAGGGAGTGGGGATGCCTTCCGTGCCCGGCCCGTACTCGTACACCGCGCGCCAGGCCTGGTAGTGGGTCTTGAAGACATCACTGTAAAGCGTCTGGCCGTCACGCGTTACCGTGCGTGTCACCGTCACGTCGGCGCCGTCGGCGGCATAGTCCACCTGCTTGATCTTTCCTTTGGGCAGATCTGGGTTCTCTTTATAGAGTGGATCGGGGGCAGGCACCACATTGGTGGGGCCGGTGGTGCTCCAATCCACCTTGCGTCCGTCGGAAGTGGAATAGAACTTCCAGGTGATCGAGCTGGCAGATGGGTTGACGTAAGTCTCCATCAGCAGCCAGTAAGGCGTATCGTTGGTGAACTTCAGGTCTACGAGCGGAAAATAAACGGTCGCATCCAGGCCGGCCAGATTTGGATTGACGCGGTTGCCTGCCACTTTTTCATAATAATACACGCGATAGGCATGGGCGTGGCGCTCCACGATCGGGAATCCGGCGAAAAAGGCGGTCCGAAAAAGGGTCGTGCTCACCTGGCACACCCCTCCGCCCACGCCCTGGATGGTGCGGTTGCCCACGATTATCAAAGCCTCGGCGTAACCGTTGTCCAGACTGATGTCGCCGATAGCCTGGCCCATTGAGAAGACCTCGCCAGGCGCTACCAGCAGGCCGTGAAACCGCGCTGCCGCCACCTGAATGTTCTTCACCCGGTCGGCTGGCGAGCCGTAGAAATACGAGGTCTGCTGAGCGATCAATTCGTGGATGCCGAGCGAATCGGCGGTGGCGTCGTCGCCCACGGTCGGGTTGACGGTGTCGAACATCAGGGTAACGGTATGGTTGCCCTGGGAGAGGGCTTGATTAATGGCCTGGATGCTGGCGTCCACGTTCAGCGTACGGCCGATCA
The DNA here is from genome assembly GCA_034435955.1 of Anaerolineaceae bacterium. Lineage (GTDB taxonomy): Bacteria > Chloroflexota > Anaerolineae > Anaerolineales > Anaerolineaceae > DAOTWA01. The sequence goes on along the minus strand of DAOTWA010000086.1, from coordinate 5,635 downwards.
CCGCATGCTGGATCAAATCGAGTTGGTGGGTCTCGTCGTTGAATGTAAAGCGCGCGTTTTGCGGCTGCCGCCCCAGCGAGGGGGCCAGGTTGGTGAGAAAACCGCGCAGCACATCCGTGTTAAGGGCAACCTGGAACTGTGCGCTGTCACCGTTTTGCACGCGCTCGATCGCCAGCATATTGGCCAGCGCCTGAGGGTCAAACGTCCAGGGCCCTTGCCCATCGGCCGGGTCGGGGACGGACAGGGTGAGCGGTTGGCTGAGGATGCTGCGCGCCAGGGCAGCCTGTTGGTCCACATTCAAGATGACCGGCGGGGTTTCCTTGACGTAAAGCGGCACGACCCCATCGGTCAGCGTCTGGAGCTGAACGGTGAGAGCCTGCAGAGTTGCATTTACGTCTACCTGACGGCCTGCTTGCCCGGAGCGCACCACCACATCGACCCCATTCAATCCCAGGTTTGCTTCGATGACCGGCCGGTCAACCTGTTTGGCCAGGTCGAGCAGATACTGCTGGGCGCGTCGCTGGTCGAAGACGATCACCGCCGGCAGGCTGTATCCCTGGTAGGCGGCCACGAACTGATCGTACAGGCGTGAGACGAGGCTGCCCTGCCGGCCGACGTGGTAGGCTTGCAGCGCCGAACCCTCCGGATCAACGAAAAAACCGAGTTCCGCGGGGGTCGCTTGCCAGGTATCCCGTCCATCGCGCAAGACGATGCGCCCGTGGAGGGGGTAATCCAGGCGTTGGTTGAGTTCGGCGGCTGCCTGCGCGGGTGTTTTTCCGGACACATCCACGCCTGCCACCCACACCCCTGGGAAAATGCGCCCGGAGAAAAGAAACTGATACGCGAGCGCCAGAAACACAAGTGCCCCGCCGAAAAGCACCCCTCCCAGCAGGATGGCTCGTATGATTTGATCGGCGCGCAGCCGCGTTCGTGTGGACGGAAAGGAAATAGAGCTCATAATTGTCCCGGTATTATAACATCGTGAGATTTCGAGGCGTCTACACTCAAGCTTCGGGCTTACCGAAATTAGACGTCAAGGCGCTGGCGAAGGTTCCGGCCAAAACCTTGACAAGATAATGAGGACGAAATCATGCAAAACAGCAACAATCTCTTGACAACCCCGGTTAGTGTAGTAGAATCCAAACCCGCTCGTTGAAACATAAGATCTCGCCTTTCAGGCAGATCGTTTACAACCGAATAAGCCAGAAATTGTCACTGCGCACGTCCGGAAAAGGAAGCAGTGGGCACTGAAGCAACGCAGCGTACCCCCTTGACACGGACGTCAGACGACTATACAATAGTCTTTGAAAACAAGAATCAACAGATCTCGCCGCTTGCGGCAGATCGGTGACAATTGAGGCGAAGGTGGGTCTGGGAAGTTGGCCCCGCGACGGACGTTGAAGAAACGGGCCGATGTGGAAGCATCGGCGGTTTCGTCTGTCGAAATCTTGACAGAGACGGTCGTTGTGGGTAGAATGGACCTGCGATGATGGCAGAACCTTAACAACTGAAAAGTGGTAGGAAGTAAACCCAGTCGTTCTTTGTTCCGAAAGACTCAAACACCTCAATCAGGTGTTATTGTTCTTTGCGGAGAGTTTGATCCTGGCTCAGGATGAACGCTGGCGGCGTGCCTAATACATGCAAGTCGAACGGAGACTTTGTAGCAATACGAGGTCTCAGTGGCGAACGGGTGAGTAACGCGTTGGTGACCTGCCCCGAAGAGAGGGATAACAGTTCGAAAGGACTGCTAATACCTCATGTGGTTGTCGGGATTAGACGCCTGGCAACTAAAGGGAGTAATCCGCTTCGGGAGGGGCCTGCGTCCCATCAGCTAGTTGGTAGGGTAACGGCCTACCAAGGCGACGACGGGTAGGGGACCTGAGAGGGTGGCCCCCCACAATGGAACTGAAACACGGTCCATACACCTACGGGTGGCAGCAGTAGGGAATATTGCATAATGGGCGAAAGCCTGATGCAGCAACGCCGCGTGCGCGATGAAGGCCTTCGGGTCGTAAAGCGCTTTTCGAGGGGATGAGGAAGGACAGTACCCTCGGAATAAGTCTCGGCTAACTACGTGCCAGCAGCCGCGGTAAAACGTAGGAGGCAAGCGTTATCCGGATTTACTGGGCGTAAAGCGCGTGCAGGCGGTCTGGTAAGTTGGATGTGAAAGCTCCCGGCTCAACTGGGAGAGGTCGTTCAAAACTGCCAGACTAGAGGACGGTAGAGGGAGGTGGAATTCCGGGTGTAGTGGTGAAATGCGTAGATATCCGGAGGAACACCAGTGGCGAAAGCGGCCTCCTGGACCGTCCCTGACGCTCAGACGCGAAAGCTAGGGGAGCAAACGGGATTAGAGACCCCGGTAGTCCTAGCCGTAAACGATGTGGACTTGGCGTTGGTGGGTTTAAATCCATCAGTGCCGCAGCTAACGCGATAAGTCCACCGCCTGGGGACTACGGCCGCAAGGTTAAAACTCAAAGGAATTGACGGGGGCCCGCACAAGCAGCGGAGCGTGTGGTTTAATTCGATGCTACACGAAGAACCTTACCAGGGTTTGACATGCAGGTAGTAGGGATCCGAAAGGTGACCGACCCTTCGGGGAGCCTGCACAGGTGCTGCATGGCTGTCGTCAGCTCGTGTCGTGAGATGTTCGGTTAAGTCCGCTAACGAGCGCAACCCTCGCCGTGTGTTACATGTGTCACACGGGACTGCCGGTATCAAGCCGGAGGAAGGTGGGGATGACGTCAAGTCAGCATGGCCTTTATATCCTGGGCTACACACACGCTACAATGGCCGGTACAATGGGTCGCGAAGCCGCGAGGCGGAGCCAATCCTCAAAATCGGCCTCAGTTCAGATTGCAGGCTGCAACCCGCCTGCATGAAGACGGAGTTGCTAGTAACCGCAGGTCAGCCATACTGCGGTGAATACGTTCCCGGGCCTTGTACACACCGCCCGTCACGTCATGGGAGCTGGCAACACCTGAAGCCGGTATCCTAACCCGTAAGGGAGGGAGCCGTCGAGGGTGGGGCTGGTGACTGGGACGAAGTCGTAACAAGGTAGGTGTACCGGAAGGTGCGCCTGGATCACCTCCTTTCTAGGGAGCCCTGAATCCCGATCTGCGGATCGGGGTTCTACTCCCAACCAAGCCCTCGATCAGCGGTGGTCGAGGCCAAAGACGACCAGGGTGCCTTCCTGCCACTTCTCAGTTGTTGAGGTCCGCCTCACGTTTGGGCCTTTAGCTCAGTCTGGTTAGAGCGTGCCTCTGATAAGGGCAAGGTCTCAGGTTCGAGCCCTGAAAGGCCCACTCACCCGGGGAAGCGTACGTCCGGGGATGTAGCTTAGTTGGGAGAGCGCCGCCTTTGCACGGCGGAGGTCAGGGGTTCGAATCCCCTCATCTCCACCTGAGCGGTTGCGGAGATAGGAGCCGATCGGGATTTTGAAGACGCAGAACAAGGCCGCTAGTACATAATCAGGCACCATCGTCTACGGGAATCGACGACCCGGCGATGTGCCGGGCCGATTTGTCTACATCTAAAATTCGGGTTGTCAGGCGCCGGGTGTTTCTGACCAACGTGAGAAGCAGCCGGAGCCGGACAACCGGCCAGCACCTTACCAATTGAATAGCATGTAGGCCAAGCATCTAATGACGAGGAAAGAGCATCGGATTCTCCGCGTCACGTGGAGAAGCTACTAAGGGCTTATGGTGGATGCCTTGGCGCCAAGTGCCGATGAAGGACGTGGGTCACTGCGATAAGCCTCGGGGAGCCGTGAACAGGCTTTGATCCGGGGATTTCCGAATGGGGAAACCCGCCGCTGCGAACCAGCGGCATCACCGGTTGAACCCATAGACCGGTGAGGGGAACCTGGGGAACTGAAACATCTAAGTACCCAGAGGAAAAGAGACCATTCCCCAAGTAGTGGCGAGCGAACGGGGAACAGCCCAAACCGACCCGGCTTGCCAGGTCGGGGTTGTAGGGTCCGGCATATGGGAGTTACAAAACGCGTTGCTAGCAGAATGGTGTGGGAAAGCCAACCAGAGAGGGTAACAGTCCCGTACGCGAAAGCAGTGCGTCTCCCGCTGGATACCTGAGTACTACCGGGCACGCTAATCCGGTAGGAATCTGGGGAGTCCACTCTCCAAGGCTAAATACACTTGGCGACCGATAGTGAACAAGTACCGCGAGGGAAAGGTGAAAAGTACCCCTGTTAGGGGAGTGAAATAGAACCTGAAACCATAAGCTTACAAGCAGTCGAAGGGCTAATGGCGGGTCGGTGCTCCGGCGAAAGCCGGGTGCGCGCCGCTAGGCCTGACGGCGTGCCTCTTGGAGAATGAGCCTGCGAGTTAATCTTTGCGGCAAGGTTAAGGGAGTGACACCCGAAGCCGTAGCGAAAGCGAGTCTGAATAGGGCGTTCAGTCGCAAGGATTAGACACGAAACCGGGTGAGCTACTCATGGCCAGGGTGAAACGAGTCTAATCGCTCGTGGAGGCCCGCACCTACTAACGTTGCAAAGTTAGGGGATGAGCTGTGAGTAGAGGTGATATGCCAAACGAACTCGGAGATAGCTTGTTCTCCCCGAAATAGCTTTAGGGCTAGCGGCGTGTGTTCAGTAATGGAGGTAGAGCACTGGATGAGCTAGGGGGCTTATCGCTTACCGAACTCAACCAAACTCCGAATGCCATTACTCCATAACACGCCAGTCGGACTCCGGGAGATGAGTTTCGGGGTCGAAAGGGAAACAGCCCAGACCATCGGCTAAGGTCCCCCAGTCCAGGCTAAGTGGGAAACGATGTGGGGTTACTAAAACAACCAGGAGGTTGGCTTAGAAGCAGCCATCCTTTAAAGAGTGCGTAATAGCTCACTGGTCAAGTGATCCTGCGCGGAAAACTTAACGGGGCTAAGCCTGGCACCGAAGCCATGGGTCCCGGTGTATACCGGGGCGGTAGGGGAGCGTTCTGCCTGCGGCGAAGGTCGACCGTAAGGACGGCTGGAGCGGGCAGAAGTGAGAATGCAGGCATGAGTAGCGCAAAACACGCGAGAATCGTGTTCGCCGTAAGTCTAAGGTTTCCGACGCCAGGTTGTTCCGCGTCGGGTTAGTCGGGGCCTTAGCCGAGGCCGAAAGGCGTAGGCGATGGACAGCCGGTCAACATTCCGGCACCACTTGGATGGAGCGATGGGGGGACGCAGCGGGGTAGACCAGCCTGCGATTGGTCGTGCAGGTGCATCCGACGTCAAGCGTTGAGGCTTGTAGGCAAATCCGCAAGCCGAGCCGAGGTCGGGTGGCGTGCCCTTGAGGCGGAAGTGAGTTAAGCCTTGCTGCCGAGAAAAGCCCCTAAGCATTGATATCCAAGTGCCCGTACCGCAAACCGACACTGGTAGACGGGTGGGGCACACCCAGGCGATCGGGAGAACCCTCGTTAAGGAATTAGGCAAATTAGCCCCGTAACTTCGGGAGAAGGGGTGCCTTCTGGCGTGAAAGGTAACTTGAGCGCCGGAGGGTCGCAGTGAACAGGCTCTAGTGACTGGTTAACAAAACCACAGGTCTCTGCAAAGCCGTAAGGCGATGTATAGGGGCTGACACCTGCCCAGTGCCGGAAGGTTAAGGGGAGGGGTTAGCGCAAGCGAAGCTCTGAACCGA
>DAOTWA010000085.1:0-18231 GCA_034435955.1 Anaerolineaceae bacterium | reverse complement strand
AACCGCCGCTGTACCTGATCTGCCGGGAATCCCTGTCTCCTTTTTATGAAAAATTTGGATTCTCAGGTTGTTCCGATAAGGAGTTGACGCCCTATTTCAGCAATATCCGCCGGTGGGCCGATTTCGTCTACACGCGAGGATGGATGAAAGAAAGATTGATCGTAATGCTCAGGCGGTAAGTCGCTTCAACCAGCAGCGGTTGAAGGCCAAACTTACGAACCACATCCACCCTCCAGGAGCCTTCGGGAGGCAGCCAGGGGGGTCTTCAGCACAAGCGCACGTTGATCATCACCACATTCTGCGCGGCTTTCTCGACATCCTGTGCCCGTGGGTTCTTGCGGTTATCAAAACTGACCTCGTAATATTTGGCGTCACCAGGCACTTTTTGCAAATGGGCGGTTAGGCCGACGGCGATTGCCTGTTTATCCTCGACGACCGCTTCGGCCAGCCCCCGAGCCTCCCGACCGCGTAAAGTCAATGTGACCGGTGAACTGCCGGGCAGGTTTTTCCACCAGGAGTGGTGTGTGAAAATGGTCACCCGGCCGTCATTTTGCGAGTAGCCGACCGGGATGGTGTACATCTTGCCGCTCTTGCGCCCGGTGAAGGTGATCAACAAGATGTTCCTGCTGATCAGACCATGCATTGGGGAGCGCAATATGAATTTCACGAATGCATTGACCGATGGGGGTACAGATGGAATATGGGACATTTCAGCCTCTTTACAAACGGATTTTCTGAGCACCAACTTATTCCCGGCCATTTTCCCGATTAAACAAATCCTTTGTGGTGGAGCTGCAACGGCTCATCAAGGTTTTTTGAACGGCACCAGGCGATCGACGCTGGCTAAATACTCTTCGTACCGCTTGCCAAAGACCATTCTGAGCTGCTTCTCTTCCTTGCCAATGAAAATCATCACGCCGGCGTACAAGAAGATCGATGGAACAAGGTAGACCCAGGTCAACGTCATCAGCGCTACGGCGGGGAGGATGAAGAACGCAGCGCTGGAGTAGATGGGGTTGCGCACCACGCCGTATGCGCCAGTGGTCACCAGGTTGCCTTTGGGAAAGCCCGAGAGAAGCTGGATGATGGCTGTCCCCCATAGGATCAGCCCAGGAACGAGCAAACCATATCCAACGGGTCTGAGGAAACCGATGCTCGCAGGCAGCGCTGCGATCTGTGGGTAATATGTGTTGACCAGTATGGCAGCTATCAAAGCCGGCAGGGTAAACAGGATGATTTTCCCGCCCTGCCCGACAATGTTCATGCCGTTGTGTTCCTCAAATATGTGGCTCATGATGCCTCTCCCTTATATTGATTTATTTGCGTCTGTTTTCAATCTATGACCTGATTCGGTTTATCACCGCTGATGCAGGTTATCTCCACAGGATGGCTGCGGCGAGAATATTTCTGAGGGCGGCCATCCTGTGGGAGTTGTGCGCTGTAAGGCTCTACCTCGCGATGACGCTCACGTTGCCAGCGCCGCTGTGCGCGGCTATTTCCACCTTGTCGGCGGCGCCATCGAATTCAGCTGATTGGAACGTATTGTCATCGAGCTTGATGAAGCGTGGATCAGTGATCACTTTGCCCCAGCCGGTCCTAGCATGGATTCTGGCTGCCACACCGTCTGGAACGCGGATGGTGACGTTGCCGGCTCCCGTCTGGGCGGTCAGGTTCAGGTTGGTCATTCTGTCAGGCAAAATCACTTCCAAGTTGCCGCCGCCTGTGTCAGCTACAACGCGGGTAATGGCCATGCCGGACAGGTCCAGCTTCACATTGCCGCCGCCGCTGTGGGCGGTCAGATCAGAAGCCACGGCGGGGTTGAGCTCGATGCGCCAGTTGGTTTCTCCGTTGCAGGCCTGCCAGGGCAAACGCAGACCGGACTGCCGTGCCCCATCCGCCTTCAGGGTAAGGCTGGCCTGGCCGTTGATCGTTTCCACCGACCAGATCGGCGGGTTCTGCTTTTCCAGGTATTCCAGCTCGCCTTTCGCCAGCACCGGCTCGCCATCAGCGAGACCGCTGACCATCAGGTTGCCGGTGCCGGCGTTGATTTCGATTCTCGCCGTCGTCGCTCCGTTCAGCGGTTCCGACAAATGATTGGTGAAGACTTTTTTAGACATCGTTGTATCTCCTGTTCATATCAGACTGATTGCAGCGTCATCTCTGCGATGACTCGACGCTCACGTTACCAGCGCCGCTGCCAACCGTGATTTCGAATTTGTTGGCGGCGCTTTCAAAATCGGGGGATTGATAGGTGTTATCGCCAATTTGCACGAAGCGAGGATCGACGATTACTTTTCCCATGCCGCTGGCGGCGTGAATGCGGGCCGCGATTCCAGCCGGCATGTGGATGATCACGTTACCGGCGCCCGTCCGGGCGGTCACGCTCAGGTTTACGGCCTCATCGGGCAATACCACTTCCATGTTGCCGCCGCCCGTGTCGGCCATGACGCGGGTGACAGCCATGCCGGACAGGTCCAGCTTCACATTGCCGCCGCCGCTGTGGGCGGTCAGATCAGAAGCCACGGCGGGGTTGAGGTGGATGCTCCAGTTGGTTTCCCCGTTGCAGGCCTGCCAGGGTAAACGCAGACCGGACTGCCGTCCCCCATCCGCTTTCAAGGTGAGACTGGCCTGGTCGTTGAACGCCTCGACCGTCCAGGCGGGCGCCGCGTGATTTTCCAGGTATTCCAGCGTCGCGCTTGCCAGCAACGGCACATTCGCGTTGAGGCCGTCGATTGTCAGATTGCCAGTGCCGGCATCAATGTCGATCTTCGCGCTCTTCACATCGTTCAGCGGTTCCGATCGTTCCTGTGTGAAAAGTTTGCCGCCGTCCGCAGGCGCCAAGAGGAGCGTAGCCACAACGCCCAGCAGCAAAACCAGAAGGATCAACCCGATCGCCAGGAGCGCCGGGAATCTCCTCTTAGAACTAACACGTACTGCTTCCATTTCTTCATCCCTTCCTATGCTTTATCTGAATATGAGGTGGAGGCGGCGCTACGGGAAACCGAGATCAGGGTCAGGTTCAGATCGCGGATGCGTTCGAGCAGGCCATGAAGCGCAGCCTGGTCGGGCAGAGAGCCGGAGAGCAAGGTCGCATCCTCTTCCAGGTACGTCAAAGTCAAACCCTCGAACCATTCGGTCCAGTATGGATCGAGATGGCCTTTGATTTTGATCTCGTAATATTCCGTCAAGGCAGACCTCCTGATACATTTCTGCCCATAATTTAGCGCGCGGCGAGGAGGCCCGCATCTGCCAAAAGGGATATTCGAGGTTTATTTATGGGGTTTACTCGTAAACCCGTTGGAGATGGCTTATCTGGGGAATCAGGGGAGAATGCCGAGTTGCCTGGCGCGCGCCACCGCTTCGGTGCGGTTGGCGACCTCCAGCTTGCGATAGATGCTGGCCGTGTGAGCCTTGACTGTGCCTGGGGCCACGATGAGCTGACCCGCGATCTCGCGATTTGTCCTGCCCTGGGACAGGAGATGGAGGACTTCCAGCTCGCGCTCTGAGAGGGGCTCGATCATCCCGGCCGGCTGTGGGCGTGTAGCGCCAGGCTTGCTGGATGGTGGAAACATCCCCAGCAGCTTCTGGGCGTACTGCTTACAGGCGGGTTCAGCCAATTTCAGATAGGCTGACAACAGCTCTTTCATCGGCTCACCCGCATCCAGGAAGACCCGCACGTAACCTTCCGGTTCGGCCAGGGAAAGGGAAGTTTCGATATGTCCCAGGGCTTCCGGCATGCGGTGCTGCCCGGCGATGGCGATGGCTTGAAGCAATTTGGATTCTAGCTGCCTCACGGTTCGATCGGCGCCTGCGGGCTGCCCGGCTATCTCAGCCAGGATTTCTTCCGCCTCAGCATACCTCCCCTGGGCCAGGCGGATGCGCGCAAGGGTGAGTTTGTAATGCCCAGGATGAAGGCGGAAATCCTCGCTGTCCTGAATCTGTTCCGCCCATTGAGACGCGCCCACCAGATTCCCGCTGGCCAGTTGTACGCGCACTCTCAGGGTATGATACTCCTCCGCGAATTCGCTCGGGCGCGACGGTTCGCGGAGTCTGGCTTCAAACTGCTCAACAACCTGCATCGCCTCTGTGTAATTCTTTTGCGCCAGCAAGATGTTAATCAGGATGAGCATGCCAAAGGCGTCGGTCATTATATTTTTCCATGGTTCGTTGGCTTTGAGGCCCTCACGGATGTGCTGCTTGGCCTCTTCCAATTGATTCCACTGAAAAAGGGCATACCCCAGGACGGTGTCCAGATTTCCCGCCGTAGAAATACGCAGGCCTTTCTTCTTGACGGGTTCCAGATATTGGCGAGATAGAGAGAACGCTGCCCTCAAACGGCCCTGGAACAGGTACATGGTGGCCAGGAAGGGCACCAATGTGGGGATCGGCTGGCCGCTATCCAGGATTTTCCCCCTCTGCAGACTCTTCTCCGAAAATTCGACCGCGCGGTCTAAATCCCCATATCTCCCTACGGCCATGCCATATAAAATATCTGCCGCATCCCGCATGACCGGTTCATCATCTGGAATTTGCTCCAATTCCTGCTGATCAGGCAGTGGATACAAATCCGAGGGGTTTGCCCGCGCGTAAAGAAACGCAAGCGCCAGGCGGACAACCGTGTAGATCCACCGCTGATCGGGGTGGCGATCTGCGCCGCCGAGGCTTTCCGCCAGATGAAATAACAGCGGCAGGGCTCTCTCGATCTGCCCCTGTAGAATGAAATACCATGCCTGATACAGCCCGATTTTAGGCCGTTTGATCAGCATTTCGCCGGGCAGCCTGTCCGCCATCTGTAAAACCCCCAGGTCGCCCGCCACCCAATGGGTTGGTGTGTAGCGTTCGATCAGATCGGCTGCCAGATCGATCTCTTGAGCAGAGATGAGATGCCGAACTGCTTGTGGGATGAAATCGTTCTGCTCAAGCCAGGCGGAAGCCCGCAGGTGCAGCCTGGGAACCAAATCGGGCTGAGCTTGCAGCAGCCGCGCTCTAAGCAGATCGGCAAACAACTGGTGGTAGCGGTACCAGACACGTTCCTCATCCAGGGGGATCAGGAAAAGATTGGTGCGTTCCAGATACGCGAGCATCGGGCGGGCGTCGAGTGCAGAGGGTTGAGAATCACCGCCTCGCTCCTCTCCCTCTTGCCCAACAGCGACGACCGCATCGCACAGCGGCGCGGTCAGACGCTCCAGGATCGAGGTGTGTAGCAGGAAGCGCTGGATTTCCGCAGGCTGACCGGACAGCACCTCCTCCATCAGGTAATCCAGGATGTAGCGGTTGGTGCCCGAGAAACCGGCGATGAAACCGGCCGCGTCTTCGCGGCCGCGCATCGACAGCGCCGCCATTTGCAGGCCGGCGATCCAGCCCTCTGTGCGTTCTTCAAGCACAGCTACGGAGCTGGCGTCCAGGCGCAGGCCCATCACCTCGTTCAGGAAGCGGGCCGCCTCGTCGGCAGTAAAACGAAGATCGGCGGCGCGCAGTTCGGCCATTTGACCCCGCGCTCGCAGCCGGGCTAAAGGGAGCGCCGGATCTGAACGTGAGGCGATCACCAGATGTAATTTTTCCGGCATGTGCTCGAGCAAGAAAGCCACTTGCTCATGCACCTTCTGGCTGCTGATAAACTGGTAATCATCCAGGATCAACGCGATCTCGCCGCTGGCGGCCGCCAGATCGTTGATCAGGCTGGTCAACACCGCTTCGGGCGGAGCCATCTGCAGTCCCGCCATGAGCTGGCGCGCTTCGCTCCCGATGGCAGGATCGGCCTCCTGCAAGGCGGCCACCAGATAGGTTAAAAAGCGTCCTTCCTGATTGTCATCTCTGTCCAGGGACAGCCATGCCACCGCCATGCCGCAGTGTTTAACGCTGGCCGCCACCAGGGTGGTCTTGCCAAAACCGGCCGGCGCAGTAACCAGAAACAGCGGGCCGTGCAGCCCATGCGCAATCTGTTCTTCGAGCCGCGGCCGCGAGATCAACCCGGGCCGGGTGAATGGCGGGTGCAGCTTGGTGCGGATGATCGTGTCAGATATTTGCATACGACCTTCTCGAATTCCGCTTTTATTGTAGCAATGATGCCCACGAGGCGATAGTCCCATCATCCTGCAAGAGCGATCGGCGGTTCGGGGGGATGCACCGTAACCTTTTCCCCACAATCTCGACTGTGTAAGTGAAATTTGCACTACCGCAATCCTACAAGGAGGTATCCATGAACAGCCTTTTACCATTCAGGCGTGGGGGTATTCTGTCGTTGGCCATCATTGGCGCCCTGTTATTGGGCGCCTGCGTCGGTTCCCCTGGCAGCCTGTCGAAGCTGATCCAATCTGGCGCGATTACCGCTCAGGGCGGCAGCATCCAGCCCGCGGGCAACGGGGTGAGTTTCCAATTCACCGGACAGGTGCAATCGATTGGCTCCAGCGAATGGGTGGTGTCGGGCATCCCCGTGCCGATCAGCGCCTCGACCCAGATCGATGCGGGCATTACCGTCGGTGATCGCGTGCAGGTGTCGGGCAGCCTGAGCGACGGCGTGGTCACGGTCAGCTCGATCAAGCTGGCTGGCACGTCGACCGCCACTGCGACCGAGGCGGCCGCGATGACCGGCACACCTGAGATGAGCGAGACGCCCGAGGTCACAGAGACCCCTTCTGCAACTGAAACGGAGACAGAAACAGCCACTGTTGAGGTCAGTTTGACCCCGGCGGCGTCGCTCACCCCACAGGTGTCCCATACGCCGATGCCGGGAGGAACTTTCGAATTCAAAGGCACGGTCTCTGCCATCAATGGGAGTGTGTGGACGATTAACGGAAAGATGGTGACCGTTGACGGCAGCACAAAGATTGAGGATAACCCGATGGTGGGCGATTTCGTCGAGGTCAAGGTCACGGTGCAATCAGATGGCACATTGCTGGCGCTCAAGATCGAAAAGGAAGACATGGGAAACGAAAATAACGACGAGAACAATGAGGACAACGAAGACCACTCCGGTTTCACCAGCACTCCGGAAGGCAATCCGTTCACCTCGACTCCATCCTTCTCCAGTACGCCGCATGAAGATGACGAACAACACGCGTCCAGCACGCCGGTTCCTGGCGGCGACAGCGAGGGCGATCATACCGGCGGCGGCCATAACGATTAATGGATTGTTGCCTGATCGCTTGGTGTGTACACGCTTCGACACCGTTCGGGCAGCCAGAGGGCCGGTTCCTCTGGCTGCCCATGGCCTGGATACTGCTGGATGGATGAGCGATGGTCTATCGAGCTGGGGGTCACTGCTTGGGGGTCGGCGATAAAGTATACTTGGCGGAAGGAAAGGCTCTCAAACCACGGAGTACGTTTTATCATCGCATGGACAGTACCGAGCAGACCCTAGCCCGCGCCCGCCAGAAAGATCCAAACGCGCTGACAGCCATTCACGACCGGTATTACCCGGTCGTATATCGCTATGTGCGCTACCGCATGGGGGATGATCCGGTTTGCGAGGATATCACCGCGGAGGTCTTCCTTCGCTTGATCAAGGCATTGCACCGGAACATCGGCCCTGAAAGGGACTTGCGCGCCTGGTTGCTGGGGACTGCCTCCCATCTGGTGAACGATCATTTGCGCGCCAAATACCGCCAGCGCCTTTCCCATCTGGATGGGCACGAACCGGATGCCGGTCTATCTCCCGAGGACAGTGTGGAGCGGGCGTGGCAGCGCCAGGAGGTTCGCTCTGCTTTCCTGGCCTTGACGGTCGACCAGCAGCACGTGCTGGCTTTGCGCTTCGCCGAAGAATATTCGCTGGAGGAAACCGCTCATATCATGGGCAAGACGATTGGAGCGGTGAAGACTCTTCAATTCCGCGCCCTGGCAGCCCTGCGCAGGCTGCTCGAGGAGAAGTCGAAACAATGAGCCGGGATGTATTACCATCCGTCCTTGAAGAGTGTCTGGAGCATCTGCGAAACGGCGAGAGCCTGGAACAGGTTCTCGAGCGCTACCCCCAATTCCAGGCTGAGCTTCGCCCGTTGCTCGAAGCGGCCCGGTATGCGCGAGACCTGGGCCTATCTGCTAGCGCTCCGCGCGGCGCGATGGCGCGCAGCCGCGCCAGGATGCTGGCCGCCGCTGCCCAACGCCGTCGGTCAAGTTTCTTCCATTTCCCCTTGCACGCGCGCGTCAGTCCGGCAATTCTCATTGCTGTGGGTCTCATCCTGGCGGGATTGGTTGGTACGAGCATCGCTTCCGCCCAGGCGTTGCCGGGTGATCCTCTTTACGGCCTCAAGCTGGCCACCGAACGGACTCGCCTCCAACTGACCAGCAATACCGCCGCGCGCATCGAGCTGCTCGAGAGCTACGACCGCGAACGGGCCGAGGAAGTCGAAGCGCTCTCCGGGCATCGCCGCAGTATTCAGGTCACTTTCGCCGGACCTCTCGAATTGACGCCCGCAGGTGGGTGGACGGCGGCCGGCATCCCTCTCATCTTACCGCCAGGCTTTCCTGTGAAGTCCGAATACCAGCCTGGGGTTTACGTTCTGGTGAGCGGCAGCCTGCAAAGCGATGGGTCTGTGCTGGTCGAAGAGATGGAGCTTCGCCAAATCCAGTTCAGCGGTCGGGTGCAGTCCATCGGACCGGACCGCTGGGTGGTGGCCGGCGTGGCTTTTTTAATCAATTCTGATACCCAGATAACCGGCGCAGCGCAGGTCGGCGACCTGGTCACCGTTACCGCGCTTCGCCTGGCGGGCGATGTGCTGCTGGCCCGCAATCTGGCGGTGAGTCAGGCCGTCATGCCTTCGGCCTCGCTTACGCTCCAACAGCCTTCGGCCACCGCCGGGGAGGAGATCGAGCCGAGCGAAACGCCGCATCCGAGCAGAACCCCCGAGCAGCAGGTTGAGAAGACGCGCTCGCCCACGCAAGAAGGGGAGGATGACCATCCAACCGGGACGCTTCAGGAGACCGAGGGCGCACATTCCGATTTCAGCGCCACGCCATCCCCTTCACGCACACCGGATGAGGATCACGAGGAACGCACACCGACCCAGGGTGCCACGCTTGGAACGACGCCAACCGCCACAAAAACTGCGGAACACGATGATTAAGGGCGGCTGCAAGCTTATCAGCCGCCGCCCATTTCTTTCAACCCCGTCTCTCCCCTGAGGCGGGGAAACTATTTCCAGCCTTCTTTCAGGCGTCGGTAGGTGTCTTCCAGGGCTTCGGGCAGGACGCGCGTCTCACCCACAGTGGACATGAAATTCGTGTCCCCCATCCAGCGCGGGACGACGTGAATATGGAAATGCCCGGCCACGCCTGCTCCGGCGGCAGCGCCGATGTTAGCTCCCAGGTTGAAAGCTTCGGGGTTATACACCCTGCGCAGGGCAGCCATGGCCGCGCTGATCAGGTCCATCATCTCGGCGCGGTCGGCCGGTCGAAGATTTTCCAAGGATGGGACGTGTTCGAACGGCACCACCATGAGGTGGCCGCTGGTGTACGGGTAGCGGTTGAGGATGACAAAACAGTGCTCGCCGCGTTTCACGATTAAATTTTCCGGCCCGTCTTCGCGCTGCGCCGCCTGACAGAAGATGCACGCATCGCCTGTCTGATGGGCCTGGATGTATTTCATTCGCCAAGGAGACCAGAGATAGTCCATGTAAATCTCGCGGGGATCGGGCGCGGATTGCGCTGCCCATCACACTGGAAACGGCGCTCTCTGGCGCCGCCGAGAGCAATTGTAGCATCCTTTGCTGGTTCGGGGAATGGTTGACAGCCATAAACAGTAAGGGTATGCTTGTTTCGGATGGATGCCTTCCCTTTTCTGCAACCCGTACCTTTGACAGTAACCGAACTGACGCGCTATCTGCGTCAGCTCATCGAAGGGGACGCCGCCATGCAGGACGTATGGGTGGCCGGCGAGGTTTCCAATCTCTCGCGGCCCGGATCGGGTCACGTATATTTCACTCTAAAAGACAGCAACGCAGCTTTGCGCTGCGTAATCTGGCGGAGCACGGCCCAAAGGCTGCGTCTTAGTTTGCAGGATGGCCAAGCGATCGAGGCGCACGGCTACGTGGGCGTATATGAAGCCGGAGGGCAGTACCAGCTTTACACCGATGCGGTTCGCCTGGCCGGCGAGGGGTTGCTCTTCCAGGAGTTCCTACGCCTCAAGGCCCGCCTGGAAGCGGAGGGGCTTTTTGACCCGGCGCGTAAGCGCCCCATTCCGGCGCGGCCGCGGCGCATCGGCATTGTCACCTCACCGACCGGAGCAGCCCTGCAGGACATGCTCAACACCCTGCGAAGGCGCTACCCGATCGTGGAGGTCGTCGTGGCGCCCACCCCGGTTCAGGGAGAGGAAGCGCCGGGCGGCATCGTTGCCGCTCTGGCGGACATCAACCGGCTGGCGCATCCGGATGTGATCCTCCTGGCGCGCGGCGGCGGATCGATCGAAGACCTGTGGGCCTTCAACGACGAGGCTGTGGCGCGGGCGATCGCTGCTTCGCCAGCGCCGGTCATTACCGGGGTAGGCCATGAGACTGATTTCACTATCGCGGATTTCGCGTCAGATTTGCGCGCCCCAACGCCCACCGCAGCCGCCGAACTGGCCACTCCCAACCGGGCCGACCTACTTGCGGATCTTGACCAGCGCTCACGGCGGATGGAACGCGTAGCCCGGGATGTGATTTCCCGCGAACGCTGGTCGCTGGAGGAGCGGCGCGGCCGTCTGGAGCGCGCCTCACCCATCTCCCGGGTGCGCAGCGAGCGCCAACGTCTGGATGAGATCAGCTTCCGCCTGGGAGCCGCCATGATGCACAGTTTGCAGCTTCAGCGCGCTCGCATCGAGGGTGTGCGCACGCGCCTGGCGGCCCTCAGCCCGCTGGCTATTCTGGAGCGCGGGTACGCATTGGTGAGCCACAAGGCAGACGGCCGCCTAGTGACGCGGGTAGGTCAGGTATCACCCGGCGATGCCCTCGACGTGCGCGTGAGCGATGGATCCTTCGCTGTCCACGCTGATGGGGAGGCATCAAGTTGAGCTGTGAAAGGGGAAAGAACAGATGCCCGAACTGCCGCCCGTTGATCAATTGACCTACGAGCAGGCTTTTGCCGAGCTGGAAAAAATCCTGGCTGAGATCGAAACCGAGCAACGCTCGCTTGAAGAGACCATGGCCTTGTACGAGCGCGGGCAGGCGCTGGTGCAGCACTGCGCCAATTTATTGGACAAGGCCGAGCTCAAAGTGCGCCAGCTCTCCGGCGAAGAGCTGGTCGATTACAATCCTCCCGACTGACATGCCGTTCTGGAGGATTATCACCAACCAGGTGCTGATCGCCGGGTTGATCTCCTGGCTGCTGGCGCAGAGCTTAAAAGTGCCCATCGATCGTATTCGCAACCACCGCACGAACTGGTCCCTTCTGTTCAGCGCCGGCGGCATGCCCAGCTCGCATTCCTCATTGGTCACCTCCACGGCGCTGGCCATCGGCCTTTACACTGGCTTCGATACGCCCCTGTTTGCGCTGGCAACGGCTGTGGCCATGATTGTGATTTACGACGCAACCGGCATCCGTCGGCAGGCGGGCATCCATGCCCATACCATCAATCTGATGATGGAAGAGCTTTTCAAGGGCAATCCGATCAACGAGAAGCAGCTCAAGGAAGTGCTCGGCCACACGCCGGGCGAGGCGCTGGGTGGCGTTGTATTGGGGGTCATCGTGGCCCTGCTCGTTTGGGTCGTTTGGCGCTGAGAATTTCGCACTGCCTGCTAGCGTAAGGCCAGCTTTTTCGCCTGGCGCCTGAGCGCGCCCAGGAGCATGTAGAGTTCGGGCACGCGCAGCACCAGCGCGGCCAGCGCATAGACTCCCACACCCAGGATGATGCCGCCCGAGGCGGACAGCCAGGCGGGGCGGTCTCCCATGGCTGACAGCCATACGGCCAGAGCCAGGCTCATGGCCAGTCCTCCCGCGGAGGCCTGCGCCAGCCCGCCTCCGAGGCGTCGGCCTTGCAGCCCGCCCACCCGCCTGCGGATGAGAAACAGCGCGCCGGCCATCTCCAGGGCGGTGGCCAGCGAGTTGGCCAGCGCCAGGCCTCCGTGCGGCGCCCAGCCCACCGCGCTGAACAGGGCCGAAAAGATCAGGCTGAAGGCCAGGTTGAGGCTCATCGCTGCAGCCACCAGAAACACCGGCGTGCGCGTGTCGTGCAGGGAATAAAAGGCGCGATAAACCACCTCGATCACCGAATGGCCCACCAGCCCGATCGCGTACCAAAGCAACGCCCAGGCCACCAGCTCGGTCGAATGGGCGTCGAAGGCGCCGTGCTGGTAGAGGAGGGCCACGATTTGCCGCCGCAGGAAGACCAACCCCAACGAGGCCGGCACGGCCAGCAGCAGCACCGCGCGCAGCGCCGCCGCCAGGGAAGCGCGCAGCTCGTCCATTTGGCCCAAAGCGACCTGGGCCGAGAAGGTTGGCATGGCGGCAATGGCGATCGATTGGGCGATGACCGCTTCAGGCACCAGCATCAGCGGCATGGCCAGATTGATGCCGGCCAGGCTACCCTCGGCCATGCCCGAGGCGAGCAACGTGTTGAGCCAGAAATTGAGCTGCACCACCCCCACGCCTATCAGGCGTGGGGCCATCAGTCGGCCGACCTCGCGCACCGGAGCGAAGTCCAGCCCCAGGGAGGCGGCATAGCGGCCGCCCAGGCGTAGAAGAGCGGGAAGCTGGACAACAAGATGCAGGAAGCTGCCAGCCAGCACGCCCCAAGCCAGTCCGTAAACGCCGAAGCGCGGCGCTAAAGCCAGTACGCCGAAGATCTGCCCGGCGGTATACATGGAGGGCGCCAAGGCGGGAAATAGAAAGATTTGGTGGGAATTCAGCACACCCATCAACAGGCCGCTCAGGCTGAAGATTACCGCCGATGGCAGCATTATGCGCAGCAGCGTCACCGTCATGGCAAACTGCTGCGGGTTGGAAGCGAACTTGGGCGCCAGCAGGTAGCGCACCACCTGCGGGGCGAAGGCAAAGGCCAAAGACGCGGCAGCCGCCACCCCCAGGAAGATCAGGTTTGCGATCGAGGAGGCCAACTTCCATGCGCTTTCGCGTTCGCCGCGCGCCAGCAGCCCGGTAAAGGTCGGCACGAATGCCGAGGCCAAAGCGCCGCCGGCCATGATTTGGAAGATGATGTCAGGCAGGCGGTTGGCGGCGTAGAAGGCGTCGGCTTCCATGCCAGTGCCGAAGGCTCCCGCGATGAGCACTTTGGCGCCCAATCCGATGAGCTGGCCAAAGGCGAATGCCAGCATCACGGTAGCAGCACCGCGCGCAATCTGACGGTTAGCTTTGGATAGATTTCCGGCCAGGGGGATGTCCTCCATATGCCGCCATTATAACCCCGGCGCCTAGGGACGAATCTCGCATCGCGTGAAGCCAGCGCGCCCGTGATGATCGGTCTTGCAGGCCGGGATTTCCTGCCCTGCGCCCGAATTGTTGCGTATTATAGGATTGCTCGCTATACTATAACCATGCCCTGTGTCGTACGTGCGGCACAGGAGGTGAGCATGCTCCCCATAAAAGATACTGTCCAATCGCGATCTTTCCCGTTCATCACCTGGCTGCTGATCGGTATTAACAGCCTGGTTTTCCTTTTCGAGCTGAGCCTGTCTCCCGCTGGGCTGGACCGGTTTATTTTGAGATACGGCCTGGTGCCGGCGCGCATCCACTGGAATCAGTTGAGCACCCTCTATCCACTCTTCACCAACATGTTCCTGCACGGGGGGTGGCTGCACATTCTGGGTAATATGTGGTTCCTGTTCATCTTCGGCGACAACGTCGAAGACCGCATGGGCTCCAGCCGATATCTCATCTTCTACCTGCTCGGCGGCATTGCTGCCAGCGCAGCCCAGGTCGTTGTGGATCCAACCAGCCGGGTGCCGGCCATCGGTGCAAGCGGCGCCATTGCGGCCGTCTTAGGGGCGTATTTCGTTTATTTTCCCACTTCAAGCATCATTACCCTGATCTTTATCACCATCTTCCCTCTGTTTATACCTATCCCGGCCGTCATCTACCTGGCCATCTGGTTCGGGCTGCAGTTCTTCCCCGGCGTGCTGGCTCTGGGTACCGCCAGTGGGACGGCAGCAGGCGGAATCGCCTGGTGGGCGCATATCGGGGGCTTTCTTTTCGGCGTGCTGCTGGCGGTGCCCTTCTCGGCCGGCCGGCGCATCCGCCGCTGGCATCCGGACGAGTATCGGCCCTGGTAACCTCTTTGGAGGAGTTTGAACGATGGGATACTTCGATTTGATCTGGATATTCCTGATCATCGCCACCCTGGTGCCGGTGGTGCGCCAGAAGATGCTGGAGGCTTCGCGAATGCGTTTGATTCGCGCTTTGGAAGAAAAGCGCGGCTCACGCGTCATCGCCCTCATCCACCGTCAGGAGAGCCTCTCGATCCTGGGCATTCCCATCGGCCGTTACATCGATATCCAGGATTCGGAAGAGGTGTTGCGTGCCATCAAGCTGACCGATCCGAAGATACCGATCGATCTGATCCTTCACACACCGGGCGGGCTGGTGCTGGCCGCAGAGCAAATCGCCACCGCTCTGACCAAGCACCCGGCCAGGGTGACCGTTTTCGTCCCCCATTACGCCATGTCGGGCGGCACGCTGATCGCGTTGGCGGCGGACGAGATCGTCATGGATGAAAATGCCGTCCTGGGACCGGTCGACCCGCAGATTGGCCAATATCCGGCCGTCTCGATCCTCAACGTGCTGGATAAGAAAGCCGCCAATGAGATTGATGACGAGACGATGATCCTAGCAGACATATCGCGCAAGGCGATCCTGCAGGTGAAGAGTGTTGTCCTGCGTCTGCTGGGTGAGCGCTACGACCCTGAAAAGACCGGTCAGATCACCGACGCATTGACCAGCGGGCGCTGGACCCACGATTACCCTATCAGCGTGGAGGAGGCGCGCGAAATTGGCCTGCAGGTCAATACTGAGATGCCCACCGAGGTCTATCACCTGATGAATTTATACCCTCAGGCCGCTCAGCGTCGCCCGTCGGTAGAGTACATCCCCTTACCCTATCCTGCCCGTCCAGCCCTGCCAGCGCCAGGCGGCCGCCAGCCGAGAGGCTAAGAGCCGCCTGCGATGATGGAGGCTATCCATGTCTGAACCGGCGCCGCTTTCCCCGCCCCCTTCCAGCCAATCTGGGCAGCCCGAGCCGGTTCACGGCACGGCGTCGTCAACGCGCCGCGTCTGGCGTGCAGTTCTGCGGGTGTTGCTGGCTGTGCTGCTGGGCATTCTGCTCGGTATTGGGCTGTATTACGGCGGCCTGTATGCCTATCAGCGGCAGTCTCAGCCCCAAAAAGCCCTGCTTGAGCGCTTGGCAAAGGTTGAGACCGAACAGAGCAACTACGCGGGGCAGGTTCAGTCGCTTGCCGGTCAGCTTCAGACCAGGGTGGTCGGCCTGCAGGCACAGCACGACCAGCAAGCCACCGCCGTTGCCGATCTGCGCGGCAGCCTCGACGACGCCGAACAGGCTATCCAGACTCACAGCGCAGCGCTGGATCGCCTGGATGGTTTGCAGGCCGAACTGGCGAATCTAAACCGTTTGGTGGGTCAGAACAGCCAGTCGGTCGGCCAGCTCAATCAACAGGTCAGCGACACCCTGGCAACGCTAACCGACCTCGAACAGCAGGTCCGGCTTTTCAAGACCATGGAGCTGCTCTCACGGGCACGCCTGTACCTGACACAGAGCAACTTGGGCCTGGCTCGCCAGGACTTGCAGGCGGCGCGCAACGCCCTCAACGGCATGCCCGCGGATGTTCCCGAGCTGGCCGGCGTCACCCCGCAAGCGCTGGCATCCCGATTGGATCAGGCCCTGGCCGACCTGCCGCTTTACCCCGTCCTGGCGCTGAACGAGCTGGACGGCGTGTGGGAGACGCTGGTAGTCGGGCTGCCGCAAGGGGGGTCTGCGGCTGGGAGCGCTCCGACGTCGTGCAGCGGAGCGGCCTGTCCAGGCGCGGCGCCCACATCTACCCCCTACCCTACGCTGACGCCTTCTCCCAGACCGACGTAACGAGAGAGACCAGGAGACCCTTATGGATACTGAAAGCGTTCCCCCCGAGTCGGAAGTCCCACCCAAGGATGCTAAGCAGCCGGTGAGCGAGACCGCGCCCGAACCAGAGCCGCCTGTCGGCGAAGGCGAAGGGGAGGCAGCGCCGGCTGGAGGGGCGGCTGTCGAGGCGATCGCCGCCGGCAGCGAGGCGGTGGCCGGAGCGCCAGCGGCAGAGGAAGCTCCAGCACCGGCCAAGCGTAAACCCGGCCTGCTGGCGCGCTTGTTTGGCTGGTGGTTCAACCCCGAGACGCGACTGGGGCGCTTCAACCGCGCCGGCCTGCGCTGGACAGTCGGTATACTGGCTGTTTTTGCCGCGGGATTGCTGGTAGCCTACTTCGTCCTCTACCGGCCGGCGCAGAGCCGCGCCCTGCAGGCGCAGGCCGAGCTGGTCCAGACGCGTCAGCAACTCGCCGGCGTTCAGGAACAGCTCACGGCGGCCCAGGGAGCGTTGAGCACCGCGCAAGGCGACCTTCAGAACCTCCGCGGGCAGGTGGCCGCGCTGGAAGCGCACGTCAGCTTGCTGCGCGCGCTGAATGACGTGAACAACGCTCGCCTCAACATCGCCGACAAGAGCATCACCGCTGCGCGCCTGTCGCTGACCGCAGCCGGTGAAGATGTGAAGGGTCTGGAGGACTTCTTGCAGAGCAAAGACCCCGCCACAGCCAGCGCGCTACAATCGCGATTGAGCCTGGCGATCAATGAGCTCAACTCATCCCCAGACGTGGCCTCGTCGGATCTGAAAATCCTCGCCGACCAGCTCACCAAGCTTGAGACGGTCTATTTTCCCTAGGATTTAATGAATAACTAACTATACAGCCCTGAAGTATGCTTCAGGGCTGTGACGGCTTTATGGACGGGTCTCGCGGACAGGCTCGCTTATGGTGCCACGATCAGCGAACCCTTCATTCCGCTGGCGTCGTGCAACAGGCACTCGTAATAGATCTGCCCGTTCATGTCACCGATCTTCAACGCATAGGTGAGCGGGGTAGGCAAATCGGGGCTGCGAATACCCGAGTTGTAAAATCCCTGGCGGGTGAGCGGTGCGCCCAGGTTGGCCGGGAAAAGCACCGCCGGGTTGATCAGCAACAGCGGCGGGCCGCCGGCCTGCGGGTAAGGAACGATCAGGTCGGGTTCAGCAGCGCCGTTCAGGAAACTAACCGTGTGAGGGGCCATGTTCATCCCACCGAAGCTCCACTCGACCGTATCGCCTGGATGAACCACCAGTTTGTCGGGGAAAAAGCTCATCAGGTCGACGTTGCCGTGGCTGAATCCCACCTGGACATGGTAAGTGGTGGTGCCATCGGGGTTATGAATCGGCGCCGGGACGTCGGCCTGCGCCTGGAGGAACAGGTTGGAGGCATCGGCCAGGGATTTGCCGGCCTGGGAAAGCGCAGCCGCCTTTACCATGGCCGGGGTGGGGATTGCCACGCTGGCATCTACCACGATGATCTTGCCTGACATTGCGAGGCCGTGCACCAGGCAGACGTATTCAAACGTGCCCGCCTTGGTGAAGGTCAGCGAAAATTCCTTCACCTGACCGGCTTCCATGCCCATCAAACCTGAGTTAACGAAGGAAGATCCATCGTAAAGTCCGCTGGCTGGAACAGACGGGAAGACCACCACCGGGTTGAACATGAAGGGGCTGATCGGGTTGGCTGGTGCAGGCACGATATCCGGCAATGTTGTTGCGCCGGCCATGAAGCTCACCGTGTGAATCTCGAAAGAGTTTTGCACCCAGTGGACGGTATCACCCACGTGGACGTATAACGTATTTGGGAAATACGCCATGATATCAATCCCGCGGTTGGCGTCTTCAGCGCCGACGAGCACCGTATACGTCTGGGGCGCAGCGGCGAGGGCTGGCGTCAAGGCGAAACCAGCCATGAATGCCAGAGTCAAGACCAACGAAAGCAGTTTTTTCATCCTATGCTCCTAACCAAATTGAAAGATACCGATAAACGGTTTACACCCCGGGCACCGTTTCGTTCCTGTTTATGGAGATCAGCCAGCGCTCAGATGGAGTGTTTTCCTGTTCCTGTCCGTCATGTTCATGGAAAGGGTGGTTGGGGCGATCCATTTCCCACACAATGTCCGCTCGGCGATGATGGGGAAGGTGTTGCTTTAAGGATTCGGGGTTAAAGAAGACGATGTGATATCTTGCTTTCCGCCCTCCTTTTCTG
>DAOTWA010000084.1:0-64127 GCA_034435955.1 Anaerolineaceae bacterium | reverse complement strand
TCTGCCTCAAAACCCATACTTCACGATCATTCATTGCGCCGCTGGCGCACTCTGCCGGTAATCGTCTGGCGTATCCAGGTCCTGCAGCACCGTGGGCGTGTCCACCACCAGATAATCGATCATCCCTTCGTGCTCGCTGAGAAAATCGCGCAGAGTCTTGGGCGGTTTAAGCGCCATCACCGCTTCCCACCAGGCGCGCGGCAGCAACCAGGGATGGCCGCGGCGCAGTCGATAGCTGGGTACCACGATCCGGTAGGGATCGGCCGGCTGGCCTTCTATCACCGATCGCGCTACCTTCTCCTCGATTTGCGGCTGATCACCCAAGACGACCAGCGCCGCGGAAATATCCCGGTCCAACAGGTTCGACAGACCTACCTGGAAGGAATGCAGCATCTCGCCATCCCGGTATCCGGGATTGTAGACGACCTGCGCCGGCGTCCCCTGCAGCGCTTTCTCCACCTCTGCGCGCTCTCCGCCAGCGACCACCACGATCTCGGTTACCCCCGCCCGGGCGAGCGTTTCGACGACCTGGCCGATGACTGTCGTTTTCCCCCATGGCAGCAGCATCTTGGGTTGGCCCATGCGCTGGGACCTCCCAGCGGCCAGTACAACCGCTGCAATCACGCCTCACCCCGAGGACCAATCATCCCGGTCATCCTGCTTCTCCCGTCAAGCGGCGGACGTCTTCCGGTGTATCGATATCCTCGAGCAGAGAAGGATCGTCCCACTCGACCCATACGGCAGGGTACCGCTCGAAAAGGGATCGCCCGCCCGCGTCGCCGCTCAGAGTGCCCAGTTCGGCAAAGGCATCGCGGTCAAACAGCACCGGATTGGCCCGCCGGCCGGCTACACGAGGTGCCACCAGCGGCGCCAGCGAGCGATGGTGGGCCGCCAGTATTTTCCCGACCAGCTCGGCGGTGACGAATGGCTGGTCTGACAGGAAAAACATTGCCGACCCGATTTCTTCGGGCAATGCGCCCAATCCGGCGCGCACCGACGTACTCTGGCCTGCCTCCCATGCTGGATTGTGGATGATGGTCACTGGCAGGTGCTCCAATGCCTGCGCAACCTGCTCCCCATACGCGCCGGTGACCACAATCACGGGAGACAGGCCGCTCTCCAGCGCTGTCCTGGCCGCACGACGCACGAGCGGCTCCCCCTGCCATGCGAGCAACTGCTTGGGTTGACCGAGGCGTACAGAACCGCCAGCCGCCAGCACGATTCCCGCCGCCGGTTCGATAACTTCATACACCGGCCTGCCTTCGCTTGATAAGCCGGCACCGTGCATTCCCACAGCTCCAACCAGCGCGGCATGGTAGGGTGGTATCAGCCGTTTCGCCAGATCATGCGCGCCCCCGCGCAGTTCGGCGTTATCCGCCTGGTTAAGCAAAACGACTCTGCGTGCGCCGGATGGTATGTTCTTCATACCTCCGCGCGGGTCCGCCAGCTCGCGCCTTAGCGCCTCCCAGGTCACTGCCTCTCCAGGTGCCAGCCCGGTCAGCTCGCTGAATATTTCCGCGCGGTGGACATGCCCGCCGTCTACCGGCCGCCCAATCCCGGAAAGACCAGCCACCACCACGACCACCTCGATCCATACCGGTATGGGCGGTTCGTGCTCCGCCGGTGCCTTGAGCGGCAACTGGCGCGAGCCGTCGGCTTCAATCAACAGGCTGGCGCCCAGCTTTTCTGCAGCTTCCCGCAGAGCTTCCAGGCGCTCACCCTCCATGACCGAAGTGCGGCCGTCGGGCTGGCGGGCGCCCGTCACCGCGCTCACGCCCTGCGCCAACTCATCCTCCCATCCCTCGAGCTGCCGAGGGTGCTCCAGGATGAGATGCCGGTCGGCCTTGCCGAGCTGCTCGACACCAAGATGGGTGGTTGCGGTGATGATAACCGGCGGCGGAAGCTCGCGCGCCAGGCGGAACAATGCGGTTGTCTTTCCACCTGAGCCGGTGAACGCCAGGCGTACTGGCTTTTTCACTCTGAGCGCCCGCTTCAGCTCCAACGCCTACTCCCACAACTGCGCGCGGATTTCTCTGCGCGCCAGCACCGCTTCCAGCACGCCCCCGCCCACCGCCAGTGCCTTGTCCGAAACGAGGTAAGCCAGACGCGGATCATCCCGCGGGTCGATATCGCCGACCTTTAACCCCTTCTGCACGTCCAGACCCGAATGGAGCAATCCGCGCACCACCCCCGAGAATACCGTTCGCACCGGCTGACCATCGACTTCGGCTACCACCTGGCCTTCCTGCACGCGCTGGCCGATTTCCACCCGCGCCTGAAAGCGGCCTGAGCACGGCGCGCGCAGCACGCGATCCGCCTGGTGCAGCCAGACCGGGTCGGGCAGGCCGGTGTCGCTGGCCGCCGATCCATTCCACAGCACGCGCCCCAGGTCTGGCCCGCGCATCGTCTCGACCACCGCGTGGCAGTTCTCCCCCGCCACGAAGCCGGGTCCCAGCCCGATTACCAGCGGGGCCGCATCCAAACCCAGCTCGGGCGGACGTTTGGTCATTCGCGCATCTACGATGGCCACCGGCGGCAGCTCACCGCGTATCTCCGCCTGCGGATCGACCATCACCGGCACCCAGCCTTGCCGCCACGCGTTCTGGATTTCGCTTACATTGACTACGCGCACTGCACGCAGCTCTTCGACTTCACTCTCGCCCGTGTAGACCGCCTCAGCGAACGCCACCTTCCGCCTGACCGCCAGCGGCTGCGCTGCCTCCAGCACTAGGGCGCGTATCCCCGCTCGTGCCAACCGGACCACCGCCCCGCTGCCCAGATCACCGCCGCCTCTTACCAGCACATAACCTGTCATAGCATCTGGAGGGGCCTTTCTCTGTCCTGAAAAGCCCCTCCCTCCTCTCAACCTCTCTCGCTCAGCTCTTTGAGCACTCGCTCGGGCGTGAGCGGAAACTCGTCGAACCACACCCCGGTGGCGGCATGAACCGCGTCCATGACGGCCGGCGCCAGCGGCAGGAAGGGCATCTCTCCCATGCCGCGCGCTCCCCACGGACCGATCGGATCGTTGTACTCCAGCACCAGTGATTCCACCCGCTCTGGTATATCCAACACGCCGGGGATCAGGTAGGTGGATAGGGTCGATGTGAGCACGTATCCATCCTTTTGGATAAAATTCTCCAGAATGGCGTAGCCCTGCGCTTGAACCACACCCCCCTCGATCTGTCCCTGCACCAGACCTGGATTGATGGCCTTACCCACATCGTTGGCGCAATATACGTTCAGCAATCGCACCTGACCGGTTTCGGTATCTACCTCAACCTCGACCGCCTCAGACACATACCCGTAGGCGAAATTGGGCTCGGATTTGCCTGTCTCCGGGTCGAACGGGGTGGTGCGCGGCGGGCGGTAGGTGAACGTGGCCACCGCCGGGCGCTCTTCGTTGCGCCACTTCTCCAGAGCGGCTTCGGCCGCGCCGCGGATGGCGTTCCCGGCCATGAAGGTCATGCGTGAAGCCGACGAACTGCCCGAGTTGTCCGTTCGGGCCGTATCCGAGACCACCAGCTCCACTTTTTCGAGCGGTACACCTACCGCTGAGGCCGCCATCTGGGCAAACACGGTGTGGGCGCCCTGGCCCACATCGGCGCCAGCGGCGTGCAACACCACACGCTCGATCTCGGCATGGCCGTGCAGCTCGATGGTCGCCCAGGAATTCTCGGGCGCCCCGAAGGAGAATCCCACATTCTTAAATGCGCAGGCAAAACCGATCCCGCGCCTCAAATGCGCATGACCGGGGACCACCCAGCTCCTCTTGCCTTTGAAGCGGTAGCCATCCTCGGTAAGTTCCCAGCCTGAGTTTTTGGCGCAGTGTTCGACCACCTCGGTGATGGAGACGCCTTTCGGCAGAGGGGTGCCCACCGAGAGCAGCGCCCCCTCCCTCAGCGTGTTCCGCCGGCGGATTTCCACCGGATCCATCCCCAGCTTCTCGGCCAGCTTGTTCATCTGCATTTCAGCCGCAAAGGCCCCCTGCGGACCGCCAAATCCCCGGAACGCCCCACTGGGCAGGTTGTTGGTGTAGACCGCGTACGAATCCACCTTTACATTGGGAATCTCGTACGGACCGGTGCACATCAGCGTGGCGTTGCCCAACACTTTGTTCGAGGTGGACATGTATGCGCCGCCGTCAGCGATCACCTTGACCTCCGCGGCAACCAGCTTACCGTCTTTCTTGGCCCCCCAACGCGTCTGGATGATGTAGGGATGGCGCTTGTGGTGTCCGATGATGGATTCCTCGCGGCTCCACACAATTTTAACCGGCCGATCGATCCCTCGTTCGTGAAGTCGCATGGCCGCCAGTGCGAGAATGATCTGCACCGACATATCCTCGCGTCCGCCGAATGCGCCTCCGATGGCCGCATAGATCACCCGCACCTTCTCCAGCGGTAGGTTCAGCGAGTGGGCAATTTGCTCCTGGTCCTCATGCACCCATTGGCCTGCCACCACCACGGTAACTCGCCCTTCAGAATCGATGTAGCCAACCCCGGCTTCGGGTTGTAAATAGGCGTGCTCCTGCGCCGGGGTGCGGTACTCGCTTTCTACGATGACATCGGCTTCTTTGAAACCGGCTTCCACGTCTCCTTTGCGGATGCGGTAACGGGTACAGACATTGGATCCGCGCTCGGGGTGCAGTAGAAAAGCATCCTCCTGCATGGCCCGCAGCGGATCGGTGATTACCGGCAGGTCTTCGTACTCGACCACGATGCGCTGGCAGGCCTTGGCGGCGACCTCCTCGCTCTCGGCCACCACCAGCGCAATGCGATCGCCGACAAAGCGCACCCGGTCGCCGTACGGGTTTGTCGAAACCGGGCCGCACAACACCGGCTGGTCGGGGATTTGCAAACCGTATTCGTTGACGGGTACATCTTTAGCGGTGAACACCGCAATCACGCCGGGCAGGCTCTCCGCAGCGCTCGTGTCGACCTTGCGGACGATGGCATGCGGCCGGCGTGCGAACAGGACTTTCATGTAAGCCTGATTGGGCAGATTGACGTCCCCGGGATAAAGCGCTTCGCCGCGCACCTTCGCCACAGCATCAACCCGTGGGACAGACTTGCCGATATAAACCATAAGAACCTCCGCTCAGGATGGTGCTTCCTCTTTCAAAACCCGCATTGTCGTTCAGACCGGTATTGGGCGCTGGTTAATAGCGCTTCCGCCCCTTGTAGGGGATCTCGGGTGAATCCAGCGGACCATAACGGGGCGGCCCAAACAACCGGTCGGCAAGGAAGGTCACCACCATGAATAGAATATATAGAACGAGCACCAGCACGACCGTTAGAAAAATCTTTACGTACAGCAGCGGATCGGCCCCCCTGGCGAGGAATTCGGGCTGGATTTGCACCCAGTTGCGCTTGGCGTTCTCCTGAAGGATCGCCACTGCTCCAAAATAGGAGATGACCGGGAAAATGACCATCAGCGCAAATCCAATCCCGCGCCATACCGGGTGGATCTCCCGGCGCATGGGCGGCGTCTCGCGCTCGACCGTATACTGCTTGTACTTGGCCATGGCTCACCTCTTGCTGGCGTTCTCTATCGCCTCGATAATCTTATAGTAACCTGTGCAGCGGCACAAATTGCCGGTCAACGCCTGGCGGATCTCAGCCTGAGACGGCGCCGGGCGCTCCTCCAATAGTTTCACCGCCGACATGATAAAACCGGGCGTACAGTAACCGCACTGCACTGCGTCGGCCTGTACGAACGCCTCCTGCACAGGATGCAGGTGACCATCGTGGGCAATGCCCTCGATGGTGATGATCTCCGCCCCATGCGCGCGCGGGGCAGGCACCATACAGCTCATCACCGCCACCCCATCCAGGAAGACGGTGCAGGCGCCGCATTCTCCCTCGGCGCAGCCCTCCTTGGTGCCGATGAGTTGACCCTCTTCGCGCAGCAGGCGCAGCAGGGTCTTGTTCTGGCCACTGGTGAAAGTGTACTCCTTGCCGTTGATGCGCGTGACGATCGGCGCATGCTCATCATGGCGGATGCTTCTATCCAGATGGGAGACGCCGGGAGTATTCTTGCCCCATAGCAGCACCGGTTCCTCGGGGAAATCGGCCCTCTGCTGGCCGAGGCGGAGGGAATTCAGCGCCCGCCGGGTGATGACCTTGACCATTGCGTCGCGGTACCAGGCCGAGCTGCGTACATCGTCGATCGGCCGCGCGGCCTGGCGGGTCAGCTCGGCTGCCTGTAGGATGGTCGCATCGTCCAATACCTTCCCGGCCAGATATTCCTCCGCCTGGCTGGCATGGATGATGGTTGGAGCGACCGAGCCGAGCGTGATGGCCGCCCGCTCGACTCGTTCCCCATCCAGGGTGAGCACCACTGCGGTGTTGACCAACGAGATTGCCTGAGCGCGCCGCAGGGCGTGTTTGATGAAGATGCCGCGCTGGTTGGCTTTCAGCGCCGGGAAGGCGATGTCCACCAGCATCTCATCCGGCTGCATCACTGTGCGCCGCACACCGGTGTAGAACTCCCCCAGCGGCACTACCCGCTCGCTGTGCGCAGAACGCAGTGTCACCCTGGCGCCCAGCGCCATCAGCGGGGTGATCGTATCGTTAGCCGGAGATGCGGTGATGAGATTGCCAGCGATCGTGCCCCGGTTGCGGATCTGCGGCGAGCCCACCTCCCAGGCGGCCCGCGCCAGCGGGTAGGCGTGGTCGCGGATCAGCTTGGAAGCCACGCAATGGTTGTGCGTCACCAGCGGTCCAAGGTGGATGACATCATCCTCGTCCAGACTGATCTGGTCCAATCCAGGTATCCGTGTGACGTCCACGAGCGTGTCGATCCCCGTGCGCACTCCGCGTTCCAGCTCGAGGATCAGATCGGTCGCCCCGGCCACGATCCTGGCCCGTTCCCGCTTCTCGCTCAACATATTTAGCGCGTCCTCGATCGTAACGGCTTGTATGTACTCCTGCCACATAAAACCTCCAAATTGATCAGGCTTTCATGCTCACGCCCGTCCCGCCATTGCGTATCATGATGATCTCAGCCATGATGCTGACGGCAATTTCCTCGGGCGTCTCAGCGTTTAGCTCCAATCCGATAGGGGAATGAACCCGCGCCAGCTTCTCCTCGGCCACGCCCGCTTCGGCCAGCGCTTTTCGCGTCAGCAGCCAGCGCCGTTTGGAGCCGATCAAACCGATGAACGCCGCCGGCGTATCCAGCAGGGCGGGCAGCCCAGGGAGATCAACTGGCATACCGCGTGTGGTCAGCACCAGGTAGGTCTGCGGCGTAATCGTAAGGTGCTTGGGCAGATCGGCTATTGCCATTGGATAGAATTCGTCCGCGTCTGGATTGGCTTCAGGGGTGCAAAATTCAGGCCGATCGTCGCAGATCGCCACGCGAAAACCCAGCCACTTGGCCAGGTGGCATACTGCCTTGCCAACATGCCCGCCGCCGATTACCACCAGTTTGGGCTTATAGACCGGATCGACGTAAATTTGCACCGTGCCTCCACAAACGCCCGGATCGCCACGCTGCGGGTCAACAAAATTGTACCTGACCAGACGGGGCTTGCCGTCCGTCAGGGCCTGACGGGCTTCGCTGATGACCCGGCTTTCCATCTCGCCGCCGCCTACCGTCCCCTCGATTCGCCCGTCTGTATAAACCAGCATCTTGCTGCCGGCGTGCCTCGGGATCGAACCATCGCTCGCAATCACCGTGCATAGCGCGACGGGTTCCCCGCGCCGCTCACATTCGGCCAGGCTTTGAAAGATGCCTTTGTCCGTGCCCATACCGCCGGATTCCTCGTTCATATTGCGATGAGCTCGACTCACGCCTTGCCGGCGTGCAGCGCCTTCCAAACCCGTTCCGGAGTGATTGGATTCTGATCCACGTTGGCGCCACATGCGTCCAGAACGGCGTTGCCCACTGCCGGTGCGACTCCATCCATGGGAATCTCGGCTACGGCCTTGACCCCATAGGGATGGGTGGGCTCGTAGGTCTCGACGAACAGGGTCTGCAGCTCGGGCATCTCGTCCGCGCGGAAAATGTGGTACTCGCGCAGATCGCGCTCGCGCGGCCGCCCCTGCTCGTCGTAGCGCATTTCCTCGCTCACTGCGTAACCCAACGCCTGGGTCATACCGCCCTCAACCTGACCGGAGGCGGTCAGGGGGTTGACGATCACCCCCGCATCCACCGCCATGACGAGCCTGTCCACAGTCACCTGACCTGTCTCGACGTCCACCGTTACTTCGGCAAACTGTGCCGCGAAGGGCGGCGGTGACGAGGGCGATACGTGCGACGCCACACCCATGATCTGTTCCTGGTCGCTGTGATGCAGCGTCTCGTAGCCGATTTCAGCCATGGTGACAAAAGAACCATCCGGCGCGATGGCCTTGCTGTCCGCCAGGATGATTTGCTCAGGTTGGATCTCGGCGCCGCCACGCTCACGGAGCATGCGCGCGGCGCGGATGCGCACCCGCTCGGCTGCCTGTTGTGCTGCTTTCACCACGGCCGTGCCAGAGATATAAGTGGTGCTCGATGCGTAGGCGCCTTTATCGAAAGGCGTCATATCCGTGTCCGACGAGTACACAATGATGTCGTCAACCGGCACACCCAGCACCTCGGCCGCCATCTGCGCCAGGACGGTGTCGGAGCCGGTGCCCAGATCGGTCGCACCCACCAGCAGGTTAAACGAACCGTCGTCATTCATCTTGATACTGGCTCCGCCCATGTCCAGGTACGGAATGGCAGTGCCCTGCATCACTGCTGCCATCCCCACACCTTTCCGCAGGTGAGGCTTCCCCGGGACCACATGCCATTCAGGGTTGCCGAACTTTTGATCCCAGCCAATGACGCTCTTCCCCTGTTGGATGCACTCCTCCAGCCCAACGGTATGGATGATCTCCGGCTTCGGCTCGCGCCCCTCGCTCCACGCCGTGCTGAATGGGTGCAGCTCGCCCGCTCGCACGGCGTTCTTCAGGCGGAACTCGATCGGATCCATCCCCAGGGCGCGAGCGATCTTCTCCATGTGCCGTTCCACCGGCCAGAAGCCCTGCGGGACGCCGTATCCGCGGAATGCGCCCGCCGGCGGATGGTTGGTATACACGATATCGGCGTAAAAGCGAATATTTGGGCTCTTACGGTACGCCCCATCGCCCACATAGAGCGCCATGGCCTTGTGGCCTGTATTGCCGGTCACGGTCAGGGCGTGACATCCGTAGGCGCCGGTGTCGGTCAGAGCATACATTTCATTGGCCGTGATCGTGCCGTCTAGCTTGACGCCGGTTTTCATGTGGATGCGCATCGGGTGGCGCGAACGGGCTGCGATGAATTCTTCCTCACGCGTGTACTCGAAACGCACCGGTCGACCGGTGGCGATGGTCAGGTGAGCGGCGACATCCTCGATCAGCACTTCCTGCTTGCCGCCAAATCCGCCGCCGATGCGTGGCTTGATCACCCGGATGCGCTTGATGGGCAGTCCTAACACAGGTGCCAGGATGCGCCGGGTGTGGAAAGGCACCTGCGTGCTGGTGCGGATCACCAGACGGTCGTCCTCGTCCCAGTAGGTGATCACCACGTGCGGCTCGATGTGCGCCTGTTGCACCTTGGGCACTTCGTAATCGGCTTCGAAAATGCGATCCGCCTCGGCAAAGCCCTTTTCCACATCGCCGATGTCGATGCGGATTTGGGCCGCCAGGTTCCGCCGCGGATCCGAATCCGCAAAATTGACGTACTCCGGCTCGTCATGAATCTGCACAGCGCCTGGCTTGAGCGCCTCCGCGGGGTCCAGGATAGCCGGCAGCGGTTCATATTCCACTTCGATGAGATCCAGGGCCTTTTGGGCGATCTCGAGCGTCTCGGCTGCCACAAAAGCCACCCGGTCGCCCACAAAACGCACCTTGTTATCCAACGAAAAGGTGTCCAGCGGCCCGGGGATCGGGTCGGATTGCCCGGCGGTGGAATATACCACCCGTGGGATGTCCTGCCAGGTCAGCACGGCGGCCACGCCGGGCAGCGCGCGGGCAGCGCTGGCATCGATCCGCCGGATGCGGGCGTGCGCCACCGGGCTGTGCAGCACCGCAGCGTGGAGCATATTGCGCGGTTCGATATCGTCGGTGAAGGCGGGCTTGCCCTGCACCAGCTTGACAGCGTCCACTTTCGGCTCGGGTTTGCCCACCCTGGCAAAAGTTTTGGCCTGCGGGGTGACCAACATCTTGGGCATCACTCTGGTCTGCACTTCAGGGCCTTTAACCGGCTGGGGAGCTTCACCCTGTGCTTCCTCGCCCTCCTCCGGCAGCCATCCAATCGGAATAGGGATAGACCCTTCGATGGGCTCGACTGCTTCCCCGCGCATCACCGCTGCAGCGCGCTGTACGGCCTGCACCGGCTTGAGGTACCCGGTACAGCGGCATAACACGCCTGAAAGCGCATCGCGGATCTGCGCCTCGCTCGGTTTCGGCTCCTTCTCCAGAAGCGCGCGCGCCGCCAGCACCATCGCCGGGGTGCAATAACCGCATTGTATCGCGCCCGTCTCGATGAAGGCGCGCTGGATGGGGTCAAGGCCGCGGGTCTTCTTCCAACCCTGTTCGGGGTGCTCGCCAAGCGCTTCAATGGTCACAATGGAATGGCCTTCCGCTTGCGCAGCCAACACCAGGCATGAGTTGACCGGCCGTCCATCCAGTAATACGGCGCACGCACCGCACTCACCGTTCAGACAGCCCCCCGATTTGACCCCGTAAAATCCCTGCGCACGCAGGACGCGCAGCAAACTATCTCCCGCCTGGGCGTCTACTTCGTGCGCAATTCCGTTGATTTGAAGAGTTAGTTTCATTTCACATCTTTCCATCCGGTCAATGGAGATACCGGGAAGATCATTCGAGCTCTGTCAGGCAGCGGCGCACCAGCTTACCGGCCACATCCTGGCGGAAAGCCGCGCTGGCCCAGGCGTCTTCCGCCTGACTGTAGGCGCTGCGCGCGGAAATTTCCTCGCCGCCGGGCTGCGGACCGTCCAACACCATCATCGGTGCCGCGCCGTATCCACCCAGGACCACGCGAGTTCGCCCCGAAGGCCAGCGTGCAACCGCTGCGCAAACCAGCGGCAGGTCTACCGGTGTACGGGCCACGCTTTCAAAGGCGACTTGAGCGCGCGTTGTAAGTGTGATGCGGGTGATCAGCGCGCCAAAACGCGTCTTCCCGCGCAGCGGAAGATAATCCCCCAGACCGACCTCGCGCTCGCCCGGCTCCCAAATGAGGCGCGCGTCCAGCGCCAGCAAAACGGTGGCCAGCGGCGAACGGCCGTCGCAGGCGACCAACGTTCCAGCCAGCGTGGCCATTTGGCGCAGATTTTGCCCGGCCTCCAGGCGCGCCGCCCGGCGTACAACCTCGGGTGCCTGGACGCTTTCGCAAATGCGCTGGAGAGTGGTTGTCGCACCAAGGGTCAGCTGGTCGCCCTCGACCTGGATCTGATCCAGCGGCAGCTTTTGCAGATCCACGACCGCGAAAACGTCCTTGCGAGGGCGGTTTAACTTGGTTCCGCCGCCTAACGGCAATGTGGGCGGTTGCGGGCGTTCCAGCAGCGCCAAGGCCTCTTCCAGTGTTTGAGGGCGGTGGTATTCGCTAATCATTGCCCCTCCTTACCATCCGGATAGACTTTCCAGCCAATGGTTTCCAGGTCGATGCCGTCCAGGTCCTTTTCCGGCACGTTAACCAGCACCGCTTCGGCTTCGGCCAGTAAGGTGCCATCCGAGCGATAGATTTCTCCCGAAGCCTCGGCGATACGCCCGTTGTCCCTTCCTGCGCGGCCCACCAGCCGCAGCGGTTCGCCCACCGGTACTGGTTTGCGGTAGCGTACCGACAGTTTGGCCGTGTACATGAAACGCGGCGGTTCCCCATGCATGAAGGCCCGTCCGGTCACCTCGTCCAGCATGGCAGCGATCACGCCTCCGTGCACTACCCCCGGATAGCCCTGAAAATGCTCCGGCACAGTATATTCCGCCTGCACCTCGCCGGGAGCCACCTCGTAGAATTTCATGCCCAGCCCATGGTCATTTTCGACTCCACACACGAAGCAATGGCGAGAATTGGGTTGCTTGTTCATTTTTTCCTAAACTATTATAAAATGGCTACGCGCAGTATATCACTTTCCTTTACTGCTGCGCAAACGTGTCGATCATCAGGTGCACATCGCCGCCTACCGGGTACAAAATCGGGCAGGTGCAGCCGTTCCGGCGATATTCGTCCACCTTCGCCCGCGCCTCGTCCGGCGTCCCCGATGCGGTGACCCGCAGGATCAGCTCCTCTGGCACCAGATGCTTGGCTTTGAGGATCTGTTCACGGGTGGCCGGCCAGCCGAGGATCGATTGTATCTCCGCCACGACGTCGGACGATACGCCGGAAGCCTTGGCGATATGCGGCTGCTGGGCCAGGTACTGGGTGAGCAGCTCGCGCGTCGTGTCGATTGCTTTGTCGTGATCCTGGTCCACCGAGCAGACCACCAATTGCGGCCGATCCAGGTCTTCCACGCGTCGTCCGGCTTTGCGCGCGCCTTTCTCCAGCAATTCCATCGCCTTCAGGTTATATTCCGGCGGCACACAGTAGTTCAACACCACCCCGTCGGCGATCTCACCGGCCAGCTCCATCATTTGGTCGCCGGTCGCGCCGATCATGATGGGCACGTTGCGCGGCTCGCGTCGTCCGTGAACCACGTCCAGCTCGATACCCTCCACGTGGTGGAACTCCCCGTGGAAGGTTACCCGCTCCATATTCAAGAGCCGCCGCAAGAGGATCACCGTCTCCCTCATCGCGACAAGCGGCTTTTTGCGCTCGATGCCCACATTGCGGGCCAGCGGGTCCCACCACGCGCCGATGCCGCAGATGATGCGGTTGGGCGCCAGGTCGTCCAGGGTCAGAAAGGTTGCTGCCAGCAGACCGATGTTGCGGGTCCAGTTGTTGATCACCCCCGAACCGACCTTGATACGCTCGGTCACCGCTGCGTAAGCCGCCATCGGCACGATCGCATCGCGCACAAGGCGGCTCTCTGCCTGCCAGACCGCCTCGAAACCGCGCTTCTCCGCATAGCGGACGTACTCCAGCCCATCACGCAAGTCATGGGCATCCTGCAGATACAGGGCGACGCGCTCTGACATTCCAACCTCCGGTAACACATCAGGATGAGTGACCGGTCGAACAGACGGCCGATCACCTATAGACCTCCGACGAACAGCCGGCGGTGCGCCGATTTTAACGTGCTCCGGCTGGGTGTTTGGCGGTCTCGAACCAAAACCCGCTCAAACTTTCAGCAGGGGTACCTCCATCTGGCGCAGCAGCTCGAGATCCTCCGGCAAATCCAGATCCAGCCCCAAACCGGGCGTCCGGCATATTTCCAGTCGCGCACCGGCCGCCAGCGCCCGGTCGCAGTGCTTTTGAAACGAGCCCACGCCAAATTCGTAGTCGATGATGCCCGCCGGGCTGATCAGCAACGCGTTGGTGCCCCGCTCGTGCCGGTCGGGGGCGACCACCACCACCGGCGGATTCTGGCCGAGCCGCAACACGGCCTCGATGTCTGCCGGCGTCAGCGTCGGTAGATCGGCCGGCAGGATCAATAACCCTTCGACCGCATAGGCCTTCGCCACGACTGTAGCCCGCCGTACGGCGGTGTTCAATTTCGGCGTGCCTTCTTCCAGCAGGGTGCGCGCCCCGTAATCCCTCGCCAGAGATAGAGCCGACGGGTCGCGGCTGATTACCAGTGTCTGTTCGATCCCGGCCACTGATCCGATCGTCTTCAGCGTGTGCTCTAACATGGTAAAGTTCAAAACGGTTCGTTCTTCTTCCGACAAAACTCCGGCTAAGCGGGATTTGCCGCGCCGGAGAGGTTTTACCGGGACAATTGCCCAAAGGCTCATTGCGCTTGTGTCCTCCTCAAAAGGTCATTGACAAAGGACAACACCTCTTCTGCTAACCGGCGGCGATCTTCTCCATTGCTCATCACCGTATCGGCGACGTAAGAAATTATACCCCACTGCTCGATCTGGGCGGTTTGGGCGGCATCTTCGCGGTCGAGGACGAAGCCAGACAGCAGGCTTCCGTAGTGTTGGGCCACCGCCGCAGCCGAGGGTTGGATACCCAACTCGGCGTACATCTTGGCCGCCGGCCCTTTGAGCGCCCTCCCGCCCACGATGGGCGAAACCGCCACAACGGGTTTCCTGGCCACCCGCTCGCGCAACCCCGGCACCGCCAGGATCGGCGCAATGCTGACCCAAGGGTTTGACGGGCAGATGATCACCACATTGGCCGCGTCTAGCGCTTCCAGGACGCCGGCTGCCGGCCGCGCGCTTTCGATCCCGGCGAAGCGGAAACCGGTGACTTCCGGCCGATAGGCGTGGCGCACGAAATACTCCTGAAAATCCAGTTCGCCCAGCTCGCGTGTGGCCACGCGGGTGGCGACCGGCTGGTCGCTCATCGGCAGAACGCGCACGGCCACGCCCAACGCCCGGCAGAAATCGCGTGTAATGCTGCTGAGCGCCTCGCCAGCCTTCAGCCGGCGGGTGCGCTCTAGGTGTGTGCCCAGGTCGCGGTCGCCCAATCGGAACCAGGTCGGTCCGCCAAGCCTGTCAACGGCCTGCATCGCGTTCCAGCTTTCATCAGCCAGGCCCCAGCCGGTCTCGGGGTTGGCCAGCCCCGCCAGTGTGTAGCAGACCGTATCCAGGTCTGGGCTGATGTGCAGCCCGAAATGCTCGAAGTCGTCCCCGGTATTCACGATCACGGTCAGCGCATCGGCGGGCAAGACCTGCGCCAGGCCGTCCGCCAGCTTGGCGCCGCCAACTCCACCCGCCAGAGCGACCACATTTCTGCTGATCAATCGCCTCCAAATTGAAACCGTTCGCTTAAACGACCGACCCGCTCTTCGTGCTGATAAACGATGGCCAGATTGTCGACTTCAAACTCGAATTCAAGCGGCCTAAAAGCCAGCTGCCTGAGGGCGCAGCCAATGTTATCGGCGTTGACATCCGTATGCGCCAGGGTGATATGGGGGATCCAGGAATCGGGGTCGTAATACGGGCTGGGGCTGGTAGCTATCCGCCGCGCAAACCTCCAGATTTTGCGGTGCAACTTCCGCATGGCCTCATTGTTGACCAGCGCGATGTAAATCACCGGTTCCCCGCCGCCGAAAATCCCCAGGCCGGCGGTCCTAACCCGAAAGCTCTTTTGGCCGGAGCAAACTTGTTCCAACGCTGCGCGCAGCTCAGCGCTGTTATACTCTTCGGCCACATGCCAGGAGAAGTGCGGAATAGGCGTCATACGGATGCCTTTCAGCCCGCATTCGCCCTCCAGCAGGCGCCACAGCGACCGTATTTCTTCGGCCATCGGCCCTTCCAACACGGAGACGATCGCTCGCATGCGCTAAACCTGTGTTTATCGGAATAGATCCTGCTCTTTCGGTCTGATCAGCTCGTTGATCGATCCGTCGCGCAACGCGTATGGAAACCCGTGCGCGTGGACCACCGGCGTACGTTCATCCGCCTGACCCATAACCAGCGAGGCCGCTGCCGCCAGTTCGTCCGCAGCGCCGATCTGAGTGATGCGCAGGCGATACCCGAACAGGTCCGGCTTGCCGCGCATATCCACCAGAGCCGGCATGCCTGCCACCCCAATCGCCACGCCGACCACACCGTTGCGCCAGGCCCTCCCGTGGGAATCGATGATCAATACGCCGATTTTCCTCCCACTGGCCGCTTCCAGCTTCCGGCGGAGCTCCTCAGCCGAGGCATCCGGATTCTCGGGAAGGAGCAGCACCCAATCTTCTCCGTCGCCGCTCTCCGCCTGCACGTTCGAGTGGTCGATGCCAGCATTGGCGCATACGAATCCCAGCCGGTGGACAACGATCAGCGTGCCCGGCCGCATGCGCAGGATCTCGCTGCTCTCCCGCAACACCAATTCGACAAAACGGGCGTCCTTTTGCGTGGCCCCGGAGATCTCGAGTGCCCGCGGCGATGGGATCACCTCGCTCAACTTCCGCAGGCGCCCTTCTGCCTTAGAGACGATTTTTTGTGCAACTACCAGGATGTCCCCATCCTCCAGGGCAATGGACGCCCTGGCCAACGCCTGCAAGATGAGACTCGCCAGGTCGTCGCCCGGTTGAATCAGGGGTATATCACGTAGGGCTGTCAGGGTCAGGCTCATTTTGATAGGTATGGATTCACTCCTTGCACATCACTGCAAATCGATGGACCAATAAAAAGGGCTCGCTCCAATCCGCTCAGCCGGAGCCAGCCCCAACCAAATCAGATCATCCCATCACGATGTCGGGTGCAGGGCCAGCGCCTTGCTTGCGCTCGTTCCCACATTTTTTGCCGGCCGTGAAGCCAGCCGGTTATGACTGCCTCCCTGCTCCTTCGTTCGCCGTCTCGCGCGGTATCCCCGTGATGCGAATACCCGAAGATTCTACACCATACTGCTTGTTCAAGCCAATTAGGATCGAGGTCAGCCCCTCCGGTATCACCGAATTTTCCAGCGGGCCGGCATCCCAGCCGACCAACCCAGCCGCGCGTACCAGCTTCAAGGTGAGTTGCCGTGCGATTTTCGTGCTACCGGTCACCAACACATCGCACTCCACCGGTTGGTCATTCAGCAGGTGCTCGTACGATATGTTTTGGAAGGCGGATGCCACCTGAACGCCCTCGCCCAATATTTGTTGCGCTTCCTGTGCGGCGCTGCCGGCGGGCGGCATTTGCACGCGGCTCACCCGTGGAGGCACCAACGGCACAGTGACATCCACCACCACCTTGCCTTGCAGCAATTCGCGCAATCCTTCCAGCGTTTCGCGGTGGGCCGCATAGGGGACAGTGATGACCACCAGATCCGCCCTCCGCGCTGCTTCAGAGTTGATCACCCCTTCGATCCTGGCCGTCTCCGGCAGCAGCCTGCGCAGTTCGGCGACCGCATTTTGCGCTTTGTCGTACTGTCGCGAACCGATCAAAATGTGATAACCAGCTTTGGCCCAACGGTAAGCCAGCCCTTTGCCTTCCTTGCCGGTTCCGCCGATGATCCCGATTGTGTGTATCTCTGGTAGATCGTTTTCGTTCAATCAACCCTCCGTCGTTGCATTCAGAATCAGGCGAACTGCGCCTGGTACCTGTTCCAGGTTGCCGCCGCCGCCTCACGCGCCCGGGCTGCGATCTCCTCCTCGTCCAGAGTGAGCAGCCTCCTGTCCTGCATAAGCACCCTTCCGTCCACGATCGTGGCGGTGACCATGCTTTCGTGGAACCCAAACACGATGTGCCAGGGCAGATTGCCCTCGTCCATCTCGGTATAGGGATGGTAATCCACCAGGATCAAATCAGCGACTGCGCCCGGCTGGATGACGCCGAGCGGTGCGCCTTGGAAAATATCCTGAGCCAGTGCGGCGTTGTTGTATACCGCCATCTCCGCCACCGTAGAGGCAGGCATGCGCCGGGGATCGTGGTTCCAGGCCTTGTGGAGCAGATAGGCGGCCTTCCATTCCTCCCACATGGCATTGGAGAAGCCATCGTTCCCCATGCAGACGCGCACCCCTGCGCGTAGGAAAGCCTCCACCGGCGCCACCCCGACGGCGTTGTTCATGTTCGAGCGCGGCTGGTGAGTGACCCAGGTTCCGGTCTCGGCCAGCAAATTGGCTTCCTTGATATCCACATGCACCGCATGGGCGACAATGGTGTGCGCTCCCAGGATGCCGTGGTGCGCCAGACGGTCGATCACCCGCAGGCCGGATTTGGCCAGGCTGTCGTACTCGTCGGCGACTCCCTCCGCCGCGTGGATGTGAAAGCCCACCTCGCCCGGCGCGGAAGAACGGCAACGTTCCAGGGTGGCGTCGCTGAGCGTCAGGCTGGCATGCAGGCCGAAGGTGGCCGCCAGCCGCCCCCCCGCTGGACGCTCTTCTTTCACCCGCTTGATGAAACGTACATTCTCGGCGATGCCCGCCCTGGCGCGATCCTCGCCATCACGATCACTGACTTCATAGCATAACGCCGCCCGTAATCCGGACTGATCGACTGTCTCAGCGATGACATCCAGTGAACCATCGATGGCATTTGGTGACGCATGGTGATCAATCAGCGTGGTGGTGCCATGACGGATCGCGTCCACCAGGCACACCAGCGCGGAGCAACGCACCCCTTCCGCATCGAGCGATTTATCCAGCGGCCACCACAGTTTCTTCAATATCTGGGGGAAATCTTCGGGTGCGGCTCCAGGTATGCTCATGCCGCGCGCAAACGCCCCATAAAAATGGGTGTGCGCGCAGATGTTGCCCGGCATGAGATACTGCCCGTGCGCGTCCAGGCGCTCCGCCTGCGGATAGCGCGCCTCCATCTCGCCTGTCGGTCCTAAAGCGGCAATCAGACCGTCTTCCACAAAGACGGCATGATCCCGCAGGATACGATTGGGCTTCTCCCAGGTGATCAGATTAGCATTGGTGATCAACATTTCTCCCTCTTTTCCCTTAAGAGAGACCTGGGCGATTCAACTGGTCGCCGGCAGCTTATTCGAACGCCGCCGGACGGTCCGGATCATCCAGGTGGGCGAAAGCTTCTTGTACAACGCGCTCCGGTGTGCGGAATGGAGAGAACGGTGGCAGCTCATCCCGCCCGAAGTACTGGACTGCGCTTGTTTCATTGCTTGTGCGCGCCTCGCCGCCTACCAGGTCGCACAGGAAGAGCACTTTATACGCGTGGTAAACGTTGATCGGATCGCGGTCATGGTTGGACTCGAACACCCCCGCCACCTTGCGCGCGCTCACCCGGAAGCCGCTTTCTTCCCACACTTCCCGCTCGACCATGGCCGCAGGGGACATGTTCACGTCTGCCCAGCCGCCCGGTAACGACCACATCCCGTCCGTGCGCTCCTGCACCATCAGGATGCGCCCGTCCAGAAATACGGCCGCGCGCACATCCACTTTCGGCGTCGCGTATCCAGGCTGGGCCAGAAATGACTTCAGCAGCGTCTCTTCGGGCAGTTGGGTGAAGTGGGAAACGATCTCGCTGGCGATCTCGGCCAGACGCTGATAACGCCCGCGATCGAATTCGTTGGCGCTGAAATGCAACCCCGTCTGGGCAATGGCCTGGATCTCCCGGGCCCATCGCAGCCAGAGCGGGATGGCCGCTTGGCTCATTTTGCCTCCCCTAATCCCCCGCGAATTTGTGCGGATGCAACTCTCTGACGATCTGTTCCTGATCCACCGGCAGGCGATCGATGCGCACGCCAACCGCGTTGTAAATGGCATTGGTGATCGCCGGCGTGGTTGGTATGCTGACGATCTCGCCGATCCCCTTTGCCCCGTACGGCCCATCGGCCGTCGGGTCTTCGACCACGATGGAAATGATCTCAGGCGTGTGTGCGATAGACGGCATGCGGTAACGCGCCAGCCGGTCGCTGAATACAACCCCATTCTCGACGATGAAATGCTCGGTCAGCGCATTGCCCAAACCCATCATTATCCCACCCTCCACCTGGCCTTGCAGGCCGAGCGGGTTGATGGTCGTACCCACATCATTCGCAGCGATGATGCGCAGCACGCGCACCTCTCCCGTAAGGGTGTTGACCTCGACCTCGGCCGCCTGGGCGGCGAAAGCGAAGGCGAAATGCATGTCGCCGCCTTCGCCCAACGGTTTCGTTTCCGGCGCCCAATATTCGTACAGCGCACGGGGCGGTCGGCCTTCATTCTTCATCTCCGCGGCCACCTGGCCGAGCGGAACCTTGTGCCCGTTTACGTGAGCAAGACCTTCGATGAAACGGATGTGCTCCGGCGGCTGGTCGTACTTTTCGGCCAGCACAGCCGCCATGGCCTCGCGCAGTGTGCGCGCCGCCAGACGGGCCGCATTGCCCGTCACGTATGTTTGCCGCGAAGCCGTGGTTGGACCTCCATCCGGCGTTAGATCGGTATCGGAGAGCAGCACTCTCACCCGCTCCACCGGCAGACCCAATTCCTCCGCCGTGATCATCTGCAGCACGGTGACCAAACCCTGTCCAATCTCGGCCGAAGAAGTGCGCACTTCGGCCGTGCCGTCCTCGAAAAGCTCCACTTCGGCGCCGGCTTTGTCGGGAGCGCCGCCGCCCAGGCCGGTGTTTTTATACCCTACCGCCAATCCCCAGGCCCGCTTCAAATGCGGCGCACCGGCTACCGCCTTCGCCTCGAAAGGATGCTCACCCCCCAGCCGGAACAACTCATCGGCGACCTTATCGAGGCATTCCAGTAACCCGACCGATTCGCGCAGCCTCTGACCGGTGTTGGTAATGCTGCCTACTCGCAGGGCATTCTTACGGCGCACCGTGACCGGATCGAGGCCCAGGTGGTGGGCCAGCATGTCGATCATGCTTTCCACCGCGAATGCCGATTGGGTCACTCCAAACCCACGGAAGGCCCCTGCCGGCGGATTGTTGGTGTACATGGCATAGCAATCGGCCCGTACATGGGGGATCTCATATGGGCCAGAAGAGTGCGTTGTCGCGCGTGTCATGACCTTATCGCCCAGCGAGGCATACGCCCCTGTATCGCCGTAAAGTTCCGTCTCGAAAGCC
Organism: Anaerolineaceae bacterium; assembly: GCA_034435955.1. Classification (GTDB taxonomy): domain Bacteria; phylum Chloroflexota; class Anaerolineae; order Anaerolineales; family Anaerolineaceae; genus DAOTWA01. Next base: position 43,616 of record DAOTWA010000084.1, on the reverse strand, counting down.
ACAATTCGGCCATCCTTCATGGCGCCCACTTTACAGCGAATCTGGGTGGCGTGGCGCTTCGGATGCACCAGAAGGCTTTCGCGCCGGTCCCACAGCAGCTTGACCGGGCGGCCGGTGCGTACCGCCAGGAGCGCAGCGTGTATCTGCCCGGCGATATCCTCTTTGCCGCCAAAGCCGCCGCCGATCAGTTGCCCAATGATCCTCACGCGCTCATCGGGCACGTTTAATACCCGCGCCACCTGCTCGCGGTCCTCATATGGGATCTGTGAACCGACGTAAATCTCGATGCGCCCTTCCGCGTTCACCCTGGCAATGCTGCATTCGGGTTCCAGAAAGGCGTGGTCGGTAGTGGCTGTGTGGAAGGTGTGCTCCAGCACCACTTCGGCGGCTTCGAAGCCGGCCTGCACGTCGCCTTTACGAACCTTGATGTGTTCGAGCAGATTGCCTTTCTCATGGATCTGTTCTACATCCGCCTGGCGCGCCGTCACCGGGTCGGCGATCACCGGGCGCGGTTCGAACTCGACCTCAATCAGATCACAGGCCTGGCGCGCGATCTCCCTGGTGTCAGCCGCCACAATCGCCAGCGCGTCGCCGACATAGCGCACCCGCTCGCCAATGCCGACCATCACCGGCCAATCGCGAAAGACGATTCCATGCCTGTTTTCTCCAGGGATATCCTTGGCCGTCATCACCGCATGCACGCCGGGCAGGGCTTCCGCCTTGCTCGTATCGATGCGCCGTAAGATCGCCGAGGGCGTCATGGCCCGTTTGACCGCACCGTACAGCATGTTCTCGAATTGGATGTCATCGGTGAAGATGGCTTTGCCAGTCACCTTGGCCACCGCCTCCGGCCGGGGTTGTACCGTGCCGACCACCTTGCGCGCATTGCGAGCAACAGGCATCACCTTTGGCGGTTCGACCGGTTCCCCGGTGCGAAGACTCTTGGCGGCCGCCTGAATGGATCGCACGATGGTTGGGTAGCCGGCGCACCGGCATAAGGTGTCCTTGAGCGCATGGCGGATCTCCGCCTCGCTGGGATCAGGGTTGCGTTGCAGCAGTGCATGAGCCGTCATGATCTGTCCGGGGATGCAGAACCCGCATTGCACTGCGCCGTGGAGGATAAACGCTTCCTGAAGGGGATGCAAAGCTTCACCCCCGCGCTTTTGCCTCGCCGCCTGTGAAGCCAGACCCTCGATCGTCAACACGCTGCGGCCGTTCGCTTTTTCGGCCGGATAGACGCACGACAGCACCGTTTCACCGTCCACGAGAACGGTGCAGGAGCCGCATTCGGCTTCGTTGCAGCCGATCTTCGTGCCGGTTAAACGCAAACGCTCGCGCAGCAGATCGGCGAGCGTCTCCCCTGCTACCACCGGCAGCCGGTGCAGTTGGCCGTTGACAGTAATCTCGAGAACATCCTTACCGACATGCTCTTTCATTGTATATCCTCTACGGCTAAAACAGTGCCGGGCAGCTCACCGATAGAGAATTGCTTTTCCCCCGCCGCCCGCTTCCACGCCTGGCTGAGGCCTTCTTCGAGCAGCACGGCGGCTAGATGCCGCCGATACGCGCTCGTCGAGCGGTGAGGACTGGTGCGGAAGCGCAGGTGCGTTAATATTTCCTCCAGCGCCCGCGCACGCACTTCCTCCGTCAACCTCTGACCGCGCAATACCGCTTCGGCTTCCAGCGCCCGTTGCGGCGTCGGACCGGAAGGGCCAATGGCGATGCGTACATCGGACAGCCGTTCGCCCTCTCGCTGCAGCCATACGGCCAGGTTGAGGATCGGCAGCGCTACACCTTGCGGACGCATCACCCGCACGAAGGCTGATGCCTGCCCCGGTTCCGCCAATCTGACATAGAAACCGACGATCAGCTCCCTGCGCCCATCCAGCGCGGAACGGCCAGGGCCGAGGAAGAGGCTGCTAAGCGGTGCGCGCCTGCTTCCCTCCAGGCTGGCAATTTCAGCCTCCGCGTCCAGGGCCAGCAAAGCGATGCTCCCGTCCGCAGCTGGCAGGGCATGGCCCACATTGCCGCCCAGCGTGGCCATGGCGCGCACTTGCGGCCCACCGACCTGGCCGGCCGCTTCGAGCAGCGCGCTGGCGTGGCGTGCCACTAGCTCCGAGCTGGCGATGTGCTTGAGCGGCACCGCCGCCCCGACGAATAAATACCCGTTCCGCACCTCGAGCGCGTTGAGCTTAGGGATGCGCGTTACATCAACCAATGCATCGACAGGCGGATGGCGTCCTTGCTGGATGTCGAGCAGCAGGTCTGTGCCTCCGGCAATCAAATGGGCAGGAGCGGGGTGGGTGCTCAGCACCCGTAAGGCTTCTTCAATAGAATGGGGGAGAAAATATTGATTCCAGAGAGGCATAGGATCGGTGGGTGTGGAGGGCGGCACTTTTCGACGGGCTCTGCGGCCCGACGCCGGTCCAGGCATCGCCTGTCCCGACCACCGGTCCACCTCTGCAATAATTGTATCACAAAGACCCATGTCCGGCAATTATTTGCCTGACAACCCCCCTCTGGCAAGCTCTTAATTCCCTAAAATCGCATATAATCATACCGTTGCCTCGAAGGATGTCTCTCTATACCAAAAAGGAACTCCTTTCCAGGCGGATTTCATTAACCAGAAGGACACCCATGACTGATTCACGAAATGCCGCAATCCAATATGCACACACACAACGGGGACGCTTCCTCCAGGACCTGATCGAGCTGGTGCGCATCCCTTCGATCTCCACAACCCCTGAAAATAACGGTGACATGCAGCGGGCGGCTGAATGGCTGGCCGATAAGCTCCGTGGCCTGGGCATGCAAAAAGTCGAAGTGTATCCCACCACCGGGCATCCCATCGTTTATGGCGAGCTACTGGCAGCCGGTCCCAACCGCGCCACCGTGCTCGTCTACGGCCATTATGACGTCCAGCCTCCGGATCCGCTCGAACAATGGCGCCAGCCCCCGTTTGAGCCAACTCGCCAGGGCGAAAACCTCTATGGCCGAGGCGCGTCGGATATGAAGGGGCAGCTCATTGCCACTTTGAGCGCCATCGAATCCGTGGTGCGCACAGGCCAATCACCGCTTAATTACAAGATCATCATTGAAGGTGAAGAGGAAGTCGGCTCTCGCACGTTGCACGATTTCATTCAGGCGCATAAGGACATGCTGGCCTGTGACGTAATGCTGAACCCCGATACAGAGATGATCGCCGCCGATACGCCCACCATTGTTTATGGTCTGCGCGGCCTGGCATATTTCGAGCTTCATGTTCACGGGCCAAACCACGATCTGCATTCCGGTCTGTACGGCGGCGTGGTCCACAACCCTGCCCAGGCGTTGTGCGAGCTCATCGCTGCCATGCACGATGACCATGGCACGGTTGCCCTGCCGGGTTTCTACGATCACGTTCGGCCGCTGCGACCCGAAGAACACGCCGAATTTGCCCGCCTGCCGATGAACGAGGACTATTATCTCGAGCACACCGGCGTCCCTGGCCTGTGGGGCGAGAAGGATTATCTCCCCTCCGAGCGCATCGGCATTCGTCCAACCCTGGAGGTGAACGGACTGCTCTCCGGCTTCACCAGCGTGGGCCAAAAGACCGTCATCCCCGCCGCGGCCATGGCCAAGATCTCAACCCGCCTCGTTCCCGATCAAACGCCCGAGGAAATCCACCAATGCATGCGCCGTTTTCTTGAGGAGAAAGCCCCTAAGACGATTCACTGGGAGCTGATCATGTTATCGGGCAGCAAACCCAGCCTCAGCGACATCAACAATGACGGTGTGCGCGCCCTGGCGACCGCTCTGGAAGCGGTGTGGGGCACCCGTCCTGTCTTCAAGCGCGAGGGGGGCAGTGTGCCGGTGGTCGTTTCCGTCCAGGAAATCCTGGGGGCGCCCTCCGTCATGACCGGTTTCGGCCTCCCGGATGATAATATCCACGCTCCCAACGAGAAGCTGCACCTGCCCACCTGGGAACGCGGGATGGATGCGCTGATCCATTTCTTCTTCAATCTTGGCGAGAGCAAAGGATGAGTGAAAGGCTGCCGTCCTACGGAGGTCAGGCGGTGATCGAGGGTGTGCTGATGCGCGGCGCCAGCTACGCCGCGATTGCGATGCGCGCCCCCAATGGCCAGATCGTCGTCCATTCCGAGCCATTGGGGGCGGTGTATCGCAGCCCACTGACAAAAATCCCCTTCCTGCGCGGCCTGGTCATCCTGTGGGATGCGCTCGGCTTGGGCACCCGCGCCATTACACTGTCGGCCAACCTGCAGACCGGCGAGGAAGAAAAAATCGAGGGACCGGCTCTCTATCTGACATTGGCGTTTTCCCTGGCGCTTGCCGTGGCATTGTTTTTCCTCGCTCCGGCCGCCGTCGGCCAGCTCTGCGAGCGCTATCTGGGCTTCAATGCCTGGTGGAGCAACGTCATGGAAGGCCTGGTGCGCCTGGCGCTGCTGATCGGATATATCTGGGCCATCGGCCGTATTCCTGAAATTCAGCGCGTTTTCGCCTACCACGGGGCAGAGCATAAGACCATTAACGCTTTCGAAGCTCGCGCCGAGTTGAACCCGCAGAGCGTAGCCCGTTTCTCAGTCGAACACCCACGCTGTGGCACGGCCTTCCTGCTGACCCTGGTTCTCATCTCAGTGATCGTTTTCTCGCTGCTCGGCCCGCTGCCCTGGTTGTGGCGTCTGATCTCCCGCGTGGTGATGATCCCGGTTCTGGCGGGATTGGCCTACGAGTATATCCGCTGGACCGCCAGACACCTGGACGTGCCTTTCGTCCGCGCCTTGATCCGCCCTAATCTGGCGTTGCAGCATCTGACCACCCGTGAGCCGTCTCTCGACATGCTGGAAGTATCCATCGCTGCCTTCAACGCTATGATCGCATTGGAAGCGCCCGCCGAAGAGCCTGTCGCCCAAACTCAAACCGTACCTGCCGACTGAATCCGCCTTATTGTTGTCCAATCCAACCCTGCCCATTTCAAGTTGATCGTTTTCGCAACCAGGTCGTTCATTAACGGAGGGGAGCATGAAAGCCTGGCAAATTCTGCTAATGGGCATTCTGATCGGACTGCTGGCCGCGGGGGTGGTCCTGCTGGTGAGCCGCCAGCCGACCGGTCATTCCATCGAGCTGATCCCTGCCCCTACCCTGGCGCCGCTAACCGTGCACATCACCGGCGCTGTGGTAAATCCCGGCGTGTATTCCCTGCCGCGCGGGTCGCGCGTCCAGGATGCGCTCACAGCAGCAGGCGGTTTTTCGCCTCAAGCCTCGCCGGACGCTGTCAATCTAGCCGCTTTCTTGCAGGATGGTCAGCAGATCCATATCCCGGCCGTTGGTGAGCAGGCTCCTGTGTCCTTGCCGGGCGCTCCGACCGGATCGTCCGTCGCTCCTGTGGACATCAACACAGCCGATGAGGCCGAGTTGCAGACCCTGCCGGGTATTGGACCGACTCGCGCCCAGGCTATCCTGGCCTATCGCCAGGAGCATGGCCCATTCCTCAGCATCGCCGATATCCGCAACGTCCCGGGCATCGGTGAAACCACCTATCAACAGATCAAAGACCTGATTGTCGTCGGAGGAACACCCTGAAGCCAGCCAGGTGTCGCCGCCTGGTGTGCGCGGATTTTTCCTCCTTCGCTCTCGATGGTCATCGTTAGCCGACGCTGTCCTTCCCGTCAATGTCTCCTCGTTCCCCATGGGGCGACATTGTCGCTGAACACTTCGAGGGCGTCAAAATCGTTGAACCACAACACAAATGTGCGCGATTCCTTGACAATCCATGCTCTTGATGTAAAATCCAATCCATCATGGTAGCAGCCACTCCTGATTTCCTGCGCGCTCGACGAATCCCGCTTCACCATAACACCAGGGAGGCGGGCTGCTGGCCGTTCGCCGGCTGATCGCAAGCGTAAACGCTGAAATTAATCCACAATGCCCTCCGACCTGGAGGGCTTTTTCTTTTTAACCTTCTGATTCGAGGAGTATCCTATGTCAAAACCATCCGTAAATAAAGTCGTGCTCGCCTATTCTGGCGGTCTGGACACATCAACGATCGTCCCCTGGCTGAAGGAGAATTACGGCTGCGAGGTCATCTGTTACTGCGCCGACGTGGGTCAGGGCGAGGAGCTCGCCAGCCTCCAGGACCGCGCCATCGCCAGCGGCGCCAGCAAACTGATCGTTGAGGACCTGCGCGATGAGCTGGCCTCCGATTACATCTTCCCGCTGATCAAGTCGGGGGCCGTGTATGAAGGTAAATACCTGCTCGGCACCTCCATCGCCCGACCGCTGATCGCCTCTCACCAGGTCATGGTGGCGCATCAGGAAAACGCCGATGCCGTCGCCCACGGCTGCACTGGCAAGGGCAACGACCAGGTGCGCTTCGAGATGACCTATACCGCCCTTGATCCAGACCTGAAGGTCATCGCCCCTTGGCGCGAGTGGGACATCCATTCCCGCGAGGACGCCCTGGCTTACCTCGAGGCCCGTGGCATTCCTTTCCCAAAGACCAACCCATCGCTTTACAGCCGCGATCGCAATCTCTGGCATCTCTCCCACGAAGGCGGTCCGCTGGAAGACGCCGGCCGGCCGCCTGCCGACGATCTCTTTCAGCTCACTCTCTCCCCGCAGGAAGCGCCCGATCAGCCCGAAGAGGTGGAGATCACCTTCGAAGCCGGTACTCCGGTTGCCGTCAATAACCAGTACCTTTCCCCCGCCGCGCTCATCGAGACGTTGAACTTCCTTGGAGGGAAACATGCTGTCGGTCGGGTGGATCTGGTCGAGAACCGTCTGGTAGGGATGAAGTCGCGTGGCATTTATGAGACCCCCGGCGGCACATTGCTGACCTTCGCCCACCATGAGCTGGAATCGATCACCCTGGACCGCGATATGCTGCATTTCAAGGAACTGGCCGCGTTGCGTTACGCCGAGCTGGTCTACTTTGGCCAGTGGTTCACGCCTCTTTGCCAGGCGCTCAACGCCTTCTTCGCCGAGACGCAAAAACCAGTCACTGGCTCGATCCGCCTGCAACTTTACAAGGGCAATATCACCGTTGTCGGCCGCACCAGCCCCTTCAGCCTGTACAACCAGGCCTTCGCCACTTTCGGTCGCTCCGAGGTGTATGACCACCACGATGCCGAGGGGTTCATCCATCTTTTTGCCCTGCCTTCCAGGGTAAAGGCCATGATGGAGAGAAGCCTGCTTCCAGCCGTGCCGGTGGACGTCAAGGCTAAAACCAGTGTATGACCAGGAGAGAGCACAATGACAATGTGGGGTGGTCGTTTTCGAACCACGCTTCACCCTTTAGCCGCCCGGCTGAACGCCTCGCTGCCATTCGATTGGCGCCTGGCCGAGGTGGATGTGCGCGCCAGCCAGGCCTGGGCGCGTGCCTTGCTGCGCGCCGGACAACTGACGACGGATGAATGCGAGACGCTTTGCGTCGGCCTGGAAAAGATTCTGGAAGAATTCGACGCGGGCAGTTTCGTTTTCTCGAGCCAGGATGAGGACATTCACTCGGCGCTGGAGCGCCGTTTGGGCGAACTGATTGGCCCTGTTGCTGGCAAGCTGCATACTGGGCGTAGCCGCAACGACCAGGTCGTCACCGACTTCCGCCTTTGGCTGATGGCAGCCGGGCAAAGGCTAGATAATACCCTTCACGGATTGCAGGCTGCCCTGCTGGCCCGTGCAGAGCACGATTTCGGCGTGATCATCCCTGGCTATACGCACTGCCAGCAGGCTCAGCCCATCCTCCTCTCCCACTGGTGGCTGGCTCATTTCTGGGCCTTTCAACGCGACCGTGTCCGTCTGTCCGACATCCTTCAACATACGTCTGTTCTGCCGCTTGGCAGCGGCGCGCTGGCTGGAACTGGCTTCCCTATCGACCGCGCCGCGCTGGCCGCCGAGCTTGGCTTCTCTGCGCCCGCCCCGAATAGCCTGGACGCCGTGGCCGACCGCGATTTCGCTGCCGAATTCCTCTTCTGGGCCGCCCTGCTCGCTGTCCACCTCAGCCGGTTGGCTGAAGCCCTCATCCTCTATTCCACCCGCGAGTTCGGCTTCATCACCCTCGACGATGCATACTCGACCGGCTCGAGTCTCATGCCGCAAAAGAAGAACCCCGATCTTCTCGAGCTGACCCGTGCTAAAAGCGCCTCTTTAATCGGCCTGCTGACCGGCTTCCTTACCATGCTGAAGGCCTTGCCGTCGGCTTATGACAAAGACCTCCAGGAGGACAAACCCCCGGTCTTTGCCGCCGTCGACCTTCTCGAGCTGCTCTTGCCGGTCGTACAGGGCGTGATCTCCAGCCTGAAGGTAAACGTCGAACATTGCCGGGCTGCGCTCGATCCGGCCGCGCTCGCCACCGATCTGGCGGATGCATTGGTCGAGAGAGGGCTGCCTTTCCGTCAGGCCCACACGTTCGTCGGCCGGGCAGTTCGGCGAGCCGAGGAGTTAGGCCTCTCCCTATCCGCTCTCCCCCCCGATGAGCTGGCAGCCATCCACCCGGACCTTGACGCGGCCATTGTCCAGACCATCAGCCCCGAAAGCTCGCTCGCCCGACGTGCAGGCTGGGGCGGCACCGCACCTGCCAGCGTCCAGGAACAAATTGTCCTGGCGAAAAACACCTTGGCCCAACATTCACCCCCCGGACTTGGCGCTAAGTAATCCTCCTCCCCTTGCCCCCCTCCTCCCAGGAGAGGGGCGAAACGGCCTTCCTCCTGGAATCCGGGGTGAGGCTACCCGCGTGCGTACTGGCGCCGCAAACCCACCCGTCCGCCCAACTCAGCAAAATCACCAACAGCGGTATAATTTCGTTCATGACCACCAAACAACGCATCGAGACCGCGCTGATCGAAGCTATGCGCAACCGGCAGGAGGCCCACAAACGCGCCCTGCGCATGCTCCTCTCCAGCATCAAGCTGGCCGAGGTCGAAAAAGGAGGTCCATTAGATGAGGCCGGTCTGGCGATCATCCTCCAAAAGGAAATTAAAACCCGCCGCGAAGCGATCGAGGAGGCCAACCGAGCTGGACGCCCCGATCTGATCCGCGCCGCCGAGGAGGAGATCGAGGTCCTGGCTTCCTTCCTGCCAGAAGCCCTGAGTGAGGAAGAACTGCGCGGCTTGGCGCAGGCGGCCATCGCCGAATCGGGGGCCACCTCGGCAGCCGATATGGGCAAGGTCATGAAAATCCTCATGCCGAGAGTGCAGGGGCGCGCGCCAGGCGATCAGGTCAGTAAGGTCGTCCGTGAGCTGCTCCAGAAAAATGCGGCAGTATGACCTCCGCGTTTAGCGACGCATCCGCTAACGAACGCCCCCCTAACCGGATCATTTTCCGGCTGGTGTTGCTCATCCTGACCGCAGCGCTTTGCTTGGCAGCCCTGCTTCTGCCCATCTCCATACGCCCGTCCTCTCTGCCTCTCAAGCCGGGGGATGTCGCGCCAGTAGACATCCGCGCGCCGCATGATCTCACCTATACAAGCAGCGTGCTCACCCAGCAGGCCCGCGACGCCGCCGCAGCCGCCGTCCTGCCGGTTTACCTCCCTGCCGATCCCACCATCGCCCGCCGCCAGATCGAGCGCCTGCGCGCCGCCCTCGTGTACATCACCACCGTCCGTGAGGACGCTTACGCCACAAAGCAGCAAAAGCTCTCTGACCTCATCGCCCTTCAAGATGTCAGCCTGTCGCCCGAAACCGAGACTGGCATTCTGACCCTGACGGATGCCCAGTGGGAAGCCGTCCAGCAGGAAGCCCTCAACGTGTTGGAGCAGGTGATGCGCAACACGATCCGTGACAGCCAGATCGATGAGGTCAAACACAGCATCCCCACCCTGATCAGCTTTTCCATGCCTCAGGATCAGGCCAGTATCGTCGCAGATCTGGTCTCCGGCTTCGTCGTTCCCAACAGCCTTTATAGCCCCTCGCTGACCGCCGCCGCTCAGGCGAAAGCCCGCGAGGCGGTTCAACCCGTCACCCGCTCTTACATCGCTAACGAGACCATCGTCCTGCGTGGCCAGATTATCACCCCCGTCGTTTGGGAGGCGTTGGACAAGTTCGGCTTGGTGCAGCCGGGGGACAACCGCAGCGAGATCGCCGCCACCTTCGCGTTGGTGGCCATATTGAGCCTCTTTTCTGCGTTGTATTTCGCCCGCCGTAAATCAGCCCCTTTCAATGATTTCCGCAGCCTGGCGCTGATCGCCTTCACCTTCGTGATCTTCCTCTTTGCTGCCCGTTTGATCATTCCCAATCGCACCATCATCCCCTATCTGTACCCCCTGGCGGCTTTTGGGCTCACTATCGCTTCGCTCTTCAACCTGGAAATTGGGCTGGTCCTTTCCCTCGTCCTCAGCATCCTGGCCGCCTACGGCCTGCCAAACAGCCTTGATCTGACCCTTTTCTATGCTTTGTCCAGCTTGTGCGGCGTACTGGCGTTAGGCCCGGCGAGGCGTGTGGCGCACTTCATCTGGGCCGGATTGGTGGTCGGCCTGGCCGGCATCGCCGTGGTGCTGGCGTACCGTCTGACCGATTCGACCACCGATTGGCTTGGTATTGCCACCTTGATCGGATCATCGGTTTTCAACGGCATCGCTTCGGCCAGCCTGGCGCTGCTTCTGCAGTTCTTCTTCGCCCAGTTGCTCAGCCTGACAACCCCTCTTCAGCTCATGGAGCTCTCCCGTCCGGATCACCCCCTGTTGCAGTTCCTCCTGCGCAACGCCCCCGGAACGTATCAGCATACCTTACAGGTCGCCAATCTCGCCGAGCAGGCTGCCGAACGCATCGGCGCTGATCCATTGCTCACCCGCGTAGGCGCCATCTACCACGATGCCGGCAAGGCGCTCAACCCGCAGTTCTTCATCGAAAACCAGGTAAGCCCTCATCTCAACCCTCACGACGACCTCGACCCGGTCATCAGCGCAGCGACCATCATCCAGCATGTCCCCGATGGCCTTGCGCTGGCACGCAAGTACCGCCTGCCGAAACGCCTCCAGGATTTCATCCGCGAGCATCATGGCACCATGCTCACCCGTTACCAATACGCCCACGCCCTCGAGCTCGCTGGTGGGGATGCCGACAAGGTGGATGAATCCCTCTTCCGTTATCCGGGCCCACGGCCGCAATCGCGCGAGACAGCTCTCATCATGCTGGCCGACGGCGTCGAGGCGCGCGCCCGCGCCGAGACGCCCGAAAACGAAGCCCAGCTTCGCGAGCTGATTAAATCCGCCTTTGATTATTGCCTGCGCGAAGGCCAGTTAGACGACACCCGCCTCACCCTGCGCGATCTCACCACCGCCGCCGAATCGTTCGTCGCCACTCTGCGCAACATCTATCACCCGCGTATCCCTTACCCGCAGCTCAAATCCAGATCCACAACGCCCGCGCTGGAAGCCGAGAAAACCCGTCCGGTCAACGCCGCGCCAGCCGATTCACCCCCAGCTTCATCGGAGACGGAATGATCCAGACCCGCATCGCCCGGCGATTCTTGCGCAACATCCGGCGCGACCGGCTGATCAGGGCTGCCCGCGAAGCGCTGGCTCAGCAAAACGCTCCTGAGGACGCCAGCCTGACCATCGTGGTCAGCGGCAATGAAGAGCTCCGCCGCCTGAACCGCCGTTTCCTCGGCTTGAATGCTCCCACCGACGTGTTATCTTTCCCGGCGGATGAAGCCAACCCGGTCAATCAGGAACGCTATCTGGGCGACGTGGTCATCTCCTTTCCGATGGCTCAGGCGCAGGCTGAGGCAGCCGGCCACTCCTGCGAGGATGAGCTTGAGCTGTTGGTGGTTCACGGCGTGCTTCATCTCCTCGGTCATGATCACGCCGAACCGCAAGAAAAAAAGCGAATGTGGGCCGCACAGGCTGAGATTCTCGCCCGATTGAACAACCCGGCCGCCGCTCCGGAGTAGAATTCGCCAGGATTCACCCCCATGCACACGTTTTTCCGCACACGCGCGCGTTCATTTCAGAATGCCTTCTCCGGTTGGTGGTACGTGCTCCGCACCCAACGCAACGCCTGGATCCACGCCCTGGCCTCCATTCTGGTGGCAATCCTGGGCTTGTGGCTTGGCCTCCCGCTTCGCGATTGGGCGGTTTTGGTTCTGACCATCGCCATGGTGTGGGCGTCCGAATTCCTCAACACGGCTCTGGAAGCGGTCGTAGACCTGGCCAGCCCTGAACACCACCCGCTGGCCAAGGTCGGCAAGGACGTGGGGGCTGCCGCTGTGCTCATCGCCGCCGCGGCCGCCGTCGTGATCGGCCTGCTGATCCTCGGCCCCCCCTTGTGGGCGCGCCTGGTTCGCCTGGTTTCCACCCGCTGATATTCCTGTTCTAGAAAGGATCATGATGATGGCAACCGCTTCTTTTCGTTTCGGTACCGTCGGCTCACCCACCTCCACTCCAAAAAAACCGGGCGGCAGCGTTGGCGCGGTGATGCAAATCTCGGCCCTCGGTTTGGGTGCCCTTGAGCTCGGCTGGGTTCAGGCAGTGCGCGTGACCGAAGAAACCTGCCTCGCCATTCGCGAGGCAGCCATCGAAAAAGATATTTCCATCAGCGTTCACGCGCCTTATTTCATTAACCTAAACGCAGATGAAGAAGAATGGCCCAAGTCGCGCAAGCGCCTCATGGATGCCGCCTATTATGGCCATCTGGCCGGTGCGACTGACATCGTCTTCCACCCTGGCTCCTATTTTGGCGGCCAACCGAAAGAAGTGGTCGACCTGGCCATCCACCGTCTGCGCGAGTGCGTAGCGGAGCTGCGTGACGCCGGAAATCCGGTCACTCTGCGGCCGGAGACGATGGGTAAGCCTGCCATGCTTGGCTCCCTGGATGACGTTATCGCCATGAGCCAGGCCATCCCCGGCGTGGCTCCATGCCTGGACTTTGCCCACCTTCATGCCCGCACCGGGGACGGTACGCTCAACAGTTTCGCCGAATGGGATCGTCTGTTGAAAAAATACGCCCAGGAGCTCGGCCAGGATGCCCTCGCGCAGCTCCACATACACCTTTCCGGAATCGAATACGGCCCAAAAGGCGAGCGCAACCACCTGCCGCTCAGGGAATCCGACCTGAATCTGGAAGAACTGTTTCAAGCCCTGGCCGCTAACGGATGCAGCGGGCGCATCTTATGTGAAAGCCCCATCCTGGAAGAAGACGCTCTCTACATGCAGCACATCTGGCAGCAGATGCATCCAGATTAGGATGGATGCCGCTGCCTATCCTGAATTCAGTTAAACATATTCCCGCAGATTGTGCTCCACCGCATACGCGGCTGCCTCTGCCCGATTGCTCACCCCCAGCTTCGAGAGAATGCTGCTTACGTAGTTACGCACCGTACCTTCTCCAAGGAAGAGGGCTTTTGCGATCTCTCGGTTGGTCTTCCCTTCGGATACCAGCAGCAATACGTGCTTCTCCTGCTGGCTTAGATTGACGAAGGCCGACGCTTCCTCCTCCTTTACCGCCCGGCGCACCTCTTGAAAGACCCGTTGCGTCACCGCCGGATCGAGCAGCGCTTCTCCCCGCCCGACCGCCTCGAGAGCCCTCACCAGATCTTCGCTGGAGATCTGCTTCAATACATACCCTGAAGCGCCTGCACGGATGGCCGAAAACAACATCTCGTCCTCCGCGTAAGACGTGAGCATGATCACGCGCGTATCCGGGAACTGCCGGGTGATCTCCTCGCAGGCCTCGATGCCCGATGTACCTGGCAACCGGATGTCCATCAGCACGACATCCGGTTGCAGGCGCGACACCTGGTCAATGGCCTCGCGCGCCGTACCAGCCTCCCCGACCACTTCGAATTGCGGATGGTGCTCCAGAAGCGCTTTCAATCCCAAACGGACGACCTCGTGGTCGTCTACCAGTAAAATGCGTTGTTTTGTCATCCCTTATCACACCCTCCGGCCATGAGTATAGCCGAGAGTCCACCCCCTGGCAAGTGATGATGACTATTTTTGGTTCAATTCTGGGATTATCCGGGGTCGGTCAGGCTTATTTCGCTCCCTCCGTTTTCGGGCGATGGTCGGTGCTGTACCATCCGCTGCCCTTGAAAACTACTGCCGGAGCGGAATATACCCGCGCGACCTGCTTGTGCCCGTTAGGGCAGGTGACTTCATCACCGTTTTGACGGAAAGAAATCCATTTCTCGAAATGAGCGCCGCATGTGGAGCATACAAATTCATATACTGGCATAATACTTTTCTCCTTTAGAAACCAATAAGCGGCCGCCCCTTTTTCCGAAGAACCAAGGGGCGGCCTGCCGCATTGAATTATTTCGCTTTTACCGTGATGGTCTTCGGGCGTACCTCTTCGGCCTTCGGCAGCACCAGTGTCAGAATGCCGTTCTCAAACTCGGCGTGAGCCTTATCCGCGACGACGGCGGTCGGCAACGGGAAGGAGCGGGAGAATGTCCCATAGCGCCGCTCGCGCAGATGGTAAGTTTTGTTCTTGGTCTCTTCTTCCTGCTTGACCTCGCCGCGGATGGTCAGCACATCACCGGCTACCGAGATATGCAGGTCCTCAGGTTTCACGCCCGGGATGGTCGCCTTCACGATCACTTCATCTTCGGTTTGATACATATCGACCGGCGGGGTCTCGAACATACCGAACCCAATCAGATCCCGGCCCCAGAAGCGATCAATGAAGCGGTCCATCCAATCACGCATGGTCATGAGGTCATTCAACGGTTCCCACAGAGTCAGATCAGCCATTGCCAATTCCTCCTTTCCTGGACTTGGTCAGCTATCCTGTTTGACTGCTTATACCATAAGCGGCTTACGTTAATAAAACGTAAGCCGCTTGTAAGAACAGTGTTGGAATGAGTGCAGCAATTACGCTTTTTGTTGGTCCGCCCCACCTTCCGCTTTCTGGCGGCGGAAATCCACAAAGCGATAACCAACCCCACGCTCGGTCAGGATGTATTTGGGATTGGCGGGGTCTTTTTCCAGTTTTTGCCGCAGGTAATTGATGTACAAGCGGACGTAATGCGGTTCGTCACGATATTCGTAACCCCAAACTTTGGCCAGGAGCTGGTCATGTGTGACGACCCAACCCGCATTTTGTACCAGATGGTAGAGCAAGCGATACTCGGTCGGCCGAAGCTTGACCAGCTTTCCCTCCACCCATACTTCACGCCGGTCGAAGTCTATCTTCAGGCGGTCATCCACTTCGATCAATCCGTGTGTTTCTCCGCTGTCCATGGCGACCCGCCGCAATACGGCCCTCACCCGGCTGACCAGCTCGCGCGGGCTGAATGGCTTGGTGATGTAATCATCCGCGCCTAGTTCTAGCCCGCGAACACGATCATCTTCTTCACCCTTGGCGGTCAGCATAATCACCGGCACGGTGCTGATTTCGCGGATCATTTTCAGCACTTCAAAGCCGTCGATGTCGGGCAGCATCACGTCGAGCAGGACCAGATCCGGCAGCCCATCGCGCAGTCGTTGCACGGCCTGGACGCCGCGAAAAGCTTCGATCACCTGGAAGCCATCATGTTCCAGGTTCAACCTGATGAAGCGCACCATGCGCTCCTCGTCGTCGACCACCAGGATGCGCCTGTTTTTAAATGTTTCATCGGGCATGGATGCCTACTCTCTCACGAAACCAATGATTTCTTCCTCAGCCCCGCTGGAGATGATCTCCACGTACATCAGACGCGCTACAGGATACATCACTGCGGTCACGTTGGGCTCCATGTTCGGCAGGTCTTTTCCATCGCGCCGGCGCGGATTCTGGACAATGATCAATGAATCGGTCGGCTTGGGGAGCTCATCCAACTCGCCCATGACCGGATCATCGTTCTGGAAGTGTAACAGTACGGTTGGCATAGCAGTCTACCTTCTTTCGAGTCCAGTCAGAAGATCAGCGGCGGATCAGCAATTGAATTTTCAATTTCCCCAACGCCAGCATATCCCCATGGTTGAGAGGATAATCTACGTTAGGCACGATCTTTTGCCCGTTTATCCGCGTCCCATTCGATGATCCAAGATCCACGATGACCACCCGGTCATTGGCAATCTTCAGCGCAGCGTGTAGACGGGACACCCCTTGCGAATAGGCTTCATAAGGGGATAGATCCACATCCGGCAGGATAGGCTGGCCTTCGGTCATCCTCCCAAGCGTGAACTCGCTGCGTCCGGTTAGCGGCAGGATCTGTCCGCTGTCCACCAAGTGCAGCGAAACGACTGCATCGTTTGTTGCTGTCGCCGGCGTCGGTGGCGTCTCCGCAACCTGTGTTGGTGTGAGCGCATCGGTTGGATTGCGGCGGATCGATTGCGTAGAAAGGTGCTCCGTGAATACAAGTTGGGCACCACACTCGCTGCAAAACAGCGCCCCGGCGATTTCCTCATGCTGGCAGTTGGGGCAAAGAATCATTGCGTGTACTCCATTCCGGGCGGCAAGAGCAATGCCCGGGTGCCATATTTAATTCGTTTGTTCCCTTCGTTTGTGAATTCGTGGGTTTGTTGCAAATGCTCGGCTTCTACTAATACCGTGTGGGCTAGGTCTCTCTGGCCTTGCGACAACAGGTGCGTGGCCAGATATTGTAAGCGGCGGGATGCGCTGGCAATCTGCCCGGAAGTCGCTTCTAGGCTTGCTTTTGCCTGCAGTCGGTATAACGTCAGCCGTGACATGGCCTGCACAATAGCCGGATGCGGTCGGTCAACCTCGCTCCCATCGCTGACCGCGCGGCTGAATGATACCCGCATTCGCGTCACCGGTATCTGGTGAGAAGGGATTTCCATGCGGATATTCCCGTGAGCGAGCGTTATTTTCTCGGCCCCTTCAGGGATCGGATCGAGCAGAAATTCGAATAACAATGTCATGCTCTTATTTTGCACGATGTTCCCCAGGCGCATCGGCCCCTTCAGGGGCAGCTCCCCGGCTTCTGGCTGCAGGCGGAATGCGTAGCGCAGTTGCACCCCCGCTTCTGGGTTTAAATCGAGCATCACTCGCTCGGCGTAGACCTTTTCTAAACTGGCCAGTTGCTGCTCTAAGTATTTGTGCAGATCCCTTGGCGCCGAGATGTACATGCTGCTGCCGCCAGAGGCTGCCGCTAACTTATCCAGGAATTCATCGTTCCATTCGTGCCCGATCCCCAACCCGCTAATGCCAATCCCTTCCTCTGCGGCTTCTGCCGCCAGATTCAGGCAGGCTTCTTCGTCGCCGTACGTGCGGCCGTCGGTGAGCAAAATCAGGTGGTTGATCGTGTTCGTGTTCATCGCGCGCCGCAGTTGGCTGATGCCTGCCTCCAACCCGCGGAAAATCTCCGTGCCGCCGCTGGGCAGAATCATGTTGATGCGTGACTCGATCTTGTTCACCTCCACTACGCGCGAGGCGGGTACCAGAACCTCCGCCCGATCGCTGAACACAACCACAGAGATCGTATCCTGCGGGCGCATTTGACGGATCATCTGAATGGCATTGGCTTTGACCATGTCCATGCGCGCGCCTTGCATCGATGTGGAGCGATCCAGCACCAGACAGAGATTCAGCGGCAGAGATTGCTCTTCCTCGGCCGGCTCCGGTATCGCGATCAGCTCCAGCATCGCGTAGACCAACTGGGGCTCTTCCAGGCGCGGGATGTTCGTGCGCGAGTACAGCGTGTTGATCTTGATCGCCGAGACCGACTCCTCTTGCAATTGTAAGTGGGCGTCGTATTGGGCCCGCTTGCCTTCATCAGAGAGGACTTCGTACGCCTCCTGAACCGCCAGAAAATCTTCGGCCGCCTGCGGATCTGGATTCGCATCCGGGTGCAGGCGTCGCGCGGCTTCAAAATAAGCAGCGCGGATCTCCTCCGAGGTTGCGTCCCGTGCAACTCCTAATCTGGCGTAATGGTTCCTGGCTTCTATCATACCCCAACGAGGTCAGTTCGGTGAGTAAATCAGGACGATGCTGATATTATCCGGGCCGCCGGCCAAATTGGCGGCTTCAACCAGATTCTGGCAGGCCTGAGTCGGATCCGCCGATTCGGTCACGATACGGTATATTTCGTCTTCGGAAACTACACCCCATAAACCATCGGTGCACAGCATCAAATATCCGGGGTGCGGCATGCGGTAAGTGTTCACATCTGCCTCGAAGGGCTCGCCTTGCCCTATGGCGCGGTAAAGTACGTTCCGTTGAGGGTGCGTGGCGGCCTCCTTTTCGGATAGCTGCCCAAGCTCCTGCAGCCTGTGCACCAGCGAGTGATCCCGGGTGACAACTTCCATGCGTCCATCTGGGTAAATGAAGTAAGCCCGGCTGTCGCCCACGTGAGCCAACGTCACCTGGTCGCCCATTACCAGCGCAGCGGTCAGCGTCGTGCCCCCGCCCGGCGCATAATGCATCACCGCCTGCTGGGCTTCACGGATTCCGGTTTGCATGATCTCCTGGACCGGTTCTGCCGGAGGCTCGGATGTGGCGCCGAACAGCGGCGTAAATATCTTGCGCACCAACTCGGAAGCCATTACCCGTGTGGCTACACCGCTGGCGATCTCCCCGTGCTGATGCCCGCCCATGCCGTCGGCCATGATGAAAATGCCAAAGGTGACGTTTCCTTTGTTGCCGGCCTGTACGACGTTCAACGTAAACAGCGTATCTTCATTGTGTTCCCTCTGGCGGCCGACGGATTGACCACAGCCCACCAGTAATTGGGCCGGTTCAAGATGCACGCCCATCTCGGCCACAGTCTGTACCTGTTCCTCAGAGAGCGGGGCCGTCTTGACATCATCTCTCGCGCTTTTTCTCTTGCCGAACAAATTGCGCAAAAAAGCCGTCACCATCAGCTCACCTCAAGAAAATAAATGTGCCCCGCAGATTTTTATTTTCCACGGCAAATATCGAGTGCAATTATCACGCCAGCAGCGCATACAAGATGTGATCGGTCGAGCCGATGTAAACGATATCGTTGTAAATGGTGGGCGTCCCGGTGATCGGTCCACCGCTGCTGAATTTCCACCGCAGCCGGCCGGTGCGGTACTCAAGGCAGTATAGATTGCCGTCGGCAGAACCGCAATAGAGTGCATCTTTGTAAATGATCGGCGACCCGCTGACCTGGTTGTCGGTATGAAAGCGCCAGATCTCCTTCGCATTGCCGGCATCCATGCAGTAGATAAATCCGTCCGCAGCGCCGATAAAAAGATTGTTGTCCACCTTGCACGGTGAGGATACCGTACCCTTACCCATCCGAAAGCGCCAGATCACCCAGCCGGATTTTGCGTCCATCGCGTATACAAAGCCATCCAGACTGGCGAAATACACCACACCGTTTGATACCGTCGGCGATGATGTGATGCCCCGCTTGGCGCGGTAACGCCATTTGACCTCCCCGCTGAAATCGGCGCAGATGAACTCTCCATCCTCAGAGCCGAAGAAAACCTGTTCGCCGGCAATGAACGGCGTCGAGCGTACCGGGCCGGATGCTTCCACACGCCACACCCGCCGGTTGGTGGATATGTTGACCGCGTGCAGATAGCCGTCATCGGAGCCGATGAAAACATGCCCTTCCGCGATGCGCGGGGAAGACCGCACCGGTCCATCCGTATAATAGGTCCACATCATTTTTCCCGACCGTGTGGAAACGGCGTGCATGCGGTAATCCTCTGATCCGATGTACACGGTCTTCTCGTAAACGATCGGCCGCCCGGTGATGCCGCTGTCAGTGGCGTATTTCCAAATGAATTCTCCATTGGCGGCGTTGATCGCATACAGGTTGTGGTCGTACGCGCCCAGATAGATCACGCCGCTATCGTATATCGGCGAGCCGCGAATTTCATCTTCACATTCGAATGTCCACAGCGGTTTGATGCCTTCATTGACCAGATTCAGGTTGCCGGTTGGCACGCCCAAACGAGTGATTGTCCCGGTTTTCTTCGCCACTGCCAGAAGCGCATCCTTCATCGCCTCGGCGCTCTGATAGCGATCATCCGGATTGTAATTCAATGCGGTATAAATCACCGCCTCCAGCTCAGCCGAGACTTGCGGGTTAATTTGGCGGATGGGTCTCTCCGAGAAGGTAAAAGGCGGTTCGAGCCGCGGATCGCGCTTGGTTAAAAGGTGATGCAGCGTCGCTCCAAGAGCATAAATGTCGGCCAAAGGGCTGGCTTCGCCGCGATATTGTTCGGGCGGCGAATATCCTTCCGTTCCGATCATCGTCCCTTTTTGACCAGCCTTGAAGATCTTGGCAATCCCAAAATCGACTAGCACGATGTGATTAAATTGGTTGACCATCACATTGGATGGCTTCATATCCCGAAAGATGATCGGCTCAGGTTTGTGCGTGTGCAGAAACTGGAGCACGTCGCAAATCTCGATGGCCCAGGAGATGACCTGCTCTTCGGGGAGGAACCCCTGCACCTCATTGATGATCGCTTCGAGATCCTTGCCATGGATGAACTCGATGACCAGATAAGACCGTTCGTCATGGCTGAAGAAATCATAGATGCGCGGAATGGCAGGATGATTGAGGGTCACCAGTATGTTGGCCTCGCGCTCGAAATTCTGCACGATCGTCTCGCGCACGCCCGGATCACGCGCCTGATTGATCATCTCTTTGACGGCCACCAGCTTTACCACATTGGGAAAATGTAGGTCGCGGGCGCGGTATACCGACCCCATTCCCCCTACCCCGATCACTTCCTGGATCAGATAACGGTTTTCCAGTGTGACGCCGGGTTGAAGTTGCTGCTCTGGTCCCTGTCCAGCGCTGAATCGTTGAGTGATGTGTTGCGTCTCCAGAGGGCTCCTCCGTTCGGTCAGTCAATGTACCCGCGGCCGGCCGGAATCATCCTGATTAATCGCTTCCCCGAATCGTTGACCTGACGCTCGGCTGTGGCCGGGAATACATATCCAGGCTACTGCGCATATATATCGATTTTAACCCTCACAAGCTCATTTCTTAAGTGTCAGGTTTAATGTATCTCGCAAAGCGCAGTAGATTAACGGTGACCATTGACCGGGTTGATACTACATAGATTGATTATATGCAGCAACTCAGCGAATTGCAACATATACCCAGCCCCCGCCAGCCAGTATGCATGAGGTCAATATGGTTTAGCATAGTTCCTGCATCAGAGGTGCAGGGCGCGGCGTGATTTTTCACTTTCTGGACACCCGCCTCGCCTTGAAGTACAATGGCGGTCAGAATGTGATTTGGGCGGAAACCTGAAAGTTATCAGAAAATAGCTCAGACCAGAGGCGCATACCATGGCCAATTTCCCAGGCAAAGGCAAAGTGGCGGTCATCAAGACCCGACCCGAAACCGTGCTGGATGACATCGAACAGGTGATGAAGCTGGCTGGTTTCGAGCAGGCCCTGTCCAAGGACGTGACGACCGGCTTGAAAATCAACATTTCCTGGCAGACCTGGTATCCGGCTTGCTCCACCACCCCCTGGCAGTTGGAAGGCGCCATCCGCACGTTGCGCAAGGCGGGCTACAAAGACCTGATTGGCTTCCACAACGACACCGTCGTGGTCGATACGCGCATTGGCGAGTTTAATAATAAGCATCGCTTCGTCACCGACCAGTATGGCGTGCCCTGTATTTATTTGTATGAAGAACAGTTCGAATGGGTGCGCTACGAGCCTAAGCAGCCCTTGCTGGTGCTCGACAAAGTCTACCCCGAAGGCATCTTTATCCCCAAGGCGCTGGTAGGTAAAAACATCGTTCACCTGCCAACGGTCAAAACCCACGTCTTCACCACCATCACCGGAGCGATGAAAAATGCCTTTGGCGGCCTGCTCCACCGTAACCGACACTGGACCCATAGCGTCATCCACGAAACGCTGGTTGATCTCCTGACTATCCAGCAGGATATCCACCCTGGCATTTTCGCCTTGATGGATGGCACTTTCGCCGGCGATGGCCCGGGGCCGCGCGCCATGCGCTGGCACGAGAAGAACATCCTCCTCGCCTCAGCCGATCAGGTAGCCATCGATGCGGTCTCTGCCCGACTCCAGGGCTTCGATCCGCTCTCTATCCCTTTCATCCGTCTCGCTCACGAGAAGGAGCTGGGTGTCGGCGATCCCAGGGAGATCGAAATACTGGGCTATGACATCTCGCAGGAAGAGCCCTGGAATTTCAAGCAGGAAGACACTTTCGCCTCCCGCGGCCAAAAAATGATCTACTACGGTCCGCTGAAGCCGTTCGAGAAACTGCTGCTGCAGAGCCCCCTGGTCCCGTGGAGCTATTTCGCCAGTAATTTTTATCACAACGTGTACTGGTATCCTTTCGTGGGGCGCAAGCGTGTACAGGCGGCCCTGCAAACCCCCTGGGGCCAGCTCTTTAAAGCATACGGCGACGGCCAAGTAGTCATGCCCGGTATGGAGCCAAAAACCGTACTCCAGGCCGCCGTTGGTTTGGGCCTTTTGGCTGCAGCTGCCGGTAGCGCTGCCTTATTTTTGGTTCGCGGTCGCAAGAAAAAATAAAAGAGCTGCCCACTTGCGGAGCGGGCAGCTCTGACCTTTCGCCTTCCTGATTTTCTCCTTTCGAATGCCCTAAGTGATCCTCTGCATTCCAGACGGGGTCGTATGATAGCTGCCCTCGCTTTCCTCCAACAACCCCGCCTCGACCAATTCGCGCAGGCTGCTGCGGATGCGGTACAGCGGTAAACCGGTGCGCTCAGCCGCTTCCTGCGGTGTGCCAGCCTGGGTCAGCGCTTTCAACAACGCAATAGCCGAAGCTGTCAGCGTGCCATCGGGATTTAAACACGCCATGGCTCACTCCAGTGTCTTCTTGGCAAGATACCAATCGATCACCTCATACGGGGCTTTGACCCGTTCCTCCGCCATCTCGACCGTGTTCGGCGCCGGCACGATGACTTTATCCCCCGGTCTCCAATTGGCCGGTGTGGACACCTGGTATTTGTCGCTGGTCTGCAGTGCATCGATCACCCGCAGAATCTCGTCCATGTTCCTACCGGTGGTCAGCGGGTAATAGATCATGGCCCGTAAAATCCCTTTCGGATCGATAAAGAAAACCGCCCGCACCGCCTCGGTCTTGCTCGCTCCCGGCTGGATCATGCCATACAACGTAGCCACTTCTTTGTTCAGGTCCGCAATGACCGGGAAAGGAATTTTCACCCCCGTCTTTTCCTCGATGTTGCGCACCCAGGCAATATGCGAATAAACGCTGTCCACACTGAGGCCGAGGAGCTCCACACCGCGCTTCTTTAGCTCGGGATAAATTTGGGCGAAGGCGATGAATTCCGTGGTGCACACCGGCGTGAAGTCCGCCGGGTGCGAGAAAAGGATCAGCCATGAATCGCGGAAGTCCGAAAGTCGTAGCATTCCGTGCGTTGTGACCGCTTCGAACTCGGGCGCCGGCTCATTCAGCCGCGGTATACTGATTGGTCTGGAAATTGTTTCCTCTGACATAGCTAAAACCTCCTGGTAACAATTGAAATGGTTCTCCTCTTCTGTCCAGCCATTCGCCGGATCGTTGTGAGAAATTAACTGAAGAGGCCACACTTAGATGATAATATAAACAACCAGATAATGACAGCCTGTTAGTAGAACTGTTTCCCCACCATCGAATC
Organism: Anaerolineaceae bacterium; assembly: GCA_034435955.1. Taxonomy (GTDB): domain Bacteria; phylum Chloroflexota; class Anaerolineae; order Anaerolineales; family Anaerolineaceae; genus DAOTWA01. The sequence goes on along the minus strand of DAOTWA010000084.1, from coordinate 20,134 downwards.
CGCCGACCTACAAAACCCAGTGCTGTGCGGGAGGTCGAACATCTCTGCGTGTGTTGTGTAAAGATTGGTAAATCGCCCCCCACAACCAGTCTTCCAGATATTTCTCCATCTCATCCAGCAGGCTGTAACGCAGACCCAGGCTGGCCATCAGCTCGCGCGCGTCTTCGAACAGGCGCATGCAGGCCGCCTGCGGCTCTTCATCCACCACCCCCTGCGTGCGCAGCAACTTCAAGAAACGCATGGAGTTGGTGGTGATCAGCGCAAATGGCTGGCGAATTCGCCTGAGATGCACGCCGTAGCTCGCCAGGTTGGTTTTCAGGCCATTAAATACTTGTTGAATGTCTTCGCGTACCTGGGATTTGCGCGCGCTGGTTTCCGCCAGGATTTCGCGCAGCAAATCCAGACTGTCCTGGCTCGTCAGTAGGAGCGATTCGACCACCCGATGCATCGGCGCGGCGCTGACGTCCTCCAAACAGCGCAGCAGTACTTCGCTCGCCTGCATCCGTATGTAAGTCCGTTCGGCAAACGAGTAAACGTCATCTAGCGCATCATCCGCCATAACCAAATTCCTTCCGACAGGTCTCGCATGGACACAGAGCGCGCAGATAATGCCAGTTGTAGATGCCGTAGTGATGGCCATCCTCCCATTCGATCGTGATCGCATAGGAGCCGACCTCTTCGAGGCTGCGCATGCGGGTGGCCGGACTGTCTTCCATGCTCTGTTCGAACACCGCCGGGTCGGGCTCGGTGGACATATATTCGTGACCCCCCCGGCAGCTCGCGCATGGACAGGCGGCGCGCAGCAGCCCAAATGGATAGACACTCGTATGCCCGTCGCTCCAGATGATGGTCATCTCGCGTGCATTGCGGTCGGCGGTGATCGATATTGGCACTCTTTCGCTCATCTCGAAACTTGCCTCTCCCGACTTGGCAGAATCAACTATAGGCGCTATATCACCAAAAAGCAAGCCTTTTTCGGTATAGTTCAGGGCTGCTGGATGACGGAAAGATAATTCGATGCCGCCCATCCGCTGCGCTTGTCGTCGTATGGAGCGACCAGGTACCACCAGGTATAGCCGTCGGCCTGGCGCGGGCCATTTTCGACTTTGAAAACCTCTTCGTCCATCCCCAGGAACAGCGGCGTGCCGGTTATGCCTGGTTCAGACCTCAACCGCAATCCCTCTCCGCCGGTGCCGGTGATCTGCACAAACGCCCCCACCTGAATATCCCCATTTGCGGAGCTTCCCGGTGTGGCTGTTGCGGTGATCGCCGCCGTCGGGAAAACCACCGGCGGCGTCAGCGTGGGCGCCGGTATCATGGTGATGGCCGCGGGCAGGGCTGCGCCCCCCACTGGAGCCGGCCGGGAGAGGAAAACCAACATCCCCACGCCAATAAGCAGTACAATGGCAAGGACGATCCCACCCAGAATGACCCATCCAGAAAGAAAGCCAGCGAACCAGGACCGTTTGCGCATAAAGACATCTGCCTCAAGCTGTAAAAGAAAAAAGGCCAGCTCCGCGATCGGATAAATCACCCGCAGCGAGGAGCCACAAATCAGTGCGATTCGCCCTCCGATGACCCGCGTGCGGCGATTGGCATGCGCGCCCCTGAAGCCAGATGCTTGGCGCCTGCCCGATCAAACCGGCAGCCAATATCCCTCCCCATACCAGCCGAGCGAACGCCCACGCCTCCTTTGGCGACCCCACCCGGCCAGCAACGCCAGCGGTATCCTCGTCAGGAGCCCTTGCAGCGGGTTCTCCCGTCGAAAGCCCATCTTTTCCTCCGAAACCGAGATGAGTGAAACAATTATAACCGAAGCAAATAGGCGCCCCGCCGATATGATATAATCCTCTCGAATTTATGGAACAGCTTGCCTCAGAAGTTCCCCTGCTCAATAACCGCTATCAGCTCCAACAAAAACTCGGCTCTGGAGGGATGGCGCTCGTCTACCGCGCCCGCGACCTGATGCTGGAACGCCCGGTCGCTATTAAAATTTTACGCGAAGATTATTCCCGAAATGACGCCTTTTGTGAGCGTTTCCGGCAGGAAGCCAGGGCGGCCGCCAATCTCTCCCATCCCAATATCGTCACCGTGCACGACTTCGGCTTCGACAACGGCCGTCTGTTCATCGTTATGGAATACGTCCCCGGCACCGACCTGAAAACCCTGATGAAGCAGCGCGGCCGCTTTACCGTTGACGAGGCCATCCATCTGATTGTGCAGGCCTGCGCCGGCGTCGGCTACGCCCACCGCGCCGGCCTGGTCCACTGCGACATTAAGCCCCACAATATGCTCGTCACACCCGACCAGCGCCTCAAGGTAACTGATTTCGGCATCGCCCGCGCCCTGTCCACCATCCAGCCGGACGAGCAGTCCGAGGTTGTGTGGGGCTCGCCGCAATATTTTTCGCCCGAGCAGGCAGCCGGCGGTCCGCCCTCCCCCGCCTCAGATGTGTATTCCCTCGGCGTGGTGTTTTACGAAATGCTCACCGGCCAGCTTCCCTTCGTCGCGCAGGACGCCGCCGAGTTGGCCCGCCTTCACCGTGAGTCCCTTCCCCGCTCTCCCAGTCAGCTCAACCCGGAAATCCCGCCTGCCCTGGATCAGATCATCCTCAAGGTCCTCTCCAAAGAGCCTTCTGCCCGTTACCGCACTGCTGATCAGATGGGCAGGGTGCTGATCACCTTTAGCCAGGCCGCTCATCCGCCCGCCGTCCCCGCTCAACCTGCGGATAGCCCCACGCCGGAACCCTCCGTCGAAGATGCGGGCTCCATCACCGAACGCTTCTTCGACATCGATTGGGTGACCGTCGGCCTGGGCCTGTTGGCCGTCGTCGCTGTCGGCGGATTGATCCCTTTTTGGCTGGCGATCTGGTTCTACCTTAACCCTATCTCACGGTGATGATTTTATGGGTATGATAATCTCAGCATCCATCCTTTCGGCGGACTTTTCCAAATTAGCGGTTGAGTTGCACGATCTGGAAGCCGGTGGCGTGGATTGGATCCATGTCGACGTGATGGATGGCCACTTTGTCCCTAATATCACCATGGGACCGTTCATCGTTGAGCATGTGCGCCGCATCACCCGCAAGCCCATCGATGTGCACCTGATGATCGAGGAGCCAGAGCGGTACATCCAGGATTTTGCCCAAGCCGGCGCCAGCAACCTGAGCGTTCAGATCGAAACCTGCCCGCACATCTTCCGCACCATCCAGATGATTCACGAGGCGGGCTGCACCGCAGGTGTGGTCATCAACCCTGGCACACCGGCCATTCTCATCCGTGACGTCCTCCATCTGGTGGACCTGGTGCTGGTGATGACCGTTAATCCGGGATATTCAGGGCAGGAATTCATCCCCGAAACCGTCGCGAAGGTGCGCGAAGTCAGCCAGATGATCGCGGCAATTGGAGCGAAAGCGCGCATCGAGGTCGACGGGGGTATCACCGCCGAAACACTGCCCCAGGTTTATGAAGCCGGAGCTCGCGTGATCGTTTCGGCCACGGCCATCTTCCATCACCCAGAGGGGATAGCTGCCGGCATCAAGGCGCTGCGCGACAGTGTTCCAGCTTAAACAAAAATCACGGCTTGCGCCGCGATTTCTGCCGCAAATAAATATTATTAGGCGCTCTTTACCAAAGTCCTGATGCACTTGGCGCACAGCAATTTGCGTACTTTTCGCCCATTCTCGATCACGGTCACCCGCTGCAGGTTGGGTCGGAAAGTGCGCCGGGTGGCCCGCAGTGAGAAACTGCGGTTGTGCCCAAAGGTCGTCGTTTTACCACAGCGGTCGCATTTCGCCATCTTATTGCCACGTCCTTTCAGAATGATGACTGGTGGAGCGCCAGAGATAAATGGCACTGCCTGTACTGCAGAACGCGATTCTACCATAAAGCGCATCGCTTTTCAAGGACGATGGTTTTTAATAAAGGACAAGAGATGACTGAAGGAACGAACCCGCTCGGCAACATTTACATTTCGCATAAAGCTATTGCCACCGTAGCGTATCAGGCGGCCGTGCTATCGTACGGGGTTGTTGGCCTGGCCGCTAAAAATCTGGCGGAAGGCATCTCCAATGTGCTGGTGAAAGACCCCACCCTCGGCGTCGATATCCGCTATGACGGTAATGATCTGGAAATAAATCTTTACATCATCGTCGAATACGGCACACGCATCAAGATGGTTGCCTCCAGCGTCTCCGAGAACGTTCGCTACCAGGTCGAAAAGACGATCGGCATCCCGGTAAAAACCGTCAACGTGCACGTGCGCGGCCTGCGTGTCAGTGATCTTGACTAGAACATGGGTATCGTCATGCCATCATCCATCGTTGGATTATCAGGTGCAGCATGAGTGTCGAGCATAGACTACATACCGGACAGCCCAGGGAGATGAGGTCGGGCCAAAAAACCATCGACGGTCTGGCTTTGAAAAAATTGATCGAGGCTGGATTGACCTGGCTGCGCACCAACCAGCAGACCGTCAACGCCCTGAACGTCTTCCCCGTCCCCGATGGCGACACGGGCACCAACATGGTGCTGACGATGCAGGCTGCTTATAACGAGATCGCCCAATTGGGCGAGACAAATGTGGGTAAGATGGCCCATGCCATCGCCCAGGGTGCACTGATGGGCGCCCGCGGCAACTCCGGTGTGATCCTTTCCCAGCTCTGGCGCGGTTTCGCCCGCGCCCTCGACAACCTCGAGACCATGGATGCCGCCATGTTGGTGCGCGCTTTCCACGAAGGCCGCAACACCGCCTATAAGGGCGTCGTCCGCCCGGTGGAAGGCACCATCCTGACAGTCGCTAAGGACATAGCCAGCGAAGCCGAGAAGGCCATCGCAGAAACCGACGATATCCATGTCATCCTTGAGCGCGTGGTGGCTGCGGCCGATGAATCGGTCAGGCGCACCCCTGAGCTGCTTCCCATCCTCAAGCAGGCCGGGGTGGTCGATTCGGGTGGCAAAGGCCTTTTCTATTTGCTCGAAGGAATGCTCCGTCAGGTCAAAGGTTTGCCTCTCGATACTCCTGCTCTAACTGTCCAGCCGCTGGCGGCCATGTCCATCGAAAGCGCCCGTGAATCCGTCGAACCGGGCCAGGATTATGAAGTGGTCATCGACTTCCGACCCCACCAGCCGCTCGATTTGGAGGACTTTTATAACCATCTCTCCCAGCTCGGTACTTCTATTCAGGTCGGCGAAGGGGATGGCATCTACCGCATGCACATCCACGTGCCCACCGAAAAACGCTTCCGTCCGATCGAGTACACCGAAAACCTTGGCACCATCACCCGCGTCCAGATCGAAAACCTGACCGCTCAAGTCGACGATCGGCAGGGTGAAGCAGGGCATGCACCCCTGGCCAAAGTCGAGCCGGGCCAGATCGCCGTCGTGGTCGTCTCACCTGGGCCCGGCCTCTCGCGCATATTCGCCAGCCTCGGTGCGGCGGCTATCGTCAACGGTGGACAGTCCATGAACCCGAGCACCGAAGAAATCCTCAAAGCCTTCGAGAACCTGCCCACCGATAAGATCATCATCCTGCCAAACAACAAGAACATCCTTCTTGCCGCCCAGTCGGCCGCCAACGTGACGGTGAAAAAGGTGACAGTCGTGCCAAGTAAGTCCGTCCCGCAAGGATTGGCGGCCATGCTGCGGCTGACCCCCGATGGCAATTACGACACTGTGGTTAAAGAAATGGAAGAGGCCCTTTCACAGGTGGTCACCGGTGAGATCACCATTGCAACCCGTACGGTCGAAATCAACGGCGTTAAGGTCAAAAAAGGTCAGGTGATCGCCTTGCTGGATGGCAAGCTGGTCTACGCGGCGCCATCACTGGAAGATGCCTGCCTGGGCCTGCTCGCCCGCGCCAGAACCGACGAATACGAGCGCATCACCCTGTTTTACGGCGACGGTTTGGACAGACAATCGGTCAACTCCCTGGCCGATAAGATCCGCGCCGCATACCCCTCCCACGAGATCGAAGTCCACGAAGGGGGCCAACCGCACTACCAGTTCATTATTTCCATCGAATGACGTATGGCATCCGTCGGCATCCTTACCGATACCAGTGTGCAATTCTCCAGACCCAGCTTTCCCGGCAGCGAGCTGATTACCCTCATCCCGCTGCGTGTTCAGCTCGGCCAGCAAATTTATGGCGATGGGCGGGAGTTGAAAGTCAGCAGCCTGCCCTCCAGTGCGCGCCATAGTCTCCAACCGCGCCTGGTTCCGCCTTCCGTCGAAGAGTTGCAGCGCATCTTCCTTGCCATGGGACAGACCTACAGCGAGATCGTGGCGATCTTCATCTCCTCAGCCCTTCATCCTGTCGCTTCGCTCGCCCACAAAGCCGCGGCCAGTGTGCGTGGCCGCACGTCTGTTCAAATCATCGATTCGCAAACGATCTCGATCGGTCTCGGCGTGCTGGTGCAGACCGCCGCCGAGGCAGCCGCCCGCGGTGCCCGCGCCATTGAAATCGAGCGGCTGCTGCGCGGTTTGATCCCTCATATCTACACCGTCTTCTGCATCCCTGGATTGAGCTATCTCTACCAGGCAGGCTTCCTTGGCCAGGCTCAGGGGATCGTCGGCGAGATGCTTAACCTCTTGCCCATTTTCACCCTGGAAGACGGCGTCCTCACTAGCCTGGAAAAGGCCCGCAATTTTCGCCATCTGACCGATTTCTTTCAGGAATTCCTGGACGAGTTCACCGACCTCTACCATATAGCTGTGGTCCAGAGCGTCCCGCCGCTTCCGCATGAAGCTCGCATGCTGCGCGAACACTCCGCCGAGAACTTCCCCGGTACGCCTTTCAGCGAGCATCCCATCGGCCTGCCGATGGCCACACTCTTCGGTCCGCACACCTTCGGCCTTTTCGCCCTCGAGCTTCCTTCCGACCACTAGCTTGTGATCGGCTTGTGCCTCGTGCGTGACTGGAACACCCGCTTTACCTGATTCCCTTCATCCGCTGGTCGATGTCGTAACGCTGGCTGAGCCGCGCATCAGCGGCCCTTCAGGCGGTTCCACCGGCGCTGTCCCTCTTCGTGCCAACACTGTTCACCTAAGACCCCTGGCAGGAGCGTCTGTTAGGTCAAAGGATCATGTCACCGAATACGGATCGTTGCCAACCTTGCGCCGATCAGGTAAAATCGATTCCGTACAACTCGGGGTACAAGAGGTACAATAACCAAATGCAGTTATCCCTGGAAAAGCTGAACAAGTTTTTCAAACTGGAATCCGAGCGCGGCTTCGACAACCGTGCCGTGGTGGGCGGCCTGGATAAGATCCTCCCCGCTTGGGAGGCCGAGGCTCGCGCCGATGGCCTTCCTGAGGAGATCATCCAGACCGTATTGCCCTGCCTCCGCTCCTACCCGGAACTGGATCCGCCGGCGCGGGCGGCTTCCCTGCGCGAGTTGTGGCGCTCCCTGCAGGCCAAATCCGCCGCCCAGAGTAACCTCAATTCCCTCCCCGACCTGAACTTGGCCGAACTCCCGCCGTCGGCTGCGCGCGGCGAGATCGAGCCATCTTTCCCGCCGCGAAATGGGGGCGACTCGCATCCGCCTCGAGCCGAGCGCAGCCAGGCTCTGGTGAACGATATTCCCCACCCGCGTCATCGTCCCCAGCCCCACGGCCGCATCCTGCCGGATGGCCCAGTGGGCCTGAATGCTCCTTTGACGGTTCTTTCCGGCATCGGCCCGCGCCATGCCCAGACGCTCAGCCAGCTCGGCCTTCACACCCTGGGCGACCTGCTTTACTTCTTTCCACGCCGCTACGACGACTTCAGCCAGTTAAAGACGATCTCGCGCCTGCAATACGGCGAAGAGGTCACCGTCATTGGCAGTGTACAAAGCATCGTAAACCGCCCGCTGCGCGGCGGCCAGCTCCAGGTCACCGAAGCCATCATCACCGACGGATCGGGCTCCCTGCGCGTAACCTGGTTCAACCAACCCTGGCTGGTCAACCGACTGCGTCCGAACACCCCCGTCTCTCTCTCGGGAAAGATCGAGCAATACCTCGGTCGCCTGGTGATGAACCACCCCGATTGGGAACAGCTCGATCAGGAACTTTTGCACACCAACCGCATCGTGCCCGTTTACCCGTTGACCGCCAACCTCAACCAGCGCCTCGTGCGCCGTATCCTGCACGATACGGTCAGCTTTTGGGCGCCAAGAATAGCGGATTTCCTGCCCGAGACCATCCGCCGCGAGGCTGGCTTGATCGACCTGCCAAACGCCTTGCGCCAGATCCATTTTCCCGACAGCGTCGGGCAGCTCGAGGCTGCCCGCCACCGCCTGGCCTTCGATGAAATTTTCCTGCTCCAACTGGGTGTGTTGCGCCAGAAGCTCGCCTGGCAGTCTGCCGCAGCGCAGACGTTTGAGACGCCCCAGGAATGGCTGGACGCCCAGATCAACCGCCTGCCTTTTCCCCTTACCGAAGCTCAGCGGCGCGCCCTCGCAGCGGTGCGCCAGGACCTGGCCTCCGGCAGCCCTATGAACCGCCTCCTGCAGGGCGATGTGGGATCCGGCAAGACGGTCATCGCCGCGCTCGCCATCGCCATGGTGGCCCGTCACGGCGTCCAGTCTGCGTTGATGGCGCCCACCGGCATCCTGGCCGAGCAGCACTATCGCAATCTGCTGACCATCCTTGCACAGGGCGAAGGCGCGCCGCTTCAACCCGCCGAAATCCGCTTGCTGGTTGGCGATACACCTGAGGCAGAGAAAGAGGACATCCGTCAGGGATTGGCGCATGGGAGTATCAAGCTGGTCGTCGGTACCCACGCGCTGCTCGAAGACCCGGTTACCTTCCAACGCCTGCAATTGGTCGTGGTCGATGAGCAGCACCGTTTTGGGGTATCACAACGCGCCCGCCTGCGCTCCAAGGGCGAAAACCCCCATCTCCTGGTGATGACTGCCACGCCAATCCCGCGCTCGCTTGCCTTGACCGTCTACGGTGACCTGGACCTGACCGTGATGGATGAGATGCCCCCTGGCCGTCAGATGGTAAAAACGTACGTGCTTTCACCTCGCGAGCGCGAGCGTGCTTACCGCCTGATCAACGCCCAGATCAGTGAAGGGCACCAGGTTTTCATCATCTACCCGTTGGTCGAGCAAAGTACAGGCGACGGCGAGCTCGCCGCAGTCGAGGAATACCAACGGCTGCAGCGCGAGGTCTTCCCTGGTTACCGCGTCGGCCTTCTACACGGCCGGCTGAAACCTGAGGAAAAAGACGAGGTTATGGCGCGTTTCCGCGATGGCCATTACCATCTGCTTGTGTCCACATCGGTGGTCGAGGTGGGTGTGGATGTGCCAAACGCCACCGTCATGCTCGTCGAGGGTGCCAACCGCTTCGGACTCGCGCAGCTCCACCAATTCCGCGGCCGGGTCGGACGCGGCAACGCCCAGTCCTTCTGCCTGCTCATCCCGGATACCGAGGACGCCGTCGAAAATGAGCGCCTCATGGTGATGGCCGAGACCAATGACGGCTTTGTCCTGGCTGAGCACGACATGCAGCAGCGCGGACCGGGTGAATTCCTCGGCACGCACCAATCGGGCTTCTCCGAGCTGCGACTTGCTAACCTGACCGATGTGCGCCTGATCGAAAAAGCGCGCGAGCAGGCTCAGGCGCTCTTTGCACGGGATCCTGGCCTGCAGGATCCGGAAAATCAAAATCTGCTGTCCACTCTGGAGCGATTCTGGAGCGACGGCAAAGGAGATATCAGTTAAATGATTCGCGCGGTTTTTCCCGGCACCTTCGATCCCATCCATTACGGGCACATCGACATCGCCATGCGCGCCGCCCGCCTTTTCGACGAGTTGGTCGTGGCTGTTTACGACCGTCCATTGAAGAATCTCCTCTTTCAACCAGAAGTGCGCCTGGCGCTGGTCCAAAAAGCGTTCGAAGGCCAGCAGAAAGTCAAAGTGATGGGCTATAGCGGGCTGACAGTAGAATTCTGCCGTTCCATCGACGCCCAGGTGATCGTGCGCGGCCTGCGTGTGTTTTCGGACTTCGAGCACGAGTTCCGCATGGCCCTCGCCAATCACCGCCTCGCTCCCGACATCGAGATCATGGCCTTGATTACCAGCGAGGAGCACACCTTCCTCTCTTCTTCGACCGTGCGCGAGATCGCCTTGCTGAATGGCGACGTGAGCAGCATGGTGCCGCCTTTTGTTGCCCAGGCTCTAAAGGAGCGCCTTCGAGAACTCGGAGACGGGCAGCAGGTAGTACCGATCATTTCCTTGCGCGATTAATTTGACGTTTTGGAACAAACCGTCTAAACTTTGGCTTGGATGTTGCACCCAAATCCGTGTAGGATGATGCGGAGGACGCAATGGATATCCAGCATTTGATCGATCGACTCGAGGAGTTGTTTAACGAAAGCCGGCCTATCTGGTTCACCCACAGCGTCATCGTGGATGAGGATCGCATGCTCGATTTGATAGACCAGATGCGGGTATCTATTCCCGAAGAGGTGAAAAAGGCCCAGCAGCTCCTGAACCAGCGCGACCGGGTTCTTGCCCAGGCCCAGGAAGAGGCCAACCGTACCCTCCAGCTTGCCCGTGAAGAAAAGAAACAAATGCTCGAGCGCGATCCTATCGTCGGTGCCGCCCAGGCCCGTGCCGAGCAGATCATCGCTCAGGCGCGCGCTGAGGCGGAAGCCACCCGTCGCGAAGCCGATCAGTACGTGCTGGATACCCTCACCAGCCTGGAGATGGAAATGGAACGCCTGCTGACCCAGGTCCGCAACGGCATCCGCACTCTCCAGGCAGAGCGCCAGCACGTGGACAACCCTCCGCCCCAATCTGAATGAATTGACCGCGCAAGATGAAACCCCACCGCTTCCGCGTGTGGGGTTTTTTTCATCCATCGTCCCAGGCTTCCGCCTCTCAGGCTCTTTCGACCGCTGGCTCTTTCTCGCCCTCGTCCTTCTTCGATGATGCCTTGCGGTGACGGGATGGCGGCTTTTCTCCTTCCGGGTGCAGCGCCACTTCCAGCACCTGATCCATATGAGTGACTGGCACGATCCTGAGGTCCGTGCGCACCTTTTTGGGTACGTCCACCAAATCCTTCAGATTGCGTTCCGGCAAGACCACCGTTTTCAGACCGGCGCGGTGGGCGGCCAGCACCTTTTCGCGCACCCCTCCGATAGGCAGCACCCGCCCGCGTAGGGTGATCTCGCCGGTCATGCCGACATCCTTGTACACCGCGCGCTCGGTGAAAGCCGAGATCAGCGCTGTGGCAATGGTGATCCCCGCGCTGGGCCCATCCTTTGGGATAGCCCCTTCCGGAATATGGATGTGTACATCCAGCCGTTCGAACATATCCGGGTCAAGGTGGAGTTGACGCGAGCGCGACTTCAAATACGACAGCGCCGCCTGTGCCGACTCCTGCATGACCTCCCCAACCTGGCCGGTGATTTGCAAATTACCTTTCCCTTCTAAAATCAACACTTCGACCGGCATGATCTCGCCGCCGTTCTCGGTCCAGGCGATGCCTGTTGCCACACCAATCTCGTCTTCACGCTCGGCTTCCGTATCAAAATATTGCGGCGGACCCAGATAACGCTCGACGGTGACAGCCGTAAGTCGCCTGTGGAAGCGCCGCTTCTCAGCCTTGTACCGCGCTACCTTGCGGAACATCCGCCCGATCTCCCGCTCCAGATTGCGAACTCCCGCCTCATAAGTGTACTCGCGGATGATGTGCCTCAGCGCATCTTTCTGCAGCACCACCTCGCCTGCTTCCAATCCGCTTTCTTCGAGCTGGCGCGGAATCAGGAAGCGGCGGGCGATCTCCATCTTCTCTTCCTCGATATAGCCAGGAAATTCGATCACCTCCATGCGGTCCAGCAGGGCGGGCGGAATGCTGCCCAGCGAGTTGGCCGTGGTGATGAACAACACTCGCGACAGGTCGTAGGGTAGCTCCAGGTAGTGGTCGGAGAAGGAGAAATTTTGCTCGGGATCAAGCACTTCCAGCAGCGCCGCCGAAGGGTCTCCGCGAAAGTCGCTGCCCAGCTTGTCCACCTCGTCCAGCATGAACAGGGGATTGACCGTCCCGGCGCGGCGCATGGTTTGCAGGATGCGCCCCGGCAACGCCCCAATATAAGTGCGCCGATGACCGCGTATCTCGGCCTCGTCGCGCACCCCGCCCAGCGATAGCCGCACGAACTTGCGCCCCAGAGCCTCGGCGATCGAGCGGCCAAGCGAGGTCTTCCCCGTCCCCGGTGGCCCGACGAAGCACAGGATCGGCTGGCGCAATTTCTTGGGGTGCAGGCTGCGCACGGCGATATATTCCAGGATGCGATCCTTGGCTTTGCCCAACCCGTAATGGTATTGCTCCAGCACCTCGGCCGCGTGGCGCACGTCCAGATTGTCTTCGGTGCACTCGGTCCATGGCAGATCGAGAATCCAGTCCACATAGGTGCGAATGATGCCCACTTCGGGCGCCATCGGCGGCATCTGCGACAGCCGCTCGATTTCCTTCAGCGCCTGGGCGCGCACCTCGTCCGGCAGAGCCCGCTGCTCAACCTTGCTGCGCAGGTCGTTGATTTCGCGCGTCCAGATGTCGGCCTCGCCCAGTTCGGTCTGAATGGCTTTCATCTGTTCACGCAAATAAAACTCGCGCTGGCTGCGGTCCACTTCGCTCTGCACGCGGTTCTGTATCTCATCCTCGAGCTGCAGCACGTCCAGTTCCTGAGCCAGCAGGCGATTCACCCGCTTCAACCGCTCGACTGGATCGGGCATCATTAGCAATGCCTGACGCTCTTTCAGCGGCAGCGATATGGCGGTGGCAATCATATCCGCCAGCCAGCCCGGCTCGCTGATGTTGATCGAATACAGGTGCGCTTCATCTGGCAGGCTGCGGTCGAGCTGGACGCACTTCTCAAACAGGTCCCGCGAAGTGCGCATCAGCGCGTCAATCTCGCGATTAACATCGACCGGTTCTTCGATCGGCCTCGCCCGCACGATGAAATACGGAGAAGTCTGCACGAACTCGACCACCTGCACCCGCCGCCGACCTTGCACCAACGCCGAGCTGTTTCCATCGGGCATGCTCAACAGCCGGCCCACCGCCATTTCCACACCAATAGGCAGGAAATCATCCGGAGTGGGCTCGTCCACATCCGCGTCCTTTTGCGTCAGCGCGATCACCGTTTGGAAGTTCATTTGCGCTTCCTGGATCGCCAGCAGCGTTGGGCCCGGCACGATAAAGATCGGGGAAACCATGTGGGGGAAGACCACCAGATCCCGCAGCACCAGCACGCCGCACTCGATCAGGCCTTCGGCGTCTGGTTCAGCATTGGGAATGCGGTACAGCTCTTCCGTGCGCTGGTGGAGCACGTTGGCGTAATCTTCATCCTCTTCTGGCCGCTGAGTCCAATCATCACCTTTCATAAGACTAACCTTTTCTCCTCCTCAGGGCTCAACGCTGAACCCCTGGTTTACCGGTACCTCTAATCGCGACCGATTTCCCCTACTCCATTGGCCGAGCGAATGGCCATTGGTAAGCGGCTCCATACCTCGCGGGCGGCCGCCGCCACGAAAATGCTGCCCGCCACCACCACCGCTGATACCGAACCCGCCCACTCGAGCGCGCGTACCAGCGCGTCCTCCAGCGGTACAATCGCCTGCGCCGGCGTCCCGGCCTGGTGGGCCAGCGCTACCAACTGCTCAGCTTCCATGGCCCGTGGGTGTACCGATTGGGTGGCGACCACCCGCTGAACGCGTGGCAGCAGCTCTGTGAACATCCCCGCCACATCTTTATCCTCTGAGGCGCCAAACACCAGGATCACCGGCTGGCCAGGCAGGTAATCGTCCAGCGCAAGGCGCAAGCGCAGCGCCGAATCGCGGTTATGCGCCGAATCGATGATCACCGGCGGGTTGCGTCGCAGCACCTCGAAGCGCGCCGGCCAGACTGTCTCCGCAAATCCGCGCGCAATGGCCGCCTCGCTAATCTCGAGCCCTGACCGACGGGCAACCTGCAACGCTGCATAAGCGGTGGCCGCATTCTGTACCTGGTGGAAGCCCAGCAGCGACAGATTGAGCCGTACCGGCTCCCATTGGGCTCGCCCGCCGCTTTCGATGAACTCGTCCACCAGCGGCTGGTCCGCCTCCGGCCATACCAGCATGGTCTGCCCATCCAGGGAGTGCGACCAGGCCGCGTAGTGGTAATCTTTGCCTACCACGACCAGTGGCGCGCCGCGCTCTTCGGCGATGCGCTGGATGGCCTCGAACGCCTCGCTCTTTTGTGGAGCCACCACCACCGGCCTGCCCGCCTTGATGATGCCTGCTTTCTCGCTCGCGATCTGCGTCAGCGTGTTTCCCAGCACGGCCATGTGATCGTATGAGATCGATGTGATCACCGCCACTAGCGGATCGACCACATTGGTCGCGTCCAGCCGTCCGCCCAACCCGACCTCGATGACCGCCGCGTCCACGCCTTTCCGGGCGAAGTGCAGGAAGGCCGCCGCCGTCGTCAGCTCGAATGTGGTCACCGCCTCGATTTGCGCCGCCGCTGGTTTGAGCTCTTCGACCAGCGCCGCCAGCTCGCCGTGAGCGATGTTGCTCCCGTCGATTTGGATGCGCTCGGCGTAATCCACCAGGTGCGGGGAGGTGTAGAACCCCGTACGGTAGCCGGCTGCGCGCAGCGCGCTGGCCATCATCGCCCCCGTTGAGCCTTTGCCCTTCGTGCCCGCCACGTGAATGACCGGATACTTCGTCTGCGGGTTGCCCAGCAGGTCCATCAGCCGGCGCATCCGCCCCAGATTGAACTTTTCCGGTGCGTAGCGAAAGGCCCTCGTCAGGCTATAATCGATAAAGCTGTAAAGATAATCCAGGGCTTCCTGGTAGGCGATTTCCTCTTCCATATGAATTATCTGGCCCCTGATTGAATTTGTCAGAGATTGTACCCGCCCGGAGATCATTCTGCAAGAGTAGCGCGTTCGGTAACATGATCATTCGACTTGACAGGGAGCAGATGCTCTTGGGGGTTTGCTTGCATCGATTATAATGACCGCAGGATAGATAGATGAGCGTTGGATTGCTGACCCTGCACCTGTACCTGCCCGGTTGTACCTCCCTCAAGGAGAAACGCCGGCGGGTCAAACCCATTCTGGCGCGCTTAAGACGCCAGTTCAACGTCTCCGCTGCCGAGGTGGATCGCAACGACGCGTGGCAACAGACGGTCATCGCCTGTGTCCTGGTTAGCAATGACCCCGATTTTACCCGCCGGGCGCTGCAGCAGGTGGCCAGCTTCGTTGAAGCCTCCTGGCCTGGCGAGCAAATCCTGGATCAAAAATTGGAATTGCTGTGATCATACCGCTTACTCCCCACGAGGTACGCTCGCGTCTGGAACGCATCCTTCCAACTGTGCAGAAACCCGGCCGCTACACCGGCGGAGAGCTGAACCAGATTCTTAAAGATTGGGATGCCGTGCGCACCCGCATCGCGCTGGTCTTCCCGGACATTTACGACATCGGCCTGCCGAACCTCGGCCTGGCCATCCTCTACGATGAGATTAACCGCCGCGCGGATGCACTGGCCGAGCGCGCATACGCCCCTTGGGTCGACATGGAAGCAGCCATGCGCTCCGCCGGCTTGCCGCTCTACTCCCTGGAGAGCAAGCGCCCGCTTTCCGACTTCGACATCATCGGTTTCTCCCTGCCTTACGAGAGCCTCTACACCAACGTCCTTAACCTGCTCGACCTGGCCGGCCTGCCGGTCTTCTCCGCCGACCGCCGTCAAGGCGACCCGTTGATCATTGCCGGTGGTCATGCGACCTTCAACCCCGAACCGATGCACGCCTTCATCGACGCCTTCGTCATCGGCGAGGGCGAGGAGGTCATTCACGAGCTGATCGCTGCCTACCAGGCCTGGCATGAGCGCGGCGGCAGTCGCCCCGACTTGCTGCTCTCCCTTTCACAGATTCACGGCGTGTACGTCCCCGCACTCTACGAGGCCGATTACCACCCCGACGGCACGGTGGCCCGCGTGCGCCGCCTGGACCAGCGCGCTCCCTTGCCGGTGATCAAGCGCATCGTGGCCGGGCTGCCCCCTCCCCTTACCCGCTTCCTGGTTCCCGCCGTGGACGTGGTCCACAACCGCGTGGCGGTCGAGATCATGCGCGGCTGCACGCGCGGCTGCCGCTTTTGCCTTGCCGGTCATGTCACCCGCCCGGTGCGCGAGCGCCCCGTCGACCAGATCGTGGACGCCATCGAAGCCGCCCTCGACGGCACTGGCTACGAAGAAGTCGGTTTACTGTCCCTCTCTTCTAGTGACTATGCGCATATTCTCGACCTGGTCGATCGCCTCGCTCAGCTCTTCGCCTCCCGCCGCCTCACCATTTCCCTGCCCTCCCTGCGCATCGAATCCTTCTCGGTCGACCTGATGGACCGCCTCCATGACTCCCGCCCCGCCGGCGGCTTCACCCTCGCCCCCGAAGCCGCCTCCGAGCGCATGCGCCGCATCATCAACAAACCCGTACCTCACGACCAGCTACTCGCCACCGCCCGCGAGATCTTCCGCCGCGGTTGGACCGGCCTCAAACTCTACTTCATGATCGGCCTCCCCTCCGAAACCCTCGATGACGTGGCCGCCATCGCCGACCTCTGCCGCCAGGTGCTCGCCATCGGCCGTCAGGAGATCGGCGGACGCGCCCACGTCACCGCTGGCGTTTCGACCTTCGTGCCCAAAGCCCACACCCCCTTCCAGTGGGTCCCGGCCGAAACCCTCGCAGGGATGCGCGCCAAACTCAGCCTGCTGAAACACGCTTTGCGCAGCCCCGGCCTCAAACTGTCCTGGACCGCCCCCGAGGAAACGCTCCTCGAAACCTGGCTTTCGCGCGGCGACCGGCGCGTCTCGGAGGCTATCTATTACGCCTGGAAACGCGGCGCCAGGTTCGACGCTTGGAATGACCAGTTCCGCTTTGACGCCTGGCAGGCAGCTTTCGCCGAAGCCGGGCTTGACCCCGCTTTTTACGCCCAGCGCCCGCGTGGGGAGGATGAGGTATTTCCCTGGGAGCACATCTCGACAGGCCTGCGCCGCTCCTTCCTGCTCAAAGAATACCGCGCCAGCCTGGAGGAGCGCTCCAGCCCCTTCTGCCGCGAGAAATGCCTGGCGTGCGGCATCCTACCGACTTATAACGATCTGCGCGCCGCCCATCCTGGCCCCGCCTGGGCCTGCCCCGATGTCCGCCAGCGCCGTCCCCAGCCTACCGCTGTCGCCTGACTCGCCTTGGATGACACCCCCCGCCATCCCATTGACTTAAAAACAGCCGTTCCGCCGTTCCAGCGCATCCGCGTGACCTTCGCAAAAGGCGAAGCCCTCCGCTGGACCGGCCACCTGGACCTGCAGCGTGTCTGGGAACGCCTGCTGCGCCGCACCCGCCTGCCCGTCGCCTACAGCCAGGGCTTTCGCCCCTCGGTGCGCATCCAGCTCGCCTGCGCCCTTCCGCTGGGCTTTACCAGCCGCTGCGAGCTGGCCGACCTGTGGCTGGAATTTGCCCCGCCGCTCGCCGAGATCGAGGCTGCTCTGCGTCGCTGCGCGCCGCCAGGCCTGGAAATAATGGAGGTTGCGCCCGTACCGCTGGACGAGCCGTCCCTGCAGACGCGCGTGCGCTCGGCCGAATACTGCATCACCCTGTTGGACCTCCCGGGCGCGGCCGACGCGGCCGCCCTTTTCGCCCCCCTTCTGATTGCAACCAGCCTTCCGCGCGTCTGGCGGAAGAAATCCTACGACCTGCGCCCCTTGATCGAAGACCTGCGCGTGCTCGAACCCGATCAGGATGGCCGCGCGCGCATCCATCTACGCCTGGCCGCCCGGCCCGGGGCCACCGGCCGCCCCGAGGAAGTCCTCGCCGCCGGCGGCCTGGACCCCCACGCCGCCCGCGTCGAGCGCACCGCCCTTCTCTTAGAGAGTTGATCCCTCAAAAAGAACGCCCTTCCCCACCCACAATTCGTCACATCTTACCTCCCCCTCTCCTTTAGGAGAGGGGGCCGGGGGGTGAGGCTAATCTCGTATCCGGGCCAGGGGGTGAGGCTAATCTCATATCCGGGCCTGGAGGTGGGGCTAATCCCATCCATCGACATCCCCACATTAAATTTATATAATTCACCCGTGGGCTTTCTCCTCTCCCTCTTCCTGGGCGTCTCCACCGCCCTGGCTTACGCCGCCATTGTCTACTGGCTCGACCGCTACGAAAAGGAGCCTCGCCGTCTGCTGGCCGGCGTTTTCCTGTGGGGCGCCTTTGTCGCCGGTGGCGGCGCACTGCTGATCAACTCCCTGCTCGGCGCGGGCATTTACGCCTTCACCGGCTCGCTGGCTGCTTCTGAACTGGCAACCTCGACCCTCATTGCCCCCCTCGTTGAAGAGACCCTCAAAGGTCTGGCCGTCTTGGGCGTCTTCCTTCGCTACCGCAGCGAATTCGATTCCCTGCTCGACGGCATCGTCTATGCCGCCGTGACTGCCCTGGGCTTTGCCGCCGCCGAGAACACCTTATACATCTACCGCAATGGCTACCTGCAGAATGGCTTTAGCGGTTTATTCCTGCTGGCCTTCGTCCGTGTCGTGCTGGTCGGCTGGCAGCACCCCTTTTACACCGCCTTTACCGGTGCGGGGTTATCGGCCGCCCGCTTCAGCCGCAGCGCCGCAATCCGCCTGGGTGCTCCCCTCATTGGCTGGAGTCTGGCTGTCTCCGCCCACGCCCTGCATAACGCCCTGGCCGGGCTGCTCCCTGGTCTGAGCGGTCTGATGCTCGGCACCGCGCTGGACTGGAGCGGCTGGCTCTTCATGCTCGGTGTGATTTTCTACGCCACCGCCCGTGAGCGCCGCTGGCTGAGAGAATACCTGGCCGGGGAGGTGCAGCGCGGCGCCCTGACCGCCGACCAATACCGCACCGCCTGCTCCGCCTGGAGCCAGTCCGCCGCCCGCCTGTCGGCCCTCTTCCGCGGCCGTTACAGGGTCGCCTGGCGCTTCTACCAGCTTTGCGGCGAGCTGGCCCACAAAAAACGTCAACTCGCCCGCATGGGCGACGAGGGCGGCAACGCCGCCGAAATCGAGCGCCTGCGCGCCGAACTCGCTTCCCTTTCCCCGCTGGTCGGGCACTGATTTTTACCCGGCATCGCCTGCCTTCAACAGAAGGTTAAAAAGGGATTTCATTGAAATTCATCGGTGGTAAAATTAATTTACAAACGTCCCTGTAGCTCAGTGGATAGAGCGCTGGCCCCCGGAGCCAGATGCGCGAGTTCGAATCTCGCCAGGGACGCCTTCCCATATCAGTTCCCAGAATTAGATCTACACTCACCGGTAAATGGTGGCCAGCCACCGGTGACCAGTGATCAGTATTCAGATTTCGTCTACCGTGAAGTATTTTCCTGTTAGTTCCCCGCCCTTACAGAAAACGATAGCCCTAAGCTGATCAATGAGCGTTGAGCATCGAGCGCTGGGTGCCGATTGCTGTATACTGTATGCAGAGGACTTTTCACCGTGTTTTGTGAAAGGAGGCCGCCATGGCGATCACAATATCCATTCCGAGCGAGTATTTTACTGCCAGGGAAACGGACCGCATGAAAGCTCTCCTGTATGCAAAAACCGACGGTGAATTCGCCCGCACCCTTGAAGGCGTAGTTCTGGCCGCCCTGGACGAGTATCGTGACATGTTCCTCGGCCTCGAGGTCCCCGCCCGCATGGACGACATCCGCCAACACCGCCTGTTCCATCTGATTAAACGCCTTTTTCTAAAAATCCCCGACGAACGCCGGGTGGGCTCCCTCTTCCAGCTATCCGAGACGCGCAGCCGGGCATTGATCACCAATACCCTGGCGCGCTTCCGTAACGACCTGGAGGAAGAGATCCATGTCACCATCCGCGAGATCCTTGCAGCCGCCGAGAGCCTGAGCGGCGGCCAGAAGTACAAGGTCTACGCCCCCTCCCGTGTCCTGGTGGATGAGATGGACCGTATCATCGCCGCTCACGGTGTGCGTTTCCAGGAGCTGACCCGCGTACAGGGCGAATCCAACGCCTACCACGTCGCTCCCGATTCCTACACTCTGCTCTGCGACCAACTGGGCGTGACCCCCGTTCCATCTCGCTGAGGCCAACGTGGACGCTCTCAACGCTTCCATCGACAACGCTTTCAGCACCCTTGGCCTGCTTCTGGTGTTT
>DAOTWA010000083.1:0-23015 GCA_034435955.1 Anaerolineaceae bacterium | reverse complement strand
GGATAACGCCACTCAGGTCAATTGAATGAAGGTAACCGAATCGGGAAAAGTAGATACCCACTTTTGTTATCGCCGGTATGGGGATTAGGCCGCCAACACCTGCAATTTCGTGCAGAACGGGCGGGTTCAGCCGCAAGCGGCGGGGCAGGCAAGACCTCTTCGCTAACTAAAACCTTTTCCGGCTCGCGGTGCATACCCGGAGCGGCGAAGCCGCTGTCCGCATGCAAACGGTGTTGGAGCCCACTGGAGCAAGACGCTTTTGCATTATCGGAACACCCAGTAATTGAAAACTATGCCCGTGGGCGGTATCCCGCCCTGATAATGGGTCGGCACCAGGAAACCCGGTTGACCAGCGTTCGTGATAAAGCAAAAGTACAGGTCGGTCTGCATGGCCAGATCGCCAGGCTCATAGCGCGCCCCCAGACAGGCACTACGACCAGGCGGAGTGCTGGTAACGTAACCCGAGACGCGCGCGCCGTTCTGCTGGCGAATCAACGCCGGTTCCACCAGCCAAATGTCGCACTGACTGTTCGCCGAGGCAAAGACCTGACCGCTGTCAAAGTCGAAACATTCCCCGTTTTGGAGCGTCACCCCGGTGTACGCGGCCGGCAAAGGATCGGGAGGGAATTCTTCCGGCATGGTCGAGGATGGCAAAGCAGCCACCGTAGGGGCCGGCTCGGCGGTACTCGTTACCGCGGGGGGAACTGATAGCGGAGTTGTGCTGGAAGCCGCCACTTGAGTCTGGAGTGCTTCAAGCGTTTGCACCACCTGCGTGGCCTCCGCCTCGTGAGTATATGCTGTCATTGTCTGGGCCACAAGGACACCTACATCTGGCGTGGGAGGGGGCGGCGTTACGCTACCACAGGCCAGAGCCAGCAAGACCAGAAACGCCAGAGCGAAACCGAGTGAACGCATGGCAATCCTCCCCGAAAAGTACGGCTGTTAGGTATTTTGTCTCAGAATCGATTCCGTAAGGGGTTTCCTGTAAGGAGATCATCCCCTCTCCCAACGGCACCGAGCTCAGCCGCTGCGACCGAGCGAGCGAAGCGATCGGCTGAAAGCGCGTGTTGGGCAGCGAGTGCCTTTTAGCGACCATTGGTCCACCATCTCAGTGTTGTCGTGTGGAGTTCAAATATCATAATCTCTGGATCATCATAATAACGATTCAGATGTTGCTTGGTCATCTTCCAACCAACTGAGGTTGCGGCTGGAGGGTGCAACTCAATCAAATGTTTCATAGACGTTATAAAAACACGAATGCAGTCTGCTGCATCCACAATAATTGCAAAGTAAGGCACACAATCAAATGCGATACAAGCTTCCTGAGCTTTTTGTAAATCTTCTTTGCTATTCGCACGGTTGTGTCTTCTTTACCAGGATTTCGGGAGCGACCTTTTACAGAAATCCCCATCACTTCACTCGTGTGAGGGTTTCTGGCAATCAGATCAATGCCTGTACGATCAATGCGAGCACATTCGAACCCGTGTTTGGAAAGCCAATAAAGCACAAGGGCTTCACCGAAATCGCCCGTTATCTTCGAGTGACGCGAACTTTTGCTGATCTCCATTTACATTTTCCATTGTCCAAAGCTGGTTGCAGCACTCATACTCCGCCGCCCACCGGTTTGCGTTACCTGCGCTGGGGCAGGCGGCGGGACGCAGTCCGACTGGGAAAATGCTGAGGCGTAGAAAAATGCTTGGAATCGCGCCAGACTCCCCAGCGTCGGGTACACGCTTTGTTGGCTGGCTTTTTTATTTTCAGACATTTCTTTCTAATTTACCATGACAACTTCTTGAAATGAATATTTTCAATAAAACGACCCCAAACCCTATACTGCTTATCATCCATAATGAGAACAAAATGCCCATTGCTAGGTTTGTTGCCGTTTCCGTAGAAAACCGAGATAAATCAAGAATTCCAAGATTTACGGCAATTGTGCCGAGCGGAAATACAGCAAGTGCCATAAGAGGAATTGCAATGAACGGACTTAAACCCGTTCCTACCACTACACTGAACAATACTTTGAGTGAAGATTGACCCTGTTTTTTTCCAATTAAGCCTACAATTACTCCGCTTGTTGCCAAGACAGTAACCAATGGAATAGATAGGTTGGGTGAATATTTCCATACAAAACCCCAAAGCAAAACTGCAATGATGGTTGTAATTATGCCTACAAAGGCTCGTTTGAAATTTGCAGTGTTTTTCATTTTTAACTCCTTGCCGATTATAGAGACGGTCTCTTTGAAAGGTATAGCCCAAATCATCCATAAATTAGGCTTGCCCCTATTTTCGGCAGTTTCCCCCTTCCCGACAACTGTGGAAGACCCTAGTATTTCAGTTTCAAACTCACCTGTGGTATTCCCTAGTTTCAAAATTAACTCTACTCTGGAACTTACCTGAAACTTGGCGTAAATATTTTTCAAATGAAATTCAACCGTGCGAATAGAAATATCAAGAGAGAAAGCAATCAACTTGTTGCTTTTGCCTTGTAACAGAAGTTTTAGAACATCCCATTCACGGTTACTCAATCGAGGAAATTGTGCCATTGTGATTACCTTATTAGTTTATTGCGCCAAGCGCCAGCCAACGGTTTGCGTTAGCCGCTGGTGGGCGGGACGAGATTCGCTTCGAGAGCAGAAAAAACCCGAAGCCAGAAAAATGATCATAAGTCGGGACGAATCCCACTAGTCGGCTGCACGCTGTGTTGGGCAGCCCTTAGCCGTGCCTCAAACATTAGGGGATCATGGGGCTTGGGGCGTTTGATTTGGCGTAGGATAAGGAGTAGGTTCATAGTCTAAGAGGCGATTGCACTCCATCCATCCCTCAAATGGTCTTGTGAAGTCAAGGGTTGGCATCGGTGGTTCAGGGGTGGGGATGTTTATTCCACTCATAAAGTTGTAGGTGCCTCGCACGTAACACCAATCTGCCTGAACTGCTGTGAGGGTCAGCTCCGTAGCATCAGAAATGACCGCAATGATGGTAACAGAAGGATCTGTGATTGGACTGCCAGGCTTATTATAAACGTTGGCGTACCGATCGACTAACCCGGCTGGCATTCCTGGCGGTGGGACTAGCGCGTTGACCCAGTAATTCCTGCCGATTGTGAGTACAGACGTTGGCGCGGGAGTCGGCAGTGCTTGGGCAAGGCGGAAAATCCCGAGGAAGGCAGCAATGGCGCAAATAGCCACACCGACAATAACTACTGCACACGTAACACTTAGAGGGACTAGCCACTTTCTCATGGATTGAGCTCCCTAATACCTTTCAAATCAGACCCCATTTCCTCAGAAGTTCATCCACTTGGCCGGGATTTATGATTTCGTAATAACGCCTGTGCCCGCCTTTTGAAGTATCTTCTTCCTTCAAGAAGCCAAGTTTTGTCAAATGGCGCAATATCGAAGGGTGAAATTTAGTACCGAACCTTTCGTTATAGAGTCCAACAATCCAGCTATAACAAATGACTCTCTCGTTGGCCGGTAGCGATTCATCTTGCCAGTATTTGTAACATGCCCAAAGAACTCGTTGCAATTCCGGATCATTTTCTATTTCATCTGCCTTCATAATCATTGCTCCTGATAACATAGCTCACTTAGGCTGCCCAACTATTAATTATATGGATTTCTGATATCCTGCATTTTCGCCGTTTAGCCAGCCCGATGAAGTACGTTATTTTGCAGTTCTGCCTGGTTACCTGAAACCCTCCGATTAGAATAAATGTCTATATAGATTTTATAAGTAAATATTTAAATAGTGTCGCTGTTTTTTTATGCCTGATCCATCCTATCCAACCCCCCTAAATAATCTGCTCGACCGGCTTCGAGATGCCATTCGCCTGAAGCATGATTCTAACTGCGCTGAGAAAACCCATTCCCACCGGGCACGAAACAATAAAGCGCCTTCCATCTTTGGAAGGCGCTTTTTCTCTTGTATTTGTTTAGCCCTGCATCACCGGTCTAAACTTATACCCGTATACGATCATTCCCCGCTCATCGCCGTCCTGGCGGATGCGGCGGGTGACCATCTCTACCGGCATGCCAATCTCCACCGGGCGATCGCCCAGATCGGTTAATTGGGCGGTGACGATCGGCCCTTCTTTCAGTTTGACCAGAGCCACCGTATAGGGCACCTGATCCTCGAAACCGGCCGGCGCGTCTGCGATGTGCGTGAAGGAGTACACCTCGCCCTTCCCGCTGAAGGTGAAAGCCGTCTTGGCTTCCTGGCCGCACTCCGGACACACGTCGCGCGGCGGGAAGATCTTCGCATCGCAGTGCGGGCACACCTCCCCTACCAGGCTATAGCGCTGTTTCCGTAATCTCCAATGACGTGGTATTTCCATGATGATTTCTCTCCACTCGATCGGCCAAAAGCCGCAATTTCATTTCGTGAGTTTAATTTACACGCGTAGGACTCTCAATCCCTATCAAGTTGTTCTTCCGGGCCTCCCACGAGCCTGTACATCAATCCATACGCTCCAGGACGTGGGCGGCAGCGGTGGAAGCCGGTCCGCCCAGCGATTGGATCAGCGCGATCCTGGCGCCTGGGACCTGACATTCGCCCGCCTGACCGCGCAACTGCAGCGCCGCCTCAACCGCCTGGTAGACGCCCGCCGCGCCGATCGGGTAGCCGCGCGCTTTCATTCCGCCGAAGGTGTTGACCGGTAGATCGCCGTCTCGCCCGATATGGCGGTCCTGGCCGAGCTTCCAGCCCTGGCCGCGCGGAGCGAAGCCCGCCGCTTCCAACGAGATCGCGGCGTAGACCGAGAAGGCATCGTGCAGCTCGAGAAAATCCACGTCACGCGGCAGGATGCCCGCCTGACGGCAGGCGCGCTCGGCCGAGTAACCCGCCGCCCGGAAGGCTAGCGGGTCGTCGCGGTCGTGCAGAGCCAGGGTGTCGATCACCACGCTGGAGCCGCTGATGCGCACCAACGGGTGATCCAGGCCGCGCGGCGCATTCTCCAACCGTGTAATGATCACGGCCGCGGCCCCATCGGCATAGGGAGCCACGTCGTACAGATTGAGCGGGTCACTGACCAGCGGCGCGTTGCGGTACGTCTCCAGGTCGATGGCGCGGCGATACATGGCGTATGGGTTGTGCACGGCATGGGCATGGGCCGTCAAGGCAAAGCCGGCAAACGCATCGCGCGGCGCGTCGTAATCCTCCAGGTAGCGCTGCATCACCAGGGCGGCCTGGGCCGCCAGGGTCATGCCGTGCATTGCCTCGTAATCGGCGTCCAGCGTCTGACTGAGAGCCTCCTCGATGCCTGCTCCGACCTGATCGGTCACCTTCTCGACTCCCAACACCATGGCCACATCCACCAGGCCAGAGGTTACCGCCAGGATGCCCTGGCGCAGGGCTGCCCCGCCCGATGCGCCAGCCGCTTCCACGGTTGTGCCCTCCACCCCCCGCATGCCCAGGTTATCGGCCACCATGGCTCCCAGATTGGCCTGGTGGGATACCACCGGCGCCAGTACGTTGCCGATGTAGATGGCCTGGGGTTTTAGCCCGCCTGCGTCGCGCACGGCCGCCAGGGCAGCCCGCGCAGCCAGCGAACGCAGCGAGACGTCCCAGTGCTCGCCGACCGGAATCATGCCGACCCCGACGATGACGACATCGCTCATACGGCCCCCTATTCAAGCGCCAGCTTGCCGCGCAGCCGGGCGTAAGTGGCGTAATCGATCTCGGTGCGGCGGGCGATGTAGTCGGCGGTCTTCAGCGCCAGCTCGCGGCGCTCAAGCAGGCGCAGATTGGTGCGTATGGCGAAAGCATCCGATCCGGCACCCGAGCCAAAGGAGACCAGCAGAATGCGGTCGCCGGGATCTGCCACGTCCAGCACGGCAGTGAGTCCGATCAGCGCTGCGCCGGCGTAGGTATTGCCGATCACCGGCGAAAGCAGTCCGGGTGTGATCTGTTCGGGCTTAAAACCCAGCATCTTACCCACCCGCTGGGGAAATTTGGTGTTGGGTTGGTGGAACACGGCGAAGCGGTACTCTTCGGGGGTGGTTCCAGTGGCGTCCATGAGCGTGCGAGCCGCCTCGGTGATGTGTTTGAAGTAAGCCGGCTCGCCGGTAAAGCGCTGACCGTGCTCCGGGTATTTGGCTTCAGCCCGCCGCCAGAAATCCGGCGTGTCGGTGACGTACGAATAGGACGCTTCGATCTCGGCCAGCGATTCCTCGGCTGGACCGAGGACGAACGCCGCCCCGCCCGCTGCGGCGGTGTACTCGAGCTGGTCGCCAGGGCGCCCCTGGGCCGTGTCCATGCCGATGGCCAGGGTGTAGCGGGCCATGCCCGAACCGACCATGCCCATGGCCGCCACCAACGCTTCAGTGCCGGCTTTGCAGGCAAACTCCCAATCGGCGGCCTGCGTGCTGGGCACCGCGCCGATCGCCTCAGCCACGATGGTCGAGGTAGGCTTGACCGCGTAGGGATGTGATTCCGAGCCGACCCACACGGCGCGCAGCTCGGCCGGGTCGATGCCTGCGCGGGCCAGCGCATTGCGCGCTGCCTCGATGGACATGCTCACCACATCCTCGTCCAGGCCGGCCACCGCCTTCTCTTTGATCGGCAGGCCGCCTTCACTGCCGGACCACACCCGCGCCACCTCGGAAGCCGGCAGGCGGTAACGCGGAACGTAGGCCCCATAGCCGATGATACCGACCGGTTTCACCGGTCTCAAGACCTTGCCATCATTTTCCATGTTCTGACGATTGACTCCATTCCTTGAGGATTTCCTCCGCCCGGTCGGCACGGATAGCCTTCTCAGCCACCATCTGCCTGGCCAGGCGCTCGATTTGCTCACCCTGGGCGCCCGCTGCGATGGCCACCTGACGGGCATGCAGTTCCATATGCCCGCGTTGGATGCCCTCGGTCGCCAGCGCGCGCAGGGCAGCCAGGTTTTGCGCCAGTCCCACCGAGACGATAATCTCAGCCAGTTGGCGTGCGTTTTCCACTCCCATCAACTTCAAGGCGGCGCGGGCGGTCGGGTGAACGCGCGTGGCGCCCCCCACAATGCCTACCGCCAGGGGCATTTCCAGGGTGCCGGCCAGGTTGCCATCCGCATCGCGCGCCCAGGTGCTCAGGCTGGTGTAACGACCACTGCGCGCGGCGTAAGCATGAGCCCCGGCTTCCACCGCCCGCCAATCGTTGCCGGTGGCGATGACCACCGCATCCACACCATTCATGATGCCCTTGTTGTGGGTGGCCGCGCGGTAGGGGTCGACGGCGGCAAAGGCCCACGCAGCGATGATCCCGTCGCGCACCTCCTCGGCAGAAAAGCCATCGAAGGCGAGCTGCTCCAGGGGGATGGTGCAGCGCGCCCGCGCCAGTCTGCGGTCGGCCAGGTTAGAGAGGATGCGCAGGTGAACCCGCCCAGCGCAGATCTTTTCCACCAGCGGGGCCAGGCGCTCGACGGCTGTGTTGACGGCGTTGGCGCCCATCGCATCGCGCACATCATACAGGAGGTGCAGCACCAGGAACGGCCCGATGGGCGATTCGGGAATGACGCGAACCTCGATGTCGCGCGGACCTCCGCCCAGGCGTTTCAGCACCGGGTCTATCTCGGCGGCCGCTTCGAGCAGAGATGGCCGGTTTTCGAGCAGGGCTGCACGGGCAGAGTGCACATCATCCAGGCCAATGATCTGCATCTGGCCGATCATCACCGGCTCATCCACGCTGGCATGAAAGCCACCGCCCGCCTTTGCCAAGCGCGCCATGAAAGATGCCCCCGCCACCACCGATGGCTCCTCGATGGCCATTGGCACCAGCACCTCCCGCCCGTTGACCACGAAATTCTGGGCGATCCCAAGCGGCAGGGCGTGTACGCCGACGGCGTTTTCGATCATGTGATCGGCCTGCTCAGCGTTCAGACCGGATTCGCCGCTCAGCGCGGCCAGATCGGCGGGGGTGAGCCCGCCGCGCGCTTCGATCTCAGCCAACCGCTCGGACAGGCTCAGGTCGTAGAATTTTGCGCGCCGCTCCTGGCTGGCCTCAGGTGCCATGCCGCCTCCTAAACTTCTTGCAATTCCCTTGTCTAATAATTTGCGCCAAACTTCACATATTTACCCGGGTGGTGATAAAATTACGGTCGTCCGTCGAGCATTGAATTGGCGCGATCTGTGCGTGCGGATTGAAAATCTCAAAATCCTGGTAAAGGATAAACATCTGTGGCTGGCAAAACCTATCAGATTCATTTATCTGGACAAATTCAGGTAAAATAATAATAGGTATCCAATATTATGGTAACGCTTACCCGTGAGCAACTTGAGGACCGTCTGGCGGCACTGCACCGCGCCAGCCTGGAGCTTGTCCAGGACATATCTCTGGATACCCTGCTGGAGCGCATCGTAACGCTGGCCCGTGATCAAGTTGGGGCGCGTTACGCGGCTCTGGGTGTGCTGGACGAGAGCGGCGCACTCGAACAATTCATCCCCGTCGGCATGGCGCCGGAGGAAATCGCTAAAGTAGAACATTACCCGCGCGGCCTTGGGCTGATCGGCGTGTTGATGCACACCCGTGAAACCATCCGCATCCCAGAGATCAGCGAAGATCCGCGCAGCGTCGGCTTCCCCCCCAACCATCCGCCCATGCATTCCATGCTGGGAGTGCCCATCTATCTGGGCGAACGGCAGCTTGGCCAGCTTTATCTGACCGACAAGATCGGTGCGGAGGAGTTCACTCCAGACGACCAGCAAGTGATCGAAACCCTGGCCGCCTACGCTGCCGTGGCCATCTCCAACGCGCGCCTGTATCGAAAGCTGATTCAGCGTGAGAAAGACCTCCTGCGCCGCAACGAGGATCTGGCCCTGCTCAATAACCTGGCTTCATCGCTGGCCTCATCCGGCGAGATCGACGAGATTTTGCAAAAAGTTCTCGCCCACGTGGTGGATCTACCCGGGGTGGAGGCAGCCGAATTCTTCCTGCGCGATGAGGATAGCAAGGTCCTGCGCATGGTACTGCACCGCGGCAAGTTCGAGGAACACCTGTGGCGCCGCGATCGGTTCGAAGAGGGGGAAGGTCTGATCGGCGCGACCGTCAAGAGCGGCGAGCCGCGTTTTCTCGTCCTGCCCACCAAGAACAGCCGGTACCTGCGGAAGGATGTGATCCGTGAGCGCATCCACCAGCTCGCCTGCTTTCCGCTCACCACGCGCGCCGGAACGCTGGGCGCGTTGTGCATCGCCTTTCGCCAGTCGGAACCCATCGATGAGCTGGAAGTTCAGTTCCTCACCGCCATCAGCTCATGGGCCGGCACGTCCATCGAGAGCGTCCGTCTGAAATATCAGGGACGCCGCCTGGCCATCCTGGAGGAGCGTGAGCGCATCGGCATGGACCTGCACGATGGCATCATCCAGTCCATCTACGCGGTAGGGCTGACGCTAGAGCACGCCCGTCTGCTGCTGAACGAGGATACCGTCCAGGCCCGCCGGCGCATCGACCAGGCAGTGGAGGATCTGAACAGCACCATTCGCGACATTCGCACGTACATTCTCGACCTACGACCGCGGCAGCTCCACGAAGAAAACCTGATGGAAGGCCTCAGGCGGCTGGTGAACGAGCTCAAGGCCAACACCCTGCTCGAAGCCAGCCTGCACGGCCCACCGGATGGCCTTCCCCAGCTTCCAGACAGTCATGCGCTGGCTCTCTTTCATATCTGTCAAGAGGGGCTGGCCAATGTGGCCAAGCATGCGCATGCCAGCAAGGTGGAGGTTTACCTGTGGGCCACACCCGAGCGGGCTATTCTGGAGATCAGCGACGACGGCATTGGATTCGACACACAAAAAGTGACCATGACGCTTGGCCACGGCCTGGCCAATATGCAAACCCGCGCGCGGAGCGTCGGCGGGGATATCGAGATCACCTCTGAACCCGGAGGCGGCACCACCCTTCTGGTGTGGGTCCCGTTCAACAAACAACGTTAGGATAACCTTGTCCAGTCTGTCCGGCGCCGGGCGCGCCCGTCAAGTGCAGTCCATGTTCACGCGCATCGCGCCGCGTTACGACCTGATGAACCGACTGATGACCGCCGGTCAGGACGTTCGCTGGCGACGAGAAGTTATCCGCCTGGCGGGGCTGAAACCCGGCGCGCTTATGCTGGACCTGGGGGCCGGCACAGGTGATCTGGCGCGCGAAGCGTTGCGCCAGCAGCCCGATTGCCGACCGGTGGCCACCGATTTCACCCTGGCGATGATGCTGTATGGCCGGGCGCACAGCGATTCCCAGCGCATCGCCTGGCTGGCAGCCGATGCCCTGCGCCTGCCTTACCCTGACGCCTGCTTCGACGCGGTCGTGTCTGGCTACCTGATGCGCAATGTGGCCGACGTGCAGGCCGCCCTGCGCGAGCAGAAACGGGTGCTCAAGCCGGGCGGCAAAGTGGTTATCCTGGATACGACCCGCCCACACCCGAATCCCTTTACCCCTCTGGTATATTTTCACCTGCACGCTGTGATCCCATTCCTCGGTTGGCTGGTCACCGGTCAACGCGACGCCTACACCTATCTGCCCGATTCGACCGAGAAATTCCTCCGCGCAGAGGAGCTGGCCGCTCGCATGGCCGCCGCCGGTTTCCGCGAGATCGCCTATCGTCGTTTTATGGTCGGGACGATGGCAATCCACTGGGGGAGGAAATGAGCGCCAAGGTCAAGCGGTTGGTCGTGGGCATCACCGGCAGCTCGGGGGCCATTCTGGGCGTCCGACTGCTCGAGCTTCTGCGCGACACCGACATCGAAACCCACCTGGTGATCAGCGCGGCCGCCAAGGTGACCATCCACCAGGAAACGGGCCGCAAGGTGAGCGACGTGCTGGCCCTGTCCGATGTGGCCTACGACGCCAACGACATCGGCGCGGCCATCGCCTCAGGCTCCTTTACCACCCACGGAATGGCGGTGATTCCCTGCTCGATCAAGACCCTTTCGGCCATCGCCAACGGTTACACTGCCGATTTAATCTCACGCGCCGCAGATGTGACCTTGAAGGAGGGCCGTCCGTTGGTGCTGGTCGTGCGTGAGGCGCCTCTGCATCGTGGTCACCTGCGTCTGATGGACCTGGCGGCTGCCGCCGGCGCGGTCATCTTCCCCCCCGTGCCCGCCTTCTACGCGCATCCGCAGACGGTGGATGACATCATCACCGACCTGTGCGGGCGGGTGCTCGCCCGCCTGGGCATTGAAAACCAGGCTTACCAGGAGTGGCATGGCCTGGGAGAATGAAATTTCACCCTTATCCTGTTTGAAGGGCTGGAAAAAAACCGGAAAGGGGAGCGGTCGAACGTCATCATGCCTGCCACCCGCAATGACCCAACCGTAGACGAGCTGCTGTCCATGGCGCAGTTATGCCTGGCCACACGCGGGGAAGACGGCGAGCCGCATTGCGCAGCGCTTTACTTCGCCGCCGGACCCGGCCTCAAACTGTATTTCCTTTCCCGGACGGACAGCCAGCATGCTCGCGACCTGGCCGCCGATCCGCGTGCCGCGGCGAGCATATCTGTTCCTTCAACAAGCTGGGAGGAGATCCGTGGGCTGCAACTGCGCGGCGAGGCGCTGCTCGCGCCAGCCGGTAAGGAATGGGAAGCAGGCTGGCAAGTCTATCAGGCCAAATTTCCATTCGTAACGGAGCTGAAGACCGAAGTCGAAAGAACCGCGCTATTCGTGTTCACCCCGCGCTGGGTGCGCTTGATCGATAACCGGCGCGGCTTCGGCTATAAGGCTGAATGGGAGCCAACGTGAGCACGGCCGAGCTGGAAAAAGCCGCTTTACGCGGCAATCCCTCCTTTGTGTGGCGCGCCGGCCAGGAGCGCCGCCTGGCGCTCATCCGCGCTGGCGCCGGCGAACGCTTGCGCGGCAGCGTTTTCGTGGACGGCTGCGGTGTGGGTCAATATATGGCCCACCTGGCACCCATCGCCGGAACGGTGATCGGACTGGATGTGGATTTTGCGCGCCTGCGCGAAGCCCGTCAACGGGCGCCGCAGGTGATATGCGGCGTCGGCGAGCGGCTGCCTTTCCCCAGCGGCTGTTTCGACGTCGTCCTCAGCCACGAGGTGCTGGAACACGTTCAGGACGACCGGGAGGCGCTGCGCGAGATCGTGCGCGCACTCAGGCCCGGCGGACGGCTGGTGCTGTTCTGTCCCAATCGGGGCTATCCATTCGAAACCCACGGCATCATGTGGCGCGGACGCTATGTCTTCGGCAACATACCGCTGGTGAATTACCTGCCGCGTCGTTGGCGCGACCGCCTGGCCCCGCATGTGAAGGTGTACACCCGCCGTGATCTGGCGCGCTTGTTTGCCGACCTGCCGGTGCGTTTCGTCGAACAACGCATCGTCTTTGGCGCATATGACAATGTGATCGCCCGTTGGCCGCGCCTGGGTAAAGCCTTGCGTGCGGTCCTCCAGGCTCTGGAACACACCCCGCTGCAGATCTTTGGCCTGTCTCATTTTTGGGTGGTGGAGAAGATGGAAGAGGTACAGGGTTTAAAAAACCCAGGGTAAAATGGCCAAACAAGACGCAAATGGGCGCACCTCGGTGCGCTCATTCCCGTGCATTATGAAAAAGGATGCTTCAATCCGGCTTGGTGCCGAAAACAATGTCCCACAGTGGTGAGCTGACGCCGAAGCGCGCGTCCGGCGTCTTATAGTGGTGCATCATGTGATAACGCTTCAGGTAGCGCAGCACCGGCGCTCGCATCGGGAAGTGATGGGTGGCATAGTGCGTGAGGTCATAGGTCAGGTAGCCGAAGACGAAGCCGGCGAAAATCGGATCGAGCCAGCCCGGTGTACCCAGCAGCGAGACGACCACCAGGTGCATCAGGCCGTAGAACAGCAGCGCCAGCGGCACGCTGACGATCGGCGGCATGACCAGGCGCGTCTTATCCTGCGGGCGCAGGTGGTGGACGCCGTGGAAAAGGAAGGCCAGCCTTTCCTGTGTGGGGTTCCGCGGCGTGAAGTGGAAGAGAAACCGGTGCAGCGTATATTCAATGAACGACCATAGGAAAATCCCAATGAGCAAGCCCAGAGGCACTGCCGCGACTGGAACGCCTACCTGGACGCTGGCGATGGCGCTCAGCAGAAAATACAATCCGACCGGCAGCCAGATCACTACGATCACCGCCGGGTGAATGTGCGTGAAAAATTCAAGGAAATCGGATTCGAAAATACGGATGGAATCTTTTTCGCTGGATGCAGGGAAAATATCGGCCATGTCTACCTCCAATAACGAGACGTGGATAACCTGTAAATCAAGGGACGGTCTTGGTGCTTAGATTTTAGCAACTTCCATATCTAAAAACAAGACCCCTTCTGTCTGAATTTTCCCTAAACATCTACTCTCGGCCACTCCAGTAAAGTGACTTCGACCAGCAGGCGCGGGTTCAGGTTCTGCTCCAAGCCCTGGAGGCCCTTCTCCAGACTGCGCACGATCGCGTCGGCACCGGCCAGGCCGATCTGATCGGCGAGGCGTTTGATGGCGACCTCGCGGTCCAGGTTGGCCAGGGCCACATCAGAACCAGATGCCAGCAACAGCGCGTCGCGCCAGAAGGAAAGCCAGGTGAGGAACGCCCGGCGCAAGGCTTCCTTATCCTTCCCCAGGCGTTCTGCATAGGCGAAACGCGCCCTCAGCGGCCTGGCCAAGAGATCGTGCAGGTCGTCCAGAAGGCGCTCGCGTTCCTCCAGCGCATGACCATCCTCCAGCAAGCGCAAGGCCGCGCCGATGCGCCCTTCGGTGAGGTGCGCCAGGAGTCGAGCGCGCTCGGGCGCTGCACCACGCGATAGCAGCGCGGCCTGGGCCTGTTCCAGGGGCATGGGGCGCAGACGCAAAACTTCACACCGTGAGACGACGGTGGGCAGGAGCGCTTCGGGCGCATCGGCGGTCAACAGCAGCACGACTTTGTCGGGGGGTTCCTCGAGCGTCTTGAGCAATGCATTGGCAGCATTGAGATTGGCCTCCTGAAAACGCAGCAGCAAGGCCACCCGGAAGCGCGCCTCATAGGGCGCCAGGGAAAGTTTGTGCTGCAGCTCGCGCACCTGTTCAACCTTGATCGTGCCCCCCTCACTTTCGGCAGCCACTACAGATAGGTCGGGGTGTTGCATGCGTTCGAGGCGCTCACACGTACGGCAGGTGCGGCAAGGCTCGCCTGAAGCCAACGGCTGAGGACAGTTGATAGCCTGGGCGAGGCGCAACGCAAGTGTACGACGGCCAATACCCGGCGGCCCGGTGAACAGGTAGGCGTGGCGCACCTGGCCGCTCATGACATGCTCACGCAGAAGCTGTACTGCCCACTCGTGCCCGAAAATATCCCAACTCATGTGCAGGATTGTACTATGTTTACAGGCCCTCCGCCTTATTTTCTGACCAACGGCAGATACTGACGGCATGAGAACGTCGCACTCAGGCTCAATCCTACCAGCACCGGGTCGTGGTCCGAGGAACGGTACGGATCTGCGGCATAGAAGTCCACCGGCTTGAATTCCGTGTTGTAATCCAGCACAGCCGGCTCGTCGGCGTTGATGTGCCAAAGGCTCACCCCGCTGACCTGTGTGTACAGACCAGGGGTGGCCAGGGCCTGGTCGATGGCGCCGGCCAGCCCGTCGAAGACGTAGGTATAGCGCGTCGCAGGGGGGACGAAGGCGGCGATTAAATCCATCAGTCCGCCATCCTCGAGCAACCGGATCGGATCTTCACGCTCATAGGCGTTAAAGTCGCCAACAGCCAGGACATCAGGGGCGCATGAATCCCGCTTGAGCTGGCCGATGAAAGCCAACAACTCCTGGGCCTGGGCGATACGTTTGGCGTTCCAGCAACCCTGGCCGTGATCGGCATTCGGATCATTCGGGTCGTCAGGGCAGCTGCCCCTGGATTTGAAGTGATTGACCACCACGGTCAGCGCCTCGCCGCCGGTTACCGGCCGAAATGTCTGGGCTACTGGGAAGCGGTCGAAGACCGGATTGGCGTCGGAGAGAGATGGACCGACGGGCGTCACGCGAGCGGGCTTATAGATCAACGCAACCTTGATGGCATCCCCGCCCACGCCAGTGGCTGGATCGGCCACCGCAGCGTATACATCGCCGTGCAGATAGGTGTTCAGCGCCGTCACCAGCCTGCCAGCAGCCTCCGCTCCCGCCCAGGATTCAAGCTCGACGAGGCCGAGAACGTCAGCGTCAATACCGGCGATTGCGTGCACCAGCTTGTCCTGCTGGCGCTGAAATTCCAAGGGGCTGTCGGCGCCGCGGGGGGTATTGTTATCCGTGGAACTGATATAGTAATACGGCGACCCCTGTGGATAAATATGACCTGGATCATCGATGGTGGTGAAGTAGTTCTCTAAATTAAAGCCGGCCACCTTGATTTGTCCGCCCACATCGTCCGGCGCGAGCGTACGTGGGTTAACGCGGGTAAATCCGGGCACGCTGAGCGGCTGCAGGCGGTATCCCAGCACCCCAGGCGTGGTGGAAATGGATCCCTGGTCCAAGACACCTACAAGGCCGGGCGCCAGTATATCCCCGGCGCGCAGGGTGTGATCCGCTGCCAGGTACGGGATCGGAGCAGGATTTTGGGCGGCCGTTCCATCGTCCAGCACAAAGCTGCGCCGGGAGTTGTACTCAGGCGTGTCGGCAGGGAAATTCCCATTGGTGGGCTGGTACAACCGATCCGGAGCAGAAAGAGTGAGCTGGCCGAAGCGTCCCAATAAGTAGTTTTGGTCTACCGTCAGGGATGGTGTGAAGCGAACCAGCATGCCCTCCAACGGCTCAAGAGTTTTGCCGGCTGGCAGGGGGAGAGCGACCTGCGTCGGATCGATCGCCTGCGCCAGTCCACACACCATGACCAGATCGACCGAGGAGAGCTCGGTCTGGCCGTAGTACTCGGCCACAGTACCCCGCACGCGCACGCGCTGTCCGGCGGCCACCTCGGGCGCAGAAGGGGCATAAATGAACAGTCCGTCTGAGGTGAACGGATCGCCGTCCCCCGATGGATCCTGAAGGGCGAAACCGTTCAGTCCAGCCGCTCCCTGAAAGTCGCCGGTGACAACGCCCTCCGTACGCACTTTCTGGCCAACCAGCGGGCTGATGGAGCCACTGCCCTGGATAGAATAAGTGGGAGTATATGGCGCGCCGCACACATCTTCGGCCGCCAGGACCACGAAGCGCCAGATGTAATCGGCTGGCAGTGGGTCGGCGGTGCCATCCAGATCGGTGATGCGCGTGTGATCGAGGGTAACTGTGCAGGCATCCCCGGCCGTGAAATGGGTGTCGGGGTTCAGGGTGAATGTGATCTGATCGCTGGTGGAGGCTGCGGCGGGATGTACCCCCGTGGTGCAGGAAATGGCGAACCAGCCAGACTGGGTTGTCACCGGCTCACTGAAAGTGACGCTCAGGTTAGCGTCAAGGGGTACATCGACTGCCCCGTCGATTGGGGTGGTAGAAACCACCAAAGGCGGCAGGACACTCGTGCAGACAAAGGCAGGGGTTGAGGAATTACGGGGAGCAGAAGGCGAAACCAGGCCGAAATCTTCGAGATTATTGTCGCTGTCGGCGCAGCCGTTGGTCCTTCTTGCCAGGCTAATGTCTGCGCCAGGTGCGGGAGCGGGAGCGCCTTCTACGAATGCGTTGCTGGTGTTGCCATAGCCAACCGAGTCCATGACGCTTCCACCAGGCCCGCGGATCGCCAAACCTCCGCCGGATGCGGACAATCTACCGGTTCCTCCATTCGCGAAGGCGGCATCTGCGGCGACTGCGCCATCGTAGCCCGATTCGGCCGCTATCAGGTAATACCCGCCAGCAGGAATGATCTCTGTGGTGACCCATTGCAACAGGGAAACATCGCTCGTGCCGGCGGCGCTGCGATAGACCAGCTTATACCCGTTGAGATCGATGTTGGACAGACCAACGTTGTGCAGCTCGACGAATTCGTCAGCCGCCGTGCTGCCTGCTACCTGAAACTGGCTGATGTTGATCGTTGCAGAAATCGCGCTGACCGCCGGCAGGCGGCGGGTCGGCAGGGCGGACGTCGAGAGCAAAGCGATGGCGAGGAGTATGCCGAACACTGCTTTCATGTGGCGCATTGGATAATTCCCTCCTGTGGAAATGGCACTGGCATAGGCGGAGCGAGCGGGCACCGTGCAGGTAGGAAGCGTTCATTTTGTGCCCCGGAGGGATACCGTTAGAGAAAGAAATGGACCTCGCGCTTTGATTTGATGTCGATCGGCAAAATCAGATGGTTAAGCGGATGGTTGCTATGAGTATAGGGCAATAATGGCGATAGCGCCATCTATGAGGCAATAATGATCTAGAAATATTTTACATTTTCTATCTTAATCAACCGGTAAAAGGTCATTCATTATTCGTGACGCCTGTCACTTGTACTTCACATATAGATATTTTAGACTATAAAGCGACTAATCTGACCCGTATTACCACAGAGGGGTATTGAGATGCAAATCACACGTCAGGCTGACTACGCGCTTCGCGCCATTCTATTCCTAGCCCAACTCCAGCCGAGCCAGCGAGCCGCCACCAGCCAGATTGCCGAAGAACAGCACATTCCTCCCTCCTTTCTGGCCAAGATCATCTCACAGCTCTCCATCGCGGGCTTGATCCACACTTCGCGAGGGGCCCGGGGCGGGGTTTCCCTCGCTCGTCCACCAAGCGAGATCTCCATCCTGGAAGTGGTCGAAGCAATCGATGGCCCAATCTCGCTGAACGAGTGCGTCGGCACCGCCGATGGCTGTCCCTTCAAAGAGGATTGCCCCATCCGGTCACTCTGGTGCGACCTACAGGCCGAGCTGGTCGAAAAGCTGCGCAGGACCAATTTCGCCCGTTTCGTCAAGACTGCTCCTCTCCCCCAGGCCGCCTGACCCTTTCCTTTCCGCGGATTCACACTATAATATATCTTGACAGCCAGGATCTGCGGCTTGGAGGGAAGCATGTCATTGGGAAAGCCGGTGAGTCGGCATTGGATCGTTGTGCTCGAAAACGGCAACGCGGTCATTGACTGGGGCGACGGCCTGTTTCAAGACATCATGAGCGGCGACTTCGTCCAGGTCAACGACGAAGATATCAGCCATCCCATTTTGGATGATGAATTGGAAACGCTCAAACGCGCCGGCCGGGTCGAAACTTACGACTCCCAAAATGTATACATCTTCTCGATGCCTGAACCCCCCAGGCGCACGATCGATTGAGTCCCCTACTGCCTTGCCATTTCGCCATCCCCTCCTGGTGTTTCCCCTGCCAGGAGGGGAATTTTTGACCGCGATATAATCCTCAAAAGGCGACTCATACCGGCCGCCATCCCTTTGAACTGCAGGAAAAGAAATGCTCATCCATTCCGTGTCTCAATTGCTCACCCTGACACCCGAGCCGCAGCGCGGGCGAGAACTGGGCGAACTTGGGCTGATCCCGGATGGCGCCGTTCTGTTCCGCGACGGTGTGATTGTCGCGGTGGGTGCCACCGCCGAACTGCGCGCTGCCTATCCACATGAAGATTCCTTCGATGCTGGCGGCCGGGTGGTGATGCCGGGCTTTGTCGATCCGCACACCCATCTGGTGTGGGCTGGCGACCGCGCCGCCGAGTTTGAGCTGCGTCTGGAAGGCAAGACGTATCTTGAAATCCTGGCGGCTGGCGGAGGCATCCTTTCCACTGTGCGCGCTACGCGGGCTGCATCTCAGCATAAGCTGCTGGAGAGCACCCGCCAGCGCATTTACACCATGTTCCGACACGGCACTACCACTGCCGAGGCCAAGACAGGATACGGGCTGACAAAAGCGAGCGAGCTGCGCCAACTTGAGGCGCTGCTGAAGCTGGATGCCAACGGTCCGTTGGAAATCGCTCCCACATTCCTGGGCGCGCATGCCATTCCGCCGGAATATGCGGACGACCCGGAGGGATACACCCGCCTGGTCTGCGCGGAGATGCTGCCGGCGGTAGCCGCCTGGTGGCAGCAGCACGCCAACGGTCGTCCGCTGCCCTTCGTGGATGTTTTCTGTGAGACGGGCGCATTCAGTCTGGAACAGTCCCGCCGCATCCTGGAGACGGCAAGGGGACTGGGCTTTCCGCTCAAGATCCACGCAGACGAGTTCGATAACCTGGGCGGGGCCAGATTGGCGGCCGAGCTCGGCGCCGTCTCAGCCGATCATCTGGTCAAGACTTCCGATGCAGATATCACTGCATTGGCGCGCAGCCAGACAGCCGCGGTCGCCCTGCCATGCACGCCCTTCGGATTGGCCGAGATGCACTACACTCCGGCCCAGAAGATCCTCGACGCGGGCGGCCTGCTGGCCATCGCCACCGACCTCAACCCCGGCACGGCCTGGTGCGAGAGCATGCAGTTCGCCATCGCCCTGGCCTGCCGCTACATGAAACTGACCCCAGCCCAGGCAATCGCCGCGGCCACGATCAACGCCGCCGCTGCCATCGGCCGCGCGGAGCGCATCGGCTCGCTGCATCCCGGCAAGCAGGCCGATCTGCTCCTTCTGTCCGTCGCCGATTATCGCCATTTGGGCTACCGCTTTGGCACAAACCTTGTATCGATGGTGGTGAAGAAAGGCCAATTCTACCCGGTGTGATCAGACCATGTCCTCCCTTGATTTCACCTCCCTGCCGCCCCTGCTGCGCTACGCCATCCTAGCTGGCGCCGTGGTCACCGCACTGATCTTAGCACGTCTGATCCTGTACCTGGCGCGCAAGATGCTGTCGCTGGCGCTCACCGTCCTGCTGGCTTTGGGGTTGTTGTACCTCTTCTACCGCTTCCTGCTGTGAGCGGTTAACCCCAGCGTACCCATCCCCGTATATAATTAGTGAGCCAGGGAAGGACGAAGATCGAGCGATAATGCTCGAGATTCGTTCTTCGCTGCGCGAATCGCAGGGCGGCCACAGATGGCCGCCCGGAGAGGAATTTGGACTGCCTATGCCCACCATCGAGCAAGCCCGCGCCTGGTACTCTCCATCCGATCCTGTGCACGATTTCGATCACGTGCTGCGCGTCTACCGCATGGCCGAGCGCCTGGCTCGCGAAGAAGGCGCCGACATAGAAATCGTGCGCGCGGCGGCGCTCCTGCATGATGCGCAAGGGAGCGCTCCTGGCGGCGAGGGGAACGAGCGCGCCAACCATCATCACTCCTCGGCCGAATTCGCCCGCCAGGTGCTGCTGGAAGAGGGCTGGAGCGAAGAGCGCATCGCCGCCGTGGAGCACTGCATCCGCGCGCACCGTTTCCGCGACGACAGCGAGCCTCCCGCCACCCTCGAAGCCAGGATCCTCTTCGACGCCGACAAGCTGGACGTGCTCGGCGCGATTGGCGTGGCGCGCACCATCGCCTACGCCGTCTTGGACGGACAGCCGGTCTACGCAGAGCCTTCCCGCCGTTTTCTGAATACCGGCGAGAAGGAGCCAGGCGAGCCGCACAGCTCGTACCACGAATATCTGTTCAAGCTGAGCAAGATCAAGGATCGGCTGTACACCCAAACGGCGCGCAGCCTGGCGGTTGAGCGTCACGCCTACATCGAAGGATATTATCGGCGCCTGGCGGCTGAATTGAGCGGGGAAAAATGAGCCATCCACAAGACGGACCTGCTCTCGCCGAGCTGGAGGACATGGCCAGGCGGGCCGGCGCCGTGCTGCGCGAACGCTACGGCCTGCGCCATACCATCACCCACAAAGGCAGCGTTGACCTGGTCACCGAGGCCGACCGCCGCTCTGAGGAGCTGATTTTGGGGGCCATCCGCGAGCGCTACCCTTCACACTCCATCCTGAGCGAAGAGCGCGGCGACCTGCCAGGAGAGGGGGACGGCTGCTGGTTTGTCGATCCGCTGGACGGCACACTCAATTACGCTCACGCCCTGCCCTTTTTCGCCGTATCCATCGCCTACGCCAGCGGCAGCCGGGTACGGTTAGGGGTGATCTACGACCCGCTACGGGACGAGTGCTTCGCAGCGGAGCGGGGGCGTGGAGCATGGCTGAACGGACAGCCCATCCACGTTTCGGCGGTGAGCGAGCTGCGCGAGAGCCTGCTGGTGACCGGCTTTCCCAACGAACCTTCCGAGATCGTCGCCCAAAACCTGCGCTATTACGAGCGTTTTCAGCGGCAGACCCAGGGAGTGCGCCGCCTGGGCTCCGCCGCTCTGGATCTGGCTTACGTGGCCTGCGGCCGCCTGGACGGCTTCTGGGAAATTCGCCTGAACGCCTGGGATGTGGCAGCAGGCGGGCTGTTGGTGGAGGAGGCTGGCGGGCGGGCTACCCGCTTGAGCGGAGAGCCAGATTACCTGCGTCCGCCGTGTTCCATTTTAGCCGCCGGGCCGGCGCTGCACGCGGTGATGCTTTCGATCCTCAGCGAGGAATAAGTGCTTATTTCTGGGATGGGTCTCCGGTCTCCGCCAGGCTGGAAAATTCTGCGCATAGTTTTTTACCCTTAATCGAGTAAAATATTCTCACGATGATATCCACACCTGTGCGTCTTGAGGCCTGAAAATGTCGGCGCGCTCGATGCAAGATTCTGCGGCAGCCCGTCCAACCTCGCGAAGCGCACCGCGGGCGTCTAGGCCTCCCGCCAATCTGCCCCTCGACCAGGTGATCGAGGGCGACTGCCGTGAGGTGCTGGGGGGCTTCCCGCCCGAATCGGTCGACCTGATTTTTGCCGATCCCCCCTACAATCTGCAGCTCTCGCAAGAATTGTGGCGCCCCAACCAGACGCTGGTGGACGCGGTGGACGCCGAGTGGGACCGCTTCGCGAGCTTCGCTGATTACGACCGCTTCACGCGCGAGTGGTTGGAGGCGTGCCGGCGCGTGCTGAAGCGCAGCGGCACGCTGTGGGTGATCGGCACCTATCACAACATTTACCGGATCGGGGCCATCCTCCAGGACCTGGGTTTCTGGATCCTCAACGACGTGGTGTGGACCAAGACCAATCCGATGCCCAATTTCCGCGGCGTGCGCTTCACCAACGCCCACGAAACGCTGCTATGGGCGCAAAAGGAACGCGGCGCGCCCTACACGTTCAATCACCATGCCATGAAGGCCTTGAATGACGGCCTGCAAATGCGCTCCGACTGGGAGCTGCCGGTGTGCAGCGGCAGAGAGCGCCTGCGCCGCGATGGGCGCAAACTGCACCCCACTCAGAAACCCGAGGCGCTGCTCTATCGGGTGATCCAAGCCAGCTCGAACGCTGGCGATGTGGTGCTCGACCCGTTCTTCGGCACCGGTACAACCGGCGCGGTGGCCAAACGCCTGCACCGCCACTGGATCGGCATCGAACGCAACCCGGAGTACGTCGCTGCGGCGCGCGAGCGCATTGCCGCCATGCAGCAGGTCGAGTTCGACCCGCCCCTGTTCGTCACCCCAGACCCGAAACGCGAGCCGCGCATCCCCTTTGGTGCGCTGCTGGAGAACGGCCTGCTCCAGCCGGGCGATGAGCTGACCTTCGGCAAGGACGGCCGGGCTGTGGCGCGGGTGCTGGCCGATGGGACGATCGAATGCGACGGGATGCGCGGCTCGATCCACGAGGTGGCGCGCCGGCTGAGCAAAGCGCCCTGCAACGGCTGGGAGCACTGGTACTATCAGGAGGCGGGAAGCGGCGAGAGGAAACCAATCAATGCGCTGAGGGAAACGCTGCGCAAGGGGAGAGAACCCTCATAGTGGTTTTTTCCATTTATTGACCGATTGTAAATTTCTATCCTTTCACCGAACCCGCCAGCAGGCCGCGGATGAAGAAACGCCCCATCAAAATGTAAATCAGGAGGGTAGGCAGAGCAGAGATAAGCGTGCCTGCCATCACCATATTCCACTCCTTGATCTGACTGCCGGAGAGGTTGCGCAGCGCCACGGTGATCGGCTGGAGAGCCGGGTTTTGCAGGATCGTGACGGCAAACAGGAATTCATTCCAGATATTGGTGAATTGCCAGATGATTACCACCACAAAGCCGGGCAGGGAAAGGGGGAAAAGCACCCGCCAGTAGATCCCCAAGATACCCGCCCCGTCGATCCCGGCCGCCTCCACGAGGTCGTTCGGCACTTCGGCATAATAGTTGCGAAAGATCAACGTAGTGATC
>DAOTWA010000082.1:0-2809 GCA_034435955.1 Anaerolineaceae bacterium | reverse complement strand
TACGCAGCTCTTTAACGCTTTCGCCTTCGAACGTGATCACATCGCGGGTGTTGATCACAATCCCATGAAAGATTCCTGCGTCATCGTCATACTCGATTTTTCCCTGGTATCCCTTGTAAGACATTAGTTTATTCATGCTTTACTGCTCCAGCGTTGATTAAGAAAGTCCTTATAGCTTCTACCTGCTATTTTCTGGCTTCCGGTTGCGGCTGGGGCCTCTGGAATGAACCCACAACTCCATTCAGATGTACAGTCACTCTCGACCCCTTACCGAATGAAACCTCCGCACCTGGAGCATCAAACAGGTTAATAATGTGGGACCACAATATATCCGAACGCGTCGGTCTTTCGAGGATGGCAACCAGAGTTTTTCGGTTTAATAATCATATGATATCACAATATGATATCATTCAAATTAAGAAAGATCAGGATTTTCCAGCATTTCTTCGAAAATGAAGACCGGGTTGGCTTTCACATCCGGGGTAAGTTGTTTCAACAATACATGGGCAAGGCGGCTTTGTTGACCATCCATGATCCTATCAATCATAGACAAAAGTCACTACCGTCCCACGAATGGAATAAACATTTCGATCTTCGGGCAGCGGAAAATATGAACGTCATCCACCAACCAGCCCCAGCCGTCTCCGTGCTCCTGATCCCCCTGATAGCGCCAGCGGAAGCTGGGCGTCTTTCCGGCCAGGGTGGCGAGGTCCAGGCGGGCGACGACGTAGCCGCCGCTCACACCGATGTAGGCCGGCCGCCCGGCTAGGGGACCTGGACAGGTTATCGGGACTCTATCTGGATAACCGCCCTGGATCATGAGCGGCGCTGCGTCCTGCCAGTTCACGCCGTCTAGGCTGTACTCAAGCACGCCGGCGTTGCAGGTCGTGGCGCGGAAATCATAAACCTGAGCAAAGGTAAGGCTGGCATGCTTGGGCAGCGGCTGGCTGAGGGTCAGCGCGGCGGACTGAGGCCGCAGGGTGACTTTATTATCTACATGCAGGAAGCCGGGGGAAGTGAACCCGTACTCGCTCTCAGGAAATAACAGCCACCGCGCGCTCGCCGTGAGATTGGGAGCGTCCAGAGTCCAGAGCGGAGATAAAGACATGCCCTCGAAATTGTCTGTCAGGAAGGGCTCTGGGAGGACATCCCCGGCGCACATGGGCGTCGGCTCTTCGAGGTGCGCGGTGGGTTGAACGTCCATCTCCACTGCGAGAGTGGCGGCGCGCACGCTTTCACAGTCGGCGGTTGTGATCCCGGCGTTTCCAATGTTTTGCAGACAGGCTGCACATAAGGCGTTGTGAAGGTCGAGGTAGTCGGTTGCGGGGGTGAGGTAGCCAATCAGCGCCCAGTACCAGATCTTACCGACCTTCTCGGCGCCGATGCCTTTGATCGTGTAGTCGTTAACACTGCCGCCGCTGGCCATTAAATAAGCGGCAAAGTCACCGATGCCATTGTTGATGTGCACGCCGCCGTTATCGGCGGCGCCGAGAAAATAGGTATGGCTGGTCATTCGCCCCGCCAGCCCAGAATCCTCCGGAAATTGCATCCCGCGGATCCAGCCGCTCTCGAGATCCTCCCCAATCAACCAATCGGGATCGAGCATGTAAGAGG
Organism: Anaerolineaceae bacterium; assembly: GCA_034435955.1. Classification (GTDB taxonomy): domain Bacteria; phylum Chloroflexota; class Anaerolineae; order Anaerolineales; family Anaerolineaceae; genus DAOTWA01. The sequence continues at coordinate 1,195 of DAOTWA010000082.1, read as the reverse complement.
GATCGTTGTACCAATCGACCAGCTCGCCGAACAGATCGGCATAGGCCTCACTGATGGCCCCAGACTGGCCCTGATAGATCAGTCCGGCAGTATTTTCGACCAAGCCGTGGGTGAACTCGTGGCCGACGACATCGTCCGCGCGGCTAAAGTTTTCAGAGAACACGGCCCGATCGCCCCACCAAAAGGTCATTAGCGCTGGGTTTGGATCGGTCGTATATACAAAATACCGCACCACGCTTCTGAGCGGCATACCGCTATTGTCCAGGCTGTCTAAACCAAAGTATGCCTGCAGGAAATCATACGTATCACCGCTATAAAGGTAAGCAGAATCTACCGGCAGAATGTTGGTAGCCCCTTCCTGGCCTTCGACGCGGGCTAACACCCCTTCATCCGGGCTGAGCCCAGGAAAGAGCTGGTTGTCGTAAACCTCCCGGTAGCGGACAGTCTCAAGGGCGTCCAGGCGATCCAGCACCCGGCCATCATGCCCATCGACCAGCAGAAAGCCGCGCGCGGGCGCGGGTGCGAGGGCGCGCACCTCCACCCGCCAGACCAGGCGCGGGGGCGAGCCGGGAATGCCCATCAGGGATGGGTCGTAAACCCACAGCTTGGCAGGGAAGGCTTCGAGGGCGGCCTGATCGACTGATAGACGGGCGCTTTCGAAGGCAAGGGCGCGCTGGCGGGCGCTTTCGGCATCCACCGCCGGGCGCACGTCAACGTCCGGATGCGATGAGACCTCGCCGGCGGCGGCCAGTGTATTCCCGGCCGCATCCACGTGGACGATGAGCTGTGCTCCCAGCACGGGCACACCGCGGTGAAGCTCCTGGAAGCGCACTGCCCACCGGTCTGCGCCAGATGGGTCAGTTCGCAACACGGATAACTGCCGGGCGGCGTCGTCCAGGCCGAACAGGTTGCCATGGGCTTTCAAGAAGGCCAATGCAGCCGCAGTGTGGTCGGATGGATCAATCAGCGGCGTGGCCGGCGGGATGGGGCGCCCGGGAGCGGCAGTCACCAGGCTGGCGCGGCCGGTCTCGGGGCGGCGCAGGATGCGGGCGCTTTCGAGAGCAGCGGCTGAAGACTGAACGATAGAGGTTGAGGGAATGCGGCTGCCGGTCAGAAGCAAAACGGCGGCCAGAACAGATAACCGCGCCAGCGCGAGAAGGTGTCTTGCAGGCACAATGCTCCTCCTCCCTGCCAT
>DAOTWA010000081.1:0-46058 GCA_034435955.1 Anaerolineaceae bacterium | reverse complement strand
GCGTCGGCGATAGCCTGCTCTAACGATAGCCGCGCCTCCCAACCGAGGAGGACTCTGGCTGTATCGGCGTTGGCGTAAGCGCCGGCCACGTCGCCAGGGCGCGGGGGCGAGTCCTTCTTTGGGATGGGCCGTCCGTAGACTTTCTCGAACGCCGCCACCATCTCGCGCACGGTCACGCCGCGGCCGGTGCCGAGGTTGATGACCAAATAACGGCTCTCGGGCTCTTTGCTGCGGGCGAAGGCGCCGTCGAAATCTTCCACTGCCCGGACGTGAGCCATCGCCAGATCCCACACATGGATGTAATCGCGGATGCCCGTACCGTCGCGCGTCGGCCAGTTGGTGCCGGTGATCTCGAAGACGGGAATCTTGCCCATGGCGGTATCCACCAGGCGGCCGAGGATGAGGCTGGGGTTTTCGATGAATGGCCCCGAGCGCATTTGCGGGTCGGCGCCGATGGGGTTGAAATAGCGCAGAGAAATGCCGCGCAAGTCGTAAGCCGTGCAATAGTCGCGCAACACCATCTCCATCATGTATTTGGTGCGCGCGTATGGGCTGCCCGGGTTGAGCGGCGAGTTTTCGGTAACCATGAAGCCGGGCACCGTCGCATAAACTGAGGCCGAGGAGCTGAACACCACCCGGTGGCAGCCCAGCTCTATCAGGCTGTGGAACAGCTCGATGGATTTCGCCACGTTTTCGCGGTAGTATTCATAAGGCCGCGCGACCGAATCCGGCACAACGATCAGTGCTGCGCAGTGGATCGCGGCCTGAATGTCGGGGTGGTCGTCGAAGATGGCCTTCAATGCGGTCCGATCGGCGATATCGGCGCGATAAAAGAGGCGTCCACGGGTGAACTCCTCGCGCCCAACGACCAGCGAGTCGAGGATGATGGGGGTGTGCCCATGATCCTCCAGGGCAGAGCAGACAGTGCTGCCGATATAGCCGGCGCCGCCGGTGACGAGTATTTTCATAATCTAATCCAAATAGTCCGTTCTTCGTAAATGGCGAGATATCCGCAACCAAGACGGGCATAGCCAGAACTTATGAATTATACATAAAAAGTCGGGAAATGCCAGCCTGGCGCGTAATTCTGCCTCAATGGCTGATGCGGCGGGCGTGGGCGTCGGCGATTTCCTTCCGCTCGGTCTCGCTCAAGAAGGCCGCCTGCAGGCCGTTTGCCTGCACCCGGCGCAATTGCTGCTCGCTCAGCCCCATATGATCGCGGGCAACCTGATATTCGTGCTCAAGGGTGATATCGCTCATCAAAGTGGGGTCATCTGTGTTGAGCGTGGCGCATAGGCCATGCTGCAGGAAGACCGGCAAGGGGTGATGGGCGTAATCGGCCACCGAACAGGTCAGCACATTGCTGGTCGGGCAGCACTCGATGGCCACGCCGCGCTCCGCCAGCAGTTCGAGCACGGCCGGATCATCAACCGCGTGCACCGCGTGACCCAAGCGTTCGGCGCCCAGCAGGAGCACCGTCTGGCGCACGCTGTCCGCGCCGGCGAATTCGCCGGCGTGGGCGGTGACATGCAGCCCAGCCTCGCGGCCGCGGCGGAAAAGCGCCGCAAAATCGGCTGCCGGGTGACGCGCCTCGTCCCCCGCCAGATCGAGGCCAACGACGCCCCGCTCGCGGTGAGCCAGGGCGGCTTCCAGCTCGATGCGGCAGGCCTCGACGCCGTAGGTGCGCGAGAGGATTACCAGCAAGCGCGAGCGGACCGGCAGCGAACGGCGGGCCTCCTCCCAAGCTTCGCACACTGCTGAGGCCACTCCCATGGGGTCAAGGCCGTGCGGCTCGGCCATGAACAGCGGACTGAAACGGAGCTCGAGGTAATCTAAACCCTGATTTGCGGCGTCTTCCAGGCATTCCCAGGCGGCGCGCCGGCAGGCATCGTAATCCACGAAGGCCAGGCGCAGCAGATCGAATCGCGGCAGAATGGCGAGGATGTCATCGGTGGGGCGCACCAGCCGGATGCGCTGCTGCAGCACGGGCAGGTCCCAGGCGGGGAGGTTCAGGCCGTGGCGGCTGGCCAGGTCCATCACGGTCTCAAGGCGCAGGCTGCCTTCTAGGTGGCGGTGCAGATCGACCAGGGGTACATCTGCAGCAATCATGGATCATCCTCGCAGGAAGAATTTCCTGCCATTTTACACCTATGGCTTGAGTTCCGGGGTGTATCGGTATTCGGAAGGAGGTATTCAATTGTGAAAAAATCTTGACAAGAAAGGCAAGAATGATATAATCAATTAAAACTACAAGAATAATCAAAAAAATGTCGTAAGACTACAAAATTGTTCAAAGCGAAGGAAGAAGCGGTGGTGAAAACGCCGCGGGAAGCAGGGGCGGCTCACCACAAAGCACGCTTGTACCCATGTGTGCATCCCATGGGCGGGTTCACAAATTCGTGGATGGCTGGCTGGTTACCGAAAGGCTTAGTCCCGAGGGAGTGCCCCGCTGCGTGGATGTAGGTAACAGGGCCCGTTGGGAAGCGCGGGGCAGCGGGCGAGTTAACCAAGAAGATCCCCGGCTAGCGAGCCGCACCGGTTTACCGGTGCGGCTCAAATATATTCTTATTCGAATTTCCAGGAGCGCACCAAGGCGCGCACCTCGGCGGCGGTGGGCAGATCCAGGGCTTGCCGCGCCAGCTCCTGTGCCTTTGCGAACGACCAGCGCCGCAAGACGGTCTTGGCCCCAGGCACGGAAGAAGGGGCCATACTGAACTCGTCCAACCCCAGGCCAAGCAGCAGAGGGGCGGCCTCGGGGTCGCCGGCCATCTCGCCGCACAGCCCCACCCAGATGCCGCGCTCATGCGCGGCGTTGATTACTCTGTCAATCTCGCGCAGTACGGCGGGGTGGCAGGGATCAGACAGATGGGCCAGCTTTGCGTGCGTCCGGTCGGCAGCCAGCGTGTACTGGGTGAGGTCATTGGTGCCGATGCTAAAGAAATCGACTTCACGGGCGAAGTGGTCAGCCAGCATAGCCACAGAGGGAATCTCCACCATAATGCCCACCTGGATGTGCTCGGCGACCGCCTGGCCCTGCGCAAGGACCTCGCTGCGCGCCTCGTCCAGGAATGCCCGCGCCCGGCGCACCTCCTCGATGTCGGCAATCATGGGAAACATGATGCGCAGGTCGTGTCCGGGGCTGGCGCGCAGCAGGGCGCGTAATTGCACCTTGAAAAAGTCCGGCCTGTCCAGGCACATGCGAATGGCGCGCCAGCCCAGGAAAGGGTTGGCCTCGTGCCCGAGGTCCAGGTAAGGGAGGGGCTTATCGCCGCCGACGTCCAGGGTGCGCACCACCACTGGCCGGCGCTCCATCACCTCGAGGATGGTACGGTAGGCCTGAAACTGTTCTTCTTCGCTTGGCGCGGTCTGGCGATCCAGGTAAAGGAATTCGGTGCGCAGCAGCCCCACCCCCTCTGCTCCGAACTCGATGGCGATGCGCGCCTCGTCAACTCCGCCGATGTTGGCGACGACCTCGACCTGTTTGCCATCCGGGGTAATGGCTGGCTGCCGGGCATGTTCGCGCTCGCGGCTCGCGGTTGCCAGGGATGTACGCCGCCGCTCGGCATAATGCCGAGTGGTTTCCTCGTCCGGTGAAACCACCACCTCTCCAGCCTCTCCGTCCAGCAGGAGGGGATCACCGCTGCGAATCGTTTCCACATCAGGCCCCGCTCCGACCACCGCCGGCAGACCCAACGCCTTGGCCAGGATGGCGGTATGTGAGGTTGCTCCGCCCTGGGCAGTGCAGAACCCCAAAACCAGCGATTTGTCCAGCCTCACCGTGTCGGAAGGGGTCAAATCGGTGGCGACCACGATGGCTGGCTCGCGAAAGCTGGATAAATCGCTTTCTTCCACGCCGAGCAGCAGGCGCAGGACGCGCTGGCCCACGTCGCGCACGTCCGCGCCGCGCGCGCGGAAGTATGCGTCCTGCAGGGCTTCCAATGCGGCCGCGCTGGACTCGATGGCTTCCATCCAGGCGGCTTCCACGTTGATCTTTTGTTCGGTCATCGCCTGGCGAACGGATTCCAGCAGGGTTGGGTCCCGAAGGATGAGCAGGTGGGCGTCGAAGATGGCAGCTTCTTCCTCTCCCGCACTCTGCGCGGCGCGCACCTTAAGCTCCTCGAGCTGGCCGGCCGCTGTGGACAGGGCGGCTTCCAGTCGCTTCCATTCTTCTTCGGGATCGGCAACCACGCGTCGTTCCACCTGTGGCGAGTGCTGGGCGTAGCGGAAGGCTGGACCGATGGCGATGCCGGGTGAGGCCGGCACACCCTTGAGGATGACCGCCCGCTTTGGTATTCGTACGGAATCGGCGCACATGGTCACGCTCCGCTAAAGTCGCTTTCGATCAAGCCCTTCAGGCGGCTGGCCGCCAATTCCTCGTCTGGGCCGTCGATTTCCAGGTCGATTTCGTGGTCTTTCTCCACACCCAGTGTGAGCACGCCGAGGATGCTCTTGGCGTCCGCCCACTTACGGTCGGTAGTGGCGTTGCAGACCCTAATGGTAGACTTGAACTTAGCCGCCTCGCGGACAAAGATTGCAGCCGGGCGGGCGTGTAATCCAACGGCGTTAATCACCTTCAAATGGAGCTTAATCATGCTGCGGGAGCCTCTGTAGATGGATGTTTGGAATTAATTGATCATACACCCAACCTGCTCATCCCTTCAATAATTCATCGGTGAGCCGATCGGGATTGAACAAACGCTGGAGCGTCTTCATCGTACGCGGGTAAACCCACAATCCCCCTGGTGCGGTGATTAGGGGAAAGCGCGTTGCGTCGAGGGCGGTCTGCCAGGGGATGTCGATGCGTCCCAGCGCGCGGCGTAACTGTTCGCGTTTCTTTTCCTTGATGTAAGCGGCGTAGCGGGGGATCAGTGCTTTCAACAAGGCTGCGCGCGATGCCGCGTAGCTGCGCCGCGCGCCGATCACCAGGATGGCATACACCAGGACCAGGCCATTGATCGGGAAACTATATTGGATGTAAAAATCCAGTGCTCTGCTGCCCAATCCCCCCAGCATCCCGCGCAGGAACTCGACCAGGAAATTCATCGTAGCGCCCCCGGCAAACAGGAGCGGCCTGAGCCTTTAGGCCGCTCCTGTCCATACTGACTTATAGCGACAACATAGCAAACCAAGCTCAGTCGGCGCTGGCCGGCGCACCAGCTATCACTTCCCAGGCTTTCTCATTGCGCTTGAAGAAGTATATGGCCACTGCTATCAGAGCCAGGATGACCAGCACGCCGATGATGCTCAGGAAGCGGGCAAGGGTGACGAACAGCCACGGAACCCACAAGAAGCCGTCGGCGATGCTGGTGATATAAGTCGCCCCTGCAGGGATCTTGAAGCCGGCCGCCACGGCCGTCTGAGTGAAGAGCGGCGCCATGGATGTCGAGATGTAGAAGCCGATGCCCAGAATTACCGTGCCAGCGAGAATGATACGCACGATGTTCCCGCGCATCAAGGGCGCGCACATGGCAATCACGAATGGGATGACCGCCAGGTCAGCGAAGAGGATGACGCGGTTGCCGGGCAGGATGATGCTGAGCAAAATGGCGATGGGCACCAGCACCAGGGCGCTGGAGATGGCTGCCGGGTGTCCGATCAGGATGGCCGAATCCAGGCCGATGTACACCTCTTCGCCGGGGCGGGCGCGCTTCTGCATGTACTCACGCGCCGCTTCGGACACGGGGATCAGGCCTTCCATCAGGATGGCGACCATACGGGGCAGCAGCAGCATGACCGCCGCCAGGTTGATGGCCACCCCCAGTACCTTGGTGGCCACCGTCGTCCACGAACCGGCGTTGTAGTAGCCCAGGATGCCCAGGATGAGGCCGATCAGCAGCCCCAGAACGACGGGCTCGCCCCACACGCCGAAGCGTTTCTGGATGGTCTCGGGGTCGGCCTCAACGTCGCGCAATCCGGGGATCTTCTCGACCAGCCAGTTTACCGCGATGGCGAAGGGGACTGCTGGCGCAGAGGTCAGGTGCGGGAAGGAGATGCCTGGTAAGTTGTAGAAGTTCTGCACGGCCTTGGCTGTCCAGTCGGCCAGGAACAGGGCCAGGACAGCGGCGACCGCCGCGGCGATCAGTCCGTACACCAGGTTGCCGGTCAAGGCGACGATCAGCGAGCCGATGAAGGCGAAGTGCCAGTAGTTCCACACGTCGATGTCCAGTGTTTTGGTGATGCGCAAGACCAGCAGGATGATGTTCACGATCAGGGTCAGGGGGATCACCCACAGGCCGACCTGCGAGCCAAAGGCGATGGCCGCCGCAGAAGGCCAGCCCACGTCCACCACATTGCGCTCGATGCCGGTATTCTTGACCATGGCCTGGGCTACATCGCTCAGGTTGGAGAACATCAGTCCGATGACGAGGTTGATGCCGACGAAAGCGATGCCGATCGTAATGCCCGCACGGAAAGCCTTGCCGGGCTTGGCGCCCAGGAACCACGCCAGGAAGAAGATGATGATAGGCAGCATTACGGTGGCTCCCAGAGCGTCGAACACGGATTTAATGCCTTGAAGTATCGCAATCATAGTGGTCTCTCCTTAAAAGAGGTCAGATGAATGAAATTGGATGGGGGTAAGATCAACCACGAGCGATTTTTCTGCATTTCTCCTCAAGCTTTGAGTACGTCGATGATCTGTTTGATAACCGCCTCCTTTCCTACCCCGGTCAAAAAGGCCAGAGTCTGGATCACCGGGATATTTTTTTCTGTGCGGACTGGGGTGGTCGTCACAACCAGATCCGCATCCTTTGAATAATTCGGCACTTCGGCCGCTTTGCACTGCCGAATCGATGCGACAATGCCTGCCTGTTTTAGAGCCTCCTCGATGGCCTTGGCCACCACGGTGGATGTGGCGATCGCCGTGCCGCACGCCACGAGGACAACTTTCGGTTTCGTCGACATACCTTTTTCCTCCTATGTGAGTGAATGCTCCGTTCTGGTTTCATGGTCCGTCAGGATGGCGCGCACCTCGGCCTTATCTTTAGCCGCAAGCAGCGATGCGACCAATTGCGCATCCTGCAGGACGCCAGCCACCTGCTGCAGCATCTCGATCTGGGACTTGGGTTGATCCAGCGCTAACAGGAAGACCAGACGCACCGGCACCTCCTCTTCGGGGGAGACCATGTTGTGAAAGATAACGGGACGCTGGAGCGTAGCCAATGCCACGCCTGGCCGAATGACATGCTCGATATCGGTATGGGGCATCGCGGCATTGTCGTCCCCCGCCAGAGGCAAGCCGGTCGGCATGGCTGCTTCCCGCGCCAGGGCTGCGTCTACGAAGGTGTCTTTGACGTAGCCAGCCTCGTACAGCAGGTTACCCAGGTGGATGATGACTTCGCGCGCGTCACGCGCCGGGTATTGAACGCAGATTGCTTCGGGAACGAGCATATCCCCTAGAGCAATGCTCATTGGATCAGATCCTGTTTTATTTATTGTGTCCTGCCTGGCTTTTCCATCCCGCTGGGCCGCCCGGAGCTTATTGTGAATTTTATTGCATTCGGGCGATTCGCGGGTGGGAAAGCCCATAAAAAGTAACCCCAAACCAGCAACCGCGATTCTGTCCTGCTTTTAAATCACCATGATCTCAGGATGCTCCAGACACTCACGCAAATCCGCCAGGAAACGGGCTGCGTCCGCGCCATCCACCACGCGGTGATCGGCGCCCAGGGTGAGCGGCAGGATTGGGCGCAGCACGGGTTGGTCTTGCTCGTCGGGCACGAATTGGCGATGGATGCGGCCGACCGCCAGAATGGCCACTTGCGGCGGGTTGATGATAGCGGTGAAGCGGTCCACGCCAAACATGCCCAGGTTGGAGATGGTGAACGTGCCGCCAGCGACGTCGTCTGGCAGAAGGCGGCTCTGGCGCGCCCGCTCAGCCAGGTCGGCGAGCTCAGCCGAGATCTGCGAGACGCTCTTGCGGTCGGCCTGGCGTACTACTGGGGCGATCAGCCCATGATCTGTCGCCACTGCCACAGAGATATTTATCTCGGGCAGGAGGAGCAGATTGGCGCCATCCAGCCGACTGTTCAGGAGCGGGTGGCGGGTCAGCGTCCAGGCGGCGGCGCGCACCAGAAGAGCGGTTATGCTGACGCGCGGTCTGAGCGGCTGCTCAGCTTCTTTCATGGTAGGAGATGCGCTCTCCGCCAGGCGCGCGTTGGCGCGGCGGTGCAGTTCCTCGAGGGCCGAGGCATCCACGTCGGCTTCCAGATAGATATGAGGCGCTTCCTGAAAGCTACGCTGCATACGCTCAGCGATCGTGCGGCGCGTTGGACTGAGCGGCAGGACTTGAGGCTGCCCACTGGCAGGAGCCCCCACGGGTTGGATGGTCGGCGGAGGAGGTTGCGGCCCGGCTTTGCTGGCCAGGTGGCGCAGCACGTCCTCGGCCTGCACCCGTCCGTGCGGTCCACTGCCGGCCACCTCTGTGAGGTTGATGCCCTCCGTGCGCGCGACCCGCCGCGCGGCCGGGGTAGCGCGTACTTTGCCGCCGGCACCGGCCAGATAATTTTCCACATCCGCGCGCATCACCCGTCCGCCTGGCCCGCTGCCTGCCACCATGGTCAGATCCACACCCCTCTCGCGGGCCACCTGCTGGGCGACGGGCGTGGCCAGTCGGTGCGGGCGCTGGTCGCCGTCGCCCGCTTCGGTTGCGCTTTCCACTGAAGGAGACGGAGCTGGAGCGGCCCCCGCCGGGAGCTGCTCACCCGGAGCGAGTATGTAGGCAATCACCTCGGTTACCGGTACGACGTCACCTTCTTTATAACGGACGCCGGCCAATACTCCAGCAGCCGGCGCCTCTACTTCCATGTTCACCTTGTCCGTGGTCACCTCGGCCAGAGGATCGCCCTGGTCCACGCGCTCGCCCTCCCGACGGATCCAGCGCACGATCTCCGCGGTCTCCTGGGTGAAGCCGAATTTAGGCATGATGACTTCTTTCGCCATCAGTATTTCCCTTTGACCAGCTTGCGGGCCTCGGCGGCGATGTTTTCGACCTGGGGCACCATGGCTGCTTCCAGGGTGCGGTTGTACGGCACCGGAATGTCCAGGGAGGCCAGGCGGCGCACCGGTGCCTCCAGATAATCGAATGCTTCGCTTTCGACGATGCGCGCTACGATCTCGCCGCCAAAACCACCCGTCTTTACCGCCTCGTGGACGATCAATGCCCTCCCGGTCTTTTTTACTGATTCTATGATGGGAGCGTCGTCCAGCGGCTTGAGGGTGCGCGGGTCGATCACCTCGACATCGATGCCTTCAGCGGCCAACTGCTCGGCTGCTTCCAATGCACGGGGCACCATGGCCGAGGTGGCCACCAGGGTCAAATGCCTGCCCTGGCGCACCACATGGCTCTGGCTGAGGGGCAGGGTGTACATCTCCTCTGGAACGGGGCCCTTTTCTTTATATAAAAGCTTGTGCTCAACGAAGATAACCGGATTGTCATCCTGAATGGATGCCAGAAGCAGTCCTTTGGCGTCGTAAGGGCTGCTGGGCGCCACCACCTTCAGGCCGGGGACGTGCACAAACCAGCTCTCCAGGCTTTCAGAATGCTGAGCTGCAGCACCGGTGCCCGCCCCTGCAGGCATGCGCAGCACCATTGGCACGGATGCCTTGCCGCCAAACATGAAACGGATCTTGGCAGCCTGCAGCACGATTTGCTCCATGCTCAGGGTAACGAAATCCATGAACTGGATCTCGCCCACAGGGCGCATGCCGGTCAGCGCCGAACCGATGCAGGCCCCGGCGATCCCTGCCTCCGAGATGGGGGTGTCAATCACCCGTTCGCCGCCGAATTCGTCGATCAACCCGGCGGTGACGCCGAAGGCTCCACCATAGCGCCCGATGTCCTCGCCGATCAGGAAGACCGAAGGGTCGGCCATCATCGCCTGGCGCAGGCCTTCCCGCAGCGCTTCTGCGTAGGTCAGCTCACGCATAGACACCCTCCAGAATGGTGCTTACATCCGGTTCGGGGCTGGCTTCGGCGAAAGCCACTGCCTCATCGATGCGCCGTTTGGCCTCCGCGCGCAAACGCTCGAGTTCCTGGTCGTCAACGCCCAGCAGGGCAGCGAAGCGCAGGATCGGGTCACGCTTCATCCACTGCTTGACCTCATCGCGCGTGCGGTAAACCTGGCGGTCGCTCTTGGAATGTCCTCGCCAGCGATAGGTGACCGCTTCCAACAGGGTAGGGCCATTCCCGCGGCGGGCGCGTTCGGCAGCCTCGGCCACTGCCTGGTACACTTCGGTCACCTCGTTGCCGTCCACCGTTACACCGGGCATACCGTAGGCCGCTGCCCTCTCGCTGATCCGCTCGACTTTCATCGAGCGCTGTACGGGCATGGACATGGCGTATTGATTGTTCTCGCAAAGGTAAATAATCGGCAGGTCCCAGATGCTGGCCATGTTGAGCGATTCGTGGAAGGCGCCTTCGTTGGCGGCTCCATCGCCAAACAAGGAGAGGACCACCTGATCAGTCTTGCGCAGCTTAATACTCAGACCAACGCCCACGGCGATGGGCAGGCCGCCACCGACGATGCCGTTGGCGCCCAGGTTATTGGCCTCTATGTTGGCGATGTGCATCGAGCCACCGCGACCCCGGCAATAGCCGTTTTCCTTGCCCAGGAATTCGGCCATCATTAAATTTGGGTCGCTGCCCCAGGCGATGCAGTGGCCATGGCCGCGGTGATGATTGAGCAAGTAGTCACCCTTGCGCAGAGCGTGCGAAGCGCCGGCTGCCACGGCTTCCTGACCGATCGAGAGGTGCATCGTGCCGTGCACCTTACCGAGCGCGTACAGCTCTTCGGCCTTCTCCTCAAACGACCGGATGAGCAGCATCTCTTGCAGCATCTGGCGGGGCAGGTCGGGTCCCATGCGTTCCAGCACCGACTGCGGCCTGGCTGCCGCCACATTGACATTTTTCGTGGCACTCATGAAATTTAATCGACTCCTTCTAATAGTCGGATAGCGCCGAGCGCGGCAACCTCGTCAGTGACCAGATGATTGACCATTCCGGCCCGGCAGGCGCCCACGATCGGTGCGATCTTGCCTTCGCCGCCGGCGATGCCAAGCTTGATCGGCACCGGCAACAAATTGTCCACGCTGATGCCGACGCGGCGGTTGCACAGCGGGTCATTTAGAATCTGCCCATCCATATTGAAGTGTATGGCGCACACATCGCCGACGGCTCCCATGGCGGCCAGTTCGGCCAGTTTGTCGCGGGTGATATAGCCTGCCCGCAGCAGGCTGGACCAGTTCGGTTCAATCGAGCCGATGCCCATCAGGGCGATGGTCATCTGGCTGGCGAGGGCGAGCACTTTGCGCACCCGCGGATCGTTCAGCAGGGCTTCACGTGCGGCCGGGCTTTCCACGATCAGGGGCGCGGGCATGGTAAGATACTGCCCGCCGAGCAGGCGGGCCAGGTTGCGGGCCAGGTCCGGCCCGTCGCTCTCCGGATCGGGGGTGTCCAAAGCTCCGATGATCTGAACGACCTTGACGTCCGAATAGGACTTCGGCTGCATGGCGTTGACGGTTTCGCGCAGGGCGCTGCCCCACGAGACCCCAACCACCATACCCTCCTCGATAAGCGTCTCGATCAGCCGCGAGGCCAGCAGTCCCAGCCGGCGCAGCATCTGCTCATAGGTTAGCGAGCCTCGCGCTAATACCTGCACCACCTGCAATCCTAACCTTTGCTGGAGGATGCGCTCCAGGCCCGGGCAACGCTCCAGGGGATAATGGATGTGAATTTCGACCACCCCGGCGTCGTGCGCTTCGGTCAGCAGCCGCGAGATCATCGAGCGCGAATAACCCAGCTTGACCGCGATCTGCTGCTGGGTAAGCCCGCTTTCGTAATACAGGCTAGCTACCTGTGCCAGCAATTCTAGACGTTTGTAATCCATCGGCTGTCATATGTTGGCAAGGTTTGAGATCAAACCTACTATAGCACAAAAAATGAAAAAGTGTGAATCGCATTCACATATGTGACTATTTCGCTCATCGATGGCGAGTGGGACATTGCTGAATTCCGTCCTCGACGTCTATGTTTCTACTTTTTCTTGGGCCATCTCCCATGGGACGATTGCGTTGATGGGATAATCAAAATTAAACAAAATAAGAGTTATCGAGTCAAAAATTCTTTCCTTGTAAAGCCTCTGATTTAAGATATGATTAAGGCATGCGTTCCTCCGAGACGCCTGAACTGGCCGACTGGTTCGCCATCCTCCTGCGCTGGCTCGCCCTCATTGGGCTGATGACCTCCCTGGCGCTGTCGCGCCCCTATTCCATCGTCGAGGGTATCGCGCTGTTCCTCCTCGCCCTGGTAAATACGCTGTTATCCGTGATGGCGGTTTTCCACTGGCGCGCATCCGGCCAAAGTGTGGCAGTTGTGGGCTTAGACGCGGTGGCAGCGCTGGTCCTTTTTGTCTTCAGCGGCGGTGTAAGCGGGCCACTGGCCTGGGCGGGATTGCTGCCTATCTTCTCGGCGGCCATCTACTTTGGTTGGGGCGGCAGTCTGGCGGTGGCCATCCTCTTCACCTTCATCGTAGCGGGCATCGCCCTGGCCACTGTCCCCTGGTGGGCCGGTGCATTGAGCATCGCCTTCGTTTCGGGCGTTAATTTGATTTTCGGCCTGGCCTTTGGCCTTATTGCGCCCGGACTGATCACCGCAGCCCGCGCTCATAGCGAGGCCAAGGTCGAGGAGACCAAGCCGATCGAACGGAAGACCCAAGACCAGGCTCATGAGCGCATGCAGGTGCTCTATAACCTCATGGCAACCTTGAGCGCCACGCTGAATTATCAAGTTGTCCTAGACACCGCTCTCGATTTGAGCGTCCAGGCCATTACCGACGCCTCCAATTCAACCGACCGGGTGGTAAGCGCCGTTATGCTCTACGGCGAACAGGGCCTGGAGGTTGGTTCGGCCCGCCGTTTTACTCCCGCAGACCAGCGCGTCAGCTTACCCGGCAAACAGGGTGCCATCGGGCAGGCTCTTTCCACTGGCGAGCCGGTCTTGTGCTCCAACCCCGCCGAGGACCCTGAGCTGGAACGCATCGTGGCGTTACGCTCCTGCCGTTCTACCTATATCCTGCCCCTGCTCATCGGTCTGAATGCGTACGGCGTATTGCTCTTCGCCCATCCCGATGCGGACTTTTTTACTTCTGAGCGCCGCGAGGTGCTGGATGTGATCGGCCACCAGGCCGTGCTCGCCATCCAAAATGCGCGCCTCTACCAGGATCTGGAGCAGGAGAAGGAGCGCATGATCGAGGCGCAGGAGGAAGCGCGCAAGAAGCTGGCGCGCGACCTGCACGACGGTCCCACCCAGAGCGTGGCTGCCATCGCCATGCGGGTTAACTTCGTACGCCACATGCTCGAGCGCGATCCTAAGGCCGCCTTTGCCGAGCTGGCCAAGATTGAAGAGCTGGCATTCCGCACCAATAAGGAGATCCGCCACATGCTTTTCACATTGCGACCGCTGACACTCGAGTCGCAAGGGCTGGTGCCCGCTCTGGAAGCCATGGCCGAAAAGATGCGCGAGACCTACAGCCAAAATATGCTGGTGGAGGCCGACCCCGCCGCCGTCAAGGCGCTGGAGATCAACAAGCAGACGGTGATTTTTTACATTGTCGAGGAAGCCGTCAACAATGCCCGCAAGCACGCCAACGCTGAGCACATCTGGGTGCGGCTCCATTTCGTCCCTCAGGAGAAGGATCTCATCCTGCTCGAAATCCAGGATGATGGCGCCGGTTTTGATGTAGACGCCATCACCAGCTCTTACGAAGGGCGTGGATCTCTCGGCATGGTCAACCTGCGCGAGCGCAGTGAACTGGTCAACGGCCTGCTCAACCTCGAATCGGCTCCCGGTCGCGGCACCCGTGTCCAGGTCTTCATTCCGCTGACCGACGAGGTCGCCGACCGTCTGCACCGCGTTCATTAGCTCTTTTCCACCGGTTTACCGGATTAAGCGATATGAATCGGCTGCCATGCCCATCGCTGCAGGGTTGTATTACAACTACCATCCGGGGGGAAGCCGAGAAAGGCCGCCCGTCCTTCTGCTCCACGGCGCGGCTGGCTCCCATTTAAGCTGGCCGGCTGCATTCCGCCGGCTGGAGGGCTACCGCGTCTTTGCGCCCGACCTGCCGGGCCACGGACGCTCCAATGGTCCGGCCTGCCAGAGCGTGGCCCAATACGCCGATCATCTGGTGGAGTTCCTCACCGCCGCCGGCTTGGATCAAGCGGCTTTGGTTGGCCACTCCCTCGGCGGCCTGATAGCCCTCCACCTGGCCCTGAATGCCCGCGAGCGTGTGTCTGGCCTGATTCTGCTGGCCAGCGGGGCTCGCCTTACCCTGCCGTCTGAACTGCTCGCTGCTGCTTACGCCGGCGATCTGTCCACGACCATCACACTGCTAGGCAGGCATGCTTTCGGCCATACCGCTTCACCCCGCCTGATCGAGATGCTCCTCCGCCGTCTTAACGAGGTGCGTCCCGCCGCTCTTTATGCCGACCTGCGCGCCGTGGAAGACTATGACGCCCTCGAGCAGGTGGGCGCCATCCGCCGACCCCTGCTGGTTGTGTGCGCTGGCGAGGACAGCATCGCCCCACCCGGCTGCGCGCATTATCTGAAGGCGCGCGTGCCGGGCGCCCGCGCCGTCATCCTGCCTGGCGCCGGACACATGCTGCACCTCGAACAACCCGCCGCCACCCTCGTCCTAGTGCGCCGCTTCCTGGACGGGCTGTCGTACAACGCGAGCAGCCCGCCCTTTACCTCTCTTTTCGACGGGCAATAGAAATGGATTGGTCAAACGCCTTTGATTCAAGGCAGTCTTCGCCGAACGCGTTTTCCAGAGCGGGCAGGCGAGATCTGCATGGATTGTGAGAGAGTTAACAAAACTGTAAGGTGGGCAAGTTTTGCTTGTCCCCCCGCAGTTCTTGGGCTATAGTTTTTCGATCGAGGACAAAACTTCTTTTGGGCAAGCTGAGAAAGGGGGTGCCAATGGCGGCCTAGCCAAAGTATCCACAAGTGAATACTGAACAACTCATTCGACCTGTCATTGCAAAGGGGAGGAATCCATGAAAGCGAAAGCCGTTAGGGTCATCTTGATGATGGCCGTGCTCTCCCTTATTGTCCCCTTACCGCTTGTATCCCCGTACACGTACGCGGCAACATCCTACACCTCGGCGCTCTACGTCGTCCGCGCCGCGCCCCAATCCCTCGATCCGGCACTGGCCTCGGATCAGGCGGGCATCTATATCCTCCAGCAGGTCTACGAGACGCTGATCGCCTATCAGCGTGGGCGCACCGATGCCTTCGTTCCCCGGCTTGCGGATAGCTGGCAAGTTTCTGGGGATGGGTTGACCTATACCTTCCATCTGCGCCCCGGCGTGCGCTTCCATGATGGCGCCGCTCTCACCGCCGCCGACGCGGCCTACAGCCTGCGCCGCGCCCTTTTACAGGGCGGCAGCTCTTCGCCAATGGTGTGGCTGGCCGAGCCGCTCCTCGGCGCCGGCATAAGCGATGTGTCTTTCCTTGTGGATCCTTCGGGCAATCTGTTGGACAATCGGACTGGCCTGCAGGCCGCCGATGCAAATGCCCTCGCGGCTGCCTGTCAAAAGGTATCCGATGCGGTGGCTTTCGATGAAGCCGCTGGCACGCTCACCCTGCACCTGGCGCAGCGGTGGAACGCTTTCCTGCACGCCCTGGCTGGCGAGTGGGCTTCGATCATAGATCGGGATTGGGCCATCGCGCACGGAGCCTGGGATGGAAGCTGCGCCACCTGGCAGAATTTTTATTACGATAAAGGGCAGCCGGCGGGGCAGTTTTTCGGCATCACTAACGGGAGCGGGCCATTCCGACTGCAGGAATTTGGGGATGGCACCCAGATCGTTTTGGCGCGCAACGATCGTTACTGGCGGGCGGAGGCGGACAGGCCGGGAGGCCCGGTTGGGCCAGCTTTCCTCGAGCAGGTCACCTTGCGGGTGGTGAAAAGTATCACCGATAGGATTGATATGCTTGAAAAGGGCGAGGCTGATCTCGCCGACCTTGAAAGCAGCTTTTACTCTTTTTTGTTCGGCAGCGGCATGGTGAGCGTGGATGTCAACCTGGATAGCGACACGATTAATTACCAAAACGGCGTCACCCGCGAATACAGGTATCCACATCGCGCTGAAGCTTTAGATGGATTTTTCAATTTCTCCATCGCCCCCGATTCGCCCTATCTCGCCTGTGATGAAGGCAGTTTGCCTGCTATTACCCCAGATTTTTTCACCGATGTACATGTTCGCCGCGGCTTCGCCTATGCTATGGAATACATGTCGCTTGGCGGTTACATTTATAACGCGATGAGTTTTCAGCGGCTCAGCCCGGTTGGAGAGGGCGCGGATGGTTATTTTCCTGCAAGTGAACCGTACAGCCAGGATGTCACGCAAGCTACCGCCGAATTCTCTCAGGCGTTTGGGGGCACACCGGAGAACAATCTGCTCACTAACGGCTTTTCTCTCACCCTGGCGTATCCTCAAGGCGACGATCTGGTAAGGACTGCAGCGGCTTACTATGAGTTCATCCTGGAGTCCCTTTATCCGGGCAAGGTGCAGATCTGCACTAAAGAACTGGCGCCAGATTTGTATCAAGCCGCCCTGGCGAACGGAGAATTACCGCTGAGTTTTGCCATCCACCAGGTGCGTATGCAGCACGCCTATGCCTGGGCTCGTGAGATGTTTCTCACAGCTGATGGGCAGAATCGGAACGATGTAGAGGAGCAGCGCCTGGCCTGGACGGCCTGCCTGTCTAAAGCAGGATCGGAAGCGGCTGCCTGTTACCGGGACCTGCAGGCGACCGCCTACCAGAATGTAGAGCAACTTTATTTGCTTCAAAATGGGATATGGATCCTGACTCGGGAGGAAATTCGCGGTTACGAATTCAACCCCGCCCTGGCAGGGCCTTATCTGTACAATCTTTCTAAGGGACCGCCCTCAACGCTGGCATTGACGCCTCCTGATGAACCTGCGTCCGTTACCTTCACGGATGCGCTCGGATTACAGGGGCAGATCAATATTCCGGCGATTTCAGACAAATATTCCTATATTCTGGCGACCCCCGGCCTGCCTGTGTATGGCCGCCAGAAAGGGTACCTCCTCTCGCCGCTTTCTTTCGATCTGATAGCCTACACGTTTAATGATGAGTACATCCTGGGTAGACGGTACGAAGCCCCACCCTCACCGATCCAAATAGAGCTGCATTACACACCACAATCGGCCGGCATGGTCAGCGAGGACAGTCTGCGCCTGTTCGTGTGGGATGGGACCAGCTGGAACGATGCGGCGTGCGGGGAAATCAACCGCGATCTCGAGGGCGACACGCTGACGGTGCCGGTGTGCCGCTTCGGGCGCTTCGCGTTGGGCGGGGAGATGAAGATGTATTACTTCCCGATTGTGGGGAGGTAACTGCGGGGTAATAAGCGGCAGGCAAGAGCGCCCGAAAGCGACTTCCACGCCCGGGCGCTCTTGGACAATCGTCACTTCATTCTTCAGTGCTGCTCTTGGAGGCCTTTTCACCCTTGCCGGCCGAAGCGCCCTCGTCGGCGGCTTTCTCGGACGACTTCTGGCTCCCGTTGGAACGCCCGCCGGAGGGCGAGCGGTGGTCGGTGGCGTAAAACCCCGAGCCCTTGAAGACGATGCCGACGGGAGAATAGACCTTGTGAAGTGTCTTCTTGCCGCACTCTGGGCAGCGGGTCAGGGGCTGATCACTGAACTTCTGAAAGCGTTCAAACTGCACACCGCAGTTCTCGCACCGATAGGTGTATACAGGCATGGTTACCTCGATCTTGCTGAGGACAAATCCAATCTCAACGGATGCGGATTATAGTCCTTAAACAGGGAGAGTGCAAGACTCGCGCCGAATAGTGGCAGGTGGGCATGGCGGACCGAACAGCGGCATAGCAGACCGCAAATTCCGTCCGGGCCTACGGACAAGCGCCATTTCATCCCTTTACCTTGACGGAGAAAGGTGAGGGGAAGTTTGCCGGGGAAGGCGGCGGGGGACAGGCATAGCCGCCCTGCCGGAAGTTTTCGTTTTCACCCCCTTGACAGAATAGTACAAATGTTCTATAATGGCCTCAAATGAACTTAGAACGTTTGATCTAATTCAAGGAGGTTGGCATGAATGCATCCGGAACACGCTCGGCGAGAGAAAATCCTTTGGCGATCCTCGGCGGACTGCACCTGCGCCGGGGGATGGTCTTTGGTTTGATCATTCTGACTGCGCTGATCGCCTTCGAGATCTTCAACTACTCCACCACCGATTACGCCCTCGCGGACCTGCTGGGCGGTCTGACTTTCCTCGGCCTGCGCTGGTCGACCATCCTGGCGATTGCTTTCTGCGGCATCGATTTCGCCGGCATTGCTCGCCTGTTCACCCCAGAACAGGGCAGCAGCGAGCCGACCGAGGTGTGGTATCTGTTTGGCGCCTGGATGCTGGCGGCCACGATGAACGCCATCCTCACCTGGTGGGGGGTATCGATGGCTATCGCCAGCCATTCGGTGAGGAGCGCTGCCATCGTTGATCCCGGCACGGTGACGAAAGTCGTGCCGGTCTTCGTGGCGGTGATGGTCTGGCTGATACGTGTGCTCATCATCGGCTCGCTGTCCTACGCAGGCGAGCGCCTGTTCAGCCAGGGGGAGCGGCTACCCGATTCGCGCTTAGCCCGCCAGCGTCTGGGCGGCGCTTCGGCACCAGCGCCCTCGCTCTCGACGGCCAGTGCGGTTCAGCGGCCAGCTCCCAAGCCGATGCCCCGGCCTGAGCCGCTCTTCAACCGTCCAGAACCGACCTATCACAGTCTGAACATGAATGCCCGTCCGGCGCCCCGCCCGATGCCAGGCGGCGACTCCGGTGATCCGCGCCGCTGAGCGACGGCGGGAGAGCCCGCTGTTTGGATTTACTGTCTGATCGAGATGGCGACTTCTCCGGATGCGTTCGGGTAGTCGTAACCCTCGAAAAAAACCGCCCGGCTCGCAGATGTTCGACCTGCATGGCCGGGCACTCCCATTTCTCCATGCCGTTATTTCCGCGCCATCAAATAAATAATTCTCTCCGAGTCTTCCACCGGCGACTTTTCCACGATGGAGTAGAACCGGCTGAAGGCGGCTTCAAAGCCCTCCCGGGTATAATCAACGAAGATGTCGGTGCGCGTTGCGAGCATGCGCTGCACCTGCGCATCGCTTTTGGGTACGAACTCCACCAGCAGCCAGGGTCCAAGCTCGGCAAAGGCCGAGGCGAGGCTATCGAGCGGAACGTTGTTTCCGATCGCCATGTGATGAACGAGAGCCAGCGCCATGACCATACCCGCCTGACCGCGTTCCTGCAGGGCGGCCCGCTCCCGATTGCGCCAGCCTATAGGCGGGCTTGGATTGGTAAAGTCGAGCACCAATGGCAACAAATGGGAATCGCCGCGATGACACGCCTCACGATAGGCAAGCTCAACCGCGCCCACATCGTAATCGAAGGCCAGGGTGGGAATGCCTTTACCGCTGGCCAAACGCGAAAATACACCCGTATTGGCACCCAGATCCCAAACACTGGCGGGATGCACCTTTTCGAGGGCCTTCTCCACCAAAGCCATTTTTGATTCGAAAGCGCGCTTAGAATAATTCGTGCTGCCGTAATAATCGGCCCAAATGGTGCCCTGAGGCTCCCATTTCAACCCGCGCACGGTAGTCTCCAGGCTCTCGATCAATCCCTGAAATGCCAGGCGGCTCATCCCGCCGCGATGCTTCGAGCGGTCGATCGACTGACCGGCGTAGCGCTTTTGAGCATTGGCGTGAAGGTGTATGTGTGTGCCCAAACCCAGATTCCAGCGCGTGCGCCCAGGGAGCAGGCGGCTGGCCAGGTCCAGGGGGATGCCGTCGATGAACAGCGTCATCAGCCGGTTCAGACGGGGATCGGTCAAGGCCATCAATGCCAGAGGCGCCAGAAAATGCTGGCAAAACTGGCGATAGGCGATCCATGGCTCACCTTCCTGATATGCCATGAAAGAGAGCGTATCCGCCAACAAGGGCTTACCGTGGAAGAACTGAATATTATAAGCGCTGGCGTCTTTCAAACTCATTCCGCAGGCAAGTGCCTCTTTCTGTATCGTCAGGGTTGTCAGAGCGGCGTCTTTTAATTGCCCAAAGCACCATTCGTACGGATAGGAGATAAAAGGTATTTCCTCCGGGCGCAGGACGGCAAAAGCGGATGCGGGCTCTTCCGGCGCTACCTGAACATTTTGATGCGGAATCAGTAAGCCCTTCTTGGTAAGCCTATCGTACAGACCCGAAGAAATGAGTTGTTCGAAATCTTTTTGATAAGATTGATTGACCTGGCGGTATAAAACGCCGTCGCGCCGGAACAAAAAACCGCTTGGATCGCGGAAAGAGGATCCCAGCCGACCATCAACGCTCATCGGTAGGCTCGGCTCCCTCAGCCGGGTCTGGCTCCTTTTTATCGGCTGGCTTCTTAAAGATCCCCACCAGCTTTTTCCAGTACACCTTGATGGCGAACAGGGCCCCCAGGCCGGCTGCCAGCAGGAGCTGCAAGAGGAAACTGCCTGATCCGGGATCCAGGTAAGCGGTCCCGCGCATCATTGAGAAAACAAAGTTGGAAAAAAGTAGCATTGGTGTCTCCTAAAGAATGATCGTTGCCACCTCATTCTGTCTGGAAGAATTGTGCATAGAGCGTGCCGGACATTTGCTCTCAGCATCATTTCCCATTGTTATACGACAGTTGCCAACCCTCAGTGCAAGCATTATACCGGAAATGCGCCCGAAGCAGCGGTTGTTCGCTGGAACATAAAGCAAACCAGGGATGGCTCAGCCCATCCCTGGTTACGATTGCATGGGGCAGCAGGTTTTATTTCCCCGCGTTCAACTGGATGATAAAAGCGATGATATCGGCGATCTGTTGGTCGGTCAGCAGTTTGCTGTCGCCGAAGGAGGGCATGATGATTTGCGGGTTTTCCCCATCCGGCACCGAGCCGTGCTCGATGAACAGGTCCACATTTTGGGCGAACACCTTGAGGTCCGGGTTGGCGATGGTCGGATCGATCGGGTTGAGGGGGGGCACGCTACCATCCTCGGAGCCGGGGTTGGGAACGCCCTGCACCCCTTCAGGGCCGTGACAGGCGGCGCAGAACTGGCCGAAGTAAGCCCTGCCGCGCGCGGGATCGCCAGTCAGCGCCACGGCTTTCCCCGGGCCGCCGGCATTTGAGGGCCTGGCCGGCTCGGGCGTGGGGGCATTGGCCGGTAAGGGCGTTTCGGTCGGTTCAGCGGGCGCTTCCGTGGGGGATGGCAGCGGTTGGACGTTTTGCAGTGTCTTCAGGTATGCGATCACGTTCGAGATATCACTGCTGGTCAGCGGGCCGCCATTGCTCATGCTCCAGGCAGGCATCTTAGATCCTGCGATCCCACCGGCGATGGTGTTGAATACGGCCTGGTCACCGCTGGTGATCACGGGATTGTTGCGCAAAGCCGGTCCGATACCACCTTGAGCCTGGTTACCGTGGCAGGGAGAACAGTTTTTCAGAAAAACCGCGGCGCCTGCTGCGGCATCTCCAGCGCCGGGAGTTGCTACGACGGCCGGGCCGCCCTGGATCGCTGGCAGTAACGTAACGGTGGCGCCGGGTGCCAGACTGGGTATGGCGGTCAGTCCGGGCGGCTGGGGGTTGGGGGCACAGGCCGCCGCCAGGATTCCCAACAGGAGCGCGGCCGATATCCATATCCATTTCTTCGATGGCATTGAGATACCTCCTTAAGATTTGTGGTTACGCGGTTTCAGTCCACCGTGGGAATCCCTCCACAGGGCGGCGCGAGCAATATGCTTGCCTGCTCGCAACAACTTCTTCCAGCGTTGCATCGATTCTGGTCGATTCCCACAATTTCTATATAGTATAGTGAGTTTTCTCCCCAAAGGTGCTGCTCTTTTTCAGATTTCGCCATTTTCTAATGTCAACCTGATGACTCCTGTCCGCCTTCTATTTAGTTTGCCGCGTTAAACTATCCTGCAGCGATATCTATATCCATCATCGGACAAAATCCCACCGCTTATGGAAACGGCTGGGCACGACACCAGCCGTTTCGGCGGAAAGCCTGGGACGGATCAGCTCAACGGGCCTCCGGCGCAGGCTCCTCTTTCTGAAAAAGTGTGCCGCGGCTCCAGGGGGTGCCCAGAGCCGGGAGCACCCAGCGGTCCAATCCCCACCATCCGGCGGTTTTCCAGGCCAGGATCAGCAATACAGCGATGATGAAGAGGATCGGATTCGAGCTGACCGAGCCAGCCAGCAGGTAGTTCATATTCATGAAGCTTCCAAAGAAAGCCGCTATGCCGGTAAATATGCCCAGTATCAGAGCGATTCCCACCAGTGTTTCGCCGATGGCGATCACATAGCTCCAGAAGTGGGTGTGGGGCAGGACCACGTCTTGCAGAAAAGTTGCGTACCAACCGGTTACATCGGGGTGTGAGCCGCCGGTTTTCGACAATGCTCCCTGGATGAAGCCTCGCATGGCAGAACCCTTTTCTGCCCCTATCCAGGCCGGGCTCAACAGTTTTTGCCAGCCGGCGACCAGCCATTCGTAGCCGGCGTACAGACGCAGGATCAGCCACAGCCAGGCCCAGCGGGTCTCGCTGAGGAGCGCCCGGGCAATGGGCGGGTCCTGGACGGTGATATGGGTGCGGCGATTTTGGGGAGTGGGTTCCGCTTTGGCGCTCATCGATCTCTTTCCTCCAAATCAAGACGTTAAAATTTAAAATTAAAATGGATACCCATCTCATATTAAAGATGGATATCTGCCAATTGTCCTTATCCCGGTTTTATCTGCAGATTAAGATCTTATTAAATTGGGCTTACAATTTGACGCCCACCAGAAGCCCGAGCACGTAGGTCACGATTGCCACACCCATGCCGACCACAAACATGTCAAAGCCGCTGCGCAACGCCGGCCGCCCGGTGAAAACCGCCCTGCTTGCCCCGACGAGAAAATGCGCCAGCATGCTGATGAACACGCCAATCCAGATTGCTGCGGCCCCGCCCAGGAACAGGAAGGGCAGGATCGGGATCACCGCTCCCAATCCGGTGGCAATGCCGGTGATGAGCCCTTCGCGCAGCGGGTTTTCGGACGCGTCAGGGTCGATGCCCAATTCTTCGCGGGCGAGCTGGGTGAGCGCCTCCTCCGGATTGGCCAGCAGCCGTTCGGCCACGATGGAAGCTTCCTGGCGTGTCAGGCCTTTACTGGCATAAATCCCGACCAGCTCCTCTTTTTCCTCTTTTGGCAGCAGGCGCAGCTCGGCTTCTTCCAGAGCCAGGTGGTGCTGGCGGACTTCCAGTTCGCTCCGCGCGGCCAGGAAACCGCTGGCGGCCATGGATAGCGCATCGGCCAGCAGGCCGGCGAATCCGGTCAGCAGGATGAAATGCGGATTGACGTTGGCGCCGACCACTCCCATGACCAGCCCGAAGTTCGCCGTCAGGCCATCATTGAAACCGTACACCATGTTGCGCAGCAGGCCGCCGGCCGAAGCCCCACGGTGCCATGGCTCGGACGAACCGTCGTTGCCGGATTGGCGCAGCACCTGGATGGCGCGGGCATGGGCCGTCTCGTCGGTCAGGACCTGGCGGTAGGCGTCCTGGTAACCCAGCCGCCGGGCCTGGGCGGCGTAGGTCGAGATGTCGCTGACTTCGTCGTTGAGCAGCAGGCCCATAACCGACTCCACGCCGAACAGGCGTGCGATCAGCGCAACCAGGCGGATGCGCAGGTCAATGCGCGGCGCACGGGCGCGTTGATCCACCTCGCGGATCATTTGCGACCAGAGCGCGGCGTGGCGCTCTTCTGCCGCGGCCATTTGTTCCAGTGCAGACCGCAGCTCATCCGTGCGCGCCAGCCTTGCCAGTGTGCGATAGAGGTAGACGCCCTCGACCTCGCGCTGCCAGTTTTGGAACCATGAGGAATCTACTCTCTTCGCTTCGCCGTTCTTACCGTCCATCACGGCTTACCTCCTGCAAAGTACGAATAAACGAAATGACATCTACACGGTTCAACATACCGATGATTTCGTGGTCTTCGACTACCGGGAGCTGATTAACGCCATCGCGGTCCATCTCGCCAAGCGCTTCCCACAGCGGCGTGCCCGGTGAGACCTGTTTGATCTCCCCGATGGGAATCATCACCTGCGCGACGGAAGTCTGCGGCCAGGCATTACGATCCACCTCGCGGATGCGGTGTAGCGTTACCATGCCGACTGGTTTATCGCCCTGTTTGACGATGAATGTGCGTAAACCGCTCCCCAGGATGTGCATATCCACCAGCTCTTGCAGGCTGGTTTCGGCCGAGATCTCAGTGTAGGCGCGGCTCATGGCTTCACTGACCTTGCGCCCCATGAGCAGATCCTGGATGCGCTGCTGCTGCACCTGGCCGGTGGCGGCACTTTCCAGGAACCAGCCGATGAAGGCGATCCACAGGCCATTGAGCAATTGGCCGGTAAAAAGCTGCCACACACCAAGCAAGATGAAGATAAATGCCACGACTCGACCAAGGTTTGAGGCGATCAGGGTCGCCCGGCGCATATTTTTAGAGATGGCCCACACCGCCGCGCGAAACACCCGCCCCCCATCCAGCGGAAAACCGGGGATGAGGTTGAAGAGACCCAGCGCCAAATTGATCACTCCCAGGTAGCGACTCAGGGCGGCGATGAACTCGCCGCCTGGCGCAATTCGTCCGAGCGCAAAGAAGAAGCCTGCCAGCACTAGGCTGACGGCGGGACCGGCGATGGCCACCCAGAATTCCTCGCGGGCATTGTGGGGCTCGTCTTCGATCTGCGAAATACCGCCAAAAATGTACAGGGTGATCTTGCGAACCGGGATGTGGTAGCTGCGGGCTACCAGCGAATGTCCCAGTTCATGAAGCAAAACACTGATAAAAAATACGATCGCAGTGAGCGCGCCGGCCAGCCAGTAAAGCCAAACGGGCCAGGTACGGAACTGGTCGGGATAGTATCCGGCCGCCAACAGCCAGGTCAGCAATGCGAAAATGAGGAGCCAGGACAGGTCCACCCCCACCGGGATGCCCAATATTCGACCCAGGGTAAATGTCTGCCGGTCCATCTTTTACTCCTTTCGCTAGAAAAGCTAAGACTGCCCGGTTTGCTTCTCCAACAAATCCAAAGCCTTGAGGAACTGCTGATCGGGGTTGGCCTGTAGCCCGGAGGCGCTCATGGTGCGCAATTGATCAGGGGTGAGGAGTTGCACGTCGGCATTAAGCGGAACGGTGACATCTGGCGTGATGCCTTTGTGCCAGATGGAATGCCCATTCGGGGTCAGCCACTCCTGTGTGGCGAGGAGCAGCACGGAGCCATCGGTGAGAGGAAACTCGATCAGCACAGTGCCAGTGCCGAAGGTCGTTTCACCGACCAGCGTGGCGCGGTGATTATCTTGCAGCGCGCCGGCGACGATCTCCGCCGCGCTGGCCGAGGCGTTGTTGATCAATACCACCATGGGTATATCCGTGGCCACGCCGCCGGGCTTGACAGGGATGGGCTTTATCGTCCCTTTCGCATTACGCTCATTCAGCACGAGGCCAGATTTCAAGAACTGGCTGGCGGTATTTTCGGCTTCGTCCAGCAGGCCGCCTGGATTGTTGCGCAAATCCAGGACGATCCCGGTGGCGCCCTGTGCGCGCGCTTGCTGGATGGCGTTTTTCAGATCATCGGTAACTCCGCTGCTGAAGGCCGAAATTCGGATGTCGGCCAGATGGGTGCCTGGGATCATCGCCCACGTCAGGTTGTGGATGGTAATCTTGGCCCGCTTGACCGTCACGTCGTGCACCTGGCCGGTGGTTGCATCCTGGAGAGTCAGCGTGACCGTGGTGCCGGCCGGCCCGAGTATCTTGCTCACCACGTCTGAGAGCGACAGGCCGGTGACATCCTGACCATCCACCTTGAGGATGATCTCGCCGGGTTTGATGCCGGCCGCCTGTGCGGGTGAGCCGTCCATAGGCGCAACGATCACCACGTGTCCGTTCACCATAGATACGTTGGCGCCGATGCCTTCGTACTCGCCCTGGGTCTGCATGTGCTCCTGGCGCACCATGTCGGGGGTCAAAAAGCGAGAGTGGCCCGTGTCACCCAGTGCGTCGGTCATACCGCTGATGGCGCCATACGTGAGCGCCTGGGGTTGCACGGCGCTCTGGTCGACATAATTTTCCTTGATCGTGTTGTAGGCTTCTTGCAGCAGGGGGATGTTCAGACCCTGATCCTGCGCGCTCGCGCTGGGGGTAAGCACCTGGCGATCCAACAGCACGCCGCCCGCCGCACCGATGATCAAAGCCAGCGCCACCGAGCCCGCAAACAAGACTTTACCCAATGTATTCATTTATCCATGCCTCCGGTGGATAATAACTGCCCACCGTGAAATACAGATCAATTTCCCCTAAATATAACCTGTTTTTATCCGATTGGGGTGGGCTATTCGATGGCTGACCTGTCCCCGCTGGATGATTACCAGCACGGATTCGATCTCACCTTACCGCCCCTCCGATTACATCGGATAGAGTGAACTATCGGTCTGCCGGGCAGCTTTGGGACGCACCCGCCGGACCTGAAAGCTCTGCACGATGCTCATGATGGTCATGAAAGAGTAACCGCAGACGTAGCTGATCATCCATGGGATTGGCGCCCAGCCCTGGATAGGCCACAGCAGCGCGATCGTAGCTGCCGCATACATGGCCAGGAAAACTTCCCCCCAGGCGACGTGAACGGTCTGGGTTGCATAAGCCCCTTCCATCCATGCGCCGTCGCGGTTGCGCAGGTTAAATTTCGGCGTGCGGGCGAACTGTCCGCCCCGCTTGAACAATCCTTCGATTACCGCCTGGGTGTTGTTCAGCGAAAGGCCAAAACCGAGCAAGAACAGCATGGGCAGCATCCTCAGCCGGTCGGTAAGGCGCGGTGTTTCTTCTGTGCGCGCCAGGCTGTAAAGGAGCGGCGGGCCGAAGGCGATCACGCCGGTCCAGGTGAAATATTTTTGCAGCGATGGATCGAAGAGTGCCACTGGCAGGGTCAGCAGCAAGGTGAACAACATCAAGGGATGCACCAGATAGCCAGTCAGATGGATGATGCCCTCCAGGCGCACCTTCCAGGAGATGTCAGCGCGAATCAGCTTCGGCAGCAGCTTGCGCACGGTCTGCATGGTGCCTTTCGCCCAGCGGAACTGCTGCTTTTTAAGCGCTTCCACCTGGGCGGGCAGCTCGGCCGGCACAACCACGTCGGGCAAATAGCCGATCCTCCAGCCGTTTAACTGCGCCCGGTAGCTCAAATCCAGGTCCTCGGTGAGGGTATCGCACTGCCAGCCTCCGGATGTTTCGATCGCCGCCCGACGCCAGATTCCCGCCGTGCCATTGAAGTTCAAGAAGAGACCGTTGCGGGAGCGCGCCGTTTGCTCGATGACGAAATGTCCGTCGATGCCCAGCGCCTGCGCCTGGGTCAGAGGATTGTAATTGCGGTTCAGGTGGCCCCAACGGGTCTGCAAACATCCCAGGCGGGGATCGGAAAATTCTGGCAAACAGCGGCGGAGCCAATCGGGTGCGGGCACGAAATCCGCGTCGAAGACAGCGATCAGCTCGCCGGTGGCGGTTTTCAGTCCCTCGGCCAGCGCGCCGGCCTTGTAGCCGCTGCGGTCGTTGCGCTGAATGAGCTGGATGTCGATCCCCTTGGCCTGATAACGGGCCACCAGCTTGCGCACCAGATGAGCCGTGCTGTCATTGGAATCATCCAGCACCTGGATTTGCAGCCGATCGGCAGGGTAATCCAGGTGTGTGACTGCCTCCAGCAGCCGTTGGATCGTATAACGTTCGTTGTAAATGGGAAGCTGCACGGTGACCCGTGGTAGAGGGTGCAGCTCCTGGTTTACAGCCGGGAGCTTTGTCTGTACATTCCGGCTGCGAAGATACAGGCCAGTCAGCCAGAGACTGTTCATTCCGTAAACGGCCAGTCCAAGCAAGCACAAGATATATAAAATACCCAGAACGATCACAAATTCAGTGCTCCTTTGCCAAAGAGATAGGGTAGGCCGAGCCGGAAACGCTATTAATTTGGTTTTGGGCTAGCTGGGAATAGTTAGGATCAAGGACGCAGAGGTCGGTAGCGATGCCAGGCATCCCTGCGCCTTAAAGTACCCTGGGCGCTTCTCGTTTTCCTACCCGTACCGTTTTTTATTCCTCCTTTGAGTACAGAAAAGATACACGGCTACCGATCACCCAGCCTCGGCGTAAGGCTGGCTCTTACGGTGATTTTCGCCGGGGTCTTTTCTGCCCGAATTAGTGTAAGGTTTAATCCATTTGCTGACCTTATGGCAACCTTTAACCGACCCTAAGATATCCTTAAGAATAGGTGATAGAAATGCAAGGTGCCTGCATACTGCAAGGTTAGGCGTTTGACTACTCTCCGCCAGGCTTGCTTAACCCTCTGCTTCCAGGTAAGATAAAGACAGGCAGTTCACAAGCCAACATTGAATTCTGCCCGCACCGTAAGCTCGGCGGGTGTGATAAGGGAGACACAGGATGAAAACCGCTGCGCAATATCAGCATCAGATCGCTGCGATCGATCTGGATGCGATCAAACTCGATGGGATTTCCGCCCAGGACGCCAAGGAGGCGCTTGCCAGGATTGAGAGCATCCACAATGAGCTGCTCGAGATCGAGCGCAACTTGAACCTGGACCTGCACGCCTTGAATGCCCAATTTCAGGGCCGCCTGGCTGCCGAGCTGCATGGTATGGCCAACCGGCGCGGGCGCAACCGCGCCGAAGACGAGCAGCGCATCCGCGACGAGCAGGCTGCCCGACTGGCGCCTTACGAGCAGGTCAAATCCCGTCTGAATGAGCTGCTGGCGCGCCTCCAGGAGATGCGCACCAGGCTGGAATCCATTCAGACCTGAGTTCTTTCTGCGACGGAAAGGGGCAAGCGCAAAGCGGTCCAGCCTGTGGCGATTGGGCCGCTTTGTCAATTATGCGCAAAGGAGGAGAGACCATGCCGGTGAGTGAGCTGCAAATAATTGTACGCATGGTTCTGGCCGGCCTGTTTGGGGCTTTGGTCGGCTTTGAGCGGGAGCGTCATGACCAGCCAGCCGGCCTGCGCACGCACATGATCCTGGCGATCGGAGCGGCACTCGCCATGACGCTGTCCATCAATCTGGCTGTCCAGTTCCGGCCGCTGGCACCCAACGGCGATCCGGCCAGGCTGGCTGCGCAGGTGGTCTCGGGCATCGGCTTTCTGGGCGCAGGCGCCATCCTGCGCTATGGCACCAGCGTCAGGGGCCTGACCACCGCCACCTCCCTGTGGACCACCGCGATGATCGGGCTGGCCACGGGAGCGGGTTATTTCCTGGGTGCGGTGGCCGCCATGCTTTTGTTATTGTTCACCCTGGTCATTCTGGATGCGGTCGAGGAGCGGTTCATCCACGCCGCGGTCACGCGTCAGGTGACCCTGACGGCAGCCGATTCTCCGCAGGTGGCGCTGGATTTCCGCCGCGGTTTGGAGCAACTGGGCGTGCGGGTGGTATCCACACGGGTCGCCAAGGATTTACAAGCGGCGCAAGTCACCCTCACGGCGGCAATCAAATACCCTCATGGCGAGGACGTTGAGGCGCTCGCTGCGTCTCTTTCCTCGCTGCCGGGCGCCCTGCACTTCAGAATCGATTGATGGGATGAAAATGGGAAAACGGCGTCCGCTTCACCGGCCGGCCATTCTGGCTGCGTACGCTTGCGGCGCTTTGGACATCATCGCCTCGTGCGCGGCTCTTTACCGGCAGGGAAACGAAGCTTGTTACCGAGTGGTGGCTGCTCAGTTGCGCCTGCTGCTATGCGATACCACGCGCCGCCATGACCGAGTGGTGGATGTTTCGCTCGCCCCGCGAATTTTGCCCGGCTTGAACCTGCACCCCCTGGATCTCTCAACGCTCGCACCTAACTGGTCTGGTGAGCTTCGATTCGACTCCTGGCAGGAAAGATTGCCGCTGCCCGCCTGGCTGGGGCAGGTGATTCCTCTCCTGGCAGACCAGCCTGTCACGCTGCGCGAGCTGATCCGCGCGGTATGCGACCAGGATGGCGGGGCGCATGTGGACCTGCGCGCCCGCGGCGGGGCGCTCGGCCCGTCTGCCTTTCGCCAGCCTAACGGGCCAGCGCCCCACCACCTGGCCATCGTGTGCATCGGTGAATATGTGCAGGCCGAGCTGCGTGCTCTCCTCCGCGCTGCCGGACTGCCGGGTTGATTTTCTTGCTCCAACTCAGCGAGGAACCATCCGCGGCGAAGGGAAGTGCGCCACGATGGGGAAGCCTTTACCGACCGACGAAGTCCTATTTGCTGACGACTTTGATCGTGCGCGGTCGGACGGTTTCGGCCTTGGGCACACGCAGGGTCAACACACCATTCTCGACGCGAGCCTCGGCTCCATTGGCATCCAGCGGGTCGGGCAGGTTGATCACACGGTTGAACTTGCCGCTGGGGAGCTCCTTGATCAGGTAGGTGACCTCCTCGTCGGTCTCGTCTTTGAGCTCACCCTGGATGGCGACGGTCTTGTCGACGATCTGGATGTTTAATTCCTCTGGCTTGATTCCCGGCACGAAAGCAGTGATCTGATAGGCTTCCGGCTCCACCCTGACGTCCACCGGGAAGAGGATACGATTCTCTTCCAGTTCAGTCCAGGGCCAATCCGGAGCGAAGCGCAACACGCGCCGACGGGCGATGCGGTTTCCCATAGGGGTAATGTAGATGGTCATTTCAAAATCCTCCAAGCTTTCTGATCATATTCTGAATAATCAGCATGCGACTTAGTTTCACGATAGGCCGTCACCATTAGAAAGGTGAATAAGGAAGATAGGCGTTTTGTAAGAATCCATTGATTCTCGGCGTTCGCAGTCGAATGATGTGATTCGTCCGCCAGATGCCCAAAATAACGCTGCACCGGCTCGGTTTTTCCCCTATAATATGCATATCATTGTCGGAGCTATATATCCGAGCGGATGGAACAAGGGATCAGAAACAACCGATCATAAATCAAGCGGCCATGGCGATCACCTACCGCGAGTTCATCAATGCTTTTCGCGCGTTGGAATTGAATCCTGAGCAACCTGTCATCGCGCACGCCTCATTGCGCGCGTTCGGCGAGGTTCGCGGCGGCGCGGATGCGGTGGTTGGCGCGCTGCTCACCTGCTGCCGCACCGTCATCATGCCCACCTTCACGTATAAGACGATGATCATCCCCGAAGTAGGGCCGGAGGACAACGGACTGGAATATGGAAGCGGTCGTGACGCCAATAAAATGGCCGAGTTCTATCAGGCGGATATGCCTGCCGACCGGATGATGGGCGCGGTGGCCGAGGCTCTGAGGCGCCATCCGCGGGCGCGGCGCTCCAGCCATCCGATCCTGTCCTTTGCGGGAGTGGGCGCCGAGGATATCTTGATGACGCAAACGCTGGCCGAACCGCTGGCTCCCATCGGCGCGCTGCTGGAACGGGGAGGCGCCGTGCTGTTGCTGGGCGTTGACCACAGCGTGGACACAAGCATTCATTTCGCCGAACGACTCGCTGGACGGCGCACCTTCGTGCGCTGGGCTCTCACTGAGGATGGGATTGTCGAATGCCCGGGCTTCCCAGGCTGCTCGGACGGGTTTGGTGCCGTCGCCCCGCAGGTGGAGGCTTTCACCCGCCGGATCGAGGCCGGGCAGTCCGTGGTGGAGGTCATTCCGCTGGCCGATCTCGTGCGAACTGTTGTGAGGCTGCTGGTGGAGGATCCATTGGCGCTGTTGTGCTCACGCAAGAGCTGTCCGCGCTGTAATGCGGTGCGCGCAGAAGTCAGCCGGCGTCCGCAAGGAATGGCGAGCGACAGAACGATTCGCGTCAGGGCGCCGGATGACAAGACCATCCCGATCCCATCTGCGGATGACAAAACGATGCGCATCACCGCGCCGGATGATAAGACCATTCCCATCACGAAAAACAAGCCGAACCAGCCCTAAGGGGGGATGAAAAGGGGTCGCTGCCGTTCTGTGCTATACTGTACGCGATGAGCCAGCCGCTTCCCAGCTTTCTAATCGAACTGCGCTGTCCTGAGTGCCATCGCACGTTCGACGCCGATCATGTTCAAACCATATGCGGCGATTGCCAGTCCCCGCTGGAAGCGCGCTACGATCTCGCGCGCGCCAGGGTGGAGCTGAGCCGTGAGCAGCTCCGCATGCGGCCGCGGGGCTTGTGGCGCTGGGCCGAACTCCTCCCGGTGCGCGCTGAGCATTATCGCATCACCCTGGGGGAAGGGGATACACCCCTGTTGCCCGTTCCAAGGCTGGGAAAGAGCCTCGGCCTGGAGCGGCTGTACGTGAAAGACGAGGCGCCCAACCCGACTGGTTCGTTCAAG
The DNA here is from genome assembly GCA_034435955.1 of Anaerolineaceae bacterium. Taxonomy (GTDB): domain Bacteria; phylum Chloroflexota; class Anaerolineae; order Anaerolineales; family Anaerolineaceae; genus DAOTWA01. Next base: position 13,659 of record DAOTWA010000081.1, on the reverse strand, counting down.
GCGCGCGGTATGGCGGTGGCGGTGTCGCGTGCGCTCGAGCTTGGTCTGCGCGCCTTCGTGGTGCCTACAGCAGGAAACGCGGGCGGCGCATTGGCTGCCTACGCGGCGCGCGCAAGGGCAGAGGCGCACGTCTATATGCCCGAGGATGCGCCGCACGTCAACCAGGCAGAAGTGCGCGACGCGGGAGCTGACCTGCATCTGGTGAGCGGACTGATCGGGGACGCAGCCCGTCAGGCGGCCGCCGATGGCGCCGGCAAGGGCTGGTTCGATGTATCCACCTTCAAAGAGCCCTACCGGCTGGAGGGCAAGAAGACCATGGGCCTCGAACTGGCCGAAGCCTTCGATTGGGAGCTGCCGGATGTGATCTTCTACCCAACAGGCGGGGGAACCGGACTGGTCGGCATGTGGAAGGCTTTCCATGAGCTGGAAGCCCTGGGCTGGATCAGCTCCAGGCGGCCGCGGATGGTCAGCGTGCAGGCGGCCGGGTGCGCGCCGGTGGTGCGCGCCTTCCAGGAAGGGGCAGAGCGCATCCGTGCGTGGGAAGGCGGCCAGACCCTGGCTGCTGGCCTGCGCGTACCGGCTCCTTTCGCCGACCGACTCATCCTGCGCGTATTACATGAGAGCGGCGGGACCGCTGTAGCGGTCAGCGATGAGGAAATTGTCCAAGCGCAAATCGAGATGGCGCACAGCGAGGGGATTCTCGCCGCTCCGGAAGGGGCGGCCACGCTGGCGGCTCTGCGCACTTTGCGGCGCCAGGGCTGGATCGATGAGCGGGAGCGCGTGGTGCTTTTTAACACCGGCAGCGGGCTGAAATATATCTGATTGCGTGGAGCGGGGAGAAATTATGGCTGCAGACAGCACACGGTCATCGCTAGAGCTGCTTTACAACGTCAGCCGCGAGCTGGCGTCGGCTCTGGAATTACGCAAAGTATTGCAGACCGTGCTTTCGCTTTCCCTGGCCAACGTGGGTGGCGAGCGGGGCAGCCTGGTGGTGCTTGACGAGCAAGGTCAGCCGCTGGACGCGGCCATCGTGTATCGCGACCGCATCCAGACCCACACCATCCAGCAGTTACGCGAGACGGTAGACCGCGGCCTGGCTGGCTGGGTGGTGCGCAACGGCAAACCCGCCCTGGTGCCAGATACCAGCAAGGATGAGCGCTGGCTGCGGCGGGCTGACGACTCGGCCGAACATTCGGGACCCAAGTCGGCCATTTGCGTCCCGCTGCATGCGCGCGAGCGGCTGGTAGGTGTACTGACTGTGGTGCATCCGAAACCCGGCACTTTCAATCAGGAACACCTGGCGCTTATCCAGGCCATCGCCGATCAGGCAGGGGTGGCGGTGCTTAACGCGCGCCTGTACGAGCAGAGCCAGCGCCAGGCGCGCGTGATGACCGCCCTGGCGCAGAACGCCGTGGCGCTGAACGCTTCGTTGCGGCTGGACGAAGTTTTGCAACGCATCCTGGAGCAGACCGCTCAGGCCCTGCGGGTGGAGGTGGTAGCTCTGGCGTTGGTGGATAAGGCGCGCGATGAGCTGGTCTACCGCGCGGCCAGCGGCGAAGGGGGAACAGAACTGCTTGGTCTGCGCATTCCGTTGGGCAAGGGCGTGGCGGGTCGGGTAGCGCGCAGCGGCCGCGGGCTGGTAGCCATCCAACCCGCCGATGACGAGGTGGTGAAGATCGAAGGTCTGGCCGTTCGGGCCCTGGCCTGCGCGCCGGTGCACGCGCGCGGCAACCTGATTGGTGTGCTGGAAGCGATCAACCCTCTGGCGGGCAGCTTCGACCCTGACGCGCTGCTGGTGCTCACCGGCATTGGTAGCCTGGCTGGCACCGCCATCCAGAACGCGCAGCTTTACGAGCAGCTCGAAGCCACCCATCGGCGCTACCGCGAGCTGTTCGACGACAGCATTGATCCAATCTTGATCACCGACTGGTCGGGGCGCATTTTAGAAGCCAACCGACGCGCCGTGTTGCTATTTGGTAAGGAAAGCGCGGCGCTCCGATCGCTCACTATCCAGATGCTGCATAACGCGGATATGGAGAAGCTTGGCAGCGGCTTCCTGCGACTGAAGACCGGGGAGACGATCACCTATGAATCGAGTGTGCAGGCCGCCGAAGGACGCGCCATCCCGGTCGAGGTCTATGTGCGGATGGTCAACTTCGAGGATGCGCAGAACCTGCAGTGGATCCTGCGCGACATTTCCGAGCGCAAGGATCTGGACAACCTGCGCGAGGACCTGCTGGCGATGATCTATCACGATCTACGCTCGCCGCTGGCCAATGTCGTCTCCAGCCTGGATGTGCTCACCACGCTGGTGCCGCAGGAAGAGAACCCCGCCATACAGTCGGTGCTGAATATCGCCATTCGTTCCACGGACCGCATTCAGCGTCTGATCAGCTCGCTGCTGGACATCCGCCGGTTGGAAGCCGGACAGCCGATCGCCGGCACGGAGGAAGTGCAGCCCGATGCATTGGTTCGGGAGGCGGTTGAGACCGTCCGTCCGCTGGCCGACAGCAAACAGCAGCAAATCGAGGTTTCCAGGGCAGAAACGCTGGCCAATCTGTGGGTGGACAGCGACATGATCCGGCGGGTGCTGATCAATCTGCTGGAAAACGCGGTCAAATTTACACCCAGCAACGGCCGGGTGGTGGTTGGCGTCCGGCCGGATGGTCCGTACGCGCGTTTCTGGGTGCAGGACACCGGGCCTGGCATCCCTGCCGATCAGCGCGAGCGTATTTTCGACAAATTCACCCGCCTGCAAGTCGAGAACGCGCCAAAAGGCATGGGGCTGGGACTGGCCTTTTGCCGCCTGGCCGTAGAAGCGCACGGCGGTAAAATATGGGTAGAAAGCCCACAGGAGGGCGGCAGCCGTTTCGTCTTCACCTTGCCCTCCGGCAAGAGACCTTGAATCGAAAGCGGTCGGCTGGCCGGCACCCTCCGGAGAAGCTGATCGGCTGGAGCAGGCATGCAGGAGATTGCCCAAGGGGTATACATTGACACCTCGTACGTCGGCGTGACGCTGGGAGCCATCAGCCTGGCGCACGGACTGGTATTGGTCGATGCGCCGCTGCGTGCGGAGGACGTGCGCTCGTGGCGGTCGGCTTTGCTCAACCTGGGCGGCGGCATCGACCGGCTGCTGGTCACCCTGGATGCCCACTACGATCGCACGCTGGGCGTGCGCGCCATGGAATGTACCGTGATCGCCCACGAGAAGGTCGCTCAGGTGTTCCGCAACCGGCCGACCACCTTCAAGCCGCTGAGTCAGGAGACCGGCGCGGATTGGGAGCAGTGCAACGGTCTGAGCAGCGTGCGCTGGGCGCCCCCCGAAATTACTTTCAGCCAGCGCATGTTCATCCACTGGGGGGAGCATCCCATCATTTTGGAGCACCGCCCGGGACCCTCCACCGGCGCCATCTGGTTGACGTACCCTGAGGCGCGGGTTGTATTCGTCGGCGATGCGGTGACGCCAAACCAGCCCCCTTTCCTGGCATACGCCGACCTGCCGGTCTGGATCGAGACACTCCACGCACTTCTCACCCGGGACTACGCCGACATGCTGATCGTCAGCGGACGCGGTGGATTGACGCCGGTCGACGAGGTGCGAAAGCAGATCGCCTTTCTGGAGAAGGTGCGCGATCGGCTGACCCAGCTCGCCGAGCAGGGTTCTCCGCCCGAAGCCGCGCAAAATCTGGCGCCGGCTTTACTGAAGAGCTTTCAAATACCTGCCGAAAAAGAGACCCAGTACGCCAATCGGCTGCGCTACGGGCTGTACCATTACTACGCGCGCAACTATCATCCCACCAGCCAGGAGCCGGAGGAGTGATCCTGGCCTCAATCTGATCATAGAGGATTGTTCTTTATGCCCTTTCCCTACTACGAACCGATGGTCGAAGTTACCCGCGGAGAGATCGTCGAATCGCTCCATTTTGGCGCCCTGGCTGTGGTCGATATGGGCGGCCGGTTGCTGGCCTCATACGGCGATCCTGATACGGTCACCTACCTGCGTTCCTCCGCCAAGCCATTCCAGGCTTTGCCGTTTCTCGAGATGGACGGCGACAGGGCCTTCGGCCTGAGCAGCGAGGAGGTGGCGCTGATGTGCTCTTCCCACGCGGGCACGGACGAACATGTGCGGGTGGTGCAAAGCATGCAGGCGAAAACCGGGGTGAGCGAGAGCGATCTGCTGTGCGGCACACACCCGCCCTATGACGAGGAAACCGCCGAGCGCCTGCGCCGTCAAGGCGAGCAGCCCACCCCAAACCGGCACAACTGCTCCGGCAAGCACACCGGAATGCTGGCGCACGCACGGCTGCGCGGTCTGCCGATCGAAAATTATATCGACCCCAGCCACCCAGTGCAGCAAATGATCCTGCAAACCTTTGCCGAGATGTGCGGGCTGCCAGCAGAACGGGTTGAGATCGGCGTGGATGGATGTTCGGCCCCCAACTTCGCCGTGCCCCTGCGGGCGGCCGCATGGGCATACGCGCGCCTATGCGACCCGACCGGCCTGGCCCCGAAGCGCGCGGATGCCTGCCGACGCATCACCGCAGCCATGACCGAAAATCCCGTCATGGTGAGCGGAGCGGGGCGTTTCGACACGCGCCTGATGGAACTGACCGGCGGCCGGCTGGTCTCTAAGGGCGGAGCGGAGGGGTACCAGGCCATCGGCGTCCTGCCGGGAGCGACCGGGCCAGGCTCGCCGGCGCTGGGCATTGCCTTCAAGATTGCGGACGGCGACGGCGCGGATCGCGCACGCCACACGGCGGCGGTCGAGCTGCTGCGGCAGCTCGGTGTGCTGACGGACGAGCAGGTCGGGTCGCTGTCGGATTATGGGACGCGGCCGGTATACAACTGGCGCCATCTCGAGGTCGGAGAGATCCGCGCACGGTTCGCCTTAGAGCTCTATCCCGCATAGAAAGGCGAATCGGCTCCTGCCCGTGTCTTATCAGGGAGCGATACGATTACTGGTTGCCGGGGCACAGGGACATTCAGCGCGATGTCTGAGGGAAATGAAATTGATTTAGCGGTGAAGGCAGAGGACAGAGAAGCGGATGCAGGGTTGGTCCGGCGTGCCCTGGCAGTCCACAGGCGGCTGCTCGAATTTTACGGCCAGCCGGTCTGGCGCCATCCCGCCTCGCCCATCGAAGAGCTGGTTGACACCATCCTCTCGCAAAACACCAACGATCGCAACCGTGACGCAGCCTTCAACCGGCTGCGCGAGCGTTTTCCCACCTGGGAACAGGTGCGCGACGCGCCGCCGGCCGAAGTGGTGGCGGCCATCCGCACGGCAGGGCTTGCCAATCAGAAGGGGCCGCGCATCCAGCAGGTTCTGCGCGAAATCAGCGCCGAGCGCGGCTCGTTCGACCTGGAATTTCTGCGCAATCTGCCAGTGGAAGAGGCGCGCGCCTGGCTGAAGAAATTCAAGGGGGTGGGGCCAAAGACGGCAGCGATCGTCCTGCTCTTCTCACTGGGGCGGCCGGCATTCCCGGTGGACACTCACATCCACCGCGTGGCCGGGCGCATTGGGCTGATTCCGCCCAAGATGAGCGCCGAACAGGCTCACGTGGTTCTGGAGCGGCTCTTTCCCCCGGAGGCCTATTACGCCGCACATTTGAATCTGATCCGACTGGGGCGAGAGAAATGCCACCCGCGCAAGCCAGAGTGCAGCACCTGCCCGGTTCTGGAGTACTGCGAATATGGTCAAAAGGCGGCGCGCAGCGGCAATCCCTAGTTCCGGGCCGTCTTGCAGATGGGCGCAGGACTGGGCAGGGGAACCGCTACATCTGCACCGGACGGCCGGTGCGGGCTGACTCGAGCAGCGCCAGAATGGCAGCCACGTTGGCGCGCGAATCCGCCAGGCTGATGCGCGGCGGTTTGCCGTCCAGGATCGCGTCGGCCATGTCCTCTACTTCGCCCTGGTAAAGCTCGTCCCAGCGCACACGCACTTCCTCGACTTTGTCGCCGCGCCGCAGGAGGGGCGAGACTTTATCCTCGGTGCGGAAGGGGCTGGGCACGTAGATATTCCCCTCCTCGCCCAGGATGAGCATGTAGGACTGCCAGGCGATATTGAAACCAGAGGTGAATTGGGCCAGCACCTCGTTGGGGAAGCGCATCTGGCCGGCGAAAGTCATATCCACCCCGGTCGGGCCGGTCACCTGATAGCCGAAGACTTCCAGCGGCTCAGCTTCCAGCATGGCCCGCGTGTAGCTGATAGGGTAACAGCCCACATCCCAGATGCTGCCGCCGCCATATTCGGGCACCAGGCGGATGTCCTCCATGTTCGTCTCGAAGAATGTGAAAGAGCCCATCAACGCGCGGACCCTGCCGATGGCACCACTATCGAGCAGCTCTTTGACGCGCAGCGTCTTCGGGTGGTGGCGGTACATGAACGCCTCGGTCAGCACGCGCCCGCTTTCCTGGGCGGCCTGGATCATCGCGTCCACATCCTCGAGGCGGGTAGCGAATGGCTTCTCGCACAGCACGTGCTTTCCGGCGCGCAGCGCTTTGACCGTCCACTCGGCGTGCAGGTGGTTGGGCAAGGGATTGTAGATCACGTCGATCTCGGGGTCGGCCAGCAAGTCCTCATAACTTCCGTATGCGCGTGGAATGGCATGCTCGCGCGCATAGGCTTGAGCGCGCTCGAGCGATCGGCTGGCCACGGCCACCAGCTCGTTGCGCTGCGAGGAGCGCAACGGCGGAATCAGGGCGCGGTTGATGCGCGCCGTGCTCAGAAAACCCCAACGCAATTTTTTGGCCATGCGATCATCCTTTTATTGTGTATTCCTTCAGTTGGATAAGCGACGGTTTAATATGCAGTTGCAATGATTATTTTAACCCGGAATGCCCGGTACAAATGCCGTCCACCTGTCCATTTCCCCAACCAGTAAGATTGTCCCCCGAATTGAAAAGTTCGATATTCTGAACGGTTCATGCGCACAGGCCAAGAAGAGGGGTGGACCAGGCGTACCCTCGCGACTTTGCTGACGCCCAAAATCACATCGGCCGGTTTGTCGCGGATGGGCACAATACTCCCCGGCGCATCCGTTCACCCCTGGGAAACCTGATCCTGGCCGAATTCAAAGCGGATGATCTCATCCAGCAGGGGGTAACATCTCCCTAAGCAGAGCCATCGCCATGTCGGTTTTGATGGGTTCGCCACATCTCACCCAGCGAAGGCCGGCGCAGGCTGCGGCAGCAAGGCGCCCTGCATCGACCACGGACCGGTCCAGGTGATGCGAACCGGTAGGACCTGCCCGCGCAGATCGCGGTCGGCTTCGGCGAAAACCAGCTTGTTGGTGGGCGTCCGCCCCTTCCAGCGCCCCTTGACCTTCTCTTCAAACAACACCTCGACCGTCTCGCCCAGGTAGCGCGCATTGATTTCGGCGGAGATGCGCTCTTGCAGCTCCTCCAGCAGGCGGAAGCGGCGCATCTTCTCTTCGGCGGGCACGTCGTCGGCCATGCGCCGCGCGGAGACGGTGCCCTCGCGGGGCGAGTAGCGCGCCAGGTGGGCCACGTCGAGCTTCAAATCGGCCAGCAGGTCGTAAGTGCGCTGGAACTGCTCCTCGCTCTCTCCTGGAAAGCCCACGATGATGTCGGTGGCGATGGACACGCCCGGGATGCGCTCGCGCAACTTGGCCACCAGGCGACGGTAATCCTCGGCGGTATATCCTCTGCGCATGTTCGCCAGCACCTGATCGTCGCCAGCCTGCACGGGCACTTCGATGTGCGGGCATACCTTGGGCAGCGTCGCCACGGCTTCGATCAGCTCGTCATTGAGATAATTGGGGTGCGAGGTCAGGAAGCGGAGGCGTTGAAGTTCGTCGATCTGGCTCAGCAGGCGCAGCAGGCTGGCCAGGTTGTGGCCATCGGACAGATCTTTACCGTAACGGTCGACGATCTGGCCGAGCAGGGTGATCTCGCGCACGCCCTGTTCAACCAGGCGACGAGCCTCCGCCAGAATCTCGGCGGCCGGGCGGCTGTGTTCCGGACCGCGCCGGTAAGGGATGATGCAGAAGGTGCAGGCGTGCGAGCAGCCATAAACGACCGGGATGAAGGCCGAAACCAGGCGGCCGCGGTCTACGCGCGGCAACACCAGGTCGCCGTCCATATAAGCGAAGCGCCGGCGGGTCTCCTCGGCGTCCATGGCGCGCACCTCGCCCTGGGTGAGGTAAGAGAGCAGCGGACCGGGATCGGAAGGCGGCGAGAATACGTCTACAAAGGGGAAACGTTCCCTGAGCTTCTGGCTGCCTTTGACCCCGACCAGACAGCCCATCAGGTTGATGACCAGGCGGGGATTTTTTTCTTTCAGCGGGCGCAGGGAATGCAGACGCCCATAGGCGCGATCTTCCGCGCTCTGACGGACGACGCAGGTGTTGAGCACGATGACGTCGGCCGACTCAGGGTTGGACGTGCCCTGGTAGCCCAGGTGCTCGAGGGCCGACGCCACCCGTTGCGAATCGGCCACATTCATCTGGCAGCCTTCGGTCCAAATGTGGTATTTCATCATAGCGGTGATTATATCAGAAGCGTCGAAGAATAATCGGAGTAGATCAGTCTAATTATAAGCAATGTCCTCTGGTACAATAACGCTCATGTTTCGGAAATTCGTGATCCTCACCGCCGGCCTGGCTGCGCTGTTCCTTTCCGCGGCGCTGGTGTATCAAATCCCCTGGGTGCACGTGCGCGCGAGCTGGCGGTTAGACCTGGCGATGACCTATTTGCGCGGGGTGATCTATCCGGCCGAGAACATGCCCCGCCCCGACCTGCCGGCGGCTGAGGCGCCCCTGCCGACGCCGGTGGTGGTGAACAAGCGCGAGTCTACAAGACAGGCTTCGCCGGCCACACCCATTCCCTCAGCCACCCCCGCGTCAACCCTCCCGCCGCTGCCGCCCAGCGCCAGTCTTCCACCTCCGGCCTACGAGCGCCAGGACATGAACGATTGCGGACCGGCTACGCTGTCCCTTTATTTGCGGATGTACGGCTGGAAGGGCACCCAGTACGACATCTCCGCGCTGATCAAGCCCCAACCGGCCGACCGCAATGTCAATGTGGAAGAGCTGGTATGGTACGTACGCACGCGGGTTGGCTGGCTGTCCGTCCAATATCGGGTGGGCGGCACCATCGAGACGCTCAAGCGATTCCTGGCCGCGGGTATACCGGTGGTGATCGAAGAGACCTTCAAGATGGACGCTGCCTACTGGCCGCATGACGATCTATGGGCCGGCCACTATCTGCTGCTGACCGGCTACAACGACGCTGCCAGCGCCTTCATCACCCAGGATACCTATTACGGCGCCAACCGTACGGTGGATTACAACAGCCTGGACCGCAACTGGGAGGCGTTCAACCGGGTATTCATCCTGGTTTACCGGCCGGATCAGGAGGAGCAGGTCAAAGGGTTGCTTGGCCCTGATTGGGACGTGGACACCAACCGGCAGCGGGCCCTGCAATCGGCCGCGGAACAGGCTTCTGCCAACCCGCAGGACGCCTTCGCCTGGTTCAACGCAGGCACCAACCTGGTGTATTTCGAGCGCTATGACGAAGCCGCGCATGCCTACGATACGGCCCGCGCCATTGGCCTGCCCCAGCGCATGCTGCGCTATCAGTTTGGGCCGTTCATCGCCTACTTCCACGCCGGACGCATCGATGATCTGATGGCGCTGACCGAATATGCCCTGCAGCGCACACCCAATTCAGAGGAGGCGCTGGTGTGGCGCGGTTGGGCTCTCTACCGCAAAGGGGATGTTCCTGGGGCGGCTGAATCATTCCGCAAAGCGCTGCAGTATCATCCGGATTATCAGGATGCTGTTTATGGATTGAATTACATCGGCCAGCAGCAATAAGGATGTTTATCCAGAAAGGGATCTGATCTTCCCACGCTGCGCTGTAGAAGGTTGCACCTGAGCGCGTTTGTACATAAAATGGTATCATTATTCACCGGTTTTCAGATAGAAAGCAGGGTCGAATGGGTGAGGGGGTGAGCGAAAAGCTGGGCGCCATAAGGGATCAGTTTGTCGCAGCCGGCGAGCGAGGAAATTAGAATGGCTGGGCTGGACGAGAAGCTGCTGGCTGGCCTTCCACTTTTGGAAAATGCGTCCGCCGATTTGATCAAGCATCTGGCTGGCCTGGTCAGCGAGCGCCGTTACGAATCCGGCGATCTGATCGTACGTGAGGGCGAGACTGGCCGGGAAATGTACGCCATTCTGGAAGGCACGGTGGCCGTGGAACGGGACTTCGCCGGCGAGCTTGTGCTGATCGCCCGGCGCGGTCCCGGTGACGTGGTCGGTGAGATGAGCGCCATCGAGGACCGGCCGCGCTTCGCCACATTGCGTGCCCAAACGGTTTGCCGGCTGATCGAGTTTCCCCTCGATGCAGTGCAGATGATTCTGGACGAGCAGCCCGCGCTCTTCTATCAGTTCTCCCGCACGATCAGCGCTCGTCTGCGCGAAAACGATCTGCAGATGATCGCCGAGCTGCAAGTCAAGAATCGCGCCCTGGCCCAGGCCTATCATGAACTGCAATCCGCCCAAGCCGAGCTGGTCAAAAAAGAACGGTTGGAACACGAGCTTGCCCTGGCTCGTCGGGTGCAGCAGAGCTTTCTCCCGCAGACTTTCCCTCATGTAGCGGGGTACACTTTCGTGGTGCGTTACCTGCCCGCCAGACAGGTGAGCGGGGATTTTTACGATGTCATCTCGTTGGGGAAAGGGCGCTTTGGGATTGCCATCGCCGATGTTTCCGACAAGGGGCTGCCTTCGGCGCTCTACATGGCGCTCACCCGCAGCCTGCTGCGCGCTGAAGCCAGGCGCAGCTCATCCCCAGGCGTTGTCCTGACGCGCATCAACCGTTTGCTGGCGGATCTGGGGAGCCTGGAAATGTTTGTGACCTTATTTTACGGCGTGGTTGATCGTCCATCGCGCCGAATGGTGTACGCGCGCGCCGGCCACGAGCGCCCCTTCTTGCTGCGGGGAGGATCCGTGAGCGTGCTGGATGGGGAGGGCGCCGCCCTGGGCATATTCGCGCAACGTGAGCTCCACTTGAATGAAGTGGAGCTTATGCTGCAGCCTGGAGACCGGCTGGCGCTGTACACCGACGGGCTGACGGACGTAATGTCCCCTGAGGGGGAGCATTTCGGACTCGGGCGGCTGAACGAGCTCATTCAGGCAGGCGCTGGACTGCCGGCCGGGAAGCTATGCGATCTGGTCTTCACGCGCCTGGAGGAATACGGACGGAAGGCGGAGCAGTTCGACGACATGACCCTGTTGGTGATGGAAGTTAAAGTTTAAAAGGGAATATCCGGTTGTTAATCCGGCGCAGTACGGTTACAATTCACCCATTCGGGCAACAAGGTTTTTTTCATGTCTCCCTCTACTCGCCGTATTCTGATCACCTGCCTGGCATTGCTTTTGGCAGCCTGCGTGTGTCTCTCGGCGCTGGTCCTGAGCGGCGCCGGCCTGGCCGTCTGGTCTTCTCTTCACCCGACCAGCCCAACGCAGCCCACGCCGACCCAGACGCCTGCTTTCCTCCAGATCCCTTCTGCGACGCCTAAGCCGCCGGGCGCGCCGGCTCCTGGCGAGACTCTGACCCTGGCACCAACTCCAACCGACCTCCCGGTTTCGGCGGATGTTGCCCATCAAATGGATGTAATCCAGACTCAGGTGGAAGCCATTCGCGGGTTGAAGCTTCGCCAGCCCGTGGCCCGTGCGCTGCTCAGCCCTCAAGAGCTGCGCGCGCGGGTATTGAGCGACCTGATCAAAGACTATACGCCGGAGGATGCCCGCACGGATGAGACCACCCTGGCGGCTTTTGGACTGCTGCCTCCCGATTTCGATTTGATAACCTTCTACCAGAAGCTATACACAGAGCAGGTGGCCGGATTTTACGACGACAAGACGAAAGAAATGTACGTAGTCGAAGGTGAGGGTTTCAACGGGCCGGAGCGCATGACTTATGCGCATGAGTTTACCCATGCCCTTCAGGATCAAACCTTTGACCTGCGGAATGGCCTCAATTACAGCCAGGAAGCCTGTAAACATCAAACCGAGCGCTGCGCTGCTATTCAGGCGCTGGTCGAAGGGGACGCCACCCTGGTGGAGCAGGAGTGGCTGCTCACCGACAGCACCCCTCTGGATAAGCAGCAGATCCAACAGTTCTACCAGAATTACTCCAGCCCGGTTTACGATGCAGCCCCGCTCTTCATGCAGAAGGATTTCCTATTCCCATATACGCAGGGTCTGGAATTTGTGCAGTCGCTCTTCGATCAGGGCGGCTGGAACGCGGTGAACGCCGCTTTCAAAAATCCTCCGGTCTCCACCGAGCAGATCCTCCATCCCGGCTTGTATCCAGATGACAGGCCTGTGACGGTCAGCCTGCCCGACCTGAGCACGGCGCTGGGTTCCGCCTGGCACAAAGTCGATGACGGAGTGCTCGGAGAGTGGTACACCTACCTGACCCTGGCCGACGGGGAGCTGGCCAGGGCGCGTCTGCCGGATAGCGTGGCCAGGCCGGCCGCGGCCGGCTGGGGCGGCGACGCCTACGCCGTCTACCGCGACGATTCGAGCGGCGGCGTCGTACTGGTCCTGTCCACACAATGGGACACGCAGAAAGACGCCGCCGAGTTCGCCGATGCCTTCGCCCAATACGGCCGCGGCCGCTGGGGCCAACAGACAGACACGAACGCCGACCACCTGCGTTGGAATACGGCCGGCGCCTATGTGGCCTTTGACCGCCAGGGACAGAGCACGTATTGGGTGCAGGGGCCAGGCCTGGAACCCGTCCAGGCCATCCTGAACACATTGAGCCTTCCCTGAGCATACCGCCATGCCGCTCGACATCGCCCGCGTGCGCGCCATCTGTTTCGACGTGGACGGTACATTGAGCGACACGGACGACCAGGCAGTCGACCGCCTGGCGCGTGTTCTCGACCCGTTAATGTTCGTGTTCCCCGGGCGCGGCGCGCGGCATCTCGCCCGCCGGCTGGTGATGGCCGCCGAGACTCCGGGTAATTTGGTGTACAACCTGGCGGATCGGTTTGGGGTCGATGGGGTTTTGAACGCCCTGGTCAGGCATCTGGGGAGGATTCAGCCAGGACAAAAGCCGTCTCCCTTCTTGCTCATCCCCAAGGTGGACGTGATGCTCGCCCGGCTGTATGGGCGTTTCCCGCTGGCGGTCGTCAGTGCGCGGGATGAGGAGGGCACGCGCGCTTTTCTCAGTCAGTTTAATCTGGAGCGCTATTTCCAATGCGTCGTCAGCGCGCAGACCTGCCGTTTCACCAAGCCGTATCCTGACCCGGTCCTATATGCCGCGGCGCGGTTGGGTGTGCCGCCCGCCGAATGCCTCATGGTGGGAGATACCACGCTGGACGTGCGGGCCGGCAAGGCGGCCGGGGCGCAGACGGTGGGGGTGCTGTGTGGTTTCGGCGAACGCAGGGAACTGGAACGCGCCGGCGCAGATCTGATCCTGGAGAGCACCAGCCTGCTGGCCGATTTATTTTGATCTTTCAAGACGATCCTGGCAGGAATTTGTTACGACATTGGGCTGCGGGACCGAAGCCGCGCAACTTTTCCATTGATGGCGCGTAAATGTTTATGAGGAGATAAAATGACCCATACCGTTATCGAGCGCAGAGAGAATCCTGGCTGCCTGATCCAGATTCTGTGGTTCGCCCTC
>DAOTWA010000080.1:0-63559 GCA_034435955.1 Anaerolineaceae bacterium | reverse complement strand
CGCAAGAGCTGCGCCGGGTCAAAGGGCGGACGACCGGCCAGCCCTTCTCCCTTGTAGAGCTTGATCAGCCGGCGGGTGAACCTTTGCCAGTCGATCCGTTGCTTGAGCTGGCGCAGGAAATGGTTGGCTGGGATGACCTGATCATACAGATATTCGCCAAAGAAGGATTGGCTCCCGGTTTCGCTGAAATGTTGGGTTTACTAAGTCCCTCCAATTGTGGGAATATGCCCATTGAATCACATTTCTGCAAAAATGGCGATTTTAGGGTTGTTTTTCAACACTCTCTTCACCAACTTCTTGACATCCTCTTTAAAATGAGTAAAATATAAATGACATCGCTGACGTCAACGCTAACGTTATTGGTGACAGCGGTCTCCGTTCTTTTTTTCCACTCGTCAAATTCAGAGTTGCCATCAGGATGGGCAAATGCCCAAACCGGAAAAATTTCCTCGTAAGACGAATGGCGCCTTCCATACCACCCTGAAGGATGTCGCCAGGTATGCTGGCGTCTCCACCAAAACGGTATCGCGGGTCGTCAACAATCAGGGGGAAATCAGGCCAGAGACAAGGGCGCGCGTTCAGGCGGTAATCGAACAACTGGGCTATCGTCCCAATGTTCTGGCACGCAGTCTGATCCATAAACGCACAAATACTTTGGGGGTTGTAACCTGGGGGATTGATTACTTTGGCCCATCTCGCACCGTCGTGGGCATCGAACAGCAAGCTCACCAATTGGATTACTCCCTGATCCTAAATCTCGTGGATCAGCCAGATAATAGCGACATCGAACAGGTTTTGGATGCATTGATCACGCATCGGGTGGATGGAATTATCTGGGCCGTTCCCGAGGTGGGAAATAATCGCGCGTGGCTTGAATCCATCCATTTGGACCAACTCCCACCGATCGTCTTTCTCAGCATGAAACCACGGCCGGGGTTAGCCATCGTCGCCGTGGATAATTTTTCTGGCGCGAAACAGGCCACCCAACATTTGATCGATCAGGGCCGGCGCAAGGTGGGAATCATCACCGGGCCGTTGACCTGGTGGGAAGCCCGGGAAAGATACGCTGGCTGGGAAACCGCGATGCATCAAGCTGATCTGGCTACCCCCTCTTCTCTGGTCGTTGAAGGAGAATGGGCAGCGATCGCCGGCGACCATGGATTAAACAAACTGTTGGATCAAGAACCGAAGCTGGATGCTGTATTTGCCAGCAGCGATCAAATCGCGCTGGGAGCTTTGGGCGCCGCTCACCGTTTAGGCCTGAGAATTCCACAGGACCTGGCAATTGTTGGGTTTGACAATATACCCGAATCGGCATGTTTTTGGCCGCCCCTGACGACCGTTTATCAACAACTTATTGATGTGGGCCGCATTGCTGTGCAAACCTTGCACAAGATGATTGAGGCCAACCGCCAATCAAACATCCCAATCGAGGCATCGATTACATTGGTGAAGCCTGAACTTATTGTTAGGGCCAGCTCGATGCGTAACTGATGTGGCCATCTCATACGCAGAATGGCTGTAACTTTCAAACTAAAACGGCGTGAAGTATTTGGTGAAAGGAGGTCCTCGGCAAATACGAAATCGCAGTTCAGGCTAGCCTATTTTTCAGAAAATAGAGGAGGATGAAATGTTCAAGCACGTTTCAAAAAGCCTTATTCTGATCGCCCTGTTGGCCCTTGTGCTCGCGGCGTGCGGCCCGACGGCTACCACCCAAGCCCCAGCCGCTCCAGCCACACAGCCTCCGGCGGCTCCGGAAACGCAGGCGGCGACTGTCCCCGCCACGACCGAAGGGGGCGCTCCAGCGGCGGGAACCGGCTGGTGTTCTGGCACGAAAATCGTGTTCTTCCCCGGTGGAGCACCAGGTGGCGGCTTTGAAACCGTGGTCTATAAAGGCGCAGTTGCTGCGGCTGCCGATACGGGGGCGGATGTACAGTACATGTGGTCCAACTGGGATCCTGCCACCATGATCACCCAATTCCAGCAAGCCGTGGCTACCAAACCCGATGGCATCGCCATCATGGGTCATCCAGGCGACACAGCTTTTGATCCCCTAATCGATGCCGCAGAGGCCCAGGGCATTATCGTGACCAGCATGAACACTCAACTGCCACTGGCGCAAGCCAAATACGCCTCGAAGGGCTTCGGCTACGTCGGCGCTATTCTCTATAATGCGGGCTATTCCTTGGGTGAGGAAGCCGTCAAACGGTCAGGCGTGAAAGCCGGCGATAAAGCTTTCCTGTGGGGTCTTTTGGCGCAGGCAGGACGCGGTGAGCGCACCAAAGGTGTAAAGGATGCCCTCGAAAAAGCCGGTCTGAAAGTGATCTATCAGGAGATTGATGACGCTACCAACGCGGATGCGTCCGCCGGCATACCGGTCTTTACCGGCATCATGACCGCCAACCCAGACATAAAACTGATGGTGACCGACCACGGCAACCTAACGGGCAATGTGCAAAGCTTCCTTGAAGCCGCTGGTAAGAAGCCGGGTGAAATCTATGCTGCCGGTTTCGATATGTCGGGCAATGCAGTATCCGCCATCCAGAAAGGCTGGCTGCAGTTGGTGATCGACCAGCAGCAGTATCTACAAGGATACTTCGGCGTTCTGCAGATTTGTCTCACCCACAATTACGGTTTCTCCGGCTTGCAAATCGATACGGGCGCAGGCTTTGCTGACAAGAGCAATATAGACCAACTGGCTCCATTAGTGGCGAAGCAGATTCGCTAAGGTGGAACCGAAACCACTTCATGTTGACATGCTTGCGTCTGTGATGGGTTTGCTATAGAGATCGGTGCAAGGGCTAAGTGGCTCGTGATTAAATTGAAACCATTTAGCCCTTGCCATTTTCACAGAAATATGTAATTCTAAAATAAACGGGTTATCCACTGGCGGATCGGAGTCGGCGAATGGAAGACTACCGTATTGAACTCAGGAACGTATCGAAATCCTTTGGAGAAGTTCAGGCGCTGCAGAATATAAACTTTCGCGTTGGTCGGAACGAAATTGTCGGCCTGGTGGGTGATAATGGCGCTGGAAAATCCACATTGATCAAGATCATCACTGGTTATTATCAACCCACTTCAGGGGAAATCTACTTCAATGGCCAGAAGGTGGAGCACTTAACGGTCCCAAAAGCCAGAGAGTTGGGGGTTGAAACCGTATATCAGGAACGTGCGCTGGCCGAATTGCAAACCCTGTGGCGCAACATATTCCTGGGACGCGAATTGTGCAATTCACTCGGTTTCCTGGATATTCGGCGGATGAAAGACGAAACCCATCGATTAATGGTGCAATCAATGGGCTTCACCTCTCAGGCGGTCAGCCCAGATTCTCGCGTAGGCAAATTTTCGGGAGGCGAGAAACAAGGCGTGGCCATCGTTCGTGCTCTTTTCTTTCAGGCAGATATCATCGTCCTTGACGAGCCGACGATGGGGCTTTCGCTTAAAGAAGTGGCTAAACTGGTTACTTTTGTGAAAAGCATTAAGGAAGCTGGCAAATCCGCCATTTTCATCGATCACAATATCTTTCACGTCTACGATGTCGCCGACCGTGTGGTAGTGCTTGACCGGGGCAGGATAGCTGGTGAGTTCATGACCAAAGACATTGGCTTAACCGAATTGATGGACAAAATGGTTCATGTCGCCGAAACCGGCCATCTCGAATAGCATCTGCACAATGGATGAATACCGATGAATTCTCAAATCAATGAAACCGTGCCTACAGTAACTCCTCGTTATAAAGTTCCATTCAATTTGAGGAGGTTCATCCGCACGAATAGTGCTCAACTCGGAATTCTGGGGGTCTTTCTGTGCTTGTGGCTGATATTTATCGTTTCTGCCCCTCGCACCTTTTTATCTCCCCAGATTTACCTCGCCTTCATGACCTCCACTCCATTCTTTGCCATCATGGCCATTCCTTTGACTGTCGTAGTCATTGCGAAGGAAATCGATCTTTCATTTCCTTCGATCATGGCCATGGGAATGGTTGCATTTTCATTCATCTACAACGAGACGGCATTCATAGGTAGTACCGTCGCCAGCACGACTGTACGAGTGGGATTAGGAATATTAGCCGCCCTGCTAACCGGGACGATCATTGGCTGGCTCAATGGAACCATCATTGTGAAAGTGGGCATTCCTTCGCTGGTCGTCACCATTGGTACGCAATTCTTCTGGCGGGGGGCTGTCCTCGTACTTACATCGGGCACGAATTTTCCCCTGGAATATATCAAGCAAACCTTCTTTTACCCTCTGTTGGTCGGGCAACTTTGGGGGTTCCTGCCCATGCAAATGGTTTGGCTGGTCATTATCACCATTGCTATCTGGGTATTGCTAAATCGCCATAAATTTGGCGCCCATGTCTATCTGACCGGCGACAACATCAACAGCGCCGAATTGATGGGCGTCAATACCGGTCTAGTGCGTATTCAATCCTTCATGTTGGTGGGTCTGATCTCTGCCTTTGCAGGTCTTGTAAACAGTTTCTATATTGCTTACTTTTGGCCCAATATGGGCAGCGGTTATCTGCTGAACACCCTGGCGGCGGTCTTCCTGGGTGGAACATCCGTCTTTGGCGGTACCGGCACAATTCTGGGGACGTTCCTCGGTACGTTCATCATCGGCTCAATCGATGCCGCGACGGTAGCCGTTGGCCTGACGGGCTTCTTGACCCAGTTAATCTATGGTTTCATCATCGTTTTATCGGTCATTATGCACACTTACCTGCGCAAACGGGGGGAATAATTAAGTCGAAAGCCTTCAAAATAATCTCTTCAAATCCTCCCTCATCGTTGCACGATCACCGCTTCCGCATCGATGAGGGAGTTTTGTTTATTTCCCTTGCTCAATAATTCGATTTCCCACTGACCATGTACACGTATATGAGTGCTGTCACCTGGCCAGTAGAGGTGCGTCCAATAGCTGCTCCCGCGTAATACCGAAGGATTTGCTCCCATAGTCACAATAATATGATCCGGGGTATAGTGGGCAAAATAAGCCTCTCGATTGACTGGGTGCCTTCCTAGAGTGGGATCCAATGCCGTCCACCCGACGCCGGGCATGTACACATCTGGCCAAGCATGCTCAATATAAGTGGTTTCCGTGCCATCCTCGATAACCCTCAATCCCTCGAAATAACGAGCGGGAATACCCTGTGCCCGGCTTAAAGCCACCACCAAATCGGTGTATTCGGTGCAGTCAGATCCCATCGGCCCGAGTGCCGCCTGGGCGCCCCAATTCCTGCCATTCGGGGTGTAGGTCAGTTTGTCACCGACGTAATCATAAAATGCCCGCACCTGTTGACAAACAGTGCTTTTATCTTTTGAAAGTTGAGCCGCCAACGCCACAATCTGTGGATTGTCCGACTCGATGTGCACCTCAGGTTGAAGAAACAAGTCGGGCCGCTCACCCTGACCCTGACAGTTCGATAAATCGAAGGATAATTCGTTAACCACCACACGATAGACGATCGTTATCGTTTGGGTTGTTCCGGCTGGCTGTTTAGAAAAATCAAACTCAGCATAATGATTGCCATACTCATCAATCACCTGACTGTAGCGATTTGGAGATATCTCCATTGAGCGAACTTTTTGATATGGGGGAAAGTCGCTGATCAAGCCAATCCAGATATTTTGCTTCTCTGGCTGCCCCGGCCCCTCATTGACTAAGGTTAATTGCTGTTGGACAGCATACTCACGCTGAGCCATGACCGTCACCTTTTGGCCATGGGTTGGATCAGCAGATTGTATTCTGCCAACTCCCGGCTGACAACCCAGCGAGAATATAAACAGGGTATATGCAATTAATCTTACGAATAGAGTTTTAATATGACCTCATTTCGGCTAAATTGTATTCCTTGTCAGCCCGGCAGCTTCGCCCTGGCCAACGCCCGCTCGAAATATCCTCCCGATAACCCGATATGGTCGTAACCCCTTGTCAGAAGGGTCTCCATCAGCGGCTCCAACTGCCGCCCGTAATGATCCATGCACGCTTCGGGATGAATCCCCGGCCATGAGTAGCAACTGACCGTCGCCCTTCGTTCACGTGAAGGGATTTCATTGGGGACATTCATATCCCAATCCGGGTCGTCGGGCAGGAAGACATATTTATCCAAATTTCCTTTTACCAGCGGAGGTTCGACAGTCAGATCGTACGGATCCACGGACAGATCCACCAGAATTGCGTGTGCGCGCATCATACCGATCCAATCATTCGGGATGATGGGTTTGCTTGGGTCTGTTCGCTGGGTGGCGTCAACCAGGATGTCCGTGTACTTAATGATCTGTTGCATGATTGCCGGATGGTTGGTCAGGTCATAATCTACCGCTGTAACCTGCACGCCAGTCGCACCGATGGCCGCCATGCGCTGCCAGGTTTCTTCATTGCCATAGCGGATCGCTGCCTGTATCGCGTACATTCCCACGGCGCCCGCCCCCATCACGGTGACTTTGATTGGATTGCGGGTAGGATCCTCGAGTCCCGGAGCTGGATAGATGTCGTGTAGCACCTTGAAAGCTGCTTCCATGCCATTCCAGCCTACCGCCTTCAAATTTTCCACCATCCTCCGACCCACGTCGTCTTTGATCGAATCAAGAGAAATCGCTTCGATCCCCAAAGACCTGAGGAAATCCACCCTCTTGGGACGGGTGGGATAGTGGAGCATCGATATCAGGCAGGCGCCAGGCCGGAGCCTGCGCGCTGCATCGTCGCCCGGGTAGCGCAGCACGACCACGATATCCTGCTGGTAAGTCTCTTCGTTCGATACGAATTCTACATGCGGAGCTGCCTTACGATACTCCTCTTCAACCAGGCCCAGACCCGTTCCATATCCGCGCTCAAGATAAACCTCAACTCCGTGCCGATCCAGATGGCCGATTAGCGTAGGCAGAAAGTCGCGCTTTTCGCCTTGTTCGAGGTGCATTCTGGGGAAACCAAACGAAACTCTGCTTGCCATTCCCATCTCACTTTCTGGAATAGATCTTCATCGCCGATAAGTTGTTGTTGTAATAAATATAGCATGATGTTCCTGCTGGCCGCCAATCGCACCAATATAGATGGGCTGCACCCAAGAAAAAGAAACTCAACCCGAGGCAAGAATGATCCCTCGCCTCTGACTCAGATGATCGATGCGAACCTGGAAACCTGCCATGATATGGACCGATCGCCCTGGCTGGAATTCCCATCGGTAAGGATACACCGCCTTTATTCTGGCGACAAATGGAAATATCCGCAAAACACCCCGAGCGCACATTCGCCCTTAGGCTGGACTGCGAACCATTCACAATAGCGCCTCCGCCGGGCGCCGGCATGCTCGCAACACGGTTGCCCGGCCGGAAGCATCACCGCTGGACCGGCTTGCGTAGATCAAGCGCCTCTGAGCGGGCAATTTAATTTTTAAGAACCCGGTTTTTAGTTGAATGTTTGCATTATTCTTCATTCGAATGGTATTGTATCCAAAACGGTAAGATGCTATATTCTATGAGGTTTTCGGTGCAAATTATCATAATGGTTATGTATGCCCTTGGCAACCTGGACAGATCCATACTCGAGCCGAACCGATTGCCAGGCATAAAGTTGGTTTGGGAGGTCCTCAACATCTTCCCATCAGCAACCAATCTCCGGCTCTTCCCGAGGCGGCGCCGCCACCAGTGGCGTCGAGCTACATGACCTTAAAGCCAGGCACGAATCGGTTTCGTTTTACGCCGGCGATCTGAAAAAAACGCATTTCGCTTTTTAGGTTTGACATGCTAAGGAGATGAGCCCATGGCATTGAGCTTTCTTTATGGCGTCATTGGCGGTGGGCTGGGCGAATTGCTGAAATGGTATTCCCTGCGCGAATCGCCCAACCTGCCCACCTATATCCGTAGCCCGTTTTACTGGATCGTCACTGGCATCATGATCCTGGCCGGAGGCGGGTTGGTGCTGATCCAGGGGGTGCAGCCCAACAATCCCTGGCTGGCCATCAATGTGGGCATCACCGCCCCGCTCATTCTCAAAGGCTTCGCCTCGCTCGTGCCGATCCAACCGACGGCGCCGACGATCCCTCCCGCCATTCCTGCCCAACCGGCTGGCGCGCCAGTTCCACCCCAGGATCTGGCTCAGCCTGCCGCACCCGTGCCTGTCGGCTTCCCCGATGCGGTGCATCACAAGAAGCCTTCACTGATTAATTTCCTCGCCGGCCGCTAGTCCGCGCGACCTACGCCCATTTCTTCTTCACCGCCTTCCGAAGGCTGTCTATTCTGTGACCACAATTAACTCTTTGGGCAAAGTTTCATCCAGCCTGGAGCGGATTCGTTCGTCTATATCCACCCCCATCGCTTCCAGAGCGATGAGCGCCGCGCCCACCACCGGCTCGTAGCGCGGCCGTACAATCTTCGCCATCGGGGCCTCGCGACGCACCTCCTGTGCTACGGTATCGGTAAGTAGGTGGCCTTTTCCCTTGAACACGCTGCCTCCCAAAATCACCTCGACATCCGTCTGTTGCAGGCCCAATCGCCGGATGAGGGCTCGAGCAGTTACCCCGACTTCCATCCCCATGCGAACCACCAGTTCGCAGGCCGGACCATCACCCGCCTCCGCCGCTTCGAAGAGCAAGGGCGTCAGCTCGAGCAATCTTCGCTCTTCTATCTCGTGATGGTACAGTTTTAATAACAATGTTTCGACAGTTGGAACCGCCAGCTCGCGCAGAACCAGTTGGGTGAGCAGAGTGGGCTCACCGCGCCCGTCCCAGGCGCGCATCACCAAACGGATCATTTCTTGGCTCAATGCGGCTCCACCGCCCCAATCGCCGGAGATTGGACCCAATCCGGGCAGCACGATCTCGCGCCCATCCGGCGCGCGCCCGGCGGCGTTGAAACCCGTCCCACAGATGACCACCACTCCCCATGGCCGGCTCAGCCCGGCGCGCATAGCCGCCAATGTGTCGTTCTTGACCCTGACCGCCCGAGCCGGGTAAATGACTTGCAACGCCTCTTGCAAACGGGCATAGTCCTCTGGGAAATCGGCCCCCGCCAAACAGTAGCAGGCGTCGTCCACAGGGTCCCCGTGTATTCCTGCCATGGCAACCGCAGCCCGGACCGCCCGGTCGATCTCTACCAGTGCGTGTTCCAGACCGAATATCTGGTGATTGCCGCACCCGGCCTGTCCGAAACCACGCGCGGCGCCCGTTTCTTCGAGTACCAGTGCGTGAGTCTTGCTCGATCCGCCGTCGACTCCCAGAACGTAACGCATCATACACCTCTGTGTTTGGCCAATAGATTGCAGACTATACGCAGCTCTTCGATTATTCCTTTTATATCCCAACTTTTTGGCGATTCGATGGTCATTCCTCCTCACGAGGTTTGCGCCACGCCCTTTCGATAAACCCTCGCCAGATTGAAAACAAGCAAACCACCCACGGCCAAAGCTGCCGAAACGCGGAATAACCACAATGAACCGATTTGGTCGAAAAGAAAGCCGCCCACCATGGCCCCGCAGATCGAACCAACGCTGAAGTAGGTGGTGGTTAGCAGCGCCTGGACGGTCGTGTTCATTCCCTGTGGCGCAAGATTGTTGATGTGCGTCACCCCGGCCGCGAGGAAGATGGCAAAAGAAAGACCGTTCAATAGCTGGGTCAAAAGCGCCAGCCACGGCACCATGATAAAAGATAACAGCATCCAGCGTGCCCCATAAATCATGTAAGCAAATTCCAATAATCTCGTAACGCTGACGCGACGGAGGATTACGGCCGAAAACCAAAAGATCGGTATCTCGCTGAGCGAGGATAACGCCCACGCCAACCCGATGCTTCCTTCTGTCGCGCCGATCTGGTCCATATAGATACTGAAAAAGGCGCTCACTGCTCCCATTGAAGTGCCGACTAAAAAGACGCTGAATATGAAACTGCCGACGTCGAAAGTGAGCAGGCTGGTAATATTTGGCCGTACGAAGCTCTCCCGGGCCGATGCTGCTTGCTCCTGCATCAGCAAAAAAAGGAAAGTCAACCCCATCAGGACTGCGTAGGCGTAGAAAAATGTGTGCATCCCTGCCTTTTCCTGGATCAGACCAACCAGCCAGGCGGAAAGAGTCCAGCCGATTGATCCCCATACCCTCATCCCACCATAAGAAACCCGGGATACCTTTACGATTTCGATGGCCGAGCTGTCCAGAATGGGAACGATGGGGCTGGTGAAGAAACCAAATGCAACGCCCAGGGCGAGCAAACCGGCAAAGCTGGTCGAACGAGTCATCATCAAAACTGTCAAGGGCGAGATTAGAAACACCATCCTCAGAATCCATGCCTGGAGGTGAAAGCTGTCAGCGATGAGCGACCATACCAGTGCACCCAGCGTGGTCGCCAGGACCGGGATGGCGGTCAGCGCCCCGATCTGCACGCCGTCCATCCCAATACGCCTGAAGTACAGATTCAGGAATGGAAGCAGCGCACCATAGGCCATGTAATAGCCCAGATACAAACCGCGCGCTTTGTTGGCCGCCGTTGCGACGATGCTCATGGTTGTCCGGTGCCACTGCGAATATGGTTGTTCATCCTCCGTCCCCCTCCCATCGGGCTATTTTAATTCGTGAAATCAATTGCCTTCCTTAAAACTTCGATATCGGAATTTGCGGTTTCACTATTTTCCCAACCTGGAATAGATTTCCTCATGATAGGTATTATAGCTATCCTGCTCTAAAGATATCCCTGATGGCCGATATTCGTCCCGGCGATCTGACAGACTGTCATCCCCTCACATCTCAGGCGTACGAACACGACAAGATGAGATGGAAGCTAGCGGTGACGCAGTGACGCGGAGCATGCGATCTTGCCCAACAGGATCGAGGTGGATGAAAATAGTAGCTATTTCTTCACGAAAAGGGTAAAATCGACTAACTGGCTGGCTCGCTTCACATCCCACCGCCAGCCTGGATGGAGAAACCGATGAGTGAAGAATTAACCGTGCAAGATGGCCAGGTGGTTAGCATGAGTTACGTGCTCCACGTGGAAGGCCAGATTTATGACATGTCCGACGACCGCCAGCCTTTCCGCTTCATCCAGGGGGCGGGACAGATCATCCCGGGCCTGGAGAGTGCTCTCTATGGTCTGAGCGTCGGCGAGCGCAAGGTTGTAACAGTTGCTCCCGCCGATGGCTACGGTGAGATTGATCCGGACGCCTTCGTTGACCTGCCGAAGCGCCAGTTTCCCGCCACCATTACGCTTGAGCCCGGTGTGGAAGTCAGCCTGACCGACGAGCATGGGCACTCTGTGCGCGCTCGCATCGATCATATCAATGAGAACTCCGTCACGCTGGACGTGAATCACCCCCTGGCCGGCAAAGAGCTCCAATTCGATGTGCAAATCCTCGCCATCCGTCCCGCCACCAGCGAAGAACTGGAGCATGGCCACGTGCATGACTGAAATGCTGTGGCTGTTTTGCGAAGGACGATAATCTCCACGGATTACCGCTCCATTATGAATTTGTGCAAAACATCCCCGCTCTCCGCTCCATTATGCAGGAACGTCCCGATGGAAATCATCGGGATGTTCCGCTTGGAGAGTGAAACCGCAGGGTAGCCTTCCCCTTCAGACCTTTTCGCCACAATAAGGGCAGTGGGACCAATCCGCCTGTAGTGCTCTGCCACAGTTACGGCATGTCCGCGTCGGGGCAGGCGGCTGTGCAGAAGAAGGATGACTACCTCCCGTGGTTCGCACCAGCGCCACAACTCCTGCAACAATCAGGGCGATCACCACCAGAGGACCGAGAAACATTCCGAACATCATAAGCCAACCTCCGTAGAAACCATATCCGCCGAACATGTGCGGCATTCCATAATAAAAGCCGCCCATCACAGGAAACCCTCGAAACGCGAATAAGCCCAGTATAGGCAGCGCAATTAGAAAGACAGCGAGGAATACGCCAAGGAAGATGAGAACCCACTTCCATATGTTTCTCATTGCTCTAGCTCCTTTTCAGATATAAATGACCCATGCCAGGTGTGAAACCAAGTCTGGCCATTGAAACCGTTCACGCTCAACATGCCCGCGATCTGACCGTTGAGCCTGTAATCAAACGTGTAATAACCGTAGAAACTGTAACCATCCTCTTCCACAGTCGCTCCAGGTATCTGGCTGTCCAGCGCCTTTTGAGCATACTCCCGCGCCTGGTCCAGGCTTATCGTGTTCTCTGTTGAGGCTCCGCTTCCCATATGGCCGTATTTTACGTTCCACATCATGTTGGGGCCTGGCTCCGGGAATACGGTCGCTGTAAAAGGGTCCATCAGGATCTCGAAGGCTGCCTTGCCGCTTCCCTCTTCGATCACGACCGCGTAAAAATTGTTCTGGAATTCCATTACTTCAGCCACCTGCAGGCCGGTTCCTGAAGATGCGGCGTAGTTTTCGGCTTGCTGGATGGCGCGATCCATTGTAATTCGGGTTCCGGCATTGTTGGGAATGCCCTGCGCGTAGCCTCCCATCATCCCGGGTCCCATCCTGTATCCCCCATACCCACCCATCATTCCCGGACCAATGCTGCCAGGCTGTCCGTTCCAGCCTTGAGGACCCGCTCCGGTATTTCCAGCCGAGGTATTCGGAATCCATCCTGGCAAAGGGTTGCCTAAAACACGGCTTACGCCGAAGGCCGCTGCAAGACCCAGCACACTGGCCGCAATAACCAATAAAAGGACGATAGAGATCTTTCTCATTCACAATTCTCCAATCCAGATAAAGTTAGTCTTTATCATGGTGAATTTTAATGCCCGGTTGTGAAGATTTGTTGAAGAAATGGTGATGAATCCGCAAAGCCTATCGGAGAGCAGCCGGCGCAGGATGGTTGTACCCAGAGTCGTTTGTCCATTCCTCAGATGTTGTGTTCGTCTCCTTTTGAACGCGCTTCTGCCTGACTATCGCATTGCCCTCGTCCTGGTCGATCTGCAAGGCCTGGATTATAAAGAGGTCTCAAAGGTGATCGGCCGTCCATTGGGCACCGTCAAAAGCCGCGTTGCCCGCGCCCGCTTACGCATGCGTGATCACCTGAGTCAATATTTTGAGACGGCTGCCCTGCCAATACGGATTGAGTAGTTTATCCGTTCTTTCCCAAGTCTTCGCAAGATCTTCATAACCATACTGTATACTGGGAATACACTGTCACATATCGTGCGTGATTCTGGTTGTATATCCACTATATAGTACGCAGTGACCGGCCGTATCCGGCTGGTGTTCTGCGCGTCGTAATAGACAGAGGCGATGGCTGACGCAGATTTGGCGTTGTTGGCAAAGGCGAGAAACTTTGATCTGGATGCCTTGGGCGAGATTTATGACCGTTACAGCCCGGGGGTCTATCGTTATGCCGTTCGTCTGCTGGGCGATGTCCAACTTGCTGAGGAATGCGTATCCGAGACTTTCAGCCGTTTTCTCACAGCCTTACGCGCTGGGGGCGGCCCGCAGGATTGTTTGCAGGCCTACTTATACCGTGTCGCTCACAATTGGATCACGGACCAATACCGCCGCAAACCTCCTTCCGCGCTCCCATTGGACGACGCACTTCCAGCCGGCGATAACGATCCTGAATTAGCCGCCTCCGATCCCTACCAGCGCCAGCGAGTTCGCGCCGCCCTTGCCTGTTTGACCGCCGACCAGCGTCAGGTAATTGCCTTGAAGTTCCTGGAGGGTCTGGATAATGAAGCCATCGCCGAAGTTTTACAGAAACCTGTTGGAGCGGTGAAAGCTCTTCAACACCGCGCCCTGGCCTCTCTTCGGCGAATACTCCTGTCGGAAGAGGAGTTCGAACATGAAACCGGCTGATTTGGATCCGGATGACGAAAGAATTCAAGCCATAATGCATACTCTTGTGCCATACCCGCCCCGCGATCCGCAATTCGCGCAGCGTGGACGGACGGCCTTTCTTGAGCAGGCAAAGTCGCTTCGACCGGCCGTATCCGTTCCGGTCCCTGAGCGTCGTAAAGGGTGGACAAACCTCTTTCTGAGAAAGGAGAACGCAAAAATGCCCACCCTTGCAACCCTGCTGGTAGTCATTTCATTGGTCTTCGGCGGTGCCGGTATGACGGTTTACGCCTCACAGGAGAGCGATCCGGGCCAGGCTTTGTACCCGCTCAAACTGGCCAGTGAAGACGTCCGCGCGCAATTCGCCAATCGCACGCAGACGCGTCTGGATCTGTCGCTGCAGTTCGCCGATCGTCGCGCAGGAGAAATTGCTCACCTGGCACAGGAGGGCAAGATGCCCTCAGAGCCAGTGATCGCCCGCTGGAGACAGGAGGTGGATACCGCATTGCGATTGGCGGCAGGAATGGATGACGAAGCTGCCTTCGGCAACCTGGAGCGGATCCGCGAACGCCTGCGCTCCCAGGATCAGATCCTGGCTCAAGTCCACGCTGGCGGGCCGTCTGAGGCGGTTCTTGCTCAGGTGCGCAGCATGATCCAGGAACGCATCCGCCTGACCGATCTGGGATTGAACGACCCCCAGCTATTTCGTGAACGAGTTCGTGCTGGCCAGTTCGATGCAGGCCCGACTCAGCCAACAACTCCCGGAACTCGCCAGGGTGGTAACCCATGGACCGATAACACACCCACACCTGGCAGCGGCTATGGCCCCGGCCCTGGCGATGGATCCTGCCTCTCCTGCACACCCCAGGCCACCGGGCAGGGCGGCAATCCATGGGCCGCATCCACCCCCACTCCCGGCAGCGGCTACGGCCCCGGCCCTGGCGATGGATCCTGCCTCTCCTGCACACCCCAGGCCACCGGCCAGGGCGGCAATCCATGGGCCGCATCCACCCCCACTCCCGGCAGCGGCTACGGCCCCGGCCCTGGCGATGGATCCTGCCTCTCCTGCACACCCCAGGCCACCGGCCAGGGCGGAAATCCATGGGCCGCATCCACCCCCACACCCGGCAGTGGCTACGGCCCCGGCCCGGGGGGGCAAAATTCATCCAGCCACTGATATCAGCAGGTAGAATTCCATACGCAATTACGAAGTATACACATCCGGCGACGCTAACCGTGACTCGCCGGATGCTGTATTTAATATAAGCTTTAGCTTGGCTATACTTTCAGATAAGGTCAAATAAACAGGAAAAGCGTATGCTGATATTGAAAGATTGTGTAAAAAAGAACTGGGAGAAGGTAAGGCGATATGTTATCGGACGAAGTGATTACGGGAGTCAAAGTGAGGCGTGACCGCAGCAACGCCTGGTTGCACGTCTTACTGGTCGGTTTAGGCTTATTCTTACTTGGTATCGTGGTCATGGGCGTAACGGGAAATCCGATCTTGTTTCCCACGGTGGTGATGGTAGGCAGCTTTATGGTGCCCACCGCCTTTGTCGTGTTCTTCTACGAACGGCGTCATTGGAGCAGCTTGAAGATTTCCACCACAGCCTTGAGCTTCCTGTATGGAGGCATTTTAGGCGTTTTCGCCTCCTCATTACTCGAACCCATCTTTGTGGGCAGCCTAAATCCAATGACTTCATTCCTAGTGGGGTTGATCGAGGAATTTGCCAAAGTCCTGGGGATTTTGGTGATTGCCCGACGCTTGAGTCATGATTCTGAGATAGATGGCCTCATTTTGGGCGCTGCGGCCGGGATGGGTTTCGCCGCTCTTGAAAGCACCGGCTATTCCTTTACAACCTTCCTAGCCACCGGCGGAAGCTTCTCCACGGTTGTCTTCGTTACCCTGATGCGCGGCCTGCTTTCTCCGTTAGGCCATGGCACCTGGACGGCGATTCTGGCCGGCGTGCTCTTCCGTGAGACCCGCGCCATGCGTTTTCACATCAATTTGAAAGTGATCGGCGCCTACCTGGGTGTGGCAGTGCTGCATGGCCTTTGGGATGGATTGCCCATCGTGATCGGCATATTCTCTTCGAGCAATTTCTACCTGTTCTTAAGTCAGGCGGTGGTCGGCGCGATTGGCATCTTCTTCCTGTGGCGCCGCTGGCGCGAAGCCAGAAGACTGCAGGTGGAAGCTCTCGATAATGCTGTCCGTTTAGCTGAAACCCAACCGATGACCGTGAATCATCCCATTCCAATTCAGGAGATCGAGATATAGATGAGCCGGTCATCCATGAGCGGGTATCCTGAGACATTATCTTTACCGATCTTATTACCTTTGTTGCCGCCTCCCGCCCCAAAATACGGCAGACAATCGGTGGACTGCACCGGGCTGTGCCCTTCATGATCAGCCATGGATAGAAGCAGCCTGATAACCTGACTGAGGCTCATTGCAAGATTTTCATGTCCAAGCGTCTTCAATTGGGAGCTCTTACCTGGGCTCATTTCCTCAACGATGGCTATGTCAACTATCTACCGGCCATCTTGCCGCTTCTCCTTTCGCAATTTAATATCCCCATCGTCCTAGTCGGTACGTTGATATTCGCCACCCAAGGCATCGGCTCGTTGATGCAACCGCTGACCGGTCTATGGGCAGACCATCGTGGCGGTCGCGGGTTTGTCCTCGCAGGCCTGGCGATGAGTGCAATCGGAGCCAGTCTGCTGGGCATTGCGCCGAACTACCCCGTGTTATTGCTTCTGCTCGTCATCATCGGCCTGGGAAATTCCTTTTTCCACCCACAGGCCTTAGCGACTACCCGCAGTTTAACCGAGAGGCATGAGGCCATCCATATGTCGCTCTTCCTGGTTGGAGGTGAACTAGGCCGCGGAATCTGGCCGGGGTTGGCAGGATTATTGGTTGCCTGGCTAGGACTGCATGGATTATGGGTGTTTGCCATCCCGGGAGCCCTGACAATCGCGCTGCTCTCCATATTTGCTCCCTCGCTCAATCCACGGATTGAGACGAACGGGATTGGCGTCACTCAGCCGCAGCATGGAAAGATATTCGCCCTGGTTGGTTTTGTCGGTCTGCGAGGCATGGTTTCTTATGGTGTGGCCACGTTCACGCCGATACTTTGGCACAGCCAAGGCGGTTCTTTGATTGGCGGCGCATCTTTGATCAGTATTATGCTCATCGTGGGAATTTTCGGAAACCTCTCGGGGGGATTTCTGGCAGATCGTTTTAGCCGGCGTGGGGTCTTGATGGCATCCAGTTTGTTATCAGCATTGTTCTTAGTGTATTTCCTTTATTCTCGCGGCATCCTGCTCTGGTTCACTCTGGCCCTACTCGGCGTTGCGGTTTTCAGTACGGCGCCGATCACCATGCTGATAGGTCAAGACCTTTTCCCATCCAATCGATCTCTGGCTTCGGGTATTGCCCTGGGAATAGGCAACGCACTAGGCGCCGCAGCAGTCTTCGGCCTTGGATTCGTCGCTGGACACTTCAGCTTGCGCGCGCCTTTCTGGTGGATGGCAGCCCTGGCTTTGCTGGGCCTTCCTCTGGCATGGATGCTCACGTCCAGGGAATAGCAATCATTGACGAGCATATCTACTATCAGCAGCCTAAGCCCAATCCGTCTAAGCCAATCCGCTTGCCTTAATCATACCTTAAGACTGCCTTTTGCTTACCTTAATGACGATTTGTTCAATCGGGATTATAGTTCCTAAGATTAATCTGGAAGGTACATGGAGCATCATGGTGCCTTTTCGATGCTTTGAGACGGGTTGTTTTTAATTTTGGATATCCGGAATAGATCCATTCTCATCGAGGGTCAGCTTATGGAAACAGTGGTCTCGGAAACTCCTGGCGAAAAGATTGTGGAAGGTTTGAGTAGTCAGGAAGCTCAAGCGCGATTGGATCGCTACGGTCCAAACGCGATACCTGAGGAAAAGAAAAGCACTTGGCTGATAATCCTGGAAAAGCTGTGGGGGCCCGTTCCCTGGATGCTCGAGGTCAGCGTCATCCTTGAAGTGCTGTTGAAAAAGCATGAAGAGGCCATCGTCATCGCGGCGCTCATTTTATTCAATGCGGCTATCAGCGCTTTCCAGGAGCGGCGTGCACAAAATGCTCTCGCTCTGCTGCGTGAAAAACTGTCCTTATACGCGCGCGCGTTGCGCGATGGTCAATGGCAGAAGATAGCGGTAAGGGAGCTGG
Organism: Anaerolineaceae bacterium; assembly: GCA_034435955.1. GTDB lineage: Bacteria > Chloroflexota > Anaerolineae > Anaerolineales > Anaerolineaceae > DAOTWA01. The sequence continues at coordinate 45,593 of DAOTWA010000080.1, read as the reverse complement.
TTCCCGGGGACGTGATTTACTTGCGCATGGGTGACGTGATCCCAGCAGATGTGCGCCTGCTTACCGGAGGTGTGCTGATCGACCAATCAGCGCTGACCGGCGAGTCGGTCGCAAAGGATGCCGGACCGGGTGATGTTGCCTTCGCAGGCACGATTATCAGACAGGGGGAAAGCGAAGCGGTCGTCACGGCCACCGGCACGGCCACCAAATTCGGAAAGACTGCCGAGCTTGTCCGCCTGGCGAAGACCCGAGGTCACTTACAGGAAGTCGTTTTCGCCGTGGTTAAGAACCTGGTGGCGATGGACGCCGTGCTGGTAGCCGCCATACTGGTTTATTCCGCTCTGGCGCATCTGTCATTCGGCGATGTAATCCCCTTTGCATTAATCCTTCTGGTGGCTTCAGTGCCGGTGGCTCTTCCCGCTACCTTTACCCTGGCCACCGCGCTCGGCTCTGTGGAGCTGGTGCGCCACGGCGTTCTGGTGACGCGTCTCGCTGCGATTGAAGAAGCTGCCAGCATGGATGTGCTCTGCACGGATAAAACCGGCACCATCACCGAAAACCGCATGACGGTGGCCGAAATCCATTCCTATTCCAGTTATACACAGGAAGATGTGCTCCACTATGGCGCGCTAGCGTGCGATACCGCCACGCAAGATCCCATTGACCTGGCTGTGCTCTCCGCTGCCAAGGAGCGCAACGGTGCAGCCGCCGAAGGCCAACGCATCTCCTTCACGCCATTCTCTCCTGCCACCAAGCGCACTGAGGCAATTTTCGCAACCCCGGCTTCCCGCCTTCGTGTGGTGAAAGGCGCGCCACAGGTTATTCAGCCGCTTTGCGGTCCGAACCAAGCGCCCATCGAATCGGATGTTGATTTGTTGGCCTCCCGCGGTTACCGCGTCATTGCCGTCGCCGTCGGGGATGATCAACAATTGAATATGGTGGGTTTGATCGCATTGCAAGATCCCCCGCGTTCGGATTCGAGCTGGCTGATTGGACGCCTGAAAGACATGGGGGTGCGTGTCTTGATGATCACAGGGGATGGGGAGAGCACTGCCAGGGCCATTGCAGAACAGGTCGGCATCCAGGGCAAGGTTTGCAATGCCGAAAAGCTGACTCATGCTGAAACTGATCTCGATCCGGAATGCGGCGTTTACGCGGAAGTCCTTCCCGAGCACAAATTCAAACTGGTGCGTATTTTTCAGTCCGCCAGACATATCGTCGGGATGACCGGTGATGGTGTCAACGATGCGCCAGCGCTAAAGCAAGCCGAGGTTGGCATCGCCGTGTCCAGCTCAACCGATGTAGCCAAGGCGGCGGCCAGCCTGGTACTGACCAGCCCAGGATTATCAAATATCGTCAATGCGGTCGAAGTCAGCCGACGGATTTACCAGCGTATGCTCACGTACACATTGAACAAAATCGTCAAAACCATCGAAATCGCATTCTTCCTGAGCCTCGGCTTGATTCTGACGCATACCTTTGTCACCACACCGCTATTAATGGTGCTGCTGCTGTTTACCAACGACTTCGCTACCATGTCCATCGCATCCGACCGGGCTGTTACTTCAGCCAAACCCAACCAATGGAAGGTCGGATCGCTGGTCATTGGAGCATTGACACTGGCTTTGCCGATTTTGATCCTTTCCTTTACGATCTTTTTGACCGGCCGCGATTATCTGAAACTTCCCCTCGCTCAGCTTCAAACGCTTCTGTTCGTCATGCTGGTTTTCAGCGGCCAGGGCACAATCTATCTCGTCAGGGAACGACGCCATTTCTGGAATTCGCTCCCCAGTCGATATCTGCTGTTGAGCTCCGGATTGGATATACTTATTGTCACCCTGCTAGCATGGCGCGGCATTTTAATGGCCGCCATACCTCTCCATCTAATACTGGCGCTTGGGGCAGTTATCCTCGCCTATCTATTTCTGCTCGATTTCATCAAAATCAAGGTATTCGAAAAACTGCAAATCCATCAATAACTTTGAGGGCTGTTATGGAGAAATATCGCGTCGTTTTTCACATGGACGAGGACTCAGAGGAGCGCTTTACCGAAGTATTGAATAATCTGCGCAACCTGCTGAACGACTTGGGTGAGGCCAACGTCGAGGCGGAGCTGGTGATCAACGGGAACGGCGTGCTGCAATTGATCCGCAGTAATTTATCGCATCTCAATCGCGTGCGCAACCTGGCAAAACAAGGCGTACATTTCGTTGTTTGCAACAACTCCCTGGCCCACCTGAAATTGGATCCTTCCACATTGATGGAGGAAGCCGAAATCGTTCCATCCGGTGTTGGAGAACTGGTGAGGAAACAGGCCGAAGGCTGGGCATATATACGGCCTTGAAACAAAGGAAAGCAAGGGCATTGTTGGTATATCAGAGCGCAGATCGTTCTGCCGGGTTATTTTTCGAGTTTCAACCGCAAGTAATCTCCAACCAAAATGGCGGCGGGATAATACACCTGCTCCTCCGTTTGCGCGTGCAGTGTAAGTCTATCAACAAAGCTCAGTGCAGCCGGGTTCTTCTCGCCGTCTCCCGCCCGCTTTAAATTGCCCAATGCCGCTATGATAGCCTGGTGCTCGGCCAGCATCTGCGGAAGCTCAGATTTCAAACGTTCGACCAGCGGAACGATATCAAACATACCCTCCTCCAGCTTGCCTTCCGCTAGAGGCGCCAGCAGACTAAGCGGCGGCATGGCGTACTGCTCTTCACTTCTGAAATGGGCGTGGAGCGCTTCCGCCACCGCCTGAGCCGCTTCACCCACCTTTCCACCGTCCGTGATCAATTTGCTCAAATCACGATGGATGTTCTCATGCTCAACCTCTAATGCGCGGGGGGTGTGGTATTCCATTGATAGCTCCTTTCTCAACCAGTCATTCCCTTTTCATCCTCAATTCCATTGTAAGCCACATCCGCGGTGATTTCATTGATCTGCATCAATTAATTACATTGAAACGGTATAGAATTGAACTGAGGGGTTGAAATATCTGGATTGCCAGGAGCCTGCGGAAATGGACTCATACCGCTCCCTCGCGTTTTATAAACCCTGCGGCGTCGTCAGTTCGTTCACGGCTGCCTCTGGCCTGGAGACGCTCAAGGCATACATCCCGGTTCCAGGCGTGTACGTCGCTGGCCGTCTGGACGCTGACAGCGAGGGACTCCTGATCCTCACCAATGATCCGCGTCTGGCGCGCCGGTTGACGCATCCTCTCCATCCTGTCCCAAAAACCTACCTGGTGCAGGTCGAAGGCAAGATCACCCCGCAGGCGATTGCCAAAATTCAGACAGGTGTGGTGCTGGCCTCCAAGCGGACGCGCCGCTGCCAGGTTCTGGCCATCCCTGAACCGAAACTGCCCGAGCGACGAAAGCCGGTCACACCGCACAGTGAAACGACCTGGCTGCGTATCGTGCTCCGCGAAGGCAAGAAGCATCAGATTCGTCATATGACTGCCGCGGTGGGCTTTCCCACCATACGACTGGTGCGTGTGGCTATCGGATCAATAACCCTCGGTGATTTACAACCAGGAGAATGGCGCGATCTCTCGTCAAACGAGGTAGCAGGGCTGCTTGGGAAACCCGCCCGAGAGCCGCGTTTCCAACAACCGGGGAGGTGAGACATGGCAACTGTTTTCGAGCGTGAAGCGCTCTTGCAGGAGCCAGTTGACGGCAAGGTGCGCTGCAACGTCTGTGAGCGGCGCTGTATACTCATACTGGGAGCCAAAGGCTGGTGCCGTACCCGTACAAACCGGGATGGGAAACTATACACCCTGACCTACGGAGCGATCTCTTCCCTGGCGGTCAACCCGATCGAGAAAAAGCCTTTTTACCACTTTTATCCAGGCTCTTTTAATCTAACCGCCGGAAGCTGGTCATGCAACTTCGGCTGCCCCTGGTGTCAGAACTGGGATATCAGCAAGACCGTACCAGCAACGGGGATGCAGTACCTGGCGCCTGAGAGCTTTGTTTCCCTGGCTGTCGAGGAGGGATGTCAAGGTACATCGATCTCCTTCAATGAGCCAACCCTTTCGCTGGAGTGGTCTCTCGAAGTCTTTCCTCTGGCTCGCCAGCGCGGCTTGTACAATACCTTCGTCACCAATGGATACATGACCCCCGAGGCGTTGGGTCTTTTGATCGAAGCCGGTCTGGATGCCATGAACGTGGATATTAAAGGGGGGGCGGATGCGGTTTGGAAGTACTGCCGCGGGGTCGACGTGGAAAAGGTTTGGGCCATTTGCCGTTTGTGCCGTGAGCGCGGCGTACATTTGGAAATCACCACCCTGGTTATCCCCGGGGTGAATGATGCGTCGGATGACTTGAGCGCCATCGCCGGCCGCATCGCAAGCGAATTGGGACGCGACGTCCCCTGGCATGTCAGCGCCTACTACCCGGCCTACCGCTTCAATGCGCCGCCCACGCCGCCCCGCACACTGATCCAGGCCTGGAACTTGGGCCGCCGGGCTGGATTGGAGTATGTCTACACCGGAAACCTGCCCGACGATCCCCACGCGAACACCATCTGCCCATCCTGCGGCGAGACGCTCATCCGCCGCCGGGGTTTTTCGGTGATCGAGAATAAGCTGTGTAACGGGCATTGCCCTGCGTGCGGACGGGCGATCTCCGGCGTGTGGGGATAACCTTTCCCTTGATCCATTGGAGGCAAGGGGGATGAGGCCATCGAGCGTCACCTTGGGCGTGGCTGCCTTATCTGCCGCTTCCCTGCTGTTCGAGACCAGCCTTACGCGCCTGCTCGCGGTAGCACAGTTCTACCATTTTGCCTTTCTGATCGTCAGTCTGGCGCTCATCGGCTATGGAGCCAGCGGCACGTTCCTCAGCCTGGCCCGGCATGACGAGGCCCGGCCGCACTGGCTGGCAGACGTGGAACAACTGCTGGTGAGAACCGGGCTGGGCTTTATCGCCTCATGCGGGCTGGCGTATGCGGCCGTCAACCTGCTACCCTTCGACAGCTACCGCATCGCCTTCGAACCGCGCCAGTTGCTGTACTTCGTCCTATACTACCTGGCATTGGCCACGCCGTTCTTCGCCGCAGGGCTGGGTGTGGGTGCTGCTTTGGCGGAAAGCTCGGGGCGCAGCCACCGTATCTACGCTGCCAACCTGGCCGGATCGGCAGCGGGCGTGGCAATAGCGCCATTGACGCTCGAACTGGCCGGGGTGCCAGGTGCGGTGCTGGCAAGTGGATTGATCGCCATGCTGCCGGCCATTCAGTCAGCAACCAGAAACGGCCGGCGTTGGACAAGATGGGCGGCTGGCGCACCTTTTCTGGCGGGAATACTGGTATTTGGCTATCTCAGCGGGGTTAACGCTCAAGGGCGCGCCCCATTAGCGCTCAACAGCTCGCCATACAAAGGTTTGCCCCAGGCGCTCCATTACCCGGGTGCCCATGTAATCTACGCGCGCTGGAATGCCATCTCGCGCGTCGACGTACTGGCCGGCGCCAGTACTCACGTCTTCCCGGGGTTGAGCTATCAGCATACTGGTACGGTTCCGCCGCAATCTGTGCTCTTCGTGGACGGCGATGCGCCCTTGCCGGTCACTCTGTCTTCTCCCGATGGCCTGACCGCGGCTCGATTCCTTCCCGAGGCGCTGGCGTTCTCGCTCCGTCCGGGCGGGCGTACGCTGGTGATTGAACCCGGCGGCGGGCTGGGCATCCTCCAGGCGCTGGCTGGCGGCGCAGGCGAGGTGACTGCCCTGGTCAGCAATCCCTTGCTGCGGAAAGCAGTTACCGCCACGTCAGCCAGTTACGATCCTTACGGGTTATCCGGCGTGCACGTGGTGAGCGAGCCGGCGCGCACGTATCTCGCCCACACGACCAATCGGTACGACCTGGTCTTTATCCCTTTGACCGACGCTTACCGCCCGGTCACTAACGGCGCTTACAGCCTGATCGAGACCTACAACCTGACGGTGGAAGCCTTCGACGCAGCGCTCGAGCGACTTAGCCCGCACGGCATACTGGTCGTGACGCGCTGGTTCCAGACGCCGCCGAGCGAAGATCTGCGTATACTGGCGACGCTGATCGAGGCATTAAAGGAACGGGGAGCTGCCAACCCGCAGGACGCTTTGGTGGCTTATCGAGGCATACAGACTGTGACTTCGCTCGTACAACCGGACGGTTGGGCGCCGGGTGAGCTGGTCGAGGTCCGCGCCTTTCTAGATCACATGCATTACGATCTTGTTTGGGCGCCTGACGTTCGTGAAGAGGAAGTTAACCGCTACAACCATCTTCCAGAACCGAGCCTGTACCTGGCGCTCAAGGCGCTGTTCTCAACGCATGATGCAGGTGAGTTTTACGCTACCCAGCCGTTCGATGTGCGCCCTGTGGCGGATGACCGGCCGTTCTTTTTTCACTTCTTTACCTGGCGACAAACGCCTCAGGTAGTGGCATCTATGGGACACACCTGGCAGCCATTTGGCGGCAGCGGCTATTTTATCTTGCTTGGTTTGCTGGCATTGGTGCTGGTTCTCAGCGCTGCACTAATCCTGGCGCCTCTGCTTGGAAGGCGCCCCACTCAGGCAGGGAAGGACGCCCGTCATCCAGCGGGCACCACAAGGAGGGTGAGACTTCAAATCCTGATCTATTTCAGCCTGCTTGGATTGGCATTTTTGCTGGTAGAAATCCCGCTGATTCAGCGTGCGATTCTTTTACTGGGCAACCCTACCTACGCTTTTACCGCCGTTTTGCTTGCCCTGCTGCTCTTCTCCAGCCTGGGCAGCCGCCTGGCGCGCGCGCCCTGGCTCCGCCGGAAGGCAGCTCTCGGGTTGCTGGCCATGCTGGCCCTGGGAATGCCATTCCTTTCTGCCTGGCTGGTCGAGGTTATATTGGGCTGGCCGCTGGCAGCGCGGGTGGCGCTCCTCTCCCTCGGAATAGCGCCGCTGGCCGTTTTGATGGGCCTGCCATTTCCATTCGGATTGGCCTGGCTGGAGGAGCGCGCCCCTGGATTGGTGCCTTGGGCTTGGGCGGTCAACGGCTGCGCGTCCGTGGCGGCCTCGGTTCTGGCGGCCATCTTGGCGCTCAGCTACGGATTGACGGCGGTGATGCTGCTTGGCGGTGTGGCATATTTGGCGGCAGGAGCGGTCATCATCAGGAGATTGTAAGGCGTTTTCAAATACTTTTACTTCTGAAGACGTTTCATTCCAAGCTCAGAAAGGGGAATCCGCATCAACGGTTTCGGGAATTTTCATCGTAAAGTTGCCGCCTCACTTGCGGGTAAATGGCACAAACACCACATCGCCCAGATTGGTTGAAACCAGTTCTTCGCCCTTCTTCTCGAACAGCCACAGGGTCTGGATGCTGCCCACCGGTCCGATGGGGATAACCAGCCGCCCACCATCCTTGAGCTGACCGATGAGCGGCTCTGGCAGGTGGTCCGGTGCAGCAGTGACGATGATGGCGTCGTAGGGGGCGTACTCCGCCCAGCCGAAATAGCCGTCGTCGTTGAGCACTTTCACCTGCCCGTAGCCCAATTTTTTGAGACGTGCGGCAGCCTGTTCGGCCAGCTCGGGCACAATCTCAACCGTGTACACCTCGGCGCCCATCTCGGCCAAAACCGCCGCCTGGTAGCCGCTGCCGGTGCCGATTTCCAAAACACGGTCACCCGGCTGGATGTCCAGTGAGGCGCTCATCAAACCCACGATGTAGGGCTGTGAGATGGTCTGCCCGTAACCTATGGGCAGAGCGCGGTCGGCGTAAGCCTGCTCGATCACGTCCTCAGGCACGAATAGGTGGCGCGGGACGGTGCGCATGGCCTCCAGAACGCGAACATCCTCCACCCCGCGCGCTTCGATCTGATCGGCGACCATGGCTTTGCGTTCATCTGCCCGCTCGTTCAATTCGATTAACTCCGGGGAGGGCGCTTCAGGCGCATAGACGCGGGTCACAAAAAAAAGCGCCAGACTGGCCAGCATCAGGGCAATCAAAATTCGAATGATCAGTCTCCGGGACATAAGGCCCCCCTTTCACGGGTACATCCCGGCCATGAAGCTTCCGAGCAGGAACCGACGGAGGCTAATTCCCCCGATCACCAGACCGATATCTCCCCGCGCACCAGGCGCTGGGTGAAATCCCCGACCGAGGTCAGGTTGTTGGCAATGGTGCCTTCTACCAAAGGCTGGATTTCCTCCAGGTCGACCCCCGGTTCGAGGATGAGCTGAGCGGAGGCGATCAGCGGCTCCTTGATCGGATGGCCAATCTGGCTGCACAGCCAGACATACACTTCGCTGATGCCCGGAACATTGCGGTAGATCTCGTCCGCCATCTGGTGGGTGAGCAGGGTGTAGATCTTGCCAACATGGTTGGTGGGGTTCTTCCCTGCCGCCGCTTCGGTGCTCATCGGGCGGTTGAGCGAAATCACTCCATTGACCCGGTTGCCGCGCCCAACCTGACCACAATCGCCTCCTTCTGCCGAGGTGCCCAGCACTGTCAGGTACATGCCGGCTTCGCCGCGGGCTGGATCATCCAGGGTGTTAAGGGCTATCTGAATATGGTCGATTTCATGCTGCAGGCTCGTCAGATAACTCTGGAGCATTTCCTGGATGTCCTGTTTGCGCGAAAAGTAGCCCTTCACATGGTTGACGAAGCGGTCGACGAAAGCCACGGCGACGGTCAGGATGAGCTCGCGGTCCAGACGATACCCCATCACCTTGACATCCTCGCCTGCCTCAGGGAATTTGCTCTTAAATTCAGGGGAATTCAAGTAGCGCTCGGCGGCCAGGACAATGCGTTCGGTCTCGGTCAAAGGGGCGTAACCCACGGCCGCGGAAGTGTCGTTCGCGCCCGCTTCCTTGCGCTGGAACAGGTCGGTCAGTTCTGGCGAGCCCTCTTTGAGTTCATTCTGAAACACCACATGCGCATCCGCATCCACGAAACGCAGATTCTGGCGTATCCACTCTTTCGCGCTGGAGATGACAATCTCGCCGACGTCCAGGCGCCGTCCGTTGAATTCAGCCGTGGCGCGATCGCCGAAGATCAAACGCATAGGCTCGATAACCTGCCCGCCGCCGACCTTTGGCGCAGTCCGCCCGGCTACCAGAAGCCCCTTGTCGAGATTATGATGCAGGATGCGGCCGAATTCCTGTTCGTATGCGCGGCACAGGGCAACCGAGGCATTTTCCATGATGGCATCGCAGATCGAATCGGGGTGGCCGGTGCCTTTGCGCTCCACCAATTCCACGCGCTGGCGCGCGACCGGGGTCTGGTTGAGCTGTTCCAGGACAATATTGGACATGAGTGACCTCCATTTCAAAGCCGTGGACCGAACAAGGAAGCTAGCTGCCCTCCAGCAACTCACGGAGGGCCAGCGCGTTTTTGGGCGCGTAAGCTTCGAAATCGTTGTTGAAGAAAATGTACACGTCGCGAGCGCCCTGGGCGGCCATATGCCGCGCTAGGTCGGCAATCTCACGCAGTTCGTCCGGGCGATAATTGTCAGCGTACCATTGCCGACGTCCGTGAAGTCGAATGTAAGCCGCCGACGAGGTGACCCAATCGTTCAATTTCGTGCGCGGGGAATCGGCTGTGCAGAAAACGGCGCCAATGCTGCGCAAGAGATCCACCACCTCAGGGTTGAGCCATTCCTTGCGTCTAAATTCAACTGCTACCCTGGTTGGATCGCCGAACTGTTCCAGGGCTTCCTTCAAACGGGCTGGTTCGTAAGGCATCCCTGGGGCAGTCTGCAGCAGCACTAATCCAAGGCGGTCCTCTACCAGAGAGACCGAATGCCAGAAAGCCCGTATCTCTTCGCCAACGTCAGACAGGTATTTGAGGTGAGTGATGACGCGAGGCACCTTGAATACGTAGCGGAATCCCTGCGGGGCGCGTTCGCGCCATTTGATGTAAGTCTGATCCTTGAAGCGTCGATAAAAGGTGGCGTTGATCTCCACCGTATTGAACAGGGAGGTGTAAAAATCGAACCAGCGGCTCTTGGCCAGGTCGGCCGGATAAAAGGTGCCCTTCCAATGGCCGTAAATCCAGCCCGAGGTGCCCACCCAGAAGCGGGGGCGGCCCTCAGTGAAATGGTTCTCAGAATCGGACGCAGTATCAGGTGCTCTCATGCCGACCTATTTAATGCTTTTCCCTTAAGGAGACGGAAACCTCAGGCAGGATGGTGCAAACTTCTTCTACCTGGAGGCTGGATGGACGGTCAGGTTTCGAGCTGAGAGTGATTAAATTTTACAACTTTCGCACGTGCCGAACAACCTCTTCGAACATTTTTCGATGACCGCATTTCATCCCGTACCAATCCAATACATCGATGATCATCGTTCAGGGCGACCTGGTTCATTCGCCGAACCAACTCACGCAGGCGTCAATTTCAGCGTGCAGCGCCGGGCCGGCCTGGAAGGGCTACCGATTTCACATTCAGGCCGAGCTGCACGTTGCCGGTTCTGGTTGAGCGAGAAGCGGGTCTATAATAACCCTGTGAGATGGCGCTTCTCCCTGAGCTCGCCGCGGGCGCGCACCGGCTTTTCCTTCCTGGTCACCATCCCAATCGGACTGGTGGGTGGACTGATCGGCCTGGGAGGCGCAGAATACCGGCTGCCGTTGCTCGCCGGACTGCTTGGCTATTCGATCAGACGCGCTGTTCCGCTCAACCTGGCCATCAGCCTGGTAACCGTCTTAATTTCGTTGGGCGCGCGCCAACGGTCACTCACCTTTGTGCCGCTCGTCGCAATCGTTCCGGTAATCGTATCAATGGCCCTCGGCGCGGTTGCCGCGGCCTACGCGGGCGCAGCCTGGTCGCGCCATCTGGACAGCCGCCGCCTTAAACTTGTGGTCGTCGTGCTTCTGGCTGCGATCGGTCTCCTTTTGATAGGCGAAGCTTTATTGCCTGCCGGTCTGCCCGGTTTGCTGCCGGCGGAGGTGAGCTGGCAATTCGCGGGAGGCGCAGTTCTGGGCGTGCTGGTCGGCTTGTTCTCCAGTCTTCTGGGCGTGGCTGGGGGCGAGCTGATCCTGCCCAGCCTCATCTTCGTCTTTGGGGTGGACGCCAAGACAGCCGGGTCGGCCAGTCTATTCATCAGCCTGCCGACGGTGATCATGGGTCTGTCCCGCTATGCAGTCCAGGGCGGAATCGAGCAACGCAGCGACCTGATCGAAACGGTCTTGCCGATGAGCCTCGGCTCGGCCATCGGCGCAACAATCGGCGGGCTGTTGGTTGGCGTCGTCCCTTCCGTATGGTTAAAGATCATCCTGGGAATAATTCTGCTGGGCTCGGCGGCTCTGATCCAATGGCGGGAGGGAAATGAAAGACAGGCTCGAATGTCGAGATAGTTAATGTGCCCTTAAAGCGGTGATAAAGTCTAGGTAAATTGATTGGGGTATGATGGAGAATAAGTGGGCTTGCACACCAGAACGAAAGAGGGAGAAATGATCCAGGAACTGCCACCTGAGAAGTTGAGAAGAACATGCGATCCCATGGAATTAGGCTGCAAGGATAGCAGCGAGGTAAAGGCCCTGGAGACGATCGTAGGCCAGGAACGCGCAGTGCGCGCCCTGCACTTCGGCCTGGGTATTCAGGACGTCGGCTTCAACATCTATGTCTCCGGTTTACCGGGCACAGGACGCACGGCGGCCGTCAAGCGCTTTCTAGACGAGGTGGCGGAAGGCCAGCCTGCGCCGCCGGATTGGTGCTATGTAAACAATTTCCAGGATTCTACCCGCCCCAAAGCCCTTCGCCTGCCGGCGGGCAGCGGCCGCAAGTTACAGGCCGATCTCAAAACTATGGTTGAGGGAGCCGAACGGGAGATTCGCCACGTTTTCGAAAGCGAGGACTACGCCAACCGGCGTGAGGAAACCATGAAAGTCGTGCAGGCCAAGCGCGACGAGCTCCTGGAGCGGGTCAACGAGCGCGCCCGCCAGGAAGGCTTCCTACTGCAGGCCACTTCAATGGGTATCGTCACCATACCCTTAAAAGGCGACCAGCCGATGAGCCAGGAGGATTTCATGGCGCTCAAACCAGAGGAGCGCCAGGCCATTGCCGAACGCCAGGAAAAACTCCAAGACGAGCTGGAAACCAGCCTCAGGCAGGCTAAATCGCTGGAGAAAACCGCCCGCGAAGAGCTGCAAAAACTTGACCGCCAGGTAGCGCGCTACGCTTTCAGCCATCTGGTGCGAGATTTGCTCGAGAAATACAAAGAGTTGCCCGAGGTGGTTGCCCATATCCAGACGGTAGCCGATGATCTGGTCAATAACCTGGAGCAGTTTCGTGAAGAGAAGGAGGACAGCAGCCCCCTGCCTTTCTTGGGGCCGGATCGGCGCGAACAGCTCAAACGCCGCTATGGGGTCAACGTGCTGGTGGACAACGCGGAGCTTAAAGGCGCCCCGGTGCTTGTGGAGCGCAACCCGAACTACAATAATCTATTTGGGCGCATCGAGCAGCAGGTACAACTGGGCGCATTGGTGACAGATTTCACTCTGATCCGCGCCGGGTCGCTTCATCGTGCCAACGGCGGCTATCTGGTCATGCCCGCCCAGGAAGTGCTGGCTTCTCCTTTCGCCTGGGAGAGCCTCAAACGCGCCCTGGCCAACCGCGAAGTCGTCATAGAAGACGTCATGGAGCGTTTGGGCTACCTGACTACGCGCAACCTTCAGCCCGAACCCATCCCGCTCGATCTCAAAGTGGTGCTGATTGGCAAACCCGAACTTTACCAGCTCATGCTGGAATACGACGAGGAATTCACCGAGCTGTTCAAGGTCAAAGCCGAATTCGGCACACAGATGGACCGCAGCGCGGAGCACATTCATGATTACACAGCATTCGTGGGCATGCTGTGCGCCACAGAGGGGCTGAAGCATCTTGACCAATCGGCTCTGGCGCTGATCGTCGAGCACGGCTCGCGCCTGGTGGAAGATCAGGAGAAACTTTCCACCCGCTTCCGCGATATCGCCGATGTGATCCGCGAGGCTAACTATTACGCCGTCCAGGCCAATGACGAATTGGTGACCGGGGAGCATGTACACCGCGCCATCGAGGAAAGATACTACCGTTCCAACCTGATCCAGGAACGGATTCAAGAGATGATCACGCGCGGCTCGATCCTCATCGATGTGCAGGGCGAGCAAGAGGGACAGGTCAATGGACTTTCGGTGATCGACCTGGGCGATCTGGCCTTTGGCCAGCCCAACCGCATCACTGCTTCCATAAGCCTGGGCCGTGAAGGCGTGATAGACATTGAGCGCGAGGCCAAGCTGGGCGGACCGATCCACACGAAGGGCGTCCTGATCCTCTCCGGTTATCTGGCCGAGAAATACGCTCAGGACAAACCCCTCAGCCTGTCCGCCCGACTGGTTTTCGAGCAAAGCTACTCCGGCGTGGAGGGCGACAGTGCCTCGAGCACCGAGCTGTATGCCCTGCTCTCCAGCTTGTCGGGCCTTCCCGTGAAACAGGGCATCGCCGTGACCGGATCGGTCAACCAGAAGGGGTTGGTGCAGGCGATCGGCGGTGTAAACGAGAAAATTGAAGGCTTTTACGAAATTTGTAAGGCTCGCGGGCTGACCGGCGAACAGGGTGTGATCATCCCGGCCAGCAATGTGGCCAACCTGATGCTCAAGAACGAGGTGGTGGAGGCGGTGCGCGAAGGAAAATTCCATGTCTGGCCGGTGGAGACCGTCGATCAGGGTATCGAGATCCTCACCGGAGTCCAGGCGGGAAAACGAGATGAGCAAGGTCAGTACCCCCAGGGAAGCGTCAATCAGCGTGTGGACCAGCGTCTTCGTGATATGGCCGAAAGGCTGCTCTCGTTTGGCAAGGCCAAAGAGGAAGGCGGGAACGGAACTGCGTCCACGGGTGAGCAAAAACCCGCCGAAGAACAACCTTAGTCCTTTTTTACTTACAGGTAAACTGGATGGACGACGCACAAATTTACGCTCCAGGCTGGCCGGGCATCCCGCCGCGTTGGACCTCGAGCGCCAAGGTCGGTCTGGGTACGGCGCTCAATCGCTCCAGTCGGGTATGGTTCACCATCAGTCATGGCATTCTCAACGAGGTGTATTATCCGCGCGTCGATATGGCCAGCACGCGCGACTTCGGCTTGATCGTCACGGATGGCAGGGATTTCTTCTCCGAAGAAAAGCGCAGTACACTATCAGAGGTTGGCTATATCATCGAGGGAGTGCCAGCCTACACCCTGACCAATACCTGCTTGCAAGGCCGCTATCGTATCGAAAAACAGATCATCGCCGATCCGTACCGCGACGCAGTGCTGCAAAAGATCCGGTTTACCCCGCTTCAAGGCAGGCTCGAGGATTACCACCTGTATGCGCTCCTTGCGCCTCACCTGGGTAACTGCGGTTATGGCAATACTGCCTGGGTGGGAGACTATAAAGGCGCGCCAATGCTTTTTGCGGAACGAGACAACGTCGGTTTGGCGCTGGGCTGTTCTGCCGGTTGGCTGAACCGCTCGGTGGGTTTCGTCGGCGTCTCGGATGGCTGGCAGGACCTCTCTCGCCATAAGGTGATGACCTGGACCTACCGGCGTGCGGAGAACGGCAATGTGGCGCTTACCGGTGAAGTGGATCTGACCGGCTGCAACGGGGAATTTGTGCTGGCCATGGGGTTCGGTACCAACACCGCTGAGGCTGGTTACCGCGTGGCCAGCAGCCTTTTCGATGACTTCGACGCGCTTCTCCAGGAGTACGAGCATGAGTGGCTGGCCTGGCAGCCGAACTTACTCCCTCTCGGGCAGGATGAAGCAGAAAAATCAATCTACCTGTCTAGCACGGTTGTTCTGCGCGCCCACGAATCGAAGCGCTTCCCGGGGGGGATCATCGCCAGCCTTTCGATACCATGGGGGTTCGCCAAAGGTGATGAGGACCTGGGTGGATACCACCTGGTTTGGTCGCGAGATCTGGTAGAAGCCGCCGGCGGCCTCCTGGCTGCAAACGCGCAGGCGGATGTGCGCCGTGTGCTGGATTATCTGCGCGCCACCCAGGAGGCCGACGGGCACTGGCCTCAAAACATGTGGCTGGACGGCACACCATATTGGAACGGCATTCAGCTCGACGAGACGGCCTTTCCGATCCTGCTTGTCGATCTGGCCTACAGGACGAAAGCGCTGTCGAAAAAAAGCCTGGAAACCTTCTGGCCGATGGTGCGCCGCGCGGCCTCTTACCTGCTGCAGAACGGACCGGTCACCCAGCAGGACCGCTGGGAGGAGGATCCGGGTTTTTCGCCGTTCACCCTGGCGGTGGAGATCGCCGCATTGTTGGTGGCCGCCGATCTGGCCGAGAATAACCTCGAGAAGGACGATGCAATCTATTTTCGCGACACGGCCGATGCCTGGAATGAAAACATCGAGCGCTGGACATACGTGACCGGCACCGACCTGGCGCAGGAGGTAGGTGTAGAGGGTTATTACGTACGTATTGCCCCGCCCGAAGTGGCTGATGCCGCATCACCGGCTGGCGGCTTCGTTCCGATCAAGAACCGCCCGCCGGGCAACAGCAGCGCGCCTGCCTCGCACATCATCAGCCCGGATGCGCTGGCCCTGGTGCGCTTCGGTCTGCGCGCCCCTGACGATGCACACATCCTGAACACCATCAAAGTAATCGATCATCTCCTAAAAGTGGATACGCCCTATGGCCCGGCCTGGCACCGCTACAACGGCGATGGTTACGGCGAACACGAGGACGGCAGCCCCTTCGATGGCACGGGCGTTGGGCGCGCCTGGCCGCTGCTGACGGGTGAGCGGGCTCATTACGAACTGGCCGCCGGCCACCTGGAAGAAGCCCGCCGTTTGGCGCGCACGCTGGGAGCCTTCGCCAATGAAGGCGGATTGATCCCCGAGCAAATTTGGGACGCCCCCGACATCCCCGAGCGAGAACTATTTTTTGGCAAGCCATCCGGCTCGGCCATGCCGTTGGTATGGGCCCACGCTGAATATGTTAAGCTATTACGCTCGTTACACGATGGACGCGTCTTTGACACTCCCCCGCAGACGGTCGAACGCTACATCAAATCGAAAACTTCCTCCACATGCGCGGTCTGGCGCTACAACCATCGCACCCGCAGCTTACCGGCAGGGAAATCCCTGCGCGTTGAGCTGCTTGCTCCCGCATTGATCCATTGGAGCGCCGACGGCTGGCGGACGACTCAAGACACGGAGACGCGCGACACCGATCTGGGCGTCTACGTGGCCGAGCTGCCAGTAACGAAAATGAAAGCTGGCCAAAGCCTGTCCTTCACTTTCCGCTGGTTGCGCGACGGGCAATGGGAGGGATGCGACTATCAGGTGCAGATCGAAGCATAAAACAAATCATCCGCCTGCCTCAATCGACTGTGCAGCCAGCAGCTCCTCCACATCTGCGAAATAAGGGAAGGAGCCCGGCTGGTAGTTGCAAAACGGTTCTTCCGCCAGTACGTCGCCGCTCATGGCAAATGCGCGTGAGCGTGAGCCACCGCACACCTCTCGAAACTCACAGTCGCCACATCTGCCCTTCAATTCGTCCAACGAGCGCAGCGAGCGAAAAAGCTCGCTTTCCTGGTAGATCTGCCTTAAAGACCTTTCAAGCACGCTGCCAGCGCTCAGCGGCAGATAACCGCTTGGAAACACCTCACCGCGATAGGAAATGAATACGAAGCCCAAGCCAGAGTTCACATGCATCGGTGTGCGGCGCATGCGCCCGAGGCCCTGATTCGGGACACTGCCGGCCGTCAAACGATCCAATTCGGATTTAAGGTGTATGTAGGTGTGATTCAGCCCCAATACCTCAACCGCATCCAATCCACGCTTTTCCAGCACGCTGCGCTGCAGCACCACACGCTTATAGTGGTGACCTTCGGTCGTCTTCAGACTGATCAAATGGGAGGCGTCGTACAGGAAGTTCATCACCGCCTCATAATCGTCGGGCGAAATCTCATCCTCGCTGCGCCCGCGGCCGGTTGGCACCAAAAAGAAGACCGACCAGGTCAGCGCACCCAGTTCCCGAACCAGGGAGAAGATGGCCGGCAGGTCATATAAATTGTAGCGGGTGACAGTTGTGTTGATCTGTACCTTCATCCCCAGTGCCAGAGCAGTCTTCCAACCACGCAAAGTCCAATCGAAAGAGCCTGGCACGCGCCGGAACTCGTCGTGAATGGCCGGGCGCGAACCATCCAGGCTGAGTGAGATGGCGCGCGCACCAGCCTCGCGCAGCCGCTCGAGGTTGGCGCTGGTTAACAGCGGCGTGCTGGAGGGGGAAATGGCGGGGGTCAGGCCGCGCTCTGCGGCGTAGCGCACCAGGTCGAAGAGATCGGGGCGCTTGAACGGGTCTCCGCCGGTGAGAATGAAGAGCGGCGGAGGGGCGCCGAACTCCAGGATCTGATCAATTAAGGAACAACCTTGTTCGAAGGTGAGCTCCTGCGGATCGCGCTCGGGATGGGCCAATGCGCGGCAGTGCCGGCAGGCCAAGTCGCAGGCCTGGGTCGTCTCCCAGATGATCAGGAAGGGGCGTTCAGAGACGTCATAACGGGGCTGGCGGATCAATTTCATAAAGGTCACCTGTTTTGTCAGATACAATATAGCCCAGTATAACCTGCCTCTCCCGAGAAGCCAGTGACGAACGTCATATCATAGCATGAGCAAAGAAACACCCCGCTAACCCTCCGTCTGATGGCTTTTGCCGCTATAATGGGCTGGATGATCCGCCACCTGATTTGGGACGTGGATGGCACACTGGTCGACACTTACCCTGCCATGACGCGGGCCTTCACCCACGCCCTGGCTGAATTCGGGCATATTGCCGATGGTTCACAAATCTCCGCCTGGCTGCACGTCTCGCTCGAACACTGCGCGGCTTCTCTCTCCAACCAATTCGGCCTGTCGATCGAAGAACTGATGGAGCGCTTCGCGAGCGCCTACAGGCAGATACCACCGGCGGATCAGACCCCTTTCCCTGGAGTGAGGGAAGTGTGCGCGTACATCGTGGAGAGCGGCGGACTCAACCTGATCGTCACCCACCGGGCGCGAGCCTCGCTGCTGGCCTTGCTGGAGGCCCATGCCCTGGCGCCGCTCTTCGCGGACTGCGTTGCTAACGACGATGGCTTTCCGCGCAAGCCCGACCCGGCTGGCTTCATGGCGATCATGGCGCGCAATCATATTGAACCCTCCCAAACGCTCGGAATCGGCGACCGGGAAATCGATGTCCAGGCAGCTCATGCAGCTGGCTTGCGCGCATGCCTGTTTGGGGAACCATCCACCCAAACCTCAGCCGATTTTGTTATCAGCGACTATGCGCAGTTAATGGATCTGCTTCACAAGGAGAAACCCGCTGCCCAGAATCTTCCTTAACAGCAATTTCCACCGCTTCATGGTAAAACCAAAATCGCTCCTACCCACCGAAACGGATCCCATTCAACGATCTTTGTCATGGAGGTAAATGTGTCCACCCTGGTTCAAGAAAAAGTGCAACAAGCCGTGCAAATTCTTCAGCAACTGGACATAGACCTGTGGCTCACCTTCGTGCGCGAAACCAGCGCCACCATGGATCCGGCCTTGCCGCTTATTTACGGTGACCACGATTTGACCTGGACCAGCGCGTTGATGGTCAGCCGCAACGGCGAAACGATCGCCATCGTCGGCTCGCTGGAAGAGGATACCGCTCGCCAGGTGGGCGCGTACACGCGCATCATCCCTATCAAAGAATCGATCCGCCCATTGCTCCTGGCTGAACTGAAGCGCCTTGATCCGCGAAGCATTGCCATCAACGTTTCCAAGAGCAATGTATTGGCCGACGGCCTCACTCACGGGATGTATCAGCTATTGCTGGATTACCTGCAGGACACGCCCTATGCCAACCGCCTAACCTCCGCAGAGGGCATCATCGGCGCATTACGCGGGCGCAAAACGCCCGGCGAGATCGAGCGCATCCGTAGAGCGATCGACATCAGTGAGGATATATTCGATCTGGCCTTTGCCAGCGTTCATACGGGTATGACCGAGAAAAATGTAGCGGATTTGATGCACGCCGAGCTGGCGGCGCGCGGCTTGCAGGCAGCCTGGAGTTATGATAACTGCCCGATCGTCAACGCCGGACCAGAATCTCCCATCGGCCATGCCCTGCCGTCCGAAAGAGCGATCCAACCTGGACAAATCCTGCACATCGATTTTGGCGCGAAATACGATGGTTATTGCGCCGATTTACAGCGTGTTGCGTATCTACTTAAGCCGGGTGAGACGCAGCCGCCCGCCGAAGTCCAGCGCGGGCTGGATACGATCGTGCGCGCCATCCAGGCGGCGGCCGCAGTCATGAAGCCCGGCGTCCAAGGCAAGGATGTGGACGCCGTGGCGCGGGGAGTGATCACTTCGGCCGGATATCCCGAGTACGCCTTTGCCACCGGTCACCAGCTTGGCCGCATCGCCCATGACGGTGGAACGCTGCTCGGCCCGCAGTGGGAGCGCTACGGCGATTCCCCGCTGGGCAGGCTGGAATCCGGCCAGGTCTACACCATCGAACCGGGGCTGACACTGCCGGGGTATGGCGTTCTGGGGTTAGAGGAGGACGTGCTGGTCACCGAGCGCGGTGTGGAGTTTCTGAGCGATCCACAAACAGAATGGAGACTGATTCGATAAAGAAAAATTCGAAGGTCCACTGGCTGATGCCCGTGGACCTTCCTGAATTTCGGTGATCTTCAAGGGGTTTTGATGATCTACGTCTCGGCGATCGTCACCTTGCGCAGGGTGACAGCGGGACTGTTGGTCTCCATATGATCACGCGGTGGAATGGCCATGAGGACGTCCATTCCCTGAATCACCTGGCCGAAGACACTGTGTTTTCCATCCAACCAGGGGGTTGGCACATGGGTGATGAAAAATTGTGAACCGTTGGTGTTGGGGCCAGCGTTCGCCATCGAGAGGACGCCGGGCTTGTCATGGCGCAGGAGTGGATTGAATTCGTCAAGGAAGCGATAGCCCGGGCCGCCGCGTCCAGTGCCGGTCGGATCACCCCCCTGAGCCATAAAATTAGCGATCACTCGATGGAAGATCGTGCCGTCGTAGAACCCTTCGCGCGCCAGGAAGACAAAATTGTTGACGGTGTTCGGCGCCTTGTCGGCAAAAAGTTCCACCACGATATCACCCTTGTCAGTGGATAGTGTGGCGCTGTATTTCTTTTTTGGATCGATCTGCATGGCAGGCGGCGCCGGCCATTGTTTGATCTGAGCTGGCATCGAATATCATCCCTTCAACGGAAAGAAATGGGCCGGGCATACCGGCCAGATGATTGTATCACAGCCCGTTGTTCGGTCCGGCCGCTGAATGGATCGGCGCGATCTGCAATACTCGCAGGTCTACCAGGGCATGGAAGACCATGGCAGGGATGAGGCTGCCCGTATAGCGGTAAAGAAAGGCGAGAATGGCTCCTGTTAGGGTCGTCTGCAGAACAGCCCAACCGCCCTGGTAGAGGTGCCCAAAACCGAACATCGCAGAGGTGATCAGGTAAAAGCCCCACTCCGGCAGTCCCGGCGTCCAGGTCGCCAGGTACCACCAAAGATAACCGCGAAAGAGAAGCTCTTCGCAGATGCCGGCCGATAGGGACAGGGTTGCATAAAGCCACCGCTCAAACTTGCCGGTCGGCAGGAGCGCTTCGGCGACCTTCAGCCGTTGTTGGAACACATCGCGGCCGCGCGCGGAACGCAGCAAGACGAGCTGCACCAATGCCATGGTCATCACCATGGTTCCCACCAGCACCCATCCGGGTTCATCAAGCCCGCGCAAACCCAACTTCGCCAAAGGCACAGATGCCAGTGCGGCGACCACGGTCACAGCCGCTGCCAACGACCACTCCCAGATGAACAAACGCAGGAAATAACTCCCCCGCGCTCTCGGCTCAACCTCGAGATGCGCCTGCAAGGAACGATAGAACCGCACCCCAAGCAGCGGCTCAGCAATCAGCGTATACAGGAAAAGAATATGGGTCAGTATTTGGGCGAACGCCGGCATAAGCTGATTGTAGCACCACCGTGCGGGAAGGACGCTCACCGGCGCCTGTCCATAAGGCCAACCGGACCCTGCGCCCCCGGCTCATCGAAATCCACCTCTGTGCGGGTTGCATAAAAGGAGGAAGGGATCCATACTGGGAATGAAAATATCTCAGAATTTGAGGTTTAGAATGCAAGATGGTCATCGCATCACCCGCCCGACCATCAAGGGCTGGGGGCGTGCGGAGATTTTCTTGGCTGGGTGGTGTACGCTGGCCTTACTGACGTTGATTCCTGCTACGGTGTTGTTGCGTGGAAGCACACCCATCTTCACGGTCGTCTGGTTGAGCGTGGCGCTTTTCGTCCTCGCCAGAACGCGTGATGCGTCCCATCTGGGTTTCCGGCGAATCTCTGGGAATAATTACCTGTTCGCAACGGCGGTCAACCTGGCTCTGGTCGCCCTGGCAATGGCCATCGCCGAGCCGCGGACACATACGTACCGTTATCTGCTTACCGAAGCCCTGTCCAATCCGCGCCCCGACACGACTTTCGCCTGGCTGGCGCGCTTCCCGGGTGTCGCTGGCCTGTTGGGCATGTTTCTCTATGCATCATTCGTAACCATCTTCGCTGAGGAGTTGTTCTTTCGAGGATTGTTGCTGCATTCCCTGCAGAATTCGCTGGGACGCTGGCCAGCCATCCTGATGCAGGCGGCTTTGTTCACCATCCCCAATGGCATCGTGGTTCTGTTTCTACCCGTGATCCAGGGAGCGACATACGGGCTGGTCTATACTTTCCTGGCCATCGGCGTCGCCGGCGGCTGGTCGGCAGCTCGGACGCAAAGTATCTGGCCCAGCCTGACCACGGCCGCGCTGATCAACCTGATCTTAACGATCATCGTCATTTGAGACCAGATGAGATCAAGACCACCTTTTTCTGACAAACAACGGTGAGCGGATCACGCACGCCGAGATCATTTTGAGCAGCAGGATATCGAGGATCAAGCCAGCAATCTCGTTTCCGCCGAACCACCCCCAGATGAACATCGGCGCGGATTCATTTCCAATAAGACCATACCCGCGCAAGACTACCAGCACGGAATACAAAGCGCCCAACATGTTGCCGAGAGTGATGGAAGCAATCAATACCAGATAATCCATCCCGCTGTTCAGGCGCGGATCGGCTTTCCATAGGCGGAATGCCAGGGCGGGGAGGAGGGCCTGCAACGCATTTGAAGGGAAATAAGCAAGGGATATATACAGAGGGGTGCCAACCAGCACGCCCCAGCCGCCTACCCAGATCGGGCCGACATTCTGCACGGCGATGCCGGTCCAAAATATGCTCACGCCGAAACTCAATGGAAATGATAGGCTTCCAAAAGCGCCAGCCAGATAGCCGGTACCGAATAAGACAACCGTTTTCAAACCCCGCCAGATGATCCTGTGAGCGATTAGCCAATATGGTCTTGCTCGTTACCTTAACCTGCCATTATTCAGGATTTATTCCGAAACAGCCGAGGCCGTAATTCTATTGATGCGATCGCAATGGACCTTCCAGATCATCTTCGATGCTACAATTATTTCGTCATGCCGCGCAAGATTTTGCACCTGGACCTGGATGCGTTCTTTTGCGCCGTTGAAGAGCAGCGTGACCCATCCTTGATCGGGAAACCGTTTGCCGTGGGGGGCAAACCCAGCGAGAGGGGGGTGGTAGCCTCGTGCTCCTACGCAGCGCGCCAGTTCGGCATTCATTCGGCCATGCCTATGGCCCGCGCCGTACGCCTCTGCCCGCAGCTCATCATCGTATCCGGGCGGCACGGAGACTATAGCGCCGTGTCAGAAAAGGTCATGAAGCTTTTGCGTGACTTGACACCTA
The DNA here is from genome assembly GCA_034435955.1 of Anaerolineaceae bacterium. Lineage (GTDB taxonomy): Bacteria > Chloroflexota > Anaerolineae > Anaerolineales > Anaerolineaceae > DAOTWA01. The sequence goes on along the minus strand of DAOTWA010000080.1, from coordinate 22,819 downwards.
AGGTCGAGCAGGTTTCCATCGACGAGGCTTTTCTGGATGTTACCGAACTGCCCGAGTCCGGCCTGGCGATCGCCCGCCGCCTGCAATCGCAGATCAACGAAGAGCTGAAGCTACCCTGCTCAATTGGCATCGCCACAAACAAACTGGTCGCTAAAGTTGCCACGGACGTGGGCAAATCCTCTAAGCGTGGTCCCTATCCCCCAAACGCCATCCTGGAAGTTCCACCGGGGCAAGAAGCCGAATTCCTTGCGCCTCTACCGACGCAGGCGTTATGGGGAATTGGTCCAAAGACAGCCGCGCGTTTGGCCGAGCTCGATATCCACACCATCGGCGATCTGGCTGCCCGATCGGAGGCAGAACTTGTGCGCCTGTTTGGTAAGATCGGAAGAGAACTGTGGCTGGGCGCTCACGGCATCGATGACAGCCCGGTGGTCACTGAACATGAGATGAAATCGGTCAGCCAGGAGACCACTTTCGATCACGACATAGCCGATGGCGAGGTCCTGCTTCAGACGCTGTATGAGCTCTCAGAAGGCGTGGGGCGGCGCTTGCGCCAGAGCCAGCTCAGCGGCTCCACTATCAAGCTCAAGCTGCGCTGGCCGGATTTCTCCACCCTTACCCGCCAGACGACCTTAAACCAGCCCACCGACCAGGATACTGTTATCTTTAACGAAGCGGTGAAACTGTTCAAGCAGGTGTGGGAGCCGGGCAAACCGGTGCGCCTGCTTGGAGTGGGGGTGAGTAACCTGAGCCCACGGGCACACCAGCTCTCACTGTGGGACGACCATCTCGAGCGTGACCGCCGTCTGCTCGAAGCGCTCGATTCACTGCGCGAGCGCTTTGGAAGCCAGGCCATCGCACGGGGCAGAGACCTCAAAGTCAAAAAACGCCGCTCTTAGGGATCTGCAATGAAAATTGCCACCGATTTTCGCAGCAAACTAGTCGATGGCCTGCTGACGACGGCGGTTTTGCTGCTCATTTGGATCACCCTTGCATTGCTGCTGCTCCCAATTCGAAATTTTGGCATGCCAAGCCTGCTGGTCTACTGCCTGGTGTTGATCGGCCTGGGATTCTTTTGCCTTGAACAAGCCTTGAATGGAAAATTGGCAGAGACGACCCGTGCATGGTATGGGATCGTCGGGGGAGTGTTCGTGTGGGTTGCGGTTCTGGTAAGCGCCCAATTCGGGCTTTCGGCCATCCACCCGGGCAATGGTGACATCCTCTGGTTGATTGCCGCGCTTTTCTCCGCCAGCCTGTGGCGGAAGATTTTCCCGTTGGGGGTCAAGTTCTGGATGCAGGTTATCCTGATGAGCTGGGGAGGCCAGATACTGCTGTCTATCCAGCGATATCTGGCGACCATCACCCCGCTGATCAGCTACACGATCCAGGCGATCGGTTACGCCTCAATTTGCGCCATCCTCGGAGTGTTGTATTACCTTTTCGCGCGAACGCAAACGCGCATCCAACGCATGTGGGCTGCGCTGTGGATATGGTTTCTGATTACGATGATCATTTCCATCTTTCATGGAGATATCTTCTGACCTTTGGTCAGGCAACCTGTCTTTCGAGAACACTTCGATAGAGCGCCACCAGGCGGGGCGCGATTTTTTCCCATCCGTATTGCTGCGCGTAAGCGGCTGCCTGCCTGCCTAGCTTCCAACGTAGCTCCGGATCACGGATCAGCCACTCCAGACGCTCCCCCAAAGCTTGGGGGTCGCCATCGGGGACGGTGTAGCCGGTGACACCGTCCTGAACGAGGAAGGCCAGCCCGCCGACTTCAGAGGCCACCACCGGCGTGCCGCAGGCCATCGCCTCCAGGGCCACCAGACCAAAGGATTCGTAATGGGATGGCACCACCACCACGTCAGCAGCGGAATAGTAATACGGCAACGAATCCTGGCTGCGCTTGCCCAGAAAAATAACCACATCATCCAATCCCAGCCTGCGGCAGAGATTTTGCAGACGACCCATTTCACTGCTCATCGATTCGGGGTCGACGTCTGGCTCGCCGCCGATAACCGCCAGGTAGGTGGGGCTTTCTGCTTGGTGACCATGCTCGCGCAACCGTGCAACGGCCTGAATCAGTATATCCACTCCTTTAAGCGGTTCGATCCTCCCGACATAAAGCAACATATGCTCCTTGGCAGGTATTCCGATAACTGCTTTGGCTTCATCCTTGTCGATCGGATAGAAGCGGCTGGTGTCCACACCCGGTGAGATGACTGAGATCTTCCGAACGTCTGCGCCGTAAAGGAATTGAAGCTGAGCGTACTCAGCCGGAGTGGCGGCGATGATGGAATCAGCCTCTTGGAGAACGCGCCGCTCACCATCGATGCGGTATTGCCCTTCGCGCTCTTCATCTGTTCGGGCGACTCGATTCTTCATTAATCCCAAAGTGTGGAACATGTGCACGATGGGTGCATTCCAACGCTGGCGCAGTTCGATGGCCGCCAGTCCCGACAACCAGTAATGCGAGTGGATGACGTCATAATGGAGGCCCTTCTCGTCGGCGAAACGGCGCACTCCTGCCACGAACTCGGGCAAGTAACCGGCCAGCTCTTCCTTTGGGCGCGGGCTCTCAGGACCGGCCGGTACGTGAACTACGCGATTGCCGTACCCCAGGTCGTGCAATACGTGGGGAACGTGCTCGTCCTGGGAGCGGGTGAAAACATCCACTCCGATGCCCATGCGCCCCAGCTGTCGGGTAAGGTCGCGCACATACACGTTCATCCCACCCGTATCCTTCCCCCCAAGGGTAGCCAGCGGGCAGGTATGGTACGAAATCATTGCGATGCGCTGCATCTGCACTCCTCAAGACGTCCTTGTCGATTTAGTTCCACTCCGTTATAATTTTCACCACGCCACCGTAGCTCAGCCGGTAGAGCAGACGTTTCGTAAACGCCAGGTCAAGGGTTCGAATCCCTTCGGTGGCTTTTTTATTTGATAGCCAATAGGATGGACATCCTTACCCAATTATAAAGAATGTTTGGAAATTAACCCCCAGTATTTACGCGGTAACCCGATCTTCACCCATCACCAGACAATCCAGAGAACTGGATAAAAATTGTGGTGCTAACCCCATGTTGCAATCATGGGCCGCAGAACGAACAGGATAATTTCCCAGGGTTTTCACGAGGACGATTCAGGTAAATTTATATCTCGCGCAGTCCCTCACGGCTTTCCAGTTCCAGAAATGCTGCCACTACCTGTGGATCAAAGCCGATGCCGGCCTGGGAGCGGATGTATTCGATCGTCTTTGCGTCCGGCCAGGCTTTGCGATACGGCCTATCCGAACGCAGCGCATCCCACACATCCACCACGGCGAAGATCCTTGCCGCCAAGGGTATCTGTTCACCCCGCAGCCCAAACGGGTAACCGCTCCCGTTCCACCTTTCATGGTGGTAGTAAGGAATGTCCAACGCAGGGCGCAGATACGGGATGGGGGAAAGAAGCTGGTAGGCATAGACTGGATGCTTGCGCATGACCTCCCACTCTGCGTCGGTCAAATCGCCTTCTTTGAACAGTATGCTGTCCGGTATGGCCAGCTTGCCGATATCGTGCAGCAGCGCGCCGCGCCGGATATGCACCAATTCGTTCTCCGGCACGCCCATCCTGCGTGCGAGTCGCAGGGTAAGTTCAGTAACCCGTTGGGTGTGGCCTTCTGTTTCCCGGTCGCGCAGCTCGAGGGCATGCGACCAGCCTTCGATGGTCGCCTCGTAAGCCAGCGAGAGCTCGACATTGGAGCGCTGGAGTTTATCCAGCAGCTCGGCGTTGTCGATGGCGACTGCCGCGCTGGCGCCCAAAGATTGTAGGAATTCTAGCCATTCCGAGTCTGCGCTGGTTGGCCGACGATAGAAGAGCTCTAGAACACCTTTCACCAGGCCCTTGGCGATCAGCGGCACGGCCGAGTAAGATACGAACTTCTCAGAAGGATGGAAACGAACCTCCTGGCTGCCATCCTGTAAGGCATGCAGATCGGGCAAATGGATGATCTGCCGCTCCATCGCCGCTCTTCCCGCCTGGCCTTCCCCCAAGCGTTGAAATGCGTGCAGGAAACCCGAGACGAAGAAGCCCCGCCCGGCAGCGTACTCCAGCATCTGATTGTGCGGATTAAACAACAGCACATCCGCAGCGTCCACACCCAGTTGCGCATTTACCTGATCCAGCAGAATATTAAGAGTGACGTGGACATCCAGGCTGGCAGAAACGGCCATATCGATCGCCCGCAGCACGGTTAACCGTTGCAAACGAAGCTGCGTCTGTTCGAAGAGCGCTGAGCGTTGGATGGCGTTGGCGGCGATGTCGGCGATGGCGGTCAACAAATTCTGGTTATGGTGGCTGAAACTGCCGCGTTTGCCGATCCACACCAGCCCGATGGTCTGGCCTTGGGCAATGAGGGGCGCCAGTGCGCTGGCTGGCAGGCCATCCACCAGCTCGGTCCTGGTCAAGTGGGGATCGTGGAAGACATCGTTGCTCACGTAAGGCTGACCGGTCGAAAATACGTATCCGGGCAGGTCGACGCCAAGCGGCAGCCGCATTCCTGTCAAATAATCCCACTCTCCGCGCCCAAGCTCGAAGGCCAGCTCATTATGAAGCGCATCCACCATGGCTAACGCGGCCCCATCGGCGTGCAATAGATCCATTAACTGATCCAGGATCACCGGCAGCATCTCCACCCTATTCGAGGCCTTCCGCAAGGCAGAGGAAACCGACGCAATGGCTTGAAGCTCATATTCGCGCTGCTTGCGCTCGGTGATGTCCTGGCCGACGGACTGGAACTCGATTAACTGGCCATCTGGCCCGTAAATGGGCCGGTCAATCCATTGTTCCCAGCGCAGTTCGCCGTCGGGATACTGCACGCTGACTTCGTAAGGGACGCTCTGACCGCCGCTGGCGACCAGGGCGAGGGCATGCGCTTGCCGGTCCCCGTTTTGCGTCTGGACGGCAAACTTTGAGCCGATCAATTCTTCGCGCGTTTTTCCGACATGGCGGCAATAGGCTTCGTTCACATAGGTGAAAGTGCCATCCGGTTGCCAGCGGCAGATCAGTTCGGTCTGATCCTCCAGAATGCCACGGTAGCGCTCCTCGCTGATGCGCCGCACGTCTTCGGCTTGCTTGCGCTCGATGACCATCGCCACCTGACTGGAAACGAACTCCAGGATGCGCAGCTCCTCTTCACCGTAGCGGACGCCTTCAGCGTAACTCTGTACAGCCAGCACGCCGATCGTCCGCCCGCGGGCGACCAATGGCACACCCATCCAATCGATCGAGGGAGCGCCCATCTCGACAACCTCGCCCTGGCGCACCAGCTCGGCGAACACCTCGGGAGAGGCAAAGAGGGGACGCCCGATCCTCAACACGTACTCGGTGATCCCCCGTCCCGGCTTCTTAGTGGTGGGAGCCTGGTCATAAGCATCCACGAAATAAGGGAAGCTGAGCGTGTCGTTCGCATCGTCGTAAAGGGCGATAAAGAAGTTCTCAGCCGGCATGAGATGGCCTAGAATCTCGTGGATGGAGCGGAACAGCTCTTCCAAGTTTTCCGATGACACGGCAGCCTGAGCGATATGATAAACGGCGGTCTGCACCTGCTCAGCCTTACGCCGCGCGGTGATGTCCTGGCGCGTGCCCCAGGCGCGGAGCAATTGGCCATTTTCGACGATGCCGTAGAGGTTATTCAGATAATAACTCTTGCGCCCATCTTTCTCACGTGTGGTCTCGGCATTAATCAGCGAATACCCGTTGCGGATGAACTCGCGCACGAAATCAACATAGCGCGGTACGGATTTTGGGAATAGGTCGCTCAGATTCAAACCGCCGATCTCGCTGGCATCGTTGAAATCGTACATGCGCGCCATCTGATCATTGCACTCGGTCAAATAGGCGTGTTCATAGATCAACGCGAGCTGTTCTTCCTCTGGGAGGTGAATGGGAACCGGCTGGCGCAGCTCAAAGCGCCAGATGCCATCCGAACTGCGCTGGAGGAAGGCGCGATACCGTTCTTCGCTTTGACGTAACGCCTCAGCCGCTCGCTGATGACCGTTTGCCCAGCGCATCAGCAACAACCAGAAATCCTGCCCTTCCAGGGATAGGCCGCTTAGCGAAATCAGCACGTCGATCGAGGGGCCTTCGCGCTGTGGAATCGTTGTCAGGGCATCATGTACGGGCGTATGATTTCCAATTTCGTGCAATAAGGAGTCCAGCTCCGTCCACCCAAGCTCAGTCAGAGTCCTGCCAGCGGATTCATTCCGGGAAAAACCGGTCAGTGCGATGAAATCATCGTTCACAGCCACCAGGCGGACGTCCGCTGGTGAAAGCAGGGCCGCGGCGATCGGTATGCTGCTTAGCAGGCGCACAAATTCCAGGATGGGATTTGCCGCCTGTTCAGCCGGCAAGATGGGAAGCACACTGCATTCATAAGCCAGCGGCTCCCCGTTTGAGTCATGGATGATTTTGCGGGTGTGCTCCACCCACAGGAGTGAGCCGTCTCTGCGCCGCCAGCGCAGACGGAGCGGCTGTCTCCCATCCACGCGATCCATCCAGTCTTTACGAAAATCCTCACGGTCGTCGGGATGAACGATCTGAAAGAGCCACTGTGCATCAGCCGTCCAGATGTGCGGAGGATAACCGGTCAGCATCTCCACATTCGGGCTGATATACTCAATGCCCTGAGGAGGTATCAGGCGATAGCGGTACTCGATTGCCGCCTTTCTATCGGAAACCTGGCCAGCGTTCAGGTCTGGATTCCCAGTACTGGCGGTAGAAATGAACCTTCGTGGTATGGTTTTATCGCTCTCGGATGGCACGCTGAACAACCTCTCAAGGTTTTCTATCGATGAGCTGGTCCAGCACCAGGCGGATGCATTTCGCGAGGCTCAGGCATCTTCCCGCCCTCCAGCCCACTTCAACTTTTGCCATTCCCAAAAACCGGGATTGGTATTTACCCGGCCAATGACGGCGATCAGGATTTCTTCCCCGATACCATCCAGGTTTCAAGTTGCAACCCCCATGCCACACATCCTCGACCCGGGTGGTTGCAGTCTCTCCAATTCCATGAACGTGCATCAAAGCTCCACGAAGTACTGCAACGGCAGCAAATCTGAGAAAAGGGTATCCTATTTATCTAATTCGCCAGTTTTTCGGATTTCGAACGCTTCTAATTCTCGGCCGTATCAATTCTTAAGGTTATAATGGTGTCATGGCCGAAAGAAAGACACCCTTGGTGATCGGTATCGCCGGTGGGTCAGGCTCGGGCAAGACCACGGTTGCAAATGTCATCTTACAACGGGTGGGCGCCGACAAGATCGCCTATCTTCCCCATGATGCCTACTACCGCGACCTGAGCAATCTCCCCCCCAATCAGCGCATGATGGTCAACTTCGACCACCCCGATTCGCTGGAAACGGATCTACTAATCGAGCACGTGCAGCGCCTCAAACAATGGCAGCCGATCGAATTGCCCGTCTACGACTTCACCACCCATTCGCGCACCAAGAAGACCATCACCATCCAGCCCCAGCGGGTGATCATCGTCGAGGGCATCCTGATCTTCTACGAGCCGCGGTTGCGCGAACTATTCGACGTCAAAATTTTCGTCGACACCGATGCGGATATCCGCTTCATCCGCCGGTTGCAGCGCGACATCGCCGAGCGAGGCCGCACGACCGAAAACGTCATCAAGCAGTACCTGACCACCGTGCGGCCGATGCACCTGGAATTCGTCGAGAACTCCAAGCGTTACGCCGATGTGATCATTCCAGAGGGAGGCCTGAATACCGTCGCCCTGGATATGGTCACCGCCCGCATCGAAGCTCTGCTGCGCCATTCGGACGAATGACCCATGGTGAGCGCGCAACGGCGGACAAACCTGCTGCGGGTTCTGGCGCTCCTGTTTGTCATCGGCGTCACGGTCCTGATTTTAGTGGACCGTGACAGGTTTAAAAATCTGGGTTCAATCGGATACCCGGGCATCTTTTTGCTTTCGATCATCGCCAATGCCACGGTGATCATCCCGGTGCCGGGAGTAGTCTTGACATCCGCTTGGGCTACGGTATTCAACCCATTCTGGGTGGCGATTGCAGCGGGCAGCGGGGCGGCTTTGGGTGAGATGTCCGGCTATCTGGCCGGTTTCTCGGGCCAGGCTGTGGTGGAAAACATACGTTACTACGAGCGCATGAAGGAGTGGATGGCCAAGTACGGCAGCATTACCATCCTCGTCCTGGCGTTTATCCCCAACCCGGCTTTCGACCTGGCAGGCATGACCGCCGGCGTGCTCAAAATGCCCATCTACAAGTTTCTTTTTTTTACCTGGATCGGGAAAATCCTAAAGATGATGGTATTCGCCTATGCGGGGAGTTCCATCATGGGATGGTTTTTCTGATCCACTCCTCATCACAATGCATTCACACAACCGGAGGTTTTCATTGGCAGACAACACTGCAATGGATCGTTACCTGGACGCTCACCTCGACGAAAGCATCGCCGAGTTGGCCAGGTTGGTCGCTCAGCCCAGCGTCAGCGCGCAAAAACAGGGCATCGAGGAATGCGCCCGTCTAGTGGTGGAAATGCTGGAAAAACGCGGCTTTCGCGCTACCCTGTATCCGACCGGCGGAGCTCCGGTAGTTTTCGCCGAGCGTCGCGGGCGTGCAAATAAACCCCTGATTTTCTACAACCACTACGACGTCCAGCCAGCCGAGCCGCTGGAATTGTGGGCAACTCCGCCCTTCGAACCAAGCCTGCGGGAAGGCAAGTTGTTCGGCCGCGGCGTAGCAGACGATAAGGGGCACATCGTCAGCCGACTGTTCGCCATCGATGCCCTGCTGGCACAAGAAGGCGAACTGCCCTGCACGATCAAATGGGTCATCGAGGGGGAAGAAGAGACCAGCAGCGTGCACCTCGAGGGGTTCGTTCGCGAACACCGCGAGCTGCTCGCCGCGGATGCCTGCATTTGGGAATCGGGCGGCGTGGATTCCCGCGAGGTGCCAATTCAATCCCTGGGGCTGCGCGGCATCTGCTATGTCGAGCTTAGCGTCGAGACAGCCAATCAGGATGTGCACTCCGGCCTGGGCGGCTCGATTTTCCCCAATGCGGCCTGGCGCCTCGTGTGGGCGCTGAATTCACTCAAGGGACCGGACGAACGCATCCGCATACCCGGATTCTACGACCCGGTGCGCCCTCTCAGCCAGCAGGATAGGGAGCTGATGGCAGCCCTGCCGGACGAGGCCGAGGAATATCGCAACCGCTATGGCATTCGTGAGTTCCTGAATGGTTTGACCGGTGGAACGGAATTGAATATCGCTGAAGTGTTCCAACCGACCTGCACCATCTGCGGGCTGACTTCTGGCTATCAGGGCAAAGGCTCCAAAACCGTCCTGCCCGCCCGCGCAAGCGCCAAAGTGGATTTCCGCCTGGTGCCCGATCAGCGCCCGGAGCAGGTGCTGAAGCAACTGCGTGCCCATTTGGACGCGCAGGGTTTCCCCGATGTCCAGATTGAGTACTTGGGCGGTGAGACGCCAGCCCGTACCGATCCAAACCACCCCTTCATCCGGCTGGTAGTCGAAGCTGCGCGGGAGGTTTACGGCGTACCCATGCAGATGGTGCCATTGAGCGGCGGATCAGGACCAAACTACATTTTTATCGAAAATCTGGGTTTGCCGATCGCCACCGCCGGGGTGAGCTACCCGGGCGCCCAGGTGCACGCGCCCAACGAGAATGTGCGCCTTGATCTGTACCTGAAAGGTGCGAAGCACATCGCGCGCGTGTTGAAGGAATTTGGCGCTTGAAGGTCAGCCCGTGGAGCATGGGAGCTATTTTCTCGAGCGCAGTGCAGCCAGCAGCCTGTGACCTTGGGCGCGCACCCGCTCCCAGGCTTGCAGAACGGCGTCTAACTCCACGCCGCCTTCAGGCAGCTCTCCATAACGGGCGCGCAGATAGGCATAGGTGATCGTCTGCAGGTCCCTGCTGGCCTCGGGGAACAATTTTTGCGCATCCGGCAGGAACTCGAGCGGGGTAAATGGCGCAGGCCTGGGCTTTCCCAGGCGGGCGCACAGTTCCATCAATTGGGCATAGATCAGGCGCACCCGCATCGCTGTCATCCAGCGTCGCGCGTATCCTGGATTTAGGCGGCGTACGAAGCCGGTCAGCAGGTCGACCGTGCGCTTTCGCAGCCCTTTTCGCGCCTGACGCAGCCATTCGCCCAGGGCAAAAAGGTCTTCCTGTTGGATCTGGCCAGTGCGATGCGTATACCAGCGCTTCCAGGCCGTGATCGCCAGCATGCCTGCCAGCAGCATTGCCAGGATGCCCCACAAAGCGAATGGCTTGCTTCCCACCGCCACCCGGGTAAAGAACTGAGAAATTTTGGCATCGGGTAAGGAAGGCAATAATTTTCGTAAAGTGTCCAGAAGCTCTGAAATGATACGGAAGGGGTTCAATTGAAGGTTTAGGCGCTGCGAAAGCCAGGGCAAGGCGATCAGCACCAGCAAAATAACGGGCGTGGCGATCAGAATCAAAAGGATTCCCAGCCCCCAGAGCACCAGCAAGGCCAGCCGACTCAGCAGCGGGGCAATGGTATCCTGCAACAAGAAGGTTGCCAACGCGCCCGCTCCGGCCAGGGCCACGCTGGCCAGCAAGATGGCAACAATCCATTCGCGGCTGAAACGGGCGTGGATCGCTCCCCGCGTGCGGCTCAGCTCAAAGATCCGCGCACAACTCAGTGCCACGAGGATGCACAATATGAAAGCGAACAATGCCCGCAATGCCTGGGCGGAATCCATGAAGAAATACGGCAGGACGCCAAATAAAAAGAACATGCCGCCGCCAAAGCCAAAAGAGGCCATTACGATGTCCGAGCTGATCGCCTGGCGCGCAAGCCGTACGCCGCGTCGCCAGAGCAGCAGGACCACCAGCGCCACCCAAAACTCAGGCGGAATGAGACTGGAACTGGCAAAACCGCGCACCATGCCTTTTATCAGCTCAAACACACCCGGCCAATTGCTCAAATAGATCAACGTACCGACCGAATAGTAAAAGCTGGCCAAAACCAGCACCACAACGAGTCCCTGGCGCAGGCCAGTGCGAAGCTGCCAATAATCGAACAGCCTGATCAGGTAATGGGAAAGCAGGTAGATTCCTCCGAGCACAAGGAAGGCCCTCCCATACGTGACTCCGCCCCCAATCTGTGAGAGGGCACTATACCAAAGAGCGATCCAGCACATATCGGCACACCACAGGCTCAGGAAAGCCGCCTCTCGCCAGACTCTGACGATCGGAATGTGTGCAAACCTTCTGACGATCGCAGCGGACTTCACGCCGTTTCTTCCTTGAAAGGCAAATGGATGATGCGCACACCCGGAATTTCCGGAGGAGGTTCAGGCGCCAGGGAATACAGGGTCATGTGTCTGCGGTAACGCTGCAGACGGCCCAACATCTCAGCCAGTTCGGGGGGCATCACGCCGGTGAGAACGACCACAGACGCGCCGTAGGGCAGATCTGGCATGGCCCGCAGGAGGAACTGATCAAACGGGCCAACGGTGATCGGCGAAGCGCCGGCCAGTAAGGTCAGAATGCGGGCCAATTGCTGAGGAGAGCGGCCGGGCGGCACGCGGAAAGGCTGGTCTGAATGGGCCAGACAGCCATTGGATATCAAACCGACCGAATAATTCTCATCAATGCCGTAAGTGCACAACGTCGCCGCGGTTTTGATGAGCCGTTCGAGCAGCGGCGGATAAATGCCTTCCCAGTAGCGCGCCATGGTGGCGACGTTCAGGCACACCACCATCGTTTGAGCCGAGATAGGCTGGTAAACCTTTGCCTGCAGGCGTCCGGAGCGCAGACTGGCAGGCCAATGGATGCGTCGGAATTCATCCTCAGGCTGATATTCGCGCACACCCATGGGCAGATTGGGGTCCTCCAGCAGTCGGCGGCGCGTGCGCCGGTCGCCAAAGGGATCCTGGGTGTCCAGTTTTAACGCGGAGAGGGGCAGCAGCTCGGGAAATACCGTCAGGTATTCCTCATTCTGCAGCTCGCGCGTCTCGGTATACAGTCCGAACAGGTCGCCGGATTGGAGGGTGGTTGGTCCGACTGCATAGAGGCCGCGTTGCCGGAAGCGCAACCGGTAACTGCGGCTGGAACGCTCGAACCAGCGTAGGCTGAAAACATTGACCAGATACCCTTGATTGGGGATGTGGGAGGGGGCCAGCGCATCCTCATCGGTAGGCCCGACTGCTTTTGGCCAATTGTCTGTGGCGCGCAGCCATGAAACCGGCAGCGGCTTGCGGTTTTCAACCTCGATGCGCACATCGCTTTCCTCGCCGGGGAAACAGCGTTGGTAGTGCCAGCGCCGCCGGTAGACGATCTCGTCCAGGGCGTGGCGGTACCACCAGTAGGATGCCGCCATCACCGTTCCAATGGTCAAGGAGAGCGCCAGGAGCAGTCTGGATTGGATCAGGGCCCCCAGAAAAAAAGTGAAGACCAACGCGGGGACCCACCTGCGGGGGGACATCACGACTCCACGGGCACCGGCACAGTGGCGACGATGTCGGCTATCATCTGCTCGGACGTCCGCCCGCGCAGTTGCGCCTTCGAAGAGACGATCAGACGGTGGCACAACACGGGCGGCGCCAGCCGCTTGACGTCATCTGGCAAAATATAATCCCGGTTATGAATGGCCGCCCAGGCTTGGGACGCCTGATAGAGGTTCAGTGTGGCCCGCGGACTGGCGCCTAACTCGATTTCCGCATTTTGGCGTGTGGCCCGCGCCACGCGTACGATGTAATCGCGCACCGATTCCTCCACCCGCACCCGCCTCCGCTCCGCCTGCAATGCCAGGATCTCTTCTGCGCTGGTGACCGGCTGAAGATCTGCCAGCGGATCGGACAGGCGAAAACGCTCCAGGATGGCGTTCTCCTCTTCCTGGCTGGGATATCCAATGGCTATGCGAAGAAGAAAACGGTCGATCTGCGCCTCCGGCAGCGGAAATGTGCCTTCTAACTCGACCGGATTTTGCGTCGCCAGCACCAGAAATGGCCGGGGCAGCGGCCGCGTCACTCCGTCCGAGGTGACCTGCCGTTCCTGCATGGCCTCTAGCAGCGCCGACTGGGTCCGCGGTGTGGCCCGGTTGATTTCATCCGCCAGCACCACCTGGCTCATGATTGGTCCGGGACGAAACTCGAACTCCTGCGTCTTCTGGTTGAACCAGCTCAATCCGGTCACATCCGATGGAAGCAGATCGGGCGTGAACTGGATGCGCCGGAAGGAACAGCCCAACGAAACGGCCAGAGCGCGCGCCAGGGTGGTCTTGCCAATACCAGGCACATCTTCAAGGAGCACGTGCCCTTCGCACAGCACCGCCACCAGAGCCAGGTTGATGACGTCGTCCTTGCCGACGATCACCTTCTGAATGTTCTCACGGATGCGTTGCGCAACAGTCGCAATCAACTGCGCCTCATAATTCCGGCCGCCTGGTTCACCGTAATCGCAGAATCTGGCCGGGATAGATCACGTAAGGATAACCGATCCCGTTCAGCTCAGCCAGGGACTGCCAGCTCGTTCCAAAGCGCCGCGCGAGGCTGGCCAGCCAGTCTCCAGGCTGAACGGTGTAGACGTCAGCAGGCGGAGCTGGTGTGGGGGAGACCACGGGCGAAGCCTTCACCGCCGGTTCTGTATTTGATGCGGCAACATTCAAAACCTGGCCGGGGTAAATGACGTAAGGATAGGCAATGCCGTTCAATCTGGCCAGCTCTTGCCAATCTAGATTATAGCGGAAAGCCACGCCAGCCAGCCAATCCCCCGGCTGCACGGTGTACGTGCTCACCGATGGGCGTTGCTTTTCGGGCGGATTGCCCTCGTAAACGATGGCACGGTTGCCCAGCACCGACCAGGAGTCCATGAAACTGGCGATTGGATAAGACTGAAGCGCTCCATTGGATGCATCGATGACCTTCACCTGACTTTCTGTGTAGCCTACCGCGAGCATAGTGTGCTCGAAAGGCGCCACCGTTGTCGTTATCCCATCCGCTGCATGATATGTGACAGCCTTGCCAGACCACATACTGCCGATGATCCATACAATGACCGGCTTGCCAGCCGCAATCTCGGCGCGCAGGTCATCCCAGCTCATGCCCCTACGTTCGGCGGCAGGCAAGCCGTAAGATTGCAATACCGCCGCCACTGGAGGGGGATGAACACCATAGGATTTCGGTGGGATATTCCCCCAAACGCCATTTGGGTCACCCACGAACCCCGTCTCTGGATCATCGGTGCGCTGGAGACGTGAGAACACGTCGTCTTCACTCAGGGGCACACCCAGCGCAGCGGCCCAATCGGCGGCCGATCGGGATTCGCAGGTCAGATTGAACGCCTGGGCATGCCCTACCACTGAAGGTACATCCGCCGAAGGCGGCAGTTCTTCGGCAAACGCCGCGCCCTGGGGCGCTGCCGCCAACACGAAGACCAGCCCTGCTAATAATCGCCCCGCTACCGATATCATCCTCCCAATACTCATAAGCTTATTGTAATTTATTCCCGATGGAAGGCAAGTTATAATTTCTGCGATGGAAAAGCTGATCCAGGACACTTACCGACTGCTTGGTTTGCGCCTGAACCCCCGCCAGACGGCTGCACTGGAGCGCTACGAGCAGGAGTTAATCGACTGGAGTCAGCGCATCAATCTGACAACTATTCGCGATCCGGAGGGCATCCGCACCAAACATTTTCTGGATTCACTCACCTGCCTGCTCGCTTTGCGCGAGTCGCCGCCCAGCCGCCTGGTGGACGTCGGCAGCGGAGCAGGTTTTCCCGGCATCCCGCTTAAAATCGTCTGCCCATCTATGAAGGTCACCCTGGTGGAATCGGTGGGCAAAAAGGTCGAATTTTGCCGCCACGTGGTGCGAATCCTTGGCCTGGAAGGAATTGAGGTAATCCATGCGCGCGCCGAAGACGTGGGCCGTATGGCAAATCATCGTGAAGCATACGATTGGGCAGTGGCGCGCGCGGTGGCCTCTCTGCCGGTGCTGGTGGAGTATCTGCTGCCCCTCGTACGATTAGGCGGGCATGCTCTGGCGTTGAAAGGCGCCTCCGGCCCGGCTGAGGCACAGGAGGCCGAAAGCGCCATACAGATCCTTGGAGGGCGGCTGCGCCGGCTCATGCCGATTTCGCTCCCCGGTATAGCCGAAGAACGCTATTTGGTGGTGATCGACAAGGTCGCCGCCACACCCGCAATGTATCCCCGCAAAGCGGGCATTCCGGTAAAAAGGCCGCTCAGGTAAGAGGATTCGCTTCCGTCGTTTGCACCACGGCTCCAGCTTGGAGCCGCCAGACGGTGGCATTTTGCACGAAACTGGGGGTAAACAAGTGCAAATCCGTGGTGGTAAGCACGGCCTGCTCGCCGTTTGACAGGCCATCCAACAGATTACTCCTCCGCTGCGCATCCAGTTCTGCCAGGATTTCATCCAGCAGCAGCACCGGCCAGTGGCCGGTTCTCTCCTTCATCCAGTTCACTTCGGCCAGCTTGAGGGCCAAAAGCGCAGTACGCATCTGGCCGCGTGAGCCGTAATCGCCCAAGTCGATGCCGTTGACCAGCATGCGCAGCTCGTCGCGGTGCGGGCCGATGGTCGTCTGGCCGCGGGCGATCTCCTCATGACGAAGGGCCTTGAGACGCTTGGCGAAGCCTTCGCGGATTTCTTCGTAATCCCGTCCGCTGCGGTCAACCGGCGCATTGATAGGCAGGGCGTACTGCCCCGATGGGGATGGCAGCGGGTCATAGGAAGGCTGGTAAACCAGGCGCAGAATCTCGTCAGAACGGGTCAACCGCTGGTGGATGCGGGCGGCTTGCGTCTCCAGTTCCTGCACGGCGTGAACGCGCGCAAGGATGATCTGAGCGCCCCGCTGGCTCAAAACGCTGTCCCAGAAATCCAGTTGATCCACATCACCGCCGCGCTCGGCAAGCTGCTTAAGCAGGGCGTTGCGCTGCGTGAGCGCCTGAGAATATTCGGACAGGGCCTGAGCGTAGCCCGGGACAACCTGCGAGAGAGCCAGATTAAGATAACGCCTGCGCTCCTCGGGTCCGCCCTCCAAGATACGGGCCATCTGCGGCAGGAAAATCACGGCGTTGAAATGGCCGATGGCTTCTCCCAGGCTGCGTTTGACACCGTCAAGGAGCACTTCCTTGCGCAGGCGCGAGAGGCCGTTGCCAACCGCCGTTTCCAGAATCAGGCGTGCTTCAAGGTGATGGCTGGTTGAACCACGCTGGTACTCTGCCACCAGGCGCGCCACCGCCAACGGCTCCTGAGCGGCAACGAAATTGATTAACTGGCGGTCGCTGTGCGCATGAAAAGATGTGAATGTGGCTAAATAATAGATGGCCTCCAGCAAGCTGGTCTTGCCCTGGGCGTTCTCCCCGACCAACAACAGCACCCGCCGGGGCACGTCCATGTCCAGGCGGGCAAAAGCGCGGAAATTCGTCAGGGATAAATGGGTCAGGTGCATGCCATGAGATCAGTCCGCCGGGATGGAGACTTCGTCCTCCTCAGGCTTCCAGACCTTCGTTGCGCGGTCGGTGAAGAGCACACCGTTGAGGTGGTCGATCTCGTGCTGAAAGATGCGCGCCAGCCATCCACTGGCTTTGATTCTGGCTGGCTTACCGTGCCGGTTCAGGCCTTTCACCACGATACTGGTGGAGCGTTCAACCTCGCCTACCAATCCTGGAATGGACAGACAGCCTTCTACGCCCATTTCAGTCTCTTGTGAAAGGGAGACAATTTCAGGGTTGATCAACACATACAGCCTTTTGGGCGCCGTCTCATCCTCATCGTCCCCATATTCGACCACGATCACCCGCTGGGAAACGCCCACCTGCGGCGCAGCCAGACCCACGCCCGGCGCTGCTTGCATGGTTTCCACCATATCATCAATGAGCGCCTGCAAATCCCGGTCGAACACAGTTACCTTGTGGGCTTTGCGCCTTAATACCGGATCAGGTAAAGTAACAATCACTCTTTGTGCCATGACTTGAATCCAACAATCTCGCCAATTACCAGACAGATATTTTTATCATTTTACCCTGAATTTTCAATGGAATCAGGGGGTTTTTGCTGCCGACGCATTTCCTCGACGGTGCGATGGTAAGTGGCGATCCATTCGGAGACGCGCTCACGCTCTGCGGCTGCGTCCTGCTCCTTCTTGCGCTCGATGTGCTCGAGCATACGCCGGAAGATATCCTGCTGCACCTGGGAGGGATTGTACACGTTATCAAAGGTCAGCTCAGCCGTGCCCACGCGGATGCGCACCGTGCCGTAATTGAGCAGCAGACCAATAATATTCGCCCGCGAGTATTCGATGGACAGGATACTTTCGAGCGGCGCGGAGCGCTTCTCCTCCCGGCCGAGCGGCTTTCGATAGATGTCCACGACCTGATCCGGGGTTAACTGGTAAATGTCATTTCGCCAGTCAACGTACTGGTAAAGATACCACAGTAAAACGAAGAACATAAAGATGCCGTCTACCAGCAACGTAGCCTGGACCGAAAAGAGCGCCAGATAGCCGAGCAAGCGCAGGACGCCCACGGCAATACCCACCAGCAACCAAAAGGCGGGCTGCCAGGTCTTGGTGATCAGCACGAACCAGTGCTTACGGTACGTCACCACGCCGCCCTCTTCGAAGCGCATGCGGTAGAAATTGGCAAATAGACGCTGGAAGAAGCCAGGCGCCACCGTCGCCTGCGCTGGTTTGACCTGTGACTGAGGGGTCGGGAGGATATCCGCCTGCGGTGTCTCCAGACCAAGCCGCTGGCGGATGGCCTGATTGATCTTCTGGCTTTCGGCTTCCTTGGAGGAGATCCGCGCACGGAACCAGTGCTCCTCGATAATCGGAGCGACCAGGTTGGGATGGTTCACATGGTGGAAAATGATCGGTCCGGTGTAAGTGCGCATGACTACATCGCCGTAGTCGAAAATGCGGCCTAGTTGGTCGGTGTTCACGCTCACGGAGAGCAGGGTCGATAGGGGAGCTTCATCACGGCTGTCGTAGATGCCGACGATCTTCTCCAGCCAGACCACGCGCTGGCTGGTCACCAGGTAGTAATCATTGCTCCAATCCAGGAGACTCCAACCAGCCCATAGCAAAGCCGCCAGCCCCAACCCTGCCACACCAACAGCCGTCCATAAGCCCATGCGACTGACCATTACGATCACAAAGAGCGTCATTGCAGCGAGGAGCAGCAGCAGCGGGAGGATCAAGTTTCGCATCAGAAAAAACGGATGCTTGCGGGCCATAAAATAAACGATTTCGTCGGGATTCAGCCATGGCATGGATACCCGCTGGGCCAAATGCCGGCTTGTAATGGCCACTTCCAGACTCAACCGCAGGCCCGGCATCCTCTTCAACAGCTCAATCATCCGCTCCTTCGGCAGGCGCAGCAAAACGGTATTTTCCTCAGCAGATACGGAAACATTCCGGCGCTGGTTTTTAAGCAGCGCCTCCATGCCAAAGTAATCCCCCTCGACCCACGAGGCAAGCTGACGCACTTCTTTGCCAAATATCTGTGTAACCCGCACGCGTCCAGAAAAGACGATGTACAGACTGGTAGCCGGATCGCCTTGATGGAAGAGCACCTCGCCTTTCGGCAATTCTACCGGCTGAAGCAAAGCGGCAATCTTTTCCACCTCTTCGGCACCAAGCTTGCGGAAAAGATGCATGGTTTTTATGTGCTCGCTGATCTCGTCCTGGGTATACGCCATGGATATAGTATATCCCATCCCCAGTAGAACATTCCACACCTGGGGCTAACCGCCGCCCGACGTCTCGGTGATTACCGGTCTGTATCCTCGCCCAGATAATCCTCCCTCCAGATTTTTCCACTGATCGCCTCGTACGCCGCCCCATATGCAGCCAAACCTTCGCCATACGCTGCATCCTGCAGAGCCATACGCGCGTTAGCGTCAATTGGGTCGGGTTCATATTGTGCCAGCATTGGGCGCAGATCGGCGTAGTGGTCGCGGATGATACAAGGAGCCAGCCAGTTTCCGCGCCTGCCATTCCCGCGTTGATAATTATCCTGCCAGCGTCGGATACTGGCGAAGAAAGGTTCGCGCCAGATATCATTCAAATCCTGACCGCGTGCGTATACATCGTGGATGTTGACCGGTGAAAAGGGCAAAAAAACGCACGGCGTCACAGCGCCGTTCCAGTCTACGTAGAAATAGCCGCCCCCTTTATACTGCCCTGCGGAGATACAGCCATATGAGGCCGTACCGTGGTTCCAAAAGTCGGCCAGGAAGATGTCCCGTTCCCGGATCAATTCCCATGAACGGCGCCACATCCATAATCTTTGTTGGGGCGTGGGCATCAGATCGAGGGTGAAAGAGCGCCCAATTGGCATGTAATGGAAAATCCAGCCATAAAGGGCGCCTTGCTTTTCGAAATAGAAGTCAATCACCTCATCCGAGAGGATCTCTTCCACATTTTGTCGCGTTGCCGTCAGCGAGATACCAAAAGGGACGCCTGCTCGCCGCAGGTGCCCCATCGCTTCCAGGATGCGATCGTACACACCCTCACCGCGGCGCGCCTCGGTGCTGCTGCGCAACCCTTCTACCGAGATGGCCGGCGTGAGGTTGGCGATCTCCGCCAACCTCCTGGCCATCCGCTCATCGATCAACGTCCCATTGGTGTACATCAGAAAGAAGCAGTCCTTGTGCTTTTCGACCATATCGAGCAAGGTTTTCCCTTGCGATCGATAAGCCATCGGTTCGCCGCCGCTGATGACAAAGAAACGCGCACCCCATAACCTCTTGGCCTCGCTGATGATACGATCGAAAACCGGCCATTCCAGCTTCTCGGAGGCTTTGCCTGCATCCGCATAGCAGCCTGCACAATGCAGATTGCAGGCCTTTCCCGGGCTGATGACCAGAAACGAGGGCGGAAAGACTCCAAAGCGCGCTCGAAATTGATTGGCGGCTTCGCGATCTCCTTGTTCGACTAATATTCCACGCACAAGGTTCTCGATCAGCCTGTGCACCACCTCTGGCGATAAATATCCATTTACAAGCCCCCTTTCGATGCTGTGAACCAGAGCCATTGCCATGCGCGAACGATCCTGGTTGACGCGCGCGGGATATTCGCCCCTCATGCAGGCACGCCTGGCGTCCTCGGCAATCCAGCGGTCAATCGCCTCGACCGCTGCATGACGAACAGGTGTAATGCGAGCGATCTGCAGGCCTGCATGCGCGGCCACCGACAGGAACACATTCAACAAGGTCTTTTCAATCCGTGTGAGCGCCATAATAGGACTCCTGAAAGTAATTAGTTGTTCAATATCAGGCTCGGATCACCGAACGTCCTATCGACATGCGATGATGGGCATTGCTTATAGGCTTTGTGTGCAAAGGATAAGATGCAGAAGCAACGCCCTTGCACCGAAGCGGACGTTTTTCAACTTTGCGCCAGGTCGGGGATTAGAGGGGTGGAGGTCGCTTCAGTAAACCGTAAGTATCCAGGGCCCGATCGGTATGGGCTTCTACCATCGTTTGAGTGATACCGCTAAAATGACGATACACGCCGGTATAAACTTCTTGATCATCAAGCGGTGGGATAAAAGAAAGGCAGGCCATACTCATGTGTATGGTATCTGCCGCTTGTTTGGAAACCCTTGCTGACATCACGGCGCCTCCTTTCTAGCCGAAGGCTTTCCGTAATTTGCTTGCTCGATTAATTATAAGCATAGGCCAAGCGATCAGCTTGTCAAGGGGAGAAAATTATTTCGCCTCCGCCCTGGAAAAGCCCCATTGGTTTTCCCCTGAATATTTTACATTCTTATTCAGGCTTGAAGAATCGAAACACTTCGGGAAGGAAAGCCATTGGCTCCGGCGGAGGAGCACGGCTTACCCGATGGCTCAGGCCTACGCCAACACCTGGTTGCTGGCCAGAGCCATGATCCGTTCCTGGGTAGCTTCGCTGCGATTCAAGATGCCCGTCACCCGCCCTTCGCACATGACCAAGATACGGTCGCTCATCATCAAGATTTCGGGTAATTCGGAGGATATCATAATGATCCCGATGCCTTGGCGGGCCAGATCGGACATGATCGCATAGACCTCGGCCTTTGCTCCCACATCGATACCCCGGGTAGGCTCATCCAGGATCAATACCTTCGGATTGGACGCCAGCCACTTGGCGAGGACAACTTTTTGCTGGTTTCCGCCTGAAAGATTCATCACGCGCTGACTCAGGCTGGGCGTGCGTATGTTCAGCTTATCCACATACCCTTGCACCATGGTCTGCATGAAACCACGACGTACGAAAAAATTACGCGCTAGATGATCTAAATTAGGCAGGGCGACGTTGACCATCACCGATTGGCGCAGGATCAAACCATGCTGCTGGCGGTTTTCTGGCACCAACGCCAAGCCGGCTTTCAAGGCATCGCCTGGTGAGGTGATTTCAACCGGTTTGCCGTCGATCAGGATTTCACCCGAGTCAATCGGATCGGCGCCAAAGATGGCGCGGGCGGTCTCGCTCCGGCCTGCGCCGACTAACCCGGCGAAACCGAGGATCTCGCCGCGTTTTAGCGAGAAGCTCACGTCGTGGATCTTCCCCTTACGCGTAAGCCCTCGCACTTCCAGCACGGTATCACCTGTCGTCTGCGCTGTCTGTCGCACCATACTGCGATCGAGGATGCGACCTACCATCATCGCAATCACCGCATCGGGGGTAGCTTCTTCAATGGTCAACGAGCCAACCACCTTACCATCACGGAGGACAGTGATCCGGTCAGCAATCTGAAATACCTCTTCCAGACGATGAGTGATGAAGATGACTGCCAGGCCTCGCTTTTTAAGATTACGGATGATATCGAATAACGTCTTAACTTCATCTTCCCCAAGAGCGGAGGTTGGCTCATCCATGATAATCACCTGGGCTTCCTCCGCTAAGGCTTTAGCAATTTCCACCATTTGTTGTTCGGCGACCGAAAGGTTGCGTACAAGTGTATCGGGTGAGAAATGAGCGCCCACTTGTTGCAATAGTTTCTCTGTTTCTCGGCGCATGAATGCACGATCTACGATGCCAAACCACCCGGCGACATCCTTGCGCACGATTTCTCGCCCAAGAAAAATATTGGCCGCTACAGTCTGGTTGGGTGTTAAATTGAACTCCTGATAAATGATGGCGATGCCCAGTTTCTTGGCATCGTTTGGATCGACCGGCTGGACGATCTTCCCACCCAGAAATATCTGACCCTCGTCCGCGCGATAGACGCCGGAGAGAATCTTCATCAATGTGGATTTTCCAGCTCCATTCTCACCCAATAGCGCAGTAACCTGGCCGCCATCCGCCCAGAAATCGACCTTATCCAAAGCTTTCACGCCTGGGAAACTCTTCGAAATACCGTGCACTTCGAGCAGTGGATGATGGGTGGTCGCCTGATCCAATGCACGCCTCCTCTAAAACATTCTGGTAGTGCGGGGGTGGGTTGGGAAGAAACCCACCCCCGTTGGAAAGACAGAAACCGATTCTTATTGTGGTGGAGTCCAGCCCTGGGTGTTCCACTCGTGCGGGATACCCTTCTTATCGAGAGTGGCTTCGTAGTCCTTCAGTGTCTTCGCCGTTACCACATCCACGCCCGTATCGATGACACCATTGACCACGCCCATCTCGGAGAAGGCCTTATCCTTGCCTTCTGTGATGATCTTGTAGATCAGCTCCACCGATTTGTAGCCCATGTCATACTCGCGCTGGGCTACCGTGGCGTCGATCACCCCTTCCTTGATCCCATTGATGATGTCCGTCGTGGCATCGAAGCACACCAGCTTGATCACCCCTACCTTCTTCGCCT
>DAOTWA010000079.1:0-60712 GCA_034435955.1 Anaerolineaceae bacterium | reverse complement strand
CCACCAACCAACAGCATGAAACCGGGGATGATTTGAGCATATCGGTATGCGCTTAATTCAGAAATGCGGTAAAGTGTCAGGCCATGCCGCACCAGCCCGTTGTACATCAAAGCCGCTCCAATTACCCCTGCCAGCAAGCCCAATCCCCGATCAGAGAGCACACGGCGAAGCCCGGCGCTATAAACGACAAGATAAACGCCCGCTGCAGCCCAGGCCGCATATGCCAGAGCGTAATAAGGCGAGGAGGTCAGCGTGAAGCCGAGCGCAGCGAACAATGCATCGATACGCTGCAGAGGGGAAATCTCAGATAGAGCGAAGTTGTAGGCAAAAGCCGCCTCCCAGAACTCCGGCAGGATGCCCTTGAAGGCAAACCAGGCGAACCATCCCGCCCACACGAGGGTGAAACCGAGCCCCAGCCAGACGAAATCCAACAGGCCGTGCCAATTACGCTGCTGGATACGGTTGGCCAGCATCAGGATGGCGATCGCAATCACGGGACCGGCCAGCGGTTGCTTGAGGGTCGAAGCGCATGCCAAGGCAACGCCGATCAAGAATGGGCGCAGGCCAACACGCCGACGAGTTTCCATATCCAAAAACAGGTAAATGGCGGCAAACTGAAAAGGTAGAGCATACTCCTCGGTCAAATTGCCGCCCTCGAAGACAAAGGTCAGATTGGCAAGGAAACCGGCCGAGGCGATCCAGGCGGCGAACGATCCAATGAAGCGGCGCAGGGCGGCATATGCCAGAAGCGCCGCCGATCCGACCGCGATTACTTCCAAAGCCCATATACCCCAACGGCTGCCGCCGCCGAGGCTCAGGCCCAGGTACTCCAGGTAAAAGATCGACGGCGGCTTGTGATCGTAAATGTCTCGATAGGGCAGTTGACCCTCGCGCATGCGCTGGCCAAAATACTGGAAAATCGACGAATCCGTATCCGGTATCTGCTGCAAACTTGGCATCGCGTTTGCCAGCGCAAAAACAGTCAGCACGATGAGGCTGGTGTAGGCTAGCAAAGACCATCTGGAAGTATTTTCAAGCGTTTTCATGCAATGCATCCAATAGACCGATGATCTACAATGACTTATCGTCTGGCGTCGATCTCCCGTGCCATCAGGTAGGCAAGGAGCAATTTATTGAAATTGCTTGGCCAATCCGCGCGCGCCTCGGCCAAGCAACGCGCTGCCCTCTTCATTGCCGTCAGCCGCGGGCGTTCATCCGCCGCGCGCAGCAGACCTCGCGCCAATGCCTCGGCGTCGCCATCGGGAAAAAGCCAGCCCGGGGAATCATCCTCGCCCGTGATCCACTCACGGTTGCCGGGAATGTCCGAAACCAGAACGGGCAATCCACTGGCCAAAGCTTCCAGAAGCGATACGGACGAACCGTCACTGTGAGAGGCGCTCACGTACAGGTCGGCGGCGCGGTACACCTCCGGTAATTGTTCCTGGGTGAGCCTGCCGCCGATATGAACCCGCTCCATCACCCCGGCTTCCTGCAGAATGCCTCGTAGTGTTTTTTCCTGCGAACCGCTTCCCAGCAGGATCAGACGAAGGTCGGGATTCTGATGGGCAGCCAAGCCGAATGCGCGCACCACGATATCCACACCGTACAGCGGCTCCCAGTTGCGCAGCGAGAGGATCACAAAGCGGTCCTCCCAGCCGAGGCGGGCTCGCCATCCGCCGTCTGCGCCGGGTTTGAATCGGCTCAGATCTACTCCCCACGGGAAAAGCACCACCCGCTCAGATGGGAAACCGAACTTTACCGCCTTCTCCTGCACCGCCATGCAGTCACCTACCAGTACAGTAGTGTGCTGTAACGTATAGCGCGTGATCCATTTCCAGCCTGCCCCGCGCTCGGCGTCGAATAACAGATCCGATCCCCATGACATGGCCACCAGCGGATGAATGCCGGCTGCAGCAGTAAGAAAGGCGCTGGTCTGAATCGGTCCGGCATGGACCACATCGGGATGAATCCGTTTGACCACCCGTTTCAGATCGAACAGCAACGCCGGACCGTCGCTCAAGCGCGCCGGCGCTCGCCCGCCGCGCCAGGAGATGGCCTCAACGCCCGTCGGTAATCCAGGCTCCCCGTCTGACGCCTCTCGCCGCTCCAGGCGCAAGAAATAAATTTCGTGTCCACTGCTGGCTAGCGCGCTCAAGAAGCGGTGGTCGTGAGGCGTGTAATCCCGGGTGAAGTACAGCACGCGCATCCGCTCTACTCGGATAAGTCGGTCCAGCGCAGCTCCTTGCCTATCGGCAGATCGAAACGCGCCTTTCTACCGACCACCGCATTAATCTCGTACGGCAAGATCGCCCCCGGGGTGGCCGGCCGCAACACGGCGATCATCTCGCGAGAGATGACCTCGCCGGCTTTGATGTCACGCGCAGCCCGCAGGCAGCGGCGCTGTACAATGACCGTATCCTGCTCGTTGTCGGTCACGAATTTATCCGCCGAGCCCAGTGCACGCTCCAGGCGGCGGGTATTCTCCACCATGTCCGCCCAACTTTCGGGGTCCATCGAAAAAGGATGGTCAGGGCCGACGCGGGTCGGATCGTCGGTGAAATGCTTCTCGATGACCCGCGCGCCCAGCGCGACCGCGCCCAGCACGGTGGCGTGGCCCGGCGTATGATCCGAAAGACCAAGGATCACTCCTGGGAACATCGTCTTGTAGGTTTCCAGCACCCGCAGATGGATATGATCGAAATTCTCCAGGCTGCCGGTGTAGTTCGTGTTGCACTGCATCAAAACAAGCTGTGGGTTGATCGCCAGTATGGCATGCACCGCGCGCTGTACATCGCCGATGGTGGACGCGCCAGTAGACAGGATGATCGGTTTATTCTTGCGCGCCATGCGCTCCAGAGCTTCGATCCAGGTGATGTCTCCAGAACCGATCTTGTAGATCTGCACATACGGGTCGAGCATATCGATCGCCTCGAAATCGTAGGGCGTCGAAAAGTAATCGATGCCGGCCTCATCACACGTCTCTTTAAGCACCTGGGTCCATTCAAAGGGGATCGACGCCTCGGAGTAGACCTCGTAGACCGATTTCTTCCAGCTTGCCTGATGGGAAAGCTGCCGGCCAAGATTGCGGAAGCCGTAATCCGAGACGATCTCTGGCGCGCGGAAATTCTGGAACTTGGCTGCGTCGGCCCCGGCCTGTTTGGCCAGGCGGATGAGCATTTTAGCCCGCTCCAGGCTGCCATCGTGGTTGGCGCTGATGTCGGCGATAAAATATGTGGGTGCACTTTCCGCGATCACACGCGAACCGAGCTTGATCTCCATACTTTACCTCCCAAATGTTTTCTCTGAACGTCCTTTCAAGCACGCATTGCCCTAATTCGTGCCGGATACCCTTGCCGGTAGAGGTCGGCAAAGCGTTCCAACCCTTCTGCCTGGTCAGGTAAGGACGATCCCAGCGCGCGGGCCAGCTTGTCGCAGCGCAGGGTCAAACGTGGTGAACGGCGCGCCTGGAGGCCGCTTTGCACCACGGATGTGGGCCGCACCAGACGCTCATCCCAGCCGAAGGCGCGTGCCAGGCGAACACCGAACTCATATTTGCTCAGACACTCTCTGCTGACGACGTGATACAGACCGTTCAGTCCTTTCTCCAACATGTCCAGCAGGATGCGCCCCAGGTCGTTGACAAAAAGCGGGCAGAAGAACACGTCGGTAAAACCGGGTGCCGGTTCTCCAGCCTGCAGATGGTTGAAAAAAAATTCCGCCAGACTGCGCCTGCCGTTCAGACTCCAGCCGTAAAAGTTAACCCGTGCCACCAGGGCGTCAGGATTCGCCTCAGCCACGGCGCGCTCGCCTTCCAGCTTGGTGTTCGCGTAGACGCTTAGGGGGTTAGGGGCATCCTCCTCGGTGTAATCGCCGCGCGCTCCATCGAAGACCGCGTCGGTAGAAATGTGTCCGAGCTTCACTCCTTGCTTGCGACAGGCTGCCGCCAACCAGCCAGGCAGTTCAGCGTTGATGCGCCGCGCCAGGGCAGGTTGCGACTCACAGGCGTCGATGTTGGCCATCGCAGCCGTGTGAATAACCACATCGGGCTGCACTTTCTCGAGCAGAGGCGCGATCATCTCCGGTTCCGTCAGATCCCCCGTGACCAGCGCGAAAGGGGCGTCACGCAGCCCTTGACGATGGATCACTCCCGTCACCTGGTGCTCTCCGCTAGCCTGCAAAGCCAGGTTCAATCCCAACAGTCCACTGGCTCCCGTCACAAGGATTCGCATCAGAACATCTTCCCCTCGTTGTACTCGGCCTCGATAGGTGCCACAATTTCGCCCAATTGCTCAACCGACAACCACTGGCTATTCGTGTTGCTGGCGTACCGGAAACCCTCTGGCAGCGGTTTCCCCTGTTGACTCCATTCATGCCCGAACCACAACGCACCCGGGGGTTGGACCACGAACATGTCGTCCAATTCGACGGTGGTACGCGCCTCATCCTCGGAGATCAACACTTCGTGCAGCTTCTCGCCCGGCCGTACGCCGATCATCTCGATCCGGGCCTGGGGTGCGATCACCTTCGCCAGGTCGATCACCTTCATGCTGGGGATCTTGGGAACGAAGACTTCGCCGCCATGCATGGCTTCGATGCAGCGGATGACGAAGCGCACACCCTGCTCGAGTGAGATCCAGAAGCGCGTCATGCGTTCGTCAGTCAGGGTGATGGCGCCATTACTGCGCTGCTTGAGGAAGACCGGCACCACGCTGCCGCGGCTGCCGACTACATTACCGTAGCGCGTGCAGCTAAAACGCGTGGATTTACCGCCCGCATACGAATTGCTCTGCACGAACAGTTTCTCCGCCGCCAGCTTGGTGGCTCCATACAGATTGACCGGATTGACCGCCTTGTCAGTGCTGAGAGCCATCACCTTCTTCACACCGGTGTCCAGCGCCGCCTCGATCACGTTGCTTGAGCCCAGCACGTTGGTCTTGATAGCCTCCATCGGGTTGTACTCGCAGACCGGCACCTGCTTGAGCGCAGCAGCATGAACGACCACATCGATGCCCTGGAAAGCGCGCCGCAGCCGTTCCAGATCGCGTACGTCGCCGATGAAATAGCGCAGCGAAGGGTGAACAAAGCCAGCTTCGCGCATTTCGTGCTGCTTGAGCTCGTCGCGGCTGTAAACCACCAGTCGGGCAGGATGGTATTCCTGCAGCATAATTTGAATGAACTTCTTGCCAAACGAACCGGTCCCTCCGGTGACAAGCACACTCTTGTCAGTCCAATCCATGAATGCTCCCTTCAAGGAACGATCTTCGCGGATCATTGCCGGCCAACGCCGACAATTTCGATTTATTTCCGCCCGCCGTCACCCCACTCCGGGTTTAAAAATCACAACCAGCGGGTACTGCCCGTTCTCCCCAAAGTAGCGCGGAAAGCGTTCCTCCAACCAGAATATCAACCGCAGCCAAAATCGCCCACCCAGCCAGGGTTTGATCACCGCGCGCATGAAACGCACGCTCAGACTGCGCCAGCAGCGGATCTCGAAGCGCATTTTCCCCTGGAGCTGACGCTTCAGCCAGGCAGCGTCGATCTTCTCCACGAACGTGCCTGTAGGTAGCGCTTCAGCATCTGACCGACCAGCAGGAGCTGAGCTTTCAACCGAAGCCCCTTTTCGGCGCCGAGCCAGACGCGCCATACCCTCCGTGAGCGTCACCATCCACTTCAGCCTGCGCATGAGCGGTGCGTCCGTCCAACCGTTAACCACCACCGCCGAGCTGCCCGGCGCCATGGCCCGGAATAACTCATCATAAGCGCCAGCCTGCTCTGCTGCCGGTAAATGGTGAAAAGTGTGCAGCGAAACGGCTCCCTCGAACGTTCCCGTCTTGAAAGGCAGGTGGGCTACGTCGGCTACCACGCACAATGCATGCTCTCCCAACCGGATGCGCGCCTCCTGCAAAGCCACACCCGATAGATCCACGCACACTCGGTAGCGGTAACCCTGTGAATAGACCAGGTATTCAGGATACTGCACCGGACCTGAGCCCGCGTCAAGGAAGTACCTTCCTGCTGGCTTGAGATGGCGGGCGACGCGCAGGTGGCAGCGGTGCACGTACTCACGCGCAACCGGACGCAGGTCTTCGTAGCGCGCGTTCTGGTAGACGCCTTCGCCGCCTGGCTGCCAGCCTACCCGGTCATAAAACTGGCGCACCCGTTCCTTGACCGCCGCACTGCCCGTATCCGCCTTAACCGTCGGCATGTACGGCTCCATCCCGTCCATCCTCGACGATCTCCCTCCAATCGATCGCCTCTCCAACCAGGTAACGGAAAGTCGGCCCGTACTTCGCCAGGCCTTCTGGCGCCAATACTTCGGAAACCGGGCGCTTTTCTACATCCTCCCACATGCGCACCAGGTGCCAGGGGAAAGGCCGCGGGAATTCAAAATAAAAGCTGTAGGCGTAGCGCCAGGCGCGCTCCACCAGGGCGGGCGGCAGGCGATGGGCCTGCGGGTTGTGCAGCACCTGACCGATCTGCTTGTAATACGCCACCCATGAATCGGGATCATGGGTGAACCCACGCCCTCGGTAGTGCGTCTGTCCTGCCACAATCACGGGCACGCCCATCATGGCCATTTCCATGCCCACTGTGGTGGTATAGACCAGCCCCAGATCAGCCACATCGACCAGATCGTACGTATTGATCTTATCCTTGGGGCCGATCAGGTGGATGTGTTCCGGCAAACGCGGAAGCACTTCGTGCACCACATCCACCATCGACAATCCGTGGGTCAGCACCTCGCCCGGGTGCACTCGAATGACGAGCTGCACCTCCGGCAGACCGGCGAAATACTGCACGCTGCGGGCCACCCACTCGGCCATGGTGTGCGAAAAAATGTTTCTCCCCAGCGTCAGACTGTCACCCAGCACGTTGGTAGCCAGCAACACCACAGGACGCCCATCCAAGCCCAGGGCGGCGCGGGCCTCTTCACCTCCTTTTGACGGAGACCTCTGCCACTGTCGGGCAAAATTCTCGACGAGCTGGCCGTTCTGCCGCGCGGCGTAAAGGGCGCGCACCCGCTCGAGCTGCGCGTCGTTGAGCGGCTTGTTGGCGCGCACGCTCCACAGGAGGTCCGTCTCCTGGCGCATGATCTCATGGTCTTGTGCAATCCAGATGCGCTCCCGCTGCTCGCCAAATTCGTATGTCACCACCGGTATGTGCAGAAAGCGCGCTACGCGAAACACCGCACCCAGCTCCTGGATGGTCCCGTTGGGCACGATCACCACATCAGGACGCCGCTGTTTGAACCAATCCAGCGCCGCTGCCGCCGCAGCCTGATTCCGCTGTTGCCTCAAACGGAAGACCTCATTGGTGCGGTCGACCTCTTCGATCTGCAACGTGTACTGAGTATCGTAAACTGTCACCTGATCAATGAGCGAGGCTAGTTCGGGCGGCAATGTAGCTGCCCGACTGACGTCCAACAGGCTGACTGCCTGGTACAGCGGGGCAGCCTGCGCGAGGACGCGCTTCGCATAAATATTCTGCCGGCGCAAATCGAAGCGGTTGATCGGCGTCTGCCATTCAGCGTAGGGCAGGAATCCCAATGTAACCTCGTGACCCAAACCCGCCAGCGCCGCGCTCAGCATGGCTGCGTGCTCGATCCAATAATGTAACGTCGCGAATACGAATACGCGCTTTCCTTTCGGCGCCGAGCGTGCGAACCTCAGCGCCTGCTCGACCGCAGCGGGCAGAGTGGATTGCAACCGCCGCAGCGAGAACCGGCTCTGGATCGGTCTCCCGCGCTGCCGAACCAACCAATAAAGTTCGGCCGTCAGTGGAACCTCGCCCAGGATTAATTTGATTGCTTCTTTTCCAGAACTTTTCATTAACTCGTCACCTCAACCCGCCAGTCCAAACGCGGGCGCACCGGCCCAAGCCGCGGCTCTGGCCACTGCATTCCCGGCGCTCCAGCGCCATCCACGGTGAAAGCCAGCGCTTGTTCATCCTGGAAATAGCGTCGAATGCGATAGGAGCTGGCGTTTATCCCCAGGATGAAGCGCCCTTCATTAAGTAAATCGGGGGGTAAAACACACCGACTGATGTATTTGCCCGCTGGACGCGTGATCAGGCGCTCGTACTGGCTGGGGTCGTCCGTATCGAAAGAGGTAAAAATGTGGTCGCCGCGTGTACTCATCAGATAGATGCCAACCCGCAAACCTTTGATCGGAGCATCCAGGCGATATTCCAGCTCTATGGTGATCGGCTCCACCGAGCGCACACTTTCAGAGATGCGCCCCTGTCCGTCGCGCACGCGCAAGGCGATCGGCACGAAAGGCGCCGACTCGGCCGGCACCTCGTCAGGCGTCCAAACCCGCTCGCCCTGCTCCGAAAAACCGCTGGACAGGTAAAAGTCGACCGCCTGTGGGCTGGGAGCGCGCATCGCCAGCCGGCCATTCTCCAACACCAGCGTCTCTTCGGTCAGCCGCAATATGGCTGACATATTATGGCTGACGAACAGCACTGTCCTCCCCTCACTGGCCACATCGCTCATCTTTCCCAGGCATTTGCGCTGGAACTCTGCATCGCCTACCGCCAGTACTTCGTCCACCACCAGGATTTCCGGCTCCAGGTGGGCCGCCACGGCGAATGCCAGGCGCAGGTACATGCCGCTCGAATAGCGCTTCACCGGCGTATCGATGAATGCACCCACCTCCGAGAATTCCACAATCTCGTCGAATTTTCGATCGATCTCCTTGCGCCGCATGCCCAGGATGGCGCCGTTCAGATAAATGTTCTCGCGGCCGGTCAGTTCAGGGTGGAAACCGGTGCCCACCTCTAACAGCGATCCCACCCGCCCGTGGATTTCTGCCCGGCCCTCGGTTGGATCTGTCACCCGCGAAAGGATTTTAAGCAGCGTGCTCTTCCCGGCCCCATTTCGACCGATCACACCCAGCACCTGGCCCTGGCGCACCTCGAACGACACTTCTCGCAGGGCCCAGATGGTGTAGTTGCTCGAGCGGGCGCTGTCTATATCCTCGTCGCTCTCGCCGGAACGCCTCAGCCAGCGTGCCGGCACCGTCAGGGCATTGCTGAGCGAATCGCGCAGCGTGCGGTAATAGAGGCTTTGCTGCCCAAGCCGGTAGCGTTTTCCCAGATTCTCCACACGGATAGCGATGTCGCTCATGTTGCCTTATCCGTCTCCCGCGGCCATCGAAATGCCGCCCGCTAAATCACGTCAGCGAAGATGCGCTCCATGCGCCGGAAATAAAACAATCCGCTGACCAGCAGAACCACCATCATGGCGGCTGAGACAGCCATCATTGGGCCGGGCGGCGATCCGCCCAGCAGCGCCCAGCGGAAGCCTTGGATAACCCCGACCATCGGATTGAGCGCATAAACCAGCTTCCACTTGGCGCTGGTGATCAACGCCGTCGAATAAACTACCGGCGAGGCATACATCCACACGCTCAACAGGAAGGGGATCATTTGCTGTACGTCGCGGTACTGCACGTTGAGCGCCGAGAGCCACAGACCTACCGCCAGCGCGGTTATCATGACCAGCAAGGTCAAGGGAACCAGCAGGAACATATTCCAGGTGAAAGGGGTGTGATAATAAATCATCAACCCCACCAGTAGAGCAAAGGTGATGGCAAAGTCCAGCAGAGCAGCGCCGATCGCCGCCAGGGGGATCACCAGCCGGGGAAAATAAACCTTGGTAAGCAGGTTAGTGTTGCTGACCAAACTGACGCTTGAGCGCTGCAAAGCGCCTTGAAAGAGGTTCCACGGAAGCACCGCCGCCAGGCTGAACAGTGGATATGGGATATTGTTGTCCGTGCTCACCTTTAACCCCTGACCGAAAACCAGGGTGAAGACCACCACCGTCAGTGCGGGTTGGATCACCGCCCACAAAATGCCCAGGGCGGCCTGCTTGTAGCGCACCTTGACATCCCGCCAGGCCAGAAAATACAGCAGCTCGCGGTACAGCCACAAATCACGCAGGTTCAGTGCGACCCACCCGCGCGCCGGTTTCAGGACAGTGACCGATGGCTCAGCTTTAGCAGTCATACTTGTCTCACCACAAAGGACGCTAAGAATGCAAAGGTTCTTTAATGCCTGGATTTTCGGTTCTCCCGGTACCACTCGATCGTCCTGCGCAGCCCCTCTTCAAAAGGCATCTGCGCACGAAAACCAAAATACTCCTCTGCCTTGGTCACATCCAGTACGCGCCGCGGCTGACCGTTTGGCTTGCTTGGGTCGAAGACGATACGCCCACTGAAGCCCGTCAGTCGGGCGATCATTTCGGCCAGATCGCGAATCGAAATTTCATACCCAGAGCCGAGGTTCACCGGCGCTGAGTCGTTGTAGCGCTCGGCGGCCAGCAGAATGCCTTCCGCAGCGTCCTCCACGTATAGGAACTCTCTTGTGGGCGAGCCGTCGCCCCACACCACCACTTCCTCCTCGCCGCGTTCTTGCGCTTCGATGCACTTTCGGATCAGCGCCGGGATCACATGCGAGCTGGCCAGATCGAAATTGTCCCGCGGCCCATACAAATTGACCGGAATCAGGAAGATCGAGTTAAACCCATATTGCTGGCGATAGGCCTGCGACTGTACCAGCAGCATCTTTTTGGCCAGTCCATATGGCGCGTTGGTTTCCTCAGGATAGCCATCCCAAAGATTTTCTTCGCGGAAAGGCACGGGCGTGAATTTCGGATAAGCGCACACCGTGCCGATGGCGACAAACTTATTCACCCCGCGCTGCCAGGCCTGGTGCATGAGCTGTACACCCATCATCAGATTGTCGTAAAAGAATTCTGCCGGATGCTCACGGTTCGCGCCGATTCCTCCAACGTGCGCCGCCAGGTGGATGATCAGCTCTGGCCGTGCGTCTTCCAGCATACGATCGATCGCTTCGGACTGCACCAGATCGTAATTTTCTATCCGCGGGATAAATATGTTGGTCGCACCACGCTCCCTGAGCTTTGCAACGACAAAGGAGCCCAAGAAACCCGCCCCGCCGGTCACGCACACGCGGCGATTCCGCCAAAAATTTTGAGCATCGGGGGTCGCACTCATGAGCCATCCTCCTCCATTCTCAAAGACACTTTCAAGCCGTGCACTTCAAGCAGCGGGTAATGTAAAGCGGACCCGTCGAGGCGCCCATCCGCGTGAAGCACCGTTACGCCGTGCTCCATGCAGGTGAGACGGCACACATCTGCAACGTCCCCCTCCCCGGTCAGATAGACGCTGTCAAAGCCAGCCTGACGCACGCGGTTCAGAAGCTCCCCGACCCGGTTGCGGGTCATACGATACAGGCGGAACTGGTTCTGGATGTAGTCAAACGTCAGGTGAGCCCGCAGGGCGATGCCTTCAGGCGTGATAATATAACGAAGCTTGCGGCGCTCGGCACGCCGCACCTTCACATATCCTTTGGCGATCAGCCTTTTGAGATGCCAGTTTACCGTCCCCACCGCAACGCCCAGTTGGGCTGCCAGGGAGGCCTGCGTGGCGTCTGGATTCTGCTCGATCTGCTCCAGAATCAGCCGATCGCGGGCACTGTCCGTCTCTGTGCTCATTTATCCATCCAAAATTCAGTTATTGAATTATAACCCAGGGAAACGATCTGGTAAAGAGTTTTCGAGGGCTGTTCACGAATGCTTGCCGCACTTACCCCCCAGCCGGGCAGGCTTGAATGTCCACCAGGCGGCGGAAATCGCCTTGGCGGTCGCTCACTTCACCCAGGATTTCCGCACAAGGAGCGGTCAAATCACGCTGCACTTCTGGTGATAGTCGCTCCCAATAATTTTTGTCGATATACAGATAATCGAAGCCGAAGTTGCGCAGCTTTCCTAAACTGGGGTGTGCCACCAGCGCCTCCCATTCCGGCTTGGTGCTGAACCAGTCTGGAGAGGAATCCGTTGGCCGCCCGAAAACAGTAGGCGCGCGGTTGGGCATCGGATCGAAAATCAGAGCGCCGGGTGGCAGGTGGTTCCAGTACTTTTGCGCCATCGCTGCATCCAATGGTCCAATGAAGGAACTGTACACCGGCTGCTGAATAGCCACCAACTCGATCGCCAGGAAAACCGCCCCGCCCAACGCACCTGCCATCCCCAGCCCAGCCGCCATGACCCGCTCCCATTGCCCCCTCCTCTGCAGCCATATCCAGGCCAGTGGCAAGGCGTATATCTTGCAAACGTTCAGAAACGGGTTGAACAGCCGCGTCGTCGCGCTGATTCCGCCTGATCCTTGATAGCGCAAGAATACGGTAGCCAGCGACAATAGCCCGCCGCCCACCACCGCCGCTTCCAGCCAGCGCCCGCCGCGCAGCAGTTTGACGCCCCATATCAGAACGAGGGGGAAGACCAGAAAAACCGGCCCGATTTCGGCCAGTGCCGCCAGAATCTGGTACGGGTCACCGAACGATAGCACTCCTAGATGGGACGAAACCACCCCTGGCGGCCATGCCACGAGAAAACCGATCGAATAATACCCTGCTTGAACAGCCTGCCCGCCAAGCTTCCCGATGAAACCTCTTGCCAGCTCGCTAAGCACACCGCCTTGAACCAGCGCAATGACAAGCGACAGACCAGCGATCAGCAGCCACGCACCCCTTCCTTGAGAGAGGCGCACGCCGCGGTCGCGGACCCATGAGGCGATCAGCACCAGGCTTAGCCCGGCCAGGAGGAGAATGAACCAGACTTCCTCGACCAGCGCCAGGGAGGAGAGGAGGATCAGGCTGATCGCCGCCCCGCGCCAATCCCTCCAGCGGTGATAGGTCAGCAGGAGAATGAGGGACAGCACGAGATCCATCGTGCCACGCCCGGCGTGGGCCATCACCGCGGGTGTGTTAATTCCGTTGGCAAAGGCAAACGGAAATGGGATCGGCCCGGCGCCTTCGACTGCCCAGTTGCGCGTCATCGCGGCAAACAGCTTCGGCGCCGTGCCTGCGCCCGAGCCAATCAGATGCACGTGAGCATCCAATTGCGCTGCCAGAGGACCAGGGGAGAAGAGCAATAACCAGCGCGTCCCGGCTAACAGTCCAAACGCGACACCGCTCAAGACACCCGCCAGACGATTTCCTGTCAGCCGATAACCCCACAGACCCGCCAAAACGAATGCGAGACCAAAAGCAATCCCCCGTGCCAGATCCAGGGCCGTCCAGGCGAACAATCCTCCCAGGCGAGAAATCTGCGCCGCCGCCAGGAGCAGGAAGTAATGGTAGCCGAAGTCTACCGACGGATCCAGAGGAAAATGGGGCGGTACGTCGCCAGCCGCCATCAGCGATGTCGTGGGCAGGTTCTGGAAATCATCGAAGATTGCCAGGCCGCGCCCGATTGCGAAGAAGATGATTGCGGTTATCAGAAAAACGGCCAAAATACCTACCGGCGCGAGGATGTCAAATCGAATGACCGGCTTCCTGCGGATTGGCAGCGCCAGCGCGACCCCGGCTATCAAAGTGAGCGCCGGTCCTGCCCAAAAGGCCGCCTGCACCGGGATAAAATGCGCCGCAAGATTGGTGAGCCAATCTTCCGCCGCCAGCCCCACCCCGATGCCCACGATCGCTGTCTCGGCTGGCCGCAGGCGAAAGGCGCGCCTCGTCAACAGCCACCCGCCGGTTACCCAAATGGCCGCCCACAATCCAAGCGTGATGAATCCACCCAGGTGATTCACAACTGATGCCATGAATTCTCCATGCTCAGCGGGATAGGGTCCTTTCGTCCTGTGCAGGGATCGAGCCGCTCACGGCGTTCTCGGCACCAGCACTTGCACGTTGATGTTCTCCAAATTCATTTTGACACGATAGTACTGTAGAAGCGGATCGGTTACCCGCTGCACCCAAAGGTTATTTTCGATTGCAAAGGCCTGTTCATCCCCTTTGGTGAATGGGCGCAAAGGCTCGCTGAGGATCAATTCAAAGCGATGCTCTCTCAAATCGGCATAAAAATCATTCAGGAAACGTTGATTGTCCGCCATCGCCATTTCCATCAAGAACACCTTGTCGTACTGCGGGTAGATGCGCCCGACTTCTACATAGTGGAAGGGAAGTAGCTGCGTTTGCGTAATGAACAGCACATCCCCTCCCTGTCGTATCACCGGTTCGACCAGGGCGTTAAGCTTGGCTAAATCCAGCTTTACCCGGGAATCATTGGTAACGCCATAAGGTACACCGGCGGCAAGCGTATTGGCCAGCGGGATGGCTACCATCACCGTCACCGCCCACCATGGTAGAGTGAAATGGATCTTTTCATCTTTTCCCACCGCATCAGGGGCGTAGCGACGGCATAGCAGATACTCACCGACGACCATGATCAGGAGAAGGAAGGCGTCCATGTTGTGCAAATTGGACCCGCCGCCGACTTTAATGCTCACTACCACACCGCCGAGGTAAAAGACCATCAGTGTAAAGATCACCACTGCCTTCCGCAGCGGATGCCAGCCGCCGGCACGTCCAAACCAGACCATGCCGGCCAGGTAGGGCAGGAAAAACAACCCGCTGGCCAGCAAGATGCCTGGACCCAGTGTGGCATTCGGGAACAATCGCTGCCAGATCAGGCCGGAAGTGAAACTTGAGCCGAAATAGTAGGGCGGATCGCCGGAAAAACGGATGTAGATCAGTTGGGTAGCAAACGACGCCGCCAGTCCGCCTGCGAACCAGAGAGCAGGCCTTTTGAGATAGGCGTAGAAGGTTTCCCCGTCGACCGGAGTCTCCAAAATGTACAGCAAAACCGCCAGGACCCCCGGCACGGGGAACCAGTTGACCCGGCTCAGGCCGGCCCATATGGAAGAAATCAGCACAATGAACATCGAGCGCCAGAATTTGCTGCGCTCGAACCACAAGAGCACAGGGATGGCGCACGCAATCAGATGGTAATAGACCGGCCCGCAAAACAGAAATAAGAAGCCCCACGCGGCTAGCAGGAGAACTTGAGTGGTCTGTTCCAGCTTAAGCCGGCGCGCGGTAGCATAAGCTCCCAGCCAGGTGAAAACGATCCACAGCAGCACCTGCCATAAGCGGTGGAACCACAGCGGTAGAGAAGGCAGCAAAAAAGGGATGGATTGCATCAAATACCGCGAGGGGTGCAACACCGGCAGCGGCAGCGCTTGGCCGTACAGGCGCGGGGCGAAAAACATCGAAGCGTTGAAGTATCGGCTGCCCTCTGACCAGGTGAGCGAGACGGCGCTGGTGCTGACATCAGGCAAAAAAGACATCGCCTGATAGATCGCCCCATAAGCCAGTGCTGAAGCCAGTAAATGGAACCTCAAACCGTG
Source organism: Anaerolineaceae bacterium (assembly GCA_034435955.1). Taxonomy (GTDB): domain Bacteria; phylum Chloroflexota; class Anaerolineae; order Anaerolineales; family Anaerolineaceae; genus DAOTWA01. Next base: position 45,500 of record DAOTWA010000079.1, on the reverse strand, counting down.
CTCGCGGTCCAGCGCCTGAAGCAGCAGCGCACCGGCGATCACGAAGTAGGCAAAAATCCACGCCCTTGGCAGAAGATCTTTCAAATTGTCTGCATACTTGCCGAGCGGGAACCATGCGTAGAAAAACCCAATCCCCAAGAAAAGCGCCCAGTTGACACGACCCAGACGTCTCAATGCGCTCTTCAGTCGGTCCCACCCAGCCAGTAACCTCCCGCCGCCGGGCCCCCCTGCCAGCACAGCCAGTGCGATTTCTCCCGCCAGAATAAGGGTCAAGGCGGCAAAGATGCCCAGAAACAACCCCGAAAATCGTCCAAAGATGTGTCCGGAGCCCTGACCTTGAACCCAAAACTGATAAAACGCGCCGCAGGTCAGTAGGACCAACCCGGCGAGCAGATTGCGCATGCCCGCCAATTTGTCTTGTATCGAATGGACGCTATTTGCGGAACCGGTGCCCTTCATTGGATCAAGATCCACCTCAAGAATGCCGATTCATACCTGCCGTCCATCCTATACTCTGGCCTTCACGTCGACCTCTGCGGATTGCAGCAGCCCCGGTAAATACAGCACACCCGGCAAGCTGGCGATCATGAAAAGCACCCGAATAAGGATTGCGAGCGCAAGTACGCCGTGTAGAGAGACGCCGGCGTAGTGCGAAAACAGATAAGTTAGCGATAACTCCTGCACGCCCAGGCCGTTCACAGATACAGGCAGAAGAGTGATAAAGTAGCTCATACTGTAAAGCCCTGCAATTACCCAAAAAGAAACCGGTTCCCTCATATTGAACAATAAGAGCCAGATCGTGCTGAAAAGCAGAACCATGTGCATCCATGTAAAGGCCAGCGCCAGCAAAATCGCCTGTGGCTGAGTCACCCACAGCTTGCCCGCCTGGAGCAAAGAATGTATTGTCTTTTTCGCTAATTCGATCGCTTTGCTCAGCAGACCGGCTGAAGCGATCCCTACCACAGGATATGCCCATATAACCGATGAAGGATCAGTCGGCTTGAGACCGAATCGCACCAGCCCGATCGGCAGCACCGTGAGCATCCCCAGACTGCCCACCAGACGATCCATCACCAGCGACGCTGCGCAGATGGGCGCATTCAGCTTAAGCCTCACGGAGCCGGCGAAGCGCACCACGTCTCCTCCAACCGTGGATGGAAGGAAATTGTTGGCGAACAATCCGGCGAAAACCAGCTTCACCGCCTGAGGCACCGTGATCTGAACGTGCGCTGAGCGGAGCAAGACATACCAGCGCCCAATAACCGCAACGCGCGAGAGGAAAATCAAAGCCACAGCGCTGACAAACACCCACCAGGGCACCTGCCGCACCGCATCGATTGTATCGGCCCAGCCCTGTCTTTCCAGCAAATAAATTAACAACGCCAGGGAAAGCAGAGTGCCTCCCCAGCGGATAACCATCATCCAGACGGATTTCTTCACGGTCGGAAGGGGCTGTTCTACGCCAGGCATAGGTTTACCCATGATCAATGCCCAGGATTCGTTTGGGCGCAAAGGATTATACTCACGAAACGACCGCTGCCATGAGACCTGCTAACTTCTAGCGCACGCTCAACAAAGGGGTGCATTTCCATCTCTGCTCTCGCTGGCAGGCTGTCGAGGCGCTGCAGAAGCCAGCCGCACCTGTGCAAGCCAGAGGCTGCCTGGCAATGTCTGCAGAAGCATGAAAAATCGGGTGATCAGAGAAAGCGTGGCTGCCTGCTCTGACGTGGCACCGACTTGTAGGTACAGGGATGCCATGGCGATCTCGCGTACTCCGTAGCCGTTGAGCGAGATCGGCAGGAGAGTCAATAAATAAGTAATCGCATTGATTCCTATTACCTGATATAAGGCCACTTGAATTCCCAATCCTCTAGCGACCTGCCATACAGCCAGGAAGATCACCAAAATCGATAGCCAGGAAGTGGCAAATGCCAATAAGAGCTGGCGCGGCTGGTCGCGCCAAAGACGCAGAGCGCCGCCGAGCTGCTCCAGGGTCGAATTCCAAAGTTTGCTCCATCTCAATTTGCTGAATAAGAAATTGACCGTCGCTGTCAGCCCCGCCTTCTGGCCGAGCAATTTGCTGATCCATGGCCAGAAGGTGATCACACTTAAAGGGAAGGTGGTTATCATCGCCATCACATTCAGCAGACGATCCACCACCACAGAAGCCGCACTCACTACCCACCCGCCAGCAAATCGCCGCACGCTAACCACCCTGACCGTGTCGCCGCCAATCGTAGAGGGTAGAAAATTAGACACAAATGCGCCTGCGAACACAATTTTAAGCGCTTCTTGGAAAGGTATTTTGACGCTCTGGGCGCGCAGAAGGATGTACCAGCGCGTCGCGTTCGCCACCTGCCCCAACACGTAGAGGGCGAAAACCGGCAGCATCAACCACCAGGGCAGCAAGCGCAGTTGCTTCCAAATGACGCCCCAGTCCTGGCGCGAGAGCAACCACAGGAAAAGAGCTGAGGAGACCAGCGTCCCCGCAAGGCGGATCCACCGCTCCCGGCTTCGGCTTGCATCCCTTTCCCTCATGCCTTCTCCACTGTTGGGATAATTAATTTCGACAACGCCGTGATCAGATCCTGACCGACACTATTTGACGCCGTTCGGGATCTGGGAAGCGTCAAAAGATAAGCCGGCGTATGAGCAAGGAAACGGTTGAGTATTTTCTTTTCTCTATCCCGCCAGCCATCAATAAAACTCTCCATATTCTCAACCGCTTTACTCTTGTGCAGTAACGCCCGGAAGTGGCGGGCCTCGAAATCATTGATTTCCAGCAATCTTTCGGCAAATTCTTCAGTTATCGGAACCACAGACAATTTGGGCGTCCGTATGTCCTCTTTATCAAGGAGGATGATAGCCGCGGGAACCGCTTCGGGGATTAAATCCCTTCCCTCCCATAAAACATCCAGGTCAATGCGTACTGGCCATTTGATTCTTTCCCCGCTCCTTTGGCGTATCGCGCCAAAAATTGCCAATCTTTGCCTCTCACCAGGGGTAAGCCTCTCGCCCACCGCGGGAATCCATTTGACCAGATCGCGGTAGAGGTGAGCGCGGGTGAGGTACATCCGGCTTCGACCATCCTCACCCAAAAAAACATAATCGTCACCCTGGATGCCCCATGCCGAACCGCCTGCCGATAACACCAACGAAGCGGTCGTCGTCTTGCCCACGCCACCCTTCCCGGTGAGGATCAAACTTCTGCCGTCCCTGGTTACCGCCGCCGCATGCAGCAGCAAATGACCATGGCAGGAGGCGAGATAGCGCAATCCAGGATGAATAAGCATGTGGTGGATCATGGGAATCGCCAGTGAATTCCCATACACATCTATTTCTATAATTTGGGGACTAATACTCAAGGTATAATCCCACCTCGCCACTACCTTGTGAACGTGGCGGGTGTATCCGGGCTTCGCCCACACGCTCGATTTATGAAAGTTCAGGCTGACATGCGGTAGAGAAGCGGGCAGGCTTTCGCAGCGATGGTGGCGATATTCGCTTGCGAAAAAATCAGCCGCGTGGTTATCTTCAGTAATGATCCGTACGCCGGCGATTTCGTGAAAATTAAAATACAAAGTCTGCAAAATCACTCCTCCCGCCGGAGGATCTCCTGGAAAAGGTTTTCATACTGGTCGACCACCCGCTGCAAGTCAAAGCGTGAGGCCATCGCGCGGCTGGCGCGTTTGAAAGCCAGCAGGCGCTGCGGTGATGTCAGCAATTCGCGCAGGTAACGCCTCGGACTTTCCCGGTCCGTGGGATCGAAAAGGTACCCGTTAACCCCCTGTTCAACGAGTTCCGTGAAGCCGCCGGTCCTTCCGGCAACAATCGCCAGACCGGTAGCCAGTGCCTGGATGCCTGCGATCGGCATGCCCTCTGATCGTGACGGCATAAACAGCACATCGCTGCGTTCGAGGAATTCGATCACGCACTTTTGGTCTATCCATCCGGTCAACGCAAACCTATCCGCCAGCCCATTTTTATTAATTTCATCTTCCAGCTCCCCGCGGAGCGGCCCATCGCCCACCAAAGTGCAATTCCAGGATAGATCCTTTAGCTCTGCAAGAGTATGCACCACCTGGAGAGGATTTTTTTGCTCGACGAGGCGCCCGGTGAAGATCAGGCTCGGAGGTTGACCTACGGTGATCGTCCTCTCTCGAAAGGCGGCCAGATCCACGCCGCTGGGGATCACCTGGATATTCACGGGGTAATGCTTTAATGCAAGCTGGCGCGTAAACTCGCTCACGGCGATGATAGCCGAGGCCGATTTCCATACATTCGGCGTGAATGGATAAACCCACTGAAACCACCGATCGGTTTTCTCAGGCGCCCCGCCTGGGACATCGCCAAGATGGATCGTAATGATGTATGGGACCCCCATCCAATTGGAAAGCGTCCGCGCGGCCGGACCGGCAGGGACGGCGAAATGTGCGTGGATGAGATCCGGTTTCCATTCTCGCGCCAGTTGCAACCCGGCCGCAACACTCGCCAGGACGAAACGAAGCATAGACGGAAAGGTCGCCTGGAAAGGGAAACGTCTTCCTGAGCGCAACCGAATAATCCGTACCCCGTCCCTTTCCTCATACATCGTCTGGCCAGCCACATGCGCGGTTAGCACGCGGATCTCGTGACCCCGCTGAACGAGACCGCGGCAGATATCCTCCGCCACACGCCCGCCGCCGCCGCCGACCGGAGGGTACTCATGGATCAGGACGAGGATGCGCATTGGGCTATTCTGCAATCCCCTCATGCTCTTCTCTGGGGACTATGTTGATTAATTTTCGCACCGTATAAGTGGGCTTATGCTGCGACTCGTGATAAGTACGTACCAGGAGTTCAGCGATCAATCCCATCAATATCGACTGAAAACCCAGGATGAATAACATCAGGGAGAGCTGAAAGAACGGGGATCGCGTCATAGAATCCCCAAAAATCAACTTGCGTATCGTAATGAAAGCCAGTGCAATTGCGCCGATCAGAATGATCCCAAGCCCCACTCCGCCGAACAGGTGGATGGGACGATTTGCGTAATCATTGAGAAATTTGACCGTGAACAAGTCCAGCAGAACCTTGAGTGTACGATCCAGCCCATATTTGGTCTTGCCGTATTTACGCGCGTGGTGGCGCACGGGTACTTCGGTGATGCGCGCGCCCACCCAGCCAGCATAAGCCGGAATGAACCGGTGCATCTCACCGTAAAGTTTAAATCCGGTGATCACCTCGCGACGATAAGCTTTGAGTGTGCATCCGTAATCGTGCAGGTGAACGCCGGTGACTTGCGAGATCAGCGCATTGGCCAGCCAGGATGGCAGCTTCCTGGTGAGGAAAGCATCCTTGCGGTCTACGCGCCAACCGCTGACCACATCGCTACCCTCTTCGATCTTCGCCAGCATCATGGGGATATCCGCGGGATCGTTTTGCAGATCAGCGTCCATCAATACGATGACATCCCCTAAAGCATGATCGATGCCGGCTACGATGGCAGGCGTTTGGCCAAAATTACGCCGCAGCACAACTACGCGCACGTGTTCCGGATCATCTAAGGCCAGCTTGTTGAGCACATTCAGACTGCCGTCAGTGCTGCCGTCATCGACGAAAATTGCCTCCCATGGCATTCCGTTTCCATCCAGGGCGGCATGTATGGCCTGATACAATGGTACCAGGCTCTCAACTTCGTTGTACACCGGAATGACAATAGACAGGGTCACGGCTTTTTTTGATTGATGTAAATATGGATGAACGAACGACTATCGCACGCAGAGAACGGGGGCGTCGGTTGAACTTCGTTGAACCGCCCTGCCTCGAAGATGCTTTCCCACCAGGCATTATATCCGTTATCGGCAATCAAGACCACATCTGATTGCAGCGCCCATTGCCGGGCGAGAGACTCATTCCATCGACCAAACCGGTATAACCGGTCGTCATCTCCGCTGGTGTAGAAACTGAAGCCTTGATTGAGCTGCGGCGGAAAGATTTGAGGGTTGTGCAAGTACAGTATGACGGCTGTCGGCACGCTCAGATCCAGATAAACTCGCGCCCCGCTGGAAACTTTACTGGCAAGATCCCTTCCAGCCGCCTCATAGGAAGCCAGCACGTCGCCGTTGCAATCATGCGGCCTGGGATCAGCGCCCATCACCGGGGTAGGGGACAGAATGGTGCCCACCGCCAGCCATCCGATGAGGGCAAAATATCCCCATGAGGCGATTGGATATTTCTTCCCCACCACAGCGCGAGTGATTACACGAACTAAAGCGGCGAAACCAAGAAAAACGCCGCCGATCAACGCCCCCGCGATTGGCGGTAATATCTGGCGTAATGTTTGTTTAACCGCTTCTGCATCCCCGCCAAATTTATTCACAACCAGCAGCCACAGCTCGATGCTTCCGGGCATGATTTGCAATGAACGCACCCTCGGGAACTGCAAATGGATGAGTGCATCGCCCACCTCTTCGTTGAGGGCAAATCCCAGGCCAGCGAACGATGCCACGACCACGAGCGCGATGGCTGACTGGCGGAGGGCCGTCAGGCGAGGTTGCCAGGAGGCGAAGGTAATCGCAGCAAGAATCAATCCCACCGGGGCGAAGAATTGCAGATAAACCGCGAAACACGAGACGCAGTAATTGTCTGTTAGAGCGGCGGCCCCATGGATGACGGCCAGAAATGCGAACAACGCTGAAAGAAAAATGGCCGCCCGGTAGAGAATATCGTCCTTCCATCGGCTTCGCCATGACCAGGCCAGCCAGGCAGCCAGGACGGCCAACCCGAGGATCAAGTTCAAACGCAGGCCTTCGAAGAGACTGAACACGCGTGAGATCCAGGAAAGATTTGCCATCCAGATCGGATGACCGTCCACACCCAGACGCCACGGATTAAGGAATGGGGTGATTTTAGCCGGCAACCAGGGCGCCCAAATTTGGAGAATATTGGGCCAGTAGAGCGCATGTCCAGCCACTACCACCACCGCTGATGACAGAAGAAACAAAATCGCAGGTTTCCGGCCATGCTGCCAAAAAACATATCCAAGCGCAAATAGGGGCACCGGCGCCATGTTTATGCGCGTCATTACCAGCATTCCAGAAAGCACGCCTGCCAGAATGATCTGCCAGATTGGCCGATCCCTGCCCATCAATAGCGCCAGAATCCACACCAGCATGCAGGCGATCAGTATTTGCGAGTTCGCGGTGCTGTAGATTTTCGCCCACGCCGGATTGAGGGCGAAGGCAGCCACAACAAATGCGGCTGAAAGCTTGCCAGCTAACCGGCGGACCAAAATCCAGATGGCCGCCAGCATCAAGACGTTCAGAAAGATGGCAAAATATCGGCCGCTGCGCAGTCCCTCTCCGAATAAAACCTGGATGACGCCTGGTATGGTGAAAGCCAGCGGCGTCTTATTCGTCCAAAACCCATACGGCTGAAAAGGTTTGTAAACGCCGCGCACGAATAAATACCCTTTTTCGAGGTACGTACCTTCGTCAAGGGTTGGCGTCTGGCTATGCGCGTAGACCCATAACTGAACCAGGTAAGCCATACCGCCCAGGAACGCGATCCCATAGGCTATCCACTCTTTGGTGATCTTAGAGGGAGGGAGCAATTTGCCTCGCATTCAGAACACCTTTCCAGATAACTTGATCGATAAAGATGCTGACCGATTACTTTGTTGCGCCGGTAACAGTCCCCTCAGATAGTCTAGACTTTCGATGCTGATCCCACATCCACCCTCCTACCAACACGGCGACGCTTAACACCACGATCGTCCCCACCATGACCCAGAAGTTCAGGCGCGGGATTAGACGCGTGTACCGGCTGGCGTACCACTCGGTGAAGAAGACCAGGAAGATACCCTCCACCGCCAGCCAGCGTCCAAGCCAGGCGTCGCGATGAGTGCGCGCCCAATCCCAGGCCCAGGCGGCCAGAAAGGCTATCCAGGGCAGCAGGATGGTGCGGTAGCGCGGATTGTCCCATTGATCGCCGCCGCCGCGCACGGCCGAAATCAAGATCCACACCCAGGAGACCGCCGCCACCAGGATCAGCAGGCGACGCTCGCGGCTCTCTTTCGCTTTCCATACGCTCACCAGCCCATAGATCAGAAAGGGCGCCAGCGCATACCAGCCCGCCGCGCGCAGGCTGCCGATCGTACGCCACAGAGGCGTGGCCGGGTCGGCCAGTGCCGCCGGCAGCACCGGCTGAGCGATTCCGTAAAGGGTGACGAAAGGCACCAAGGCATATTTCCCCAACGGCTCGGTCAGGCGCTGCACCCACCCAGAGTTGAGCACTGCCAGGTGAATGTCCCATTGGGCCGAGGCCACCAGCCAGGCGCCCATCACACCCACAATGGCCAACGCCACGAGACTCAGCCCAATCCAGCCCAACGCCTTCCATCGCTCCAGCAGACGAGGCATGATCCCGTCCAGCCACACCCACATTAGGAGCACCGCCGCTATCGGCAAGCCCACTCGCCAGGAGAAGAGGAACAACCCTGCGGCGCTGATCGCCAGCGCTAATGCGGCTGCACTCCTCCTTTGTTTCCAGATCACCACCCCCCAGAATGCCAGGGCAATGAGTGTGATCAGGAATGGTTCGCGCATCTGCGAGCTGCCCAGCAGGATGCTTTCCGGGTAAAGGACCAAGATCCAGCCAGCGATACCAGCCGTCCCTTCATTCCACTTAGATCGCAGCGCGTCCCACAGGAAAGGAATGCCCAGCGCTGCAGTGATGGCTCCCAACAGCACGATGAGAAGCGGGCGCTGTTGATCGGGGCTTAGATAGCGGTAAACCAGCGCGCTGAGTGAGAGCAGCCCGCCATACTGGTCGTTGGCGAAATCCGCCGTGAACGCGCTCCACAACGGCTGGTTCGATTTGGCCAGGTCCCACGCTTGTGCATCACGGTGGCAGGCGTCGAAATAAACATAACCGGCGTTCTGGCATTCGTTCGCGGTGTAGCCGCCCAGCGGAAGCAGTTTTTCCAGCGCTATACCGCCTGCCAGGCGCATCAGGAAAGCCAGGGCGACCATCCATACCACCACTCGACCTGCACCTGTCCAGCGGAAGGCAGCGTAACCTGCCGCCAGCCCCAGGAAGAGCAGCACGGTGGCGGCCAGCCATTCCACTGTGAAACTGCCGGCGCGGTCCATCCCAGCCAGGGCTGCACCCAGCATCAAGGCTGTTGCCAGGAACAGCAGGAAATGCAACTTAGCCTTTGTGAAAAAGCGGCTCATGTCGGTTCTTGCTCCAATGATAAGCGATCCATATCACCCAGAACACAACCAGGGATTGCAAGGGAACTAAAAAGCGCGGATTGTCACCGTGGTCCGGTAAGGTTTGCAGCACCGAGGTGAGCCACACGGTAGCCGCCAAAAAAGCCGGAAAAGCGCCGACGCGCCATAGCTTCCTTAAGCGGCGCCAGACCAGGGCAGCCAAAGAACTCGCCAGGAAAACCGTGTTCACCCCGATGAGCAGGAAGTGGACTAATGTTACCACAACGGACATCGCTTCCCTTAAGCCAGGCAAGGAGAAGCCCTCTGGCCGCCAGTAGACCGGCGCCAGCCAGAACATCCACCAGCCGCTCCATACTGTTTTCAAATAAAGTCCTGGATGCTGCCAGATGAGCTGCAATGAGATCTTAGTCAGGGTAATATCGAGGGTGGTGAAGCCCATGCCCGAGGCCTTCATCATATCTGGAATGGCCGCCCATATGGCGTTGCCCTGCGTACCATACTCGCGAATGCGCTCGTCACGGTAACGCAGGTACGTGTCCCGGATGGCGGCGTACTGATCTGGCACGTATTCGAAAAAATAGCCGGTGTGTTGAACGAGTTGATAGCCGGTCAGAGTCGATAGGTTCCACATAGCGAAGCGGCTGTGGATGAAATTGACCCACGTCCCGATGATTAATAATCCCGGGAGAATGGTGGCTGCCAGTGGACGCCATTTCAAGCGCAAACGACCAGCGCTGTCTGCCAGCGCCATGACCAGGGCCGCCCAGAACGGCAAGAAGACGAACAGGGGGCGCGTCAGCCCGGACAGGCCGGCCGCTGTGCCAGTGAAGATTGCCAGGGGCCAGTTCCGCCCGCCGGGTGATCGCATCCACAGGAAGACGCCCAGGGCTGTGAGTGCAATCCAGAAAGCAGTCAGCGATTCAGACAGCAGGCTGGCCTCGAAGAAAATCTGCTGCACGTTGAGCGCGTGGCCCAGTGCAGTCATAGCGCCAAACCAGGGGCTACCCGTCGCCCGCCAACCAATGTAGAACAGGATCGCTGCGACAGCCACACCCAGGACGAGCTGGACAAGATACACATTCTGATCCGACCCCAGCAGAGCCATGAACAGTGGATAACCCGGTGTTCGTGTCCCGTTGTAGTCCTTCCATCCGTCCAGGATGCGATCTGCCAACCAGCGGTAGGTGCTCGAGTCGCTGAATTTCGCCGGTGGATAGAAGAAAAATAGAGCCAGCCTGGCCGTCGACCCCACCGCCAGTACGACCAATCCCGCCAACCAGCCGCGCACCTTTGCTCCCATCTACTGCTGCCTTGGAAAATTCTCCAGAGCGCGTCGCTCCCGCTCGACCCATGAATAGCGTCCAGCGTCAGCCTTGGCCTGACGTCCCAGCGCCTCTCGCCGCGCCGAATCAGCGAGCAGCGCCGCCAGCGCCTCTCTCCAGGCCTGCTCATCCTCCGGCGGGCAGAAGACTGCGTTGCTCTCGTGCAGCACCTCGTGAAGCACGGGTAGATCGCTGGCCAGAATCGCCCGCCCACTGGCCAAATAATCGAACATCTTCATCGGGCTGCAAATATCCGCCGAATTGCCTCCTGAGCTGCCGGCAATCACACGTCCGTAAGGCATCAGCAGGATATCGCCGGCTGCCTGGTAGAGCGGAAGCTTACGATTCTCCACAAAACCGGTCAGGATGACGTTATTGATCCCCTCACCCGCCAGCTTCGCACCCCATTTCTCCACTTCGGTCGGACGGCCGCCGATCCACACAAAGCCCACCTGCGGAAAAGCCTGTGCCAGACCTGCCAGCAGCTCCATCCCCCGCCCGGCGTAAAACCCGCCTGTGTAGACGGCTGTGGTCCGCTCGGGTAGACCGAGCTGCTGGCGCGCCTCGTTCGCTGATGGAAGGCTGGCATAACGCTCTGGTTCGCTGCCGTTGGGCGCCAGAATCGCCACGTCCTGGGATAGCTGGACGCCAAAGTCGTGCTCCAATCGCTGGCGAAGAGCCTGGGTAATCAGCAGCAGGCGCTTCTCTCCCCTCGCCGCCAGGAAACGACGGAACAACCAGGGGCCGATCCTGCCGGTGACGCGGTCGTGCAGCTCCAACACAGTCGGCACTCCACGCCACAGCGCCAGAACGGCCGCCTGGAGCATCCAGGTGTATACCACCTCCGCGCCCAGCTCGCACGCGCGGCGCACCGCCGTCCAGGCCAGATCGTAGCGGCGCAATGCCGGCCTGGCATGCATCCAGGAGATTTCGAATGTCTCGTCCAACCCGTACAGCTCTGCCAGATCCTCCCAGGCAACGGCCAGATCACCCGGAACGAACAGGCGCACTTTATGTCCTAACCGGGTCAAAGCATGACAGACCTTCATCACCTGAATCGAGTTCGCCGTCTGCGCGGGTACCTGCGAAGCGGAGATGCACACAATCCTCATGCTGGCGTCCCTGCTAAAGCTGCCTTTTCCGCGCTGAACACGCGCCGCAAGCCTGCCCCAACGATGATGGCTACTGTCAGCGCCAGATAAGCTGAAAGCAAGCCCGCTTGCGCCAGGTATCCAAACGGGCGTACTACCACGAACAGCAACCCCGTCTTGATCGCGCCAACCAGTAAATTGACCAATAGCGGCAGGTTTGGATCGCCCATCGCCAGCAACAGTGGTCTGTTCCAGAAAAATATATTGGCCATCCCGTACCCAATCAGCAGGATCAGGATGGCCGGGAAAGCAGGCAAATATTCGCCGTTCTTCAGCATGTGCAGCACTGGTTGTCCCAAGACCAGGACGACCAGAGCGCAGCCCAGGGTCCACGCCGCCGCGATCAGCGCGGTACGCCGCAACAGCGAGCGCAACGATGCCCACTCACGGCGTGCGATCGTACGGGCAAGCTCCGGATACGTCGTGGAAACGAACGGGGTGATCGGCAGGGCGATCACATTCATGAGCGCCAGCGCGAATTTATAATACCCGGCCTGCACGCTGCCCAGGAAGAAACCCACCCATAGCAACTCGCTGTCGCGAAAGACCATGTTGATCGTGCCCGACAGATTGGTGCTCAAAGCAAAACCAGCCATCTCGGCCTTAGCGGGCAACACGCTCAGCCTGGCGCGCAGCCAGCCTTCGCCCAGCAGCGGTTTCATCCAGTAAATGGCCGCCAGGGTCGTCGCCACGCCCATGAGCAGCTTGCCGAACAGATAGGCGCCTAGCACCTCGGTCAGGCTGCCATGAGCGATAAACGCAACCAGAATCAGACCGGCGGTCAGCGCACTTTGCGCCAGGTTGATCACCGCCTGGGTGCGGTAGTGGTTGCCAAGCTGCAGCGCTGCCGTGGATGTCTCAAAGATCAGGCTGGCAAGCAGGGCAACGCCGTAGATCACGATCAGAGGCGCCGTTCCGGGATCCTTCACGATGAAACGGGCTGCCAGTGGCGCCAACAATACCAGCAGTAAGTAGGCCACAACCGAGGTAACGGCCTCGGCCAGTCCGGCTGCTTTAACGACCCCCGCGGCTTCCTCTTTGCGATCCAGGGCCAGGTATTGGCCGGCGTATTTGACCACCACTTCACCCATACGGAATGAGAGCAGCCGGTTGACCGTGGAAGCGAAGGTCACAATGATGCCAAGCTTGCCGTAATTCTCGGGGCCGAGCAGCAACGCGGCCAGGATGCCTTGCAAGAAGGTCAGCCCCATGCTGGCCGTACTGCTGCTGAACAGGTAGCTCGTATTGCGCACCACCCGGCCCAGCAGGTGATCCTGCGTCCAGGCGCCGACGATCTTGGAGAAATGCTTCATGGAGTCTCGATCTGGCTCGCCCAGGCGCGCTCCGCCAGGTACCAAGCTACCATTCGCCCGATGCCCTCGTGCAGGTCGACTTCCGCATCCCAGCCCAGCAGCCTTCCGGCCTTGCTCACATCGGCCAGGTTGCCTAACGCATCAGCCGGATGCATGGCCTGATACACCACCTTTGCCTTGCGACCCAGGCGCTCCTCCAGCATGGTGATCAGCTCGTTCATGCTGATCGCCTGATGGCCGCCCAGGTTGATGATCTCGTAACCAAGCGGGCGCAGTCCGAGGAGCGTGCCGCGGGCAATGTCGTCGATGTATGTGAATCCGCGCGTCTGCATTCCATCCCCATTAAGCCGCACCGGCCGCCCTTCGGCGATCCATTGCACAAAACGGAACATGACCATGTCGGGCCGTCCGGCTGGACCATAGACGGTGAAGTAGCGAAAAACAGTCACGTCAATTCCGTGGAGGAAGTGGTAACTGTAGCTCAACGCCTCGGCCGCTTTCTTGGAGGCTGCATAAGGCTGCAAAGGGTGGTCGCTGTCGGCGTCCTCGGGTGTAGGGCTGACGGCGTTGTTGCCGTATACGCTGGACGATGAAGCCAGGACGAATTTGGCGATGCCTTTCTTCCGACAAAACTCCAACAGGTTCAGCGTGCCGAGGGTATTCGTCTCCAGGTAAGACCAAGGGTCCTCAACGCTGGAGCGGACACCGGCCCGTGCAGCCAGGTTGATCACTGCCTCGAATGCGCCTTCCTCCCGCAGCAGTTCTTCGACCTCCTCGCGTCGGGCGATGTCCATCCGCCTGAAGGTGAAGCCCGGTCGTCTTTGCAGGCGGGCCAGGCGGTATTCTTTCATCCTGACATCGTAGGCACGGTTCAGGTTATCCACGCCCAGCACACGATGGCCCTGGTCGAGCAGCATCTCGATCACGCGCGAGGCGATAAAACCGGCAGCTCCGGTAACCAGATAATCCGCCATCAGAGGCGCACCACTTTAGGATTGTTCCGTCCGGCTTCGCCAAGTGCGTTGCGAGTGTCCACGATCAGCCCGGCCGCTTCCAGGATGGCCGCATAGTCGTAAGCGGCATGGTTGGTGACGATCACCACGCAGTCCGCCTGGCTTACTCCTCCCATCAGGTCCTCAATCCTATCCAACTCCCAGGCGTCCTGGGATACGTGCGGGATGTAGGGGTCATGAAAGGATACCAGCGCGCCCTTCTGGCGCAGCAAACCGATCACATCCAACGCCGGAGATTCGCGCAGGTCGTCTACGTCAGGTTTGTAAGCCACCCCCAGCACCAGGATGCGGCTGTTCTTGAGCGGCTTGCCCAGATCGTTGAGCGCGTCCTGCACCTTGCTGACCACAAAACGCGGCATGTTGGTGTTGATCTCCGAAGCCAGCTCGATGAAGCGCGCGTTGTAGTTCAGCGTGCGCAGCTTCCAGGACAGGTAGATCGGATCAATCGGGATGCAGTGGCCGCCCAACCCTGGCCCAGGGGTAAATTTCATAAAGCCGAACGGTTTAGTCGCCGCAGCTTCGATCACCTCCCACACATCCACACCCAGCCGGTCGCACATGACTGCCAGCTCGTTGACCATGGCGATGTTGATCATGCGGAAGGTATTCTCCAGCAGCTTGGCCATCTCGGCCACTTCGGACGATGAAACCGGTACAACCGTTTGCAGCGCCTGGCTGTACCAAGTTGTCGCCACTTCGCAGCAGGCGGGGGTGATCCCCCCCACTACTTTGGGAGTATTCTGCGTCGTCCAATCCTTGCGGCCTGGGTCCACCCGCTCGGGCGAGAAGGCCAGGAAGAAGTCCTCACCCGCCTTTAAACCGCTGGTCTCTTCCAGCCTAGGAAGGACCAGCTCGCGGGTAGTACCCGGGTAAGTGCTGGATTCCAGCACGATGACCATCTCTTTATGGAGATATTTTGCGACCGATTCAGTTGCTGAAACGATGTATGAGAGGTCGGGGTCGCCGGTCTTGCGCAACGGCGTTGGCACGCAGATGCTGACCGCATCGGCATCGGCCAACACGGAGAAATCCGCCGTCGCTTTCAAGCGGCCCGCTGCCACCAGATTGGCCACCTGCTCATCCGTTACATCCTGGATGTAGCTCTTCCCGCCCTGGATGGCGGTAACTTTCTCCTCTAGCGGGTCGATTCCCGTGACCTGGTAACCTGCTTCGGCGAAAACCGTTGCCAGCGGCAGGCCGACGTATCCCAGCCCCAGTACGGCGACCTTCGCCGTGCGGTCTTTCAAACGTTGGATGATCCCTCGACGTATTTCCTCGCTCATTTTCCCTCGTGGGCGTAAAAAATGATCAGAACAGGCTGAGCTGCTTGGGCTCATCGTCCTGAGAGCGCGTCTCCGTCTCCTCAGGTTGCATCGCGGCCGAATTCACCGCGCTCATCTGGCGCGCCTGGGCAACGTATTCCGGGATGCGCATGAAATCAGATACGATCGTGTCGTGAAGAGAAGCCTGATGCAACGCCGCCGCCGGATGGTACATGGCCACCACCAGCCGGCCATTAACCCGCGTCGCCTTGCCATGGATGGCGCCGATGCGCGCGTTGGGCAGAAAATGGGCCAGCGAAAAGCGCCCCAGCGTGACGATCACCCGTGGGTTGATCGCCTCGATTTGGCGTTCCAAGTAAGGTCGGCAGGCGGCCAGCTCATCGGCTAAAGGATCTCGGTTGCCAGGCGGCCGGCACTTGACCACATTACAGATGAACACATCGCTGCGCTTCAGACCGATGTTGGCGAGCAGCTCCTCCAGGAACTTGCCCGCCGCGCCGACGAAGGGCCGGCCCTGCTCGTTCTCGTGGAAGCCAGGCCCCTCGCCAATCATCATGATCTCGGCGTCCGCCGGTCCTTCACCCGGCACTGCCAGCTTGCGTGAATAGTGCAGCGCGCACCTCTCACAGACCGATACTTCGCGCGCCACTTGTCGCAGTACTTCCTCGCGATCGATCATATCCACCTCGCCGCCACCCTGGTTTTCGCCTTCCACCTTAAACTAGCCGCTGGAGAATTTCGCGGTCGATGTTCTCCAATGTCATCAGCAGCGCATCTTCATTGTTGTCGCGATAATATCGCGGGCGCAGACCCACAACTTTGAAACCAAATTTCCGATACAAGTCTTGAGCAGCCAGATTACTCCGCCGCACCTCCAACGTCGCCGAGCGAGCGCCTTTCTCGCTCATGGCGATCAGCGTCTCGGCCAATAAACGCCGGGCGATCCCGCGCCGGCGGTATTCTGGATGCACCGCAATCGTGCCAATGTGCGCTTCATCGACGATCAGCCAGTAGGCGATCATGGCCACCACACGCCCGTCCAACTCAGCCACCCACAGGTGGGAGCTGGGATTCTCGGTCAGCTCGAATCGATAAGATCGCTCGGTCCATGGCATGCTGAATGAGAGTACGTCAATGGCATGCACCTGCTCAACATCCTCCAGCCGCATGCGGCGGATGATCGGTTCGACCACTGGCTGTTCCACACTCACTCCGGTATCGGCTCGGCTACATGCAGGTAAATTGGCGAAAGGCTGACTACATCGTCCATTTGTCCAGCCTGCCAGCGCTGCCAGGCCAGCTCCGCCAGATAACCTGGCCGGCGCAGCGCTTGAGCTGGCGAAACCAGCAGCACATTCTTGCGCTTACGCGCCAGAATCCGCCGTTCCTCGGCTGTCAATTCACCGGCCACCAGAATGGGCTTGTGAATGCGCCGCGCGAACTCTTCGCTATCGATCACCTGCACGTCGCCGTTCGCCTTCCAGACGCCATTCTGGACGGTGTACCAGCCCAGCGCCAGGCGGCCGCGCCCGGCCTGCAGCACGGCTGCCAGGGGCACATCCATAGGCGGAAGGGCTGCAGCCAAAGCATCCAGAGTAGGAATGCCCACGACCGGAAGGCGTAATGCCAGCGCCATTCCTTTTACCACCGCCAGGCCCACCCGTAAACTGGTGAAAGATCCTGGTCCGATGGCCACACCCAACGCCCGGAGGTCCTTCTTGCCATAACCCGCGCGTTCCAGCAGCGAATCGATAGCCGGCGCCAGCTCGACCGTGTGGTGGTTTTGGCTCTTCCATACCATCTCGCCGATCACCTGGTCTCCATCATATAACGCCAGGCCGACCCAACGAGTCGAAGTATCCACCGCCAGCAGCATCACAACCCTCCGAAAATGCGCCTGCGCAACTCGGCCAGCAACTCCTGATTGCGGCTGCCTCGCGCGGTGAAGACCATGGCGCGGTGCTCATCCGCCAGCCAACGCAGGTCCACCCATAAGCTTTCATGCGGAAGCGCTTCACGCACTCGCTCAGGCCATTCCACCACCAACGGACCATTCTCCAGCATCAAAGCCACATCCAGCTCCTCGGCTTCGGCAGCGTTGCGCAGGCGGTAGGCGTCCATGTGGTAAAGCCGTTCTCCACTGGGCCGGCGGTAGATGTTGACCAAGATGAACGTCGGGCTGGATACGCCATCCAACGAGCCCCACCCGCGTGAGATGCCCTGCACAAGTGTGGTTTTGCCGCTGCCCAGCTCGCCCGAAAGGCAGATCAGATCACCGGGTTGAAGCATGGCTCCCAGGCGCATTCCCACGCGCCGGGTCTGCTCAGGGCTTCGGCTGAAAAATTCCAAAGTATTCGCATTCAGAATGGGCATCTCGACTGGATTATAAGGCAGGCCGATACTCACGGCAAGAGATCGGCCCGCTCACCCCCGATGGAGGCCGGGTGCTTTGTCCTCGTTAGCGATGCAATCAAACGGTCTCAGCGATGCCCACTTTTTGGGCGATGATGCGGGCAATCATCCGGGCGGCCTCGGGTCGCGCGCAACGCAGGCAGTTCTGCGCTACGCGCCTGCGTTCTTCGGGGTGCTCGATCCAATATTTGAGCGCGGCCACCACCTGATCAGGCTGGGGCGCCCATACGCCGGCCTCTTCTTCGACAACGTAAGTAACGTTGCCGTCCTCCTGCCCGGGCATGCGGCTGTAAAGGATCATTGGCAGCCCGGCGATAAAGGCTTCGTTGATGGTTCCCGGCCCGGCCTTCGTTACCAGCACATCGGCGGCGCGCATGAAATCGGGCATCTCGCGCACGAACCCATAGATGAAGGTGGGCATCGGCCAGGAGTAGGCCTCCAACCTTTGCTTGAGCTTACGGTTTCGTCCGGCGACCACTACCAGAGCGATGCGCAGCCGCGCCGCGGCGATCGCGTGAGCGGTGCGCTCCAACGGTCCCATCCCCTCGCCGCCGCCTACCAGAAGCACCACCGGAAGGTCTGCGGGCCAGCCAAGCCGCTTGCGTAGCTCACGCTGGTCGCCGATTGGGCGAGTGAAACGCTCTGCCACCGGCAGGCCAATTACACGGATGCGCTCTGGCGCGATGCCGTATTCGATCCCCCGTTGCCGAGCGGCCTCGGTGGGCACGATCACCAGATCGGCTCCGGGATGATACCAGAATGCGTGCGTTGAGACCATGTCCGTCACCACGGTGATGAACGGCGGGCGGTTGGGGCCCAGCGCCCGCAGCACTGGAGCGTTGGCAAGCGGATGCACCGAGACAATCAGGTCTGAAGGATGCTCCTCCACCAGGCGGTGAGAGGCCCGCCGGACGTACGGCCAAAATACATTGTTGATAAAATTCGTCCGACGCCGCCCATTGCTTACTTTATACGTGAACCCCCACACGTCCGGCACACGCGACATGGGCGGATAAAGCACCGGCGCCAGATCCAGGGGGGGCGGCGCGTATTCTTTGAAGATATCCACCATCTCGGTGGTGAGTTCGTTGGGAAATTCCAGATTCAAGGCCTCGATGATCGCCTCGGCTGCGCTGCGATGCCCTCCTCCGGTGTCAGAAAAGAGGAACAGCACATGAGGTTGGTCAGGTTGTTGAATGTTCATCCACTCCTCGACGCACGAGAGTTTTCAAGCGTCGTGCCAGATCTCGGCGAGCCAGCAAAATTCGCCGGCCGCAGCCCAGGCACTCCAGTCCGATGTCGGCCCCCAGACGGACCACTTTCCATTCGTAACTTCCGCATGGATGAGGCTTTCGCAGGCGGACGACGTCGCCAAGTCCGAGATCGGGGAGCATATTTTAATCATTATACCATTCTCAACCTACGACCCATCTAACGCAAGGGGCATGAATGGGTGTGAATGAATCCTGTTTCGTTCCACAGAAATTGTGAAGCCTGCTTTCTCCTCGTCTAGTCCAGGAACCAAAGTTTTGCGTCATTTTTACCACAACACGCAGTATAATCACCCCTGGCGCATACATGAGGAGTTCGTTTCCAATGCGCGCCTGATTGAAGGTATATTTTTTCTATGATTTTCGGTCTGGACCTCCCCACCATCATTTCCCGGATCGTTGTTCTGCTGATCGCTTTCACGGTGCACGAGTTTGCCCACGCCTGGGTGGCCGACTCCTTCGGCGACGATACCCCGCGCATGAACGGCCGCCTCACCCTCAATCCGCTCGCCCATCTGGACCCCATCGGATCGCTGATGCTGCTGTTGGCCGGCTTTGGCTGGGCCAAGCCGGTGCCCATCAATCCTTATGCCCTGGGCCGCCGTTCCTCCGCAGCGGTGATGTGGGTATCCCTGGCCGGGCCGGCCTCTAACTTCCTCATGGCGCTGCTGGCAGCCGTACCGATCCGCATGAACCTTTTTACCCCGACATTCTCCTCCACCGGCATCCTGCCCACTCCTTACCAGCTCACCTTCGAATTCCTCGAAATCAACCTGCTGCTGATGCTCTTCAATTTGATCCCTATCGCGCCGCTGGACGGCGACAAGATCGCCGAATACTTCTTCCCTCCCCGCTGGGCCAACGCGCTGGAGCGCATCCGCCCTTACGGACCTGTCCTCCTCATTGTGCTGGTTTTCCTGGGGCCGCTGGTGGGCATCGATCTGCTCGGCATGATCCTTTATCCACCCATGACGACCCTTGCGCGTTTATTGATAGGAGTTCCCGCATGACGATCCAGATCACCATCATCGGTATGGGTCAAATCGGCGCCTCGATCGGCCTGGCACTGGCTGACCACAAAGACAACCTCTCTCGTCGAGGCGCCGACCGCGATAGAGCCAAGATTCTACACGCCCAAAAGATCGGCGCCATCGACGAAGCCGCTGGCTGGCCTTCGCATGCCGCGCGCGGTGCAGATGTGGTCATCCTGGCTGTGCCGCCCGACGAGCTGCGCGAAACGTTAGAGACCATCACTACCGACCTGCGCGATGGCGCCATCGTGGTCGACACCAGCCCGCTTTCCGGCGCTGCCACCGAATGGGCTTCCCAGCTTCTCCCGCAGGGCCGGCACTTCGTCACCATGACGCCAGCCATCAATCCGGACTATCTCAGCGAAACCGCCCTCGGTCCGGAAGCCATTCACCCGGATCTGTTCAACAAGGGCATGATGATCATCACCACGGCGGCCGGAGCCAGCACACCCGCCATCAAGCTGGCGGCCGACCTGGCCGAAATGCTCGGCGCCGCGCCCCTCTTCGCCGATCCGGCCGAGGCGGATGGACTGCTGGCCGCCTGCTACATTCTCCCTCAGCTCGTTTCTGCCGCCATGCTCATCGCCACCCTGTCACAGCCCGGCTGGCGCGAAGGCCGCAAGATTGCCGGACGTTCTTACGCCGCCGTCACCTCTCCGATCATGAATCCGGACGAGAGCCGAGGCATCGGCCACGCGGCCGTGCTCAACCGCCAAAACGTCCTGCGCGTGCTGAACGATCTGCAATCGGCCTTGCTCGAAATGCGCGAAAAGATCGAAAAAGGCGATCCCATTGCTGTCGAAGAACTGCTCGATCAGGCGCGGGCCGGACGCGAGTTATGGATCAAGCAACGCACGAAAGCCGACTGGCTGGCCGAGGAAGTCATCCGTCCCGATGCACACCCGCATGGCGGAATCCTGGACAAGATGTTCGGCACAGGCATCCGATCCCCGCGTCGGGAACCGCGCCAGCCATCTTAATATGCGCATGGGCTATTACTGTTACATCCTGGAATGCGCCGACGGCTCATACTATACCGGCTGGAGCACCGACCCGCAGCGCCGGGCAAGTCAGCACAACCGCGGCCGCGGCGCGCGGTATACGCGCACCCACCTGCCCGTTCGCCTGGTTTACGTTGAGCCGCAGCCCGACCGCTCCACCGCCATGCGCCGGGAGCAGGCCATCAAGCAATTGCCGCACGAGAAGAAACGTGCGCTCATCGCCGCGAAGGACCCAAACGAGCAGTCGGCTTCCACGCCCGGCTGATCGCAGCCAGCTCGTTCGATACGAAAGCCCGGGGGGTATCCACGATGGGTGTGACCAGAGCCAGGGAGGCATCCAATCCTTCCGACCAAATGAAGACTTCCAACCTGCTCGCGGCCTGTCCAGATGCGCGGGGGATCGCCGTGGCACCCGGACGGGTGAACCTGCTGGGCGAACATGTTGATTACAATGATGGGCCGGTGTTGCCGGCTGCGATCGACCGCTCGGTGCAACTGGCCTTTACCCCGCGTTCTGACCGTCGCGTGCGCCTCCGCGCTCTCGATCTGGGCGAGGAGGCGTCGTTCTTCCTGGATGGTTTGGAGGACAAGACCGACACAGACGGACAACCGCTGCCCGCCTGGGCGCTCTACCCGGCGGGGGTCGCCTGGGCGCTACAGGGCGCCGGGTACACCGTCGCCGGAATGGAGGGCGCCTTCACCTCCGACATCCCGATTGGCGCCGGGCTGAGCTCATCGGCGGCGCTCGAGCTGGCCTTCGCCGTCGCCTGGCGCGAACTGGGCGGCTGGCAGGCCTCGCCTATGGAGCTGGCGTTGCTTTGTCAGCGGGCTGAGAACCGTTACGTGGGGGTCAACTGCGGCCTGATGGACCAGTTCGCCAGCGCCCACGGCGTCGAAGGCCACGCCTTATATTTCGACACACGCACGCTGGAATGGCGCCCCATTCCGCTTCCAAAAGGCACCGTGATCATCATCGCCGATTCAGGGGTGCGGCGCAGCCTGTCGTCCTCGGCCTACAACGAGCGCCGCAACGCCTGCGAACAGGCGGTGAAACTGCTGCGTCGCAACCTGCCGACCATCCGGGCGCTGCGCGACGTCACGCCTGAGCAGTTCGAGGCCCTGGCGTCAACCCTCCCGGAAGTTGTCCGCAAGCGCGCCCGCCATGTGGTCGAAGAGTGCGCGCGCGTCGAACGCGCGGTCGTCTGTCTACAGGCGGGAGATGTGGCGGCTTTCGGGCAGCTCATGTTCGCCGGACACGCCAGCCTGCGCGACCTGTACGAGGTCAGCACGCCCGAGCTGGATGCTCTGGTCGAAATCGCCGGCGGCCTGCCCGGCTGCCACGGGGCCAGACTGACCGGGGCAGGCTTTGGCGGTTGCACCGTCAATCTGGTGGCAGAGGAGCTGGCCGAGAATTTCATCGGGAAGCTCAAGGCGGGCTATCGAGAGGCGACCGGGCGCGAAGCCCAAGTGTACCTATGCCGAGCCAGCCGCGCCGCGCACGTCGAGCCGAGATAGCCGGTTTGCGCCCCCGAATTTCGCCTATGCTCAAATTGTCCCGGTTATCCGGCCTGACCGTTCTGCTCAGCGTCCTTCTCGCAGGGTGCGGCCAGGCCCCACCCACGCTGGTCTCAGTCATGCACACCGCGTCTGTTCCGCCAGTCAGCCGCGAGGCCCCCTGCCGCCTGTCCGATCTAACCGCCAGCGCGGACTGGCAAAGCGTGGGAGAAGCGCTCACCGGAGAGATCACCCTGGCCAACTACACCTCCCGGTCCTGTACCCTCTCTGGCGTTCCGCGGGCGGCGCTGCTGGATGGGCGGGGAAACCGCCTGGCTGTGAATCAGAAGGCGCCGGTGGTCACACCGGTCGGCGAAACCTACATCCTCGCAGCGGGCTCGGTCGCGGGCGCCCGGGTGGTCTGGTCCAACTGGTGCGGGGAAGCAGCCCATGAAGGCCTGACATTGAGGGTCACCCTGGCCGGTCACGAGGGCCAGGTGCAGGCAGCACTGGCGGATCCCAACGGGCGGCCGCGCGATGAGACGCCCGCCTGCCTCCAGCCCAGCGCCGAATCGACCATCGAGGTGAGCGCCTTCGGACCGCTGGAATAAAACGCGTCTATCCAACCCTGACCTAAGGCCACAGGCAGTTTGATGGATTCAGAAGGCTAACGCCTTTCTTCATTCGCCAAACCGGCGGATGAACCATGTCTTCACCAGTTGGGTCAGGGCTACGTAGGTTATCAGCATAGCGAACAAGAACAGCCAGTAGAGCGGCGGCAGCGGCACGAAGCCCAACGTGCTGGCCAGCGGGGAGAAGGGCAGAAAAGCGCCCAGGGCCACAATCAGCAGTGAGGTCAGAATCAATGGTTTCGAGGCCCGGCTTTGAATGAAAGGAATCTTGTTGGTACGGATGACGTGAATGATCAATGTCTGAGTGAACAGGCTCTCGACGAACCAGCCGGTATGGAACAGATCTGGGTTGTTCCAGCAATTAAAGACGTACAGCATCAGGAAGTAGGTGGTGTAATCGAAGATCGAGCTGATCGGCCCAATAAAAATGATGAAGCGGCGCAGCTCGCCGATAGCCCATTTGCGCGGTCGGACCAGCCACTCGCGGTCCACCTCGTCGGTGGGAATGGTCGTCTGGGAGAAATCGTACAGAAGGTTGTTGGTCAACACCTGAATGGGGAGCATGGGGACAAAAGGCAAGAAAATCGAGGCGCCCAGCACGCTGAACATGTTGCCGAAATTCGAAGAGGCAGCCATCTTGATGTATTTGATGATGTTACCAAAGACCTTGCGCCCTTCGACGACGCCTTCCTCCAGCACCAGCAGGCTGTTTTCCAGGAGGATGATATCCGACGATTCTTTAGCGATATCCACTGCTGTATCGACCGAAATGCCAACATCGGCTGCCTTGAGCGCAGGGGCATCGTTGATGCCATCGCCCATAAATCCCACCACATGGCCCCTCTTTTGCAGCGCGCGGATGATGCGCTCTTTGTGCGCTGGTGAAAGCCTGGCGAACACCGTGGTTGTCTCGGCTGCCTCGGCCAGTTCTTCATCGCTCATAGCATCCAACGCCGGACCCAACAGGACGTTCTGCACCGGCAAGCCAACCTGCTTGCAGATGGTGGTCGTCACGAGGTCATTATCGCCGGTCAAGATTTTGACCACGACGTTGTGCTGGTTCAGCTTGGCCAACGCTTCCGGCGCTGTATCCTTCGGCGGGTCGAGGAAGGCCAGGAAACCTTTCAGGATCATATCCTGTTCATCGGCCACCGAATAGGCGCCAGGAATCTCACCGTTCGGGCTGTATTTCGGCAGCCATTTATAGGCCAGGCCGATGATGCGGAAGCCCTGCCCGTTCAGGTCATCTACCAGGGCCTTGCGTTTACGATCATATTCCGGCAGCCGCGGCAGCACATTACCTTTCACCTCGACGCGCGTACAGATATTGAAGATTTCCTCGACCGCTCCTTTGGTGACCAGGAGGCGGTTGCCCTCATCGTCCTCCACCACCACTGACATGCGTTTGCGGTTGAAGTCGAAGGGGATCTCATCGATTTTGTGATAGCGGTCATCGGCCAGCGCCCGCCGCTCGAGATGGACGTGTTCGAGAATGGCTACGTCCATCAGGTTCTTCAACCCGGTCTGGTAGTAGCTGTTGAGATAGGCCAGGTAAAGGATCTCGTCGTTTTCGTGGCCAGAGACGTCCAGGTGTTTCTCCAGCACGATCCTCCCCTGAGTGATGGTGCCGGTCTTATCGGTGCAGAGCACATCCATCGCTCCGAAGTTCTGGATCGCGTTCAGCCTTTTAACGATGACCTTCTTCTTCGACATGCTGATGGCGCCTTTGGACAGATTAACCGTGACGATCATTGGCAGCATCTCCGGAGTCAAACCCACGGCCACCGCCAGCGCGAACATGAAGGCTTCCAGCCAGTTATGTTTGGAAAGCCCGTTAAAGAGGAAGACCAGCGGCACCATGACCAGCATGAAGCTGATCATCAGCCAGGTGAAGCGGTTGACGCCTTTGTCGAAGCTGGTCAACTGGCGCTGGCCGGTGATTGAGGCGGCCAGAGAGCCAAAATAGGTGTTGCTGCCGGTGGTCACAACCACGGCTGTGCCCGTGCCGCTCTCGACGTTGGAGCCCTGGAAACACAGGCAGGGCAGCTCCAGTGGATTTTTCCCATCTAAGTTGACACTGGACGGGGATTTTTCGACCGGCAGAGCCTCGCCCGTCAGGGCGGCCTGGTTAAGGAACAAATCCTTGGCTGAAAGGACGCGGACATCCGCCGGCACCATGTCGCCAGCCGAAAGATAGATGATGTCGCCAGGGACGATTTCTTTGAGGGGCACTTCGCGCTTCACCCCATCGCGCAGGACGGTTGCGGTGGTGGAGACCATGGCGCGCAGCTTTTCAGCAGCCGAATCGGCGCGCGCCTCCTGGACGAAGCGCAGGACGATCCCCAGGAGAACCATTACCAGGATGACGATTGTGGCGCGCAGGTCGCCGGTCAGGAAAGAAACCAGACCTAACAACGTGAGCAGGATTACCAGCGGATTCTTAAGGTTCTCCCCCAGGCGGACGAAGAAGGTCATTCGCTTTTCGCGGGCGATGACGTTGGCGCCGTATAGCTTCAAGCGCTCCTCGGCCTCTTCCGAGGATAATCCAGCGGGACTGGTTTGCAGTTTTTCGAACAGGGTTTGCGGATTAGCCTGGGCGCTTTCGATGAGCAGATGGGAAACGCGAATCCCGGCGTTGTGAGTGGACGCACCCAAGCGGGCTGGAACCGTGACGATTGTGGCCAGGAAGCCCATATACCACCTCCATCCTGTCGACCGCGATTTCCGCCTGGTGATTTCCCCCTTCGGTCTGCGCGCGAGGATGGGGTGGATTAGCGCGAATTAGTGAGCTGCGCTACTTCCTTTCCCTTGCGAACCGAAGGCGCGTCTCCACCAGACGGTGGATTCATTGTGAATGCCTGTGTTTTCGAGGCAGCTACGGTTGCTAGTACAACCGCAACTACTGTCTGCGTCCATCTGGACGACCTCCATCTTACACACTGCCAGCGAACGTTTGCATTCACGCGGCGACAGCGCCGCCGCGCTGCTCTGGCAGTGGAAAATAAAACCTCCCCAGATTTCTCAACCAGGGAGGAAAATGCCCTTCTTTCTTTTGAAAAGAAAGAACACCCACACTGGTTGAGCTTCGGCACTGCGTAGCGTAGCCGGTATTGTTTTGATACCGCAGCCGCCTTGGGTAAAGCCTTAAGCCGGCCTCACCTGGTCTACCCCTTGGTGTCTCTCGACATTTCAGGGCAGCGGCTTGTGTCTTACGCAGACGCCTCGCCTAACGAGGGTCTTATTTTCAATGGTATTTTAGGCCATTTTTGGGTTTTGTCAAGCTCTCAGTTTGTTTCCAGGGCTTGAATGCGAGCCGGGTCAGTGGCCAGCGTTCGAAATCCCCCCGCCTCTCGATCAGGGCCTTTCCCGCTCAGAAGACCATCCCAAAACTCGGACGTCCACGTAAGGATTCCAAGGCGGCGGCCGGGCATCGGCCAGGGATGGCAGGCTCGCTAATCGGTGAACACCGGCAGGTGTCCGAGGGAGATGATATTCGCCCAGCGCGCTCGCTCGCCCTCGGTGAATATGGCCGCCTCGGCCGCCACAGTCGCCCCAGCGTGCTGCATGAGCAGACGCATGCCTTGCAGGGTGGAACCGGTGCTGATCACGTCATCCAGCAGCACCACCCGCCTATCCCTGATCAGGTCGCGGTCCTTCTCGTCCAGGTAGAGCGTCTGCGGCTCGCCGGTGGTAATCGAGAGGGTCTCGACGGACAGCGCGGCCCCCATGTAAGGTTTATACATCTTGCGCAGGATCACATACGGCTTGCCGGTCTCCAGCGAGAGCGCATGGGCCAGGGGGACGCTTTTCGTCTCGGGGGTAACCAGGACATCATAATCCACCCCGCTCAGCCGCTCGCTCAGCGCCCGTGCGCAGGCCTGCACCAGTTCGGTGTCCCCAAGGATATTCAGGATGGCGATGCGCAGGCCTGGCTTAACCTCGAACAGGCGCAGGTCGCGATGGATACCAGCCACTTCGACCGGGTATGTCTGGCGTTCAGGGACCATGGGCGGTTTCCTCCAGAGGAATTGGGACAAGTGAGATGTCCAAGGGATAAGTGTATCATAATTCCGCCCTCGCCCTCTCTATTAATTTCAGACAAAAATAAGGCGGTAAGATGAAGTCAATTCTCGACCGCCGCTGAAGTCTGGGGCGGAATACAAGGGAGTGGGGGGATGTTTCAACGACAAACCCGCCCTCCAGGAGGAGGACGGGTTTTGCGCGTTACCGGCTAGTTCAAGGACAGTTTGCCGGTTAAACAGTGAGAGCCGGGGACGCCGACCCCGGCTCTCTCTTAAGGAGGAGAAGAAGAGAAGTCGCCCTTTGACTATAATATACCAGCCATCTCCGCAGCTTGCTTGACGATTACCCTACGATTACCCTACGCTAACCCGTTAAGAATGCGACGCTGCACACTTGCCCGTATAATAAAGCCATGGCAGAGTCAGCCCCATCCCACCACTCCGGCTTTGTGGCCTTAGCCGGCAAACCTAATGTGGGGAAATCGACGCTGATCAATGTGCTGCTCGGTCAGAAGGTTGCGGCGGTGTCGCCGCGCCCGCAGACCACGCGCCGACGCCAGCTCGCCATCCTCAGCCGCGAAGACGCGCAACTGATCTTCGTTGATACGCCTGGACTGCACCATCCGCGCCACCGGCTGGGCGAATACATGAACCAGGATGCCGTCAAGGCCCTCGAAGATGCCGATGCGGTCCTTTTTCTTGGCGACCTCAGCACTCCGCCAGAGGAAGAAGACCGCCTGGTGGTGGAAGCCATCCAACGCCTCAAGCATCCCCACCCGCTCATATTCGGGCTGAACAAGGTCGATCTGGTATCGGCAGGCGAGTTGGCGGAAAGAGTGCAGGCCTATCAGGAGCTTCTGCCCGAGGCGCCCGTCATCCCGTTCTCGGCCACCCTTGGCCAGAACCTCGACCTGCTGCTGAGCGCGCTGATCGCCGCCCTTCCGGAAGGCCCACCGCTGTACGATCCGGAGCAGATCACCGATTTCTACGAGCGCGACATCGCTGCTGATCTGATCCGTGAAGCGGCCCTGCTTCTCCTGCGCGACGAGGTTCCGCACGGAATCGCCGTGCGCATCGACGAATACAAGGAGCGGGGCGAGACCGGCGCGTACATCGCTGCCACGCTGCTGGTCGAGCGCGAGTCGCACAAGGCGATCGTCATTGGTGAGGGCGGCGCGATGATCAAGCGCATCGGCTCGGCCGCCCGCCAGGAAATCGAGCGTATATCCGGGCGGAGGGCCTATCTCGAGTTAAGGGTCAAGGTGAGCAAGAACTGGCGCGACGATCCGAACACGCTGCGCTGGCTCGGCTACGCCCCAAAGAAATGAGCGGGGGGACTTATGGTCGTTTTTCCGATCGCATTTGGCGCACTGGCGGGCCTGGACTGGCTTGCAGTGGGATGCGGCTGGCAGCGCGTGGAGCGGTTCGCCAAGCCGGCGGCGATGCTGGCGCTGATCGCATGGCTCAGTCTGGCGGCAGGATGGCAGGGGCAGCGGACATGGTTCGCTCTGGCGCTGGTCTTCTCCCTGGTTGGGGACATTTTTCTGCTCTTCCCACAACGCGGGTTCCTGTACGGTCTGGTCGCTTTCCTGGCGGCTCATCTGTGCTACCTGGTCGGCTTTAACCCGGCGCCTCTACCGCCGGGATGGGAAAAATTTCTGCTCCTCATGGGCGTTGCGGCAGCGGCTGTACCGCTTGGACGGAAGATACTCAACGGCGTCGGACAGCACCCGGAGACGCGAGCTTTGCAGCTACCGGTGGCAGTTTACAGCCTGGTCATCAGCCTGATGCTGTTGTCCGCCGCGCTGACCCTGCTGCGCCCTGACTGGCCGCGGCCAGCAGCCTGGATGGCCACATCCGGCGCGGCGTTGTTCTTCGCTTCGGACAGCCTGCTGGCCTGGGATCGCTTTGTACGCCCGCGGCAGCACGCCAGACTGCTGGTGATGATGACGTATCACCTGGGGCAATTCTTGCTGATCTCTGGAGTCTTGCTGCGCTACCCCCGCGTATAGATTTTATGGAGGAAGCTCGAGGAGAAAGCGTGGGTAACCACTAGCGCAAGGGTTTGAAGCCTTCCCCCAGCGCCTCATGAGCCTCACCGATCACCATGAAGGCGCGCGGATCGACTTCCTTTACCAGCGCCTTGAGCTGGTTCACCTCCGAACGGGTCACCACACAATAGAGCACGGGACGTTCCGCGCCGGTATACCCGCCCGTGCCTGGGAGGATCGTCACCCCGCGCTCCAGCCCATGGGTGATGCTTTCGGAAACCGCACGCGCCTGGTTGGTGATGATGATGGCCGTGCGCAGCACGCCGCTGCCTTCTGAAGCCAGCTCGGCCGCCAGCCCGCTGACGTAAATCATCACCAGGCCATACAGGGCTCGCTCCCAGCCAAAGGTGAAGCCAGCCAGCAGCACGACCAGCGAATCGCTGGCCAGATAGGCCTGCGAGATCGAAATGTTGAGCCGGTCATTGAGAATGCGCGCGAGGATATCGCTGCCACCGCTGGTGCCACGGCCGCGGTACACCAGCCCCAGGCCGATGCCCAGGAGCACACCGCCGTAGAGGGTGTTCAGCACCAGGTCCTCGATCAGGCCGAAAGGCAAGAAGCGCGCCAGAAAATCGGTAAAGAAAGAAAAGGCGGTGACCGCCACGGCTGTGCGCAGCGCGAAGCGCGGACCACCCAGGAAACGCCAGCCGAGCAGGAAGAGAGGGACATTGCCGAGGAAAACCATCAAGCCGATCGGCCAATGGGTGTAGGCATTGATGAGCTGCGCCGCCCCGCTCACCCCGCCCGAAACCAGTCGGGCGGGTACCAGAAAGAGGTCCATCGCCACGGCCTGCACCGCCGCCCCAACAAGGATAAACCCGTAATCCCGCGCCCCGTCCCACGATAATTCAGAGCGCACGAGTGCGCCGAACCGATCTTCATTCTGTTTAATCTGGGTGTCCATGCGGCCTTGCTCCTTGTGAGAGAAATTGACAGGAGGCTAATTATAGATGGGGCAGCGTTCTAATGGAAGATCGCGCATCAATGGCTTCCTCATTTTATACATCACCGGTAAAATAGGGTATCTTCTCCGAACCGCACTGCCCCATGACCGCAAGAGAAACCAACCCACCGCTCAAAATCGCCGATCGTCAGACGATATCGCCGCAGGCGAACGATCTGAGCGCCCTGATCGGCGGCCTGCCTTACCGCCTGGCGCTGGCGGGCGGATGGATCGACCAGCCTTTCGTTTCGCGCCACAACCCCGACCCGCCCGGGTCGATGGTCGTCGTCTCCCTGCAGCCGGTTTTTCGATTCATGGACCGCTGCGGGATGGCCACCAGCACCCGTAATGCAGCCATCCGCCTGTGGGGCGATCGGCTGCCTGACGGCGATCCGGCGATCCTGGTGCGCCAGCTCTACGTCGAGGAGAATAAGGACAAGGCCGACCCTTCCGGCTCGCAGGACATGGCCGGCATCATCTACGCGGGCATCAGCCGCCTGGATTACGATTACGCCGTTGACGGCGGCGTTTTCCCCTCCCATGTGGAATCCTGCCGGGATGCTGCCATTGCCGCCTGGCTCGAAGAGAACCTTCACCTGTTGCCCATCGAACCGCGCCCAGCCGGATACGACCCGCTGGGGGTCAAAAACCTGGATTCTGCCTGGATACGCCGCCTGGGGGCCAGCGGGCGGGACTGTTATGAGGCCATCCTGGCCCGCGACCTGAGCGGCCTGGGGGAGGCGATGAACGAGTGCATGCGCTGTTGGGAGGCGATCCTGCCCAACACCGTACGCCACCCCACGCTGCATACCGACCTGATGGGCCTCCTCGCCTGGTACCAGCGGCGCCACGCCGGCGCCATGTATTCAGGCTGCGGCGGAGGATATCTGATCGTGGCGTCGGCCGAACCCGTGCCGGGCAGCTTTGGGATCAAGATTCGCCTCGATACACGCCCGTCGATATGAGCCATGGGTGAGACGCTTGTTTCGGACAGCTTCGATGACCTGCGTTCCAGGCACGTGCGTTTCCTGGAGGAAGCGGCCAAACTCGGTCCGCTGCGCGTGCTGCTGTGGTCCGACGAGGCCGTGCGCCGTGTCACGGGCAGGCCGCCCAAATTCCCCCAGGCGGAGCGCCATTATCTACTCGCGTCGCTGCGCTTTGTCTCCCGCGTTGAGCTGGTGGATGAAGTGGACGACCTGGACGAACTGCCCGGCTCCGCGCTGCCCAACGGCGCTGCCTGGGCAGTAAGCGAGCAGAGCGCCAGTCTCCGCAAGGAAGCCTACTGCCGGCGGCGCGGCCTGTCTTACCGCGTGATCGGCGAGGAACGGTTGCAGGGGTTTCCCATCCCGCCCCTCGACCTGACGCCATCCGCGCCCGGGCGCAAGAAGGTGGTGGTCACCGGCTGTTACGACTGGCTTCATTCGGGCCACGTGCGCTTCTTCGAGGAAGCCAGCACCTACGGCGACCTCTACGTGGTCGTAGGGCACGACGCCAACGTGCGCCTGCTCAAGGGCGAGGGGCATCCGCTGTTCCCACAGGATGAGCGGCGCTATATGGTGCAGGCCGTGCGCTTCGTCAAAGGGACCCTGCTCACCTCGGGCACCGGCTGGCTGGACGCCGCGGCGGAGATCGAGCTGATCCGCGCGGACATCTATCTGGTCAACGAGGATGGGGACAGGCCGGAGAAGCGCGCCTTCTGCGCCTCCCGCGGCCTGGAGTATGTCGTCCTGGAGAGAAAGCCCAAAGAGGGGCTGCCCCGGCGGGAAAGCACCCATCTGCGCGGCTTCTAAGGTTGCAGGGCAGCCGGTGCGTACAGCACAGTGATCACAGTAAAAGCGAACAGGGTGACGAGCGTGGCCAGCGAAAGGCTGTTGACCACGAAATTGCGCTCCTCAGACGCTGCCCCCTGCATGAAGAGCGGGATGACGAACGGCGGCGGCAGCACGAACATGGTCATCACCGCCGCCTGGAAGCCCGCATCCAGGCGGAGCAAACCGCCCACGACCAGCCAGTTGAGCAGCAACCCGGCAGGCACCCAGAACAGCAGCCGGAGCGCGATGCTCACCAGAGGCATCCTCAAACTTCCCGGCTGGATATTCACATCGTAGCCGATCACCAGCGCCACGAGCGGGGTGGTCAGCCCGCCGATCAGGGACAGGGTCACCAGCAGGCTGTTGCTGATCGGCCAGGCTGCAAATGCGGCCGCTAACCCGCTTGCCTTAAACAGAATCCCGGCCAGGATAGCCAGGATCACCGGCGTGGTCAGGAATTTCTTCGCCGTTTGGAGCAGTGGGCGGGAGCCCGTGGTGATGCGTTCCAGGGCGGTCACCAGGACGAAAAACACGAACGTCACCTGGCCCAGATCGATGATGCCGAATTTGTAGAGGTTCTCCTGGCCATATACCGAGGTATAGATGGCGTAACCCATCATCCCGGCTTCGAAGCCGGTCATCAGCGCGGGGAAATACCTGGCCTGATCACCGGCGATCGTCTTGAGACGCTCACCGAGCATCAGGGCCAGCAGGCAGGCAAGAAAGACCAGCCCAACGATGAGGGCGTACTGCGGCTGGAGATCAACGCGGGAAAACGCCAGGAAAAGCAGCGCAGGCAGGGTGACGTTGATCACCAGCTTTTTCAACTCCTGGACGGTGCCAGGCTGCAGGAACTGCCTGCGCCTCAGGAAGAAGCCGAGCCCAAGGATCAGGAGGATCGGGAAAACTTTCGAGAAGGCATCGACGATCGTGCTGGTGAACACAGTCGATCCCTCAATAACGTCCGTAGAGCGGGCCGAAATTTTCGCAGGCGCGAAAATCGGCGCCCGTGAGATCCTGCGCTCCAAACGCCGACCAGGCGCTCGGCCGGAAGATGTCCTCCTCGGGCACGTTGTGCATGCCGACCGGAATACGCAGCAGCGCCGCCAGGCTGATCAAATCGGCGCCAATATGCCCGAAGGAGATGGCGCCGTGGTTCGCACCCCAGTTTGCCATGACTGAATAGACGTCGCGGAATGCGCCGCTGCCGGTCAGGCGCGGCACGAACCAGTGGGTCGGCCAGGTGGGATCGGTGCGTTCGTTGATCTGCTGGTACACGCTTTGCGGCAGGTCGATGGTAAAGCCTTCCGCAAGCTGGAGCACGGGCCCCAGGCCTTTGACGATGTTCAGGCGCGCCATGGTGACCGGCATCCCGCCGCGCGTCAGGAACCCGGAAGAAAAGCCGCCGCCGCGGAAATAGCCAAGCGAAGCGGGGTACCAGCGCGTGGCCGCGAGACAGCGTCGCATCTCTTCCTCGCTGATCTCCCAGAAGGGTTTCATCACCGGCTGACCGTCGCGCTCCATCTGGCCGGTCGCATCCAGCGCTGCCGCGCCAGAGTTGATCAGGTGAATGAAGCCATTTTCCGCCAGGCCTTCCAGGGTATGACCCGTCACCCGTTTGACGGCCGCAGGACTCCAGTAGGTGCGGACATCGGCGAAAATCTGCGCTGTGTTCGTCAACAGATGACCGAGCAACATGGTCGCCCCGTTCAGGCTGTCATTTTCGGTGGCAAGGATGAACGGCTGGCGGATGCCGTTCCAGTCGAACGATGAATTTAGGATGGCCTCCATGAAATCGCCGTTGGGGAAATGGTCCGTCCACTGGCGCTGACCCTGGAAACCGGCGGCGATGGCGTTATGACCGAGGGCTTCCTCGCCGAAACCCATCTCTTCCAAACGGGGGTTGCCGACCATCAGATCGCGTGCAATGATGGCCATCTTGACGACCATCTCCCATTCGCGGTCCTTCTGCTGGCGGCTGTGCGCCAGGGCCGGCGGGTTGTGATCCTCACCCTCCGGGCAGTTTTCCCGCGTCCAGGCGAGGGCGTGGGCGAACTCCTGTGGATCGTAGATGCCTTCCTCGATCCGTCGGGTGATCTCGGACATATCAACGGTCTCAACGCGCATGCCCAGGTAGCTCTCGAAGAAAGACTGGTCGACGATGGATCCGGCGATACCCATGGAGACTCCGCCGATGGCCAGGTAGCTCTTGCCCCGCATCAGCGCTGCGGCCAGGCCGGCGCGGGCGAAGCGCAGCAGCTTCGTGCGGACATCTTCGGGGATGGACGTATCGCCGGCATCCTGGACGTCCCGACCATAGATTGAAAAGGCCGGCAGCCCCTTCTGGTTATGGGCTGCGAGGACCGCGGCCAGGTAAACCGCTCCGGGGCGTTCGGTGCCATTGAATCCCCACACGGCCTTTGGCGTCAGAGGATCCATGTCCATCGTCTCCGAACCGTAGCACCAGCAGGGCGTAACGGTGATGGAAACGCCAACCCCCTCGCGGGCGAACTTTTCCGCTGCGCGGGCGGCTTCGGCCACCCCGCCGATGCAGGTATCCGCGATGACGCATTGGACCGGTTCCCCATTCGGGTAGCGCAGGTTGCTCGAGAGCAGGTCGGCCACGGAACGCGCCATGGCCATGGTCTGACCTTCCAGCGATTCGCGCACGCCATTCCGCCGCCCATCGATCGCGGGCCGGATGCCAATTTTGGGGAAACCGCCCGCCCATCGGCTAGGTGGAGGGGAATTGTGCCTTTCTCCCATTGCCTGCGATCTCCTTTCCTCTCTCAGGTGAGATGGTTCCACCCATCCCGGATTTTTTTAATATGGCTCATCCCTGGCGCCAGGGATGAGCCATGTTGACATAACGCTGACGGATCGATCCCTGTTACTTGTACAGCAACGGGGCGATTTCGGGTGAGTCGATGTTGGTCTTGTCGTACCAGTGGAAGCCGGTATCGATGGTCTTGGGCAGCGACTCGCCCTTGATCGCTTTGACCGCCGCTTCGACGCACTTATAGCCGATGCCGATCGGGTCCTGCGTGATCGCGCCGGCTTCGACGCCGCTGCGGATGGCGTCCAACTGCTGCTGGCCGGAGTCGTAGCCGATCACCACGATCTTGCCCTCTTTGCCCAGCTCCTTCACTGCGTTGAGCACGCCGATGATCGAGCCCTCATTCGCCCCGAAGAAGCCCTTCAGGTTCGGATGGGCCTGGATGATGGCCTTGGCCAGGTCGGTCGACTTGAGGTGATCGCCGCCGCCGTACTGGATATCGACGATCTTGATATTCGGATGCTTTTCTTTCATCCGGTTGACGAAACCGTCGCGGCGGTCGATGCCGGTGCGGCTGGTCTGGTCATGGACTATCAGGGCCACCTCACCCTCGTCGCCAATCAGCTCGGCCATCTTATCGGCGGCGTAACCGGCAGCGGCGATGTTGTCGGTCGCCGCGGTGGTGACGGGGATGTCGCTATCCACGCCGGAGTCAAACCCAATGACGGGGATATTGGCCGCCTTGGCTTTCTCGAGCAAGGGTATGGCCGCCTTGCTGTCCAACGCCGCCAGGCAGATCGCCGCCGGGTTCTTATCGAGGGCGGTTTGCAGCATCTCTATCTGCTTGTCGACCTGCGATTCGCTTTCCGGACCTTCAAACGTGATGTCTACATTGTAGTCCTTGGCGGCGTTCTCAGAACCCAATTTCACTGCCTGCCAGAACTGATGCTGGAAGCCCTTGGAGATCACCGGGATGTAGGGTTTTTTGCCCGATTGCTGAGCGGCGGGACCCTGGGTCGGCGCCGCAGTGGGTGCAGCGCAGCCCGCCACCATGGCTGCCACAATCAACAGGCCAAATAAGGCGAATGCCATTTTCCTGGTTTTCATCAACTTGCTCCTTTCTCGAAAGTAGAAGGATTTTCGGTCAACTGTTCACGGGATACGGCAGTTCTTTTTCAGGGCGAATGGATTTCCTCTTGTTTTCCCCTCCTTTCATGCAGAGTCGTATTTTGACCGGCGATTCTTGCTCTCGTTGTTCAGGCACAAGGTGAGCTCTTCGCCGGACGAAGATGACGATTGGATTTTGCCGGCCGGGATAACAGCCGGCGGGCTTATTCCCTGCGCGCTTTATTTCTGCCTACGGCGCAGGAGGTCTGCGTACACGGCCAGCACGACGATCGCCCCGGTGACGACCATCTGCCACTCCTGCGGCACCGAGAGGATGCGCAGGCCGTTGGTCAGCGTGCTGATAATGAACGCGCCGATAATCGTGCCGGTGATCGTACCTTCGCCGCCGCTCAGAGAGGTGCCCCCGATCACCGCCGCGGCAATCGCATCCAGCTCGTATCCGGCACCAAGAGCGGGTTGGGCCGAGTTGAGCCGGGAGGCCATCAACACGCCACCCAGGCCGGCAAAGATGCCGCACAGGGCATACACGGCCGTCTTCCAGAAGTCCACATTCACGCCCGATAAACGGGTAGCTTCTTCGTTGCTGCCGATGGCGAATGTGTAGCGTCCCAGGACGGTTTTCGTCAGGATCAATCCAGCTACGATGCCGGCGCCGAACAGCACCAGCACGGCATTGGGCACTTTGAAGCCGGGGATGATCGCACCCAGCACGGATCCCATGGCAATCTCGATGAAAGCCGGCGTATCGTTGAAATAGATCGGTTTCAATCCCGAGATGACCAGCGAGAGGCCCTTCGTGGCGTAAAGCATCCCCAGCGTGGCGATGAAAGGCGGGATTTTCATTTTCGAAATCACCATGCCATTCACCAGACCTGCCAGGCCGCCGGAGAGCAAGCCGCCCAGCACGCCGATGGGAATCGGCAGGCCCCAGAAAGTGATGAACACCCCGGTCATCACCGCCGAGAACGTCATCACCGTCCCGACCGACAGGTCAATGCCGGCAGTGATGATTACGAAGGTCACTCCCAAGGCCAGGACACCGTTGACCGCCGTCGCCAGTAGGATGCCGACGATGTTGTCGAAGGTGAAGAAGTTCGGGGAGGCCAGGGTAAAGACGATCACCAGGGCGATCAAACCAGCAAAGCGCAGCACCTTTTGGGCCGCATCCGAGTTAAGAAAGGAACCGACACGGATTGATTTTGGGGCGCTTTTTGCTTCCATGAACTAAACACCTCTTGGGATACTGCCGTCGTCAGAAGATTGGCCATTGCCGTGGTTGCCCCGCAGCGTGGCGTATTTCATAATGCTCTCCTGGGTCGCTTCACGAATATCAAGCTCGCCCGTGACCCTGCCTTCGCACATCACGATGACGCGGTGGCTCATGCGCAGGATCTCGGGCAGCTCCGAAGAAATCATGATGATGGATTTTCCCTGGCGGGCCAGATCATTGAGCAAGCGGTAGATTTCACTCTTGGCACCCACATCGATGCCGCGGGTCGGCTCATCGAAGATCAAAATTCGCGTGTTGGCAGTCAGCCACTTACCGACCACCACCTTCTGCTGGTTGCCGCCAGACAGAAATTTCACCTTTTGTTGCAGGCTGGGCGTCTTGATTGACAGCATTTCGACGAAGCGCTGGGCGGTAGCCCGCGATCGCGCGGCGTTGATCCACCCGAGCAGTCCGAGAAAGCGGTCGAAGGCCGCCAGCACGATGTTGCTCTCCACGTCCATCCCCAGAGTGAGGCCGTAGCGTTTGCGGTCTTCGGAAAGATACCCGATGCCGTGTCGGACCGCGTCGCGCGGACTCCTGATATGTACTTTATGGCCATCGAGGTAAATTTCACCCGTGTCAATGGGGTCCGCGCCAAAGATCGCGCGGGCCACCTCGGTTCGGCCGGCCCCCATCAGCCCTGCAAAGCCGAGGATTTCCCCTT
Source organism: Anaerolineaceae bacterium (assembly GCA_034435955.1). Taxonomy (GTDB): domain Bacteria; phylum Chloroflexota; class Anaerolineae; order Anaerolineales; family Anaerolineaceae; genus DAOTWA01. The sequence continues at coordinate 7,694 of DAOTWA010000079.1, read as the reverse complement.
TTTTCAACTTAAAACTCACGTCCCTGATCGTGCGGCCGCGGGAGAGATTCCTGACTTCCAGCACCACATCCTGGTTTTGTTTTTCCGGAAGCTCGGGCGCGGTTTCGTAGATTGTCCTGCCGACCATCATGCTGATGATCTGGTCGATGGTGGCTTCCTGGGTGGGTACGGTGGCGATGGTATGCCCATCGCGCATGACTGTGATGCGCTCCGAGATGCGTTTCAATTCCTCGAGCCGATGGGTGATATAGACGATACCCACCCCCTTATCGCGCAATTGACGGATGATGCGGAACAATTCCTCGATCTCGGCATCCGTGAGCGCGGCGGTCGGTTCGTCCATGATCAGCACTTCCGAGTTGAAGGAGAGCGCCTTGGCGATCTCGACCATTTGCTGCTTGGCGACGGTCAAATCGGCGACCCGCGTGCGTGGATCGAGCTTCAAGTGCATCATCTCGATCAACTGGCGGGCCTGTTCGTTAATCAGTCTGTCGTCCAAGATAAACTTGATCCGGCGGCGCGGTTCACGGCCAATGAAGATATTCTGAGCGACGGTGAGGTGCGGCATCAGGTTGAGCTCCTGGTGGATCATGCTGATTCCCAGGTTTTGGGCCGCCGCCGGATTGGGGATATCGACCTCGCGGCCTTTATAAATAATACGGCCGGCATCCTTTCGGTAAATGCCGGCAAAGACCTTCATCAGGGTGGATTTTCCAGCGCCGTTCTCGCCGACCAGGGCATGGATCTCGCCAGCGCGCAAATCGAAACGGGCTTGGTTGAGGGCATGGACACCCGGAAAGCTTTTTTCAATCCCCTCCATGGAGAACAATAGTTCACCCATACGATTTCTCCGCCGTAATCTTGCACCCTCTGGATGCCACCGTGCCGAAATCGAACCGCCGAACCGTTATTCTGTCAGAATTTTCAAAGAGAGGAAAAAGATCCATGCGGGACGAAGGGTTTCGTTGCAGAATTACAATGCCGCTTCCACCCGGTCCTTTATGTAATCGTTTACAGTATAGCATAGCGGGTACCGCCTGTCAACCCCCTAGCCCGGCTGCTTGATGCCAGAAAACCAGTATATATTAAAACTTTGGAGGGGAAAATAATCATAATAATTCATATAAACGCAATCCTTCGGTTATAAATGATTATATATCATCTATAATTGCTCACAAAATGCCGCTTGACTTTGACCCCTCGGCCGGGTAAAATGATTACAATGTAATCGTTTACAATTTCAATGATGAAAATGGCGCCAGCTTATCCCAACCGACGAAATGGAGGCGCGACCATTAAGGATGTGGCCGCGCGCGCCGGCGTTTCCACTGCGACGGTTTCGCGCGTGCTCAGCGGGAAAGGCAGCGTCAGCCTCAGCTTGAGAGACCGCGTCCGCCAGGCGATCCGCGAGCTGGATTACCGCCCCAATCTCGCTGCCCGTCGCCTGCGGGAACGCCAGGCGCGTATCATCGGCGCCCTCATCCCTGACATCCAAGTGCCCTTTTTCGCCAGCATCATCGTCGGGATCGAGAAAGTGCTCAGTGAGGCCGATTACCTGCTGCTGTTGAGCAACACCAACGAAGACCTCGCGCAGGAAAAAAAGCAGATCGACAAATTGCTCGCCGAGAGCGTCACCGGGGTGATCTTCGCTTCGGCCTCCTCAACCGACACCCGCAATTATCACCGCCTGCAGAAATCGGGCGTAGCCCTGGTCGCCATCGACCGCAAGCCCGGCAATTTACAGGTGGACATGGTCGGCATCGAGAACGCGCACGCCGCCGAGCAGGCCACCCAGCACCTGATCGCCGAAGGCCACCGGCGCATCGCCCTCATCGCCGGCCCGCAGGAGGTCAGCACTGGCGCCGAGCGGCGCGCCGGTTACGAGCAGGCGCTCCTCTCCGCTGGCCTGCCTATCGACGAACGATTGATCCACCCCGGGGGGTACAGCGAAGAGGGCGGTTACCGCGCCATGAAAGCCTTGTTTGAAAGGGACGAACGCCCCTCGGCGGTGCTGATCGCCAATAACACCATGGCTCTGGGCGCCCTGAAATACATCAATGAGCAGCATCTGCGCATACCCGCTGATGTCGCCTTGATCAGCTTCGATGACATGCCCTGGGCACCCTCGCTTTCCCCGGCTCTGAGCGTGGTGGCCCAGCCGGTATACGACATTGGCGTGGTCGCCGCCCGCCTGATGCTGGATCGCATCCGCGAGCCGGACAGCCCGATTAAAACCGTCACCCTGGAGGCCAGGCTGATCGTGCGCTCGTCCTGCCTGTGCGGAGGCCGCATCCCTCCGGTGGGTCTGAGCGGGGACGCCCGGTCGCACTGAAGCAAACGAGCGCGATGATTGGCGGGAGCGAGGGGCGCCCTTTACCCAATTCTCCCGCCAGGGCATTTTCATGAGCTCTTCCCTGAGGAGCGGTCGAGCCTATAACCAAGAAGGTCTTCGTCAGCGGTTTCTTCGATCAGTTTCACAGCGGCCACGTGGCCTTCCTGGAAGAGGCGGCCTCTTACGGCGATCTGTACGTCGCGGTTGGCTCGGACCGCACCCTTTACGAGCTGAAAGGCCGACCGCCGGTTCACAATGAGCAGGAGCGTCTGTACATCCTGAGCTCGCTGGCCTGCGTGAAGCAGGCTTTCATCTCCCGAGGCTCGGGCGTCCTGGATTTCGCGGAAGAGTTCCGCGCCATCCACCCCGACATTTTCATTGTCAACGAGGATGGCAATCTGGCCAGCAAGAAGGAGCTTTGCGACGAGCTGGGGGTGGAATACAAGGTGCTCACGCGCACGCCGCGCGAAGGCCTTCCTCCCCGCACGAGCGATGAGCTGCGCGAGGTGTGCACCATCCCTTACCGCATCGATATCGCTGGCGGCTGGCTCGACCAGCCGTTCGTCTCGAAGCATCACCCAGGACCGGTGATCACCATTTCCATCGAACCGACCATCGAATTCAATGATCGCAGCGGGATGGCTTCCAGCACGCGCCGCGCGGCCATTGACCTGTGGGGGCCGCGCCTGCCCGCCGGGGATGATGAAAAACTGGCCAGAATCCTGTTCAGCTATGACAACCCGCCTGGAAAGAAATACGTTTCTGGGTCTCAGGACACAATTGGCATCATCTTTCCCGGCCTCAACATCTCCCACTATCGGGGCGAATACTGGCCGGAGCGCATCGAATCGGTGCACGACGAGGCGACCCTACGGTTCCTCGAAGGCGCACTCAATCTGGTGCCGCTGGGCCCGCGCGGGCCGGAATTCGACGTGCTCAGCCAGACGCACATCGACCGGCCGCGCGCGAAGGCCCTGGCCGATGCGGCTCTGGGCTGCTGGGAAGCTATCTTGAAGCACGACGTAGAACGCTTCGGCCATTTCTTCCGCGCATCCTACGAGGCCCAGATCGCCATGTTCCCCCTCATGGTTAATGATGCGGTGGAACGGCTGATCGATCAGTACCGGGATCAGGCCCTCGGGTGGAAGCTATCCGGGGCCGGCGGCGGCGGTTACCTGATCCTGGCGGCCGACCACCCGATCCAGAACGCCATTCCTATTCGCATCCGCCGAAAGGGGGATTGAGGTGAATCCGCAGCGCGAAGGCGCCGGATTCTGCCCGGACGGGCCTGTGCTAGCGGTAGCGCTCGATTAGTTTCTCCAGGTCGGACGCATCTGAAACCTGGGGCAGAGCTTCCAGCGCATCCGGGTCGCTGACGATGCGGGCCAGAGTCTCGCCGTGGTCCGCATCCGCTTGGGAAGAGTCTTGAGCGGCGGCCTTGTCGCTCTCCTCGCCCTCGATGACGACACTGTCGGCCGGTGTCTCGGGGCGAAATACGAGCAAGGCGCCGAAAGCGATGGCGATCAATAAGGCTGGAAGAGCGATGGTCATGTTCGAGTTCCTGTCGATGAGGAAATAACCGAAACCTAAGAGGAGAGTACCGAATATTCCGGTGATCAGGAGACAGCACCCTGCCAGGCGCATTTCAGCCTCCCATCCTGCCCGCTGTGCCAGGCCCATACTGAAATGATTGCTACGGTGGAAAATAGGTGCAGTCTTTATGCCAGGATCGCTTCGTGGATGGGTCAGCGCCGCCCGAAAAGCCAGGGGCCGACCGGGCGAAGGCGCCCGATACCAATCAACGCCAGCCTGCCGCGCCGAAGGAGGAAAGCCGGCTGGCAGGCGCGGTTTTCTTGACCCAGGTCGAAGGCGCAAGTAAAATTAAAGCCAGTGCGGGCGTCGCCAAGCGGTAAGGCATCAGCCTTCCAAGCTGACATCCGCGGGTTCGAATCCCGTCGCCCGCTCTATTTGGGGGTCACGTTGGCATTTGACCGTCACAAACCTATATGTGGCGGTCTTCATGTCTCAATCAAAAACAGTTAAGGCATTAGCTCCGGAAACCCAATTTTTTAACATTGCCTCCGTCCCCTTGCGTGACGCCTGGACGGATTTCATCTTGTCTCGTCAGGCTATGCAGTGCACCAGACGAACGCTCGAGAATTACCAGTACCTGCTGGGGAGGTTCATAAACTGGCTGGAAACGCAGGGTGTCACCGCACCGCAAGAAGTCAGCGCCCGCCACGTCCGCCAGTATCTCACTTTGTATGCGGATAAGTCAGACTGGTATCTGAATGACATTGCCCGTGCCATTCGTACCTTGCTCCGTTTTTGGCACAGGGAAGGCTATCTGCCGCAACCGGTCACCCTTGACATGCCCAGAGTGCGCCAGAAGCGGCTATCGTTCCTCACCGCCGAGCAGGTACAAAAGGTGCTGAACGTGTGTGCCTTGCGGGACAAGGCGCTGATTTTGTTCATGATTGACAGCGGTTTGCGCCTTCAGGAAGTATGTAACCTCAAACGTGATGATGTGGATATTGCTAACGGCGCAGTCAGGGTGCGGCAAGGCAAGGGCCGCAAAGACCGGCTGGCCGTGATTGGCGCAACCGCCAGGCGCTCCCTGCTGGCTTACTTGCGCACCTACCCCAGTCAGGACGTGGACGCCCCGCTATTCCAGACTGAAAGCGGTAGACCCTTCACCCCTCACGGCTTGCAATCGCTCCTGCGGCGGCTCTCAAAAAAGGCGGGAGTGGCCTTCTCTGCACACGCCCTGCGCCGCACCTTTGCCACGCTCAGCCTGCAAAACGGCATGGATTTGGTCAGCCTACAAACCTTGCTTGGCCATAACAATCTGGAAACTACCAGGCGCTATGTCCAATGGCTGGACGCCGACCTGCTGGAAGCGCACCGGCACGCCAGTCCGGTTGACAACCTGAAATTCCCCCGTGCGAGGCCCAGACGATTGAGAGGAGGTTAGTATGCATCTCGTGGTCATCTCAGACCGTTATGCCCGTGAAGCAGAAACGTTTGACAGCCCGGCCAACCTGATGAAGCAGGTTGCCGACCTGGACTATGCGCCGCTGGAACGGGCCGAGGCGCTCTGTGCTTGCGGCGAGTACGTCACCGTCTATAAAGCCACCGACACCGGCGAGGTGGTGGCCGTCCAAAACCCGCACCAGAACCATCAACCGTGGTAATCCACCCCCTCGCACGGGGTAAGCCCTGCCAAAGCCTGGCGGGGCTTTTTTGTGTATTGGGTGGTCATTTATGCCCTGGCAGCCAGAAAAAACGCTCCTGGGCCGTCCTAGCGCCTCGGCGCACTGGCTGCTCAGTATGAGGTGGCTTGTGGCGCACTCTGCAGCGTTCAAGGCTGCAAGTCGTCACTTGTCGTCAGCCAGCGGACGGCAATAGTTAGCGGACGGCCACATTCCGGGCAGTGTTCCGGCTCTACCGGCAAGTCGTCATAGGTGCGCCAATGGATGTCAAACGTCAGGGCGTCGTGTTCTGTCCAGGGTTGGCCACACGATGGACATTTGCCTGGGTTCATGTACCGCTCAATCCGTTCCAAACGGCTTTTTAAGTTCATCTCTTATCTCCATGACTTTTCGTTCCAGTTCACCCAACCGCTCTTCTAGTGCGGTGGCCTCCCGCAGGCGCAAAACATGAGATAGCGCCAGCTCTATGGCCCGGATTCTATCGCTCTGCTTTGCCTGTGGGTCGTTTAGGACAGCTTCCAAGGCTTGAAGAGCCTGCCCTTGCATGTTAAGTAGTCGCCTTGCGACTTCCTCAAGAGTTTGACCCTCCGCCTCTGCAATCGCACGCTTAATGTGGGGCAACCGCAGCCAGCGATAGGCCGCTTTCTCGCCCACGCCCACCCTGGCCGCTGCCTCACGAGCACTACGAGCAGTCAACAGAGCCTCTACAAAACGGCGTTGCCGTGGCGTTAGGTCATCTTCAATCATTTTCCACCCTCACACACCTTCAAAACTCCTGGCGATTGCCAATGGCAATTGTAAACCAATGCTTCTCAACCATTTTACCAATAATCACCTTCGCCCAACAAGGCGCCGACCAGTCTCTGTGCCGGAGACAGGTCAAGTAAGCAATCCTTCAGCCTACCTTTCGAAATAGAGACGCTTTCTGCATCCACATCAAACCCAACAAATCTCCGACCGTGCTTGAGTGCGGCGATTGCCGTCGTTCCACCGCCGAGGAATGGGTCACAAATGATGTCATTCGGCTGCGTGAAATTCTCAACCTGCCACTCATAGCCATCTAGCCCCTGCCCCCATTCATGGAAATTCTTGTCGCTCTTGCTGTTTCGGAATAGGTCACTACCGATGTTTATTGGGTCACCGCCATTCCGGTAAACCAGAATTGGTTTCCACATGATGTTTCTAACGCCCGATTGAATTGCCGACGCACTTTGGCCAGGGAGTTCACATGCAAGCACCCACTGATACGTCAGATGCCTGCCGAGCATTTCGATAATTTGTGGCAGATATGGCCCGGGTGCCATGGCGAGCAAGACCCCGCCGGTTTTCAGATTCTCTTTTGCAAACCGCCCGAGTTCGTCCCACAACGGCAAATACTCCCTAGGATATGGCGGGTCAGTGATGATTGCATCCACCTGCTCATCCAGTCTGGCCGTGCGAATATCGTCTTGCCAGATGCGCCAGCGTTCGGACGGCGGTACTTGCTCTGCCGCTTTTGCCAGTTCTTCACGCCGTTGTTCACGTTGTTTTTGTCTTACTTTCTTCTCCGCCTCGTGTGCCGTCATCTCGCCACGTTCGATTTTCTTTACCAGTTCAGGCGCTTCACGTTCTACGGCTTTTACACGTACAACAGTGGCCCGCCCCACGTTGAGCAATTCGGCGGCTTGCTCGAGAGAAATCAAAGGACCAATTGAGCCTTTGATTTCTTCCGATTTTCTATCCCCGCCCCAATTCATATTTGCCAACTTTGCCGCAATCACGGCCCGCTGGCTCTCGTTCAGGTGGCGGCAGCCTGGCTAATACGCTCCTGCAAATTTGCAGAAGCGTCACCGTTGTCTCTCTGCGCCCATTGGAGCGATGCAAAAAGCGGGGAATTTTGCGATTTTTGCGAGGTTGTCTACCAGCGCCCATGGGAACGATTGTTATCGCTCTGTAAATTTTTCAGAGCGGTGTGTTGTCTCCCTGGCCCGTGGGGATGATTGAGGTTGCTTCTGAAAATTTTACAGAAGCAAAGTTGTCTCTCTGCGCCGTGGGGATGATGAGCGAGAGAACAGACCTAGTATCAATTGATACTATGTCGCCCTGCGCCCGTGGGATGATAGAAACAGGGTATGCCAATTGGCACACCCTGTGGCCGCCACTTTGTCGAG
>DAOTWA010000078.1:0-13075 GCA_034435955.1 Anaerolineaceae bacterium | reverse complement strand
ACATTTCTGTGGATGGTACCCGCATGAATGGCATGCCCGGATTGCATCGGTATTGAAAGAGATGCATCGCATTGCGCGACCGCTGGGCCGGCTGTTGATTCTGGAGACGCTCGCTACCGGCGCAGAACACCCTAACCCGCCCACCCCTGCCCTGGAGGCCTACTACCGCTGGCTCGAAATGGAGTGGGGGTTCGAGCGTCGCATTTTGCGCACAGACTACCTGTTCGCCAGTGTGGATGAGGCCGTTGAGAGAACTGCATTCTTTTTCGGCGAAGCGCTGGCTTCAACCATACGAGCGAAGGGATGGAAACGCATCCCGGAATGGACCGGGCTGTGGACCAAACAGATGCCCAGCGGATGAGTTTTTTCGCCCAGGGATGATTTATTGCGAGACCACCAGGAGGCCAATTGAATGGAGCCTGAGCACGAGATTCCGAGCGCTAAACCAGGGGATGTGGCTACCGTAACGGCTGCCCAGAAGATACTTTCCGGGGAGAGCAAAAAAACCGGCCTCGCGCGGCTCATCCCTTTTTTGGGACCGGCCTTCATCGCCAGCGTGGCTTATATGGACCCGGGCAACTATGCGACCAACATCCAGGGCGGCGCCAAATTTGGCTATACGTTATTATGGGTGATTTTGGCCTCCAACCTTATGGCCATGCTGATCCAATCCCTCTCGGCCAAGTTGGGTATCGCCACCGGCAAGAACCTGGCCGAGCATTGCCGTGAAAATTTCCCTCACTGGCTGGTGACTTCTATGTGGGTATTGATGGAAATCGTCGCCATGGCCACTGATCTGGCAGAGTTCCTCGGCGCGGCCTTGGGCTTCAACCTGCTGCTGGGCATCCCATTGTGGATCGCGGGCCTCTTAACCGCTGTGGCTACTTTCCTGATCCTCGGCCTCGAGCGTTATGGCTTCCGCCCGCTCGAAGCGATCATTACCGCAATGGTGGGTGTCGTGGCGGTCAGTTACTTGATCGAAACCATCCTGGATAAGCCCGCCTGGGGAGATGTGATCTATCACACCTTCGTCCCCCATTTCGCTGGACCGGAGAGCATCCTGATCGCCACCGGCATCCTGGGGGCGACGGTGATGCCCCATGCAATTTTCCTGCACTCTGCCCTCACACAAGATCGCATCATGGTCAAAGAAGACACCCAATTGCGCCGCCTGTTCCGCTTCGAGGTGGTCGATGTGTTGATCGCCATGGGGCTGGCCAGCCTGATCAATATGGCCATGCTCATCATGTCTGCCTCCACCTTTTTCAATAAGGGTCTGACCCACATCGGCACGATCCAGGAGGCCCACCGCACATTGGAACCGCTGCTCGGCCCGGCTGCCAGTGCTTTCTTTGCCATCTCGCTGTTGGCCTCCGGGCTATCCTCCTCTTCGGTGGGAACTATGGCCGGTCAGGTGATCATGCAGGGTTTTCTCCACCGGCGCATATCGGTCTGGATCCGCCGCCTGGCTACGATGGTCCCCTCCTTGGTCGTGATCTTGATAGGTTTGGATCCAACCCGCACATTGGTGATCAGTCAGGTCGTGCTGAGTTTTGGTCTGCCGTTTGCCATCATCCCGCTGGTGCTGTTCACCCGCCGCAAAGACCTGATGGGCGTGCTGACCAACCATCTGGTGACGACGGTCGTGACCAGTATCATCGCCCTCCTGGTCGTCACTCTGAACATTTACCTCTTATTTCAAACGTTTACGGGAGGGTAACCATGTTCAAGCACATCCTCGTACCGTTGGATGGCTCGAATCTGGCAGAGAGCGCCTTGCCAGCCGCAGTCTATATGGCAACCATGTTCTCGGCCTCCGTTACACTCATCCACGTCATCGAGCGCAATCCTCCGGAGGAAATCCACGGAAACCGCCACCTTTCAAACCCCGATGAAGCGAACGCTTACCTGGCGGACGTTGCTCAGCGCTCTTTTCCGCGTGAGGTGAGGACCGAATGGCATGTACACACCGCTGAGGTCAGTGATGTCGCTCGCAGCATCGCCGAACACGCCGGCGAACTCTCTCCCGACTTAATCGTCATGTGCACCCATGGCAAGAGCGGGGTGCGTGGCTGGATCATGGGCAGCATCGCCCAGCAGGTGATTGCCCTTGGGAAAACCCCCATCCTCTTGATGCAGCCCGGAGAAGACGGCGGTCAGGCAGGGTTCACCTGCAGGCAGCTTCTGGTTCCTCTGGACGGAAAACCCGACCACGAGCAAAGCGTCCCTGTTGCCGCCGAAATTGCGCGCACGTGCGGCGCATCTATTCACTTACTAAGCGTTGTGCCTACCTTGGGGACTCTGTCGGGCGAGAGCGCTGCTACTGCCCGCCTGCTGCCAGGAGCCACCAGCGCTGTCCTTGAAATGGCTGAGCAGACCGCCAGCCAGTATCTGGCTGGCTTTTTACGCCAGCTCCTCGCCCAAAATCTCACCGTAACCAGCGAAATCTCGCGCGGCGACCCCGCTCCGACGATCGTTAAGACTGCGGAAACAATCCAGGCGGATCTGATCGTCCTGGGCACGCACGGCAAATCGGGAGCAGGGGCCTTCTGGGCTGGCAGCGTCGGTCCTAAGATCGCCAGCCTGTCTCACCGTCCGATGCTGCTCGTGCCGGTGCACCCGTGAAAACCTCATGCGGCTTGTATCGCCAATCGGCGTTCCTCAATCGTTCTTAGCAATGCAGCGAAAGAATCGGAAAAGGCCTTCACACCTTCGCTTTCCAGCTCCTTCGTAACCTGGTCGATCGAGATGCCCAAATCTTCCAGGTCAGCCAATGTTTGGCGTGCCTCATCCACCCCCTCGGTAATGCTGAGGTGCGCCCTGCCGTGGTCGCGGAAAGCATCCAGTGTCTGCGGAGGGACGGTATTGACCGTTTGCGGCCCGATGAGTTCCTCGACATACATCACATCGGAGTAGCGGGGGTTCTTGGTGCTGGTTGACGCCCACAGCGGCCGTTGGACGCGTGCGCCCAATCGCTCCAATTTTCGGAACCGTTCCCCCCGGAAGACTTGCTCGAAAAGGGCATAAGCCAACTTCGCATTGGCAATACCTGCTTTACCCGCCAGAGAGGCAACCTTGCTGGCCTGAGGCCCGCCTGACTGAGCGATGGCCTCCAGGCGCGCATCGACCTTGGTATCCATGCGCGATACAAAGAAAGAGGCCACGGATGCGACTCGATCTATGGCTAATCCCTCAGCCACACGATTTTCAAGGCCGCGCAGGTAAGCCTCGATCACCTCGGCGTAACGCCTCAGAGAAAAGATCAGCGTCACATTGACGTGGATGCCGGCCGCGATGGCCTCGGTAATGGCCGGGATGCCTTCCGGCGTCGCCGGGATCTTGACCATCAAATTGGGCCGCGCCACGGCTGCCCACAGCTTTTTAGCCTCCTCGATCGTTTTTTGTGTGTCTGCCGCCAGAAATGGATTGACTTCCAGGCTGACATAGCCGTCGCCGCCGTTGGTGTCCCGATAGAGCGGCATGAACAAATCGGCTGCAGCCTGAATGTCCTCGATGGCCAGGCGGTAAAAGATACCCTCAGCATCCATCCCGGAACGTGCCAAAGAAACCAGGGCTTCGTCATAATCGTGAGACTTGCTGATGGCATTGTTGAAAATTGTCGGGTTCGAAGTCACCCCTCGAATGTCGCCGGCCTCGATTAGACGGGCGAGGACGCCTTCTGTCAATAAACTCCGTTGAATGTTGTCGTACCACAACGATTGGCCCAGAGCGTGAAGATCAGCGATCGGATTCATGTGCGCCTCATCAGTTAACGAGATGGAACAGGGCATCAGACACCATCATTCAGAAAAACGATCCAGGATTTGGTCGGTGATGAGCTCTGCCGGTTCGGTCCATTCTTCGCCCGTGGATAGTTGCGCTCATCACCCCTCAGCCTTGGGATTGGAACGAGCCGCCCCGCGCGCTTCGATGGCGCGCGTCTTCGCCACGCGGCGCACGTGGCGATCCTCATTCGAGAAGTTCGCCCCCAGGAAAGCGAGCACCAGCTCACGCGCCAACTCCTCCCCAATTACCCGCGCACCCAGGCAGAGCACGTTCATGGCGTCGTGTTCCACCCCCTGGTGGGCGGAGTAGGTGTCGTGGCAGATAGCCGCGTACACCCCTTTAATTTTGTTCGCAGCGATGCTGGCGCCCACTCCCGATCCGCAAAGCAATACCGCGCGTTCCACTGCCCCGGATGTAATCGCATAGCCGACCTTCTCCGCGAAATCCGGGTAATCGTCCTGCTTGTCCAGGCTGTAAGCGCCCAGATCTACCGGCTCCGCGCCTGCATCGTGTACGGCCGCCAAGATGGCTTCTTTCAACGGGAAGCCCCCATGATCACAGGCAACTGCAACTTTCATGATGATCACCTCGAAAAGACAGATACGCTGGATTCAGCCCCGACCAAGCAGCGCCAGGGCGCGGTCCACCACGTTTTCAACCGTAAAACCAAGCTGTTGGAAGATCGTCTTATACGGCGCTGATGCGCCAAATCGTTCAAGGCTGATGATCGCACCGCGCGCCCCTACCCAGCGTTCCCACCCCTGCGCCACGCCGGCTTCGACCGCCAGGCGGATGACCACGTCCGGCGGCAGCACGCGTTCCCGATATTCCCGATCCTGGGCGGCGAATAGCTCCCAGCTTGGGAAAGATATCATGCGCACGTTGACGCCTTCGGCCGCCAGGCGGAAACCGGCGTCCACGATCAGCGCCACCTCTGATCCGGAAGCCATCAAGATGATTTCTGGCTCGCCGTCGCCAGCGTCCGCCAAAACGTACGCACCCTGGCGCAGCCCGGCCGCATCTGCCAGAATTGTGCGATCCAGAACAGGCACGGCTTGACGGGTCAGCGCCAGGGCAGTCGGCCCGTCTCGACGTTGAATGGCGACGCGCCAGGCTTCCACCGTTTCGTTCGCATCCGCCGGCCGGATCACTACCAGGTTAGGGATTGCCCGCAGGGCGGCCAGATGTTCTACGGGTTGGTGCGTCGGTCCATCCTCGCCCAGGCCGACGCTGTCGTGGGTATATACCCATATGCTCGGATAATGCGAGAGGGCGCTCAGGCGCACCGCCGGGCGCATGTAATCTGAAAAGACCAGAAAGGTGCCACCATAGGGAATCAGTCCGCCGTGCAGCGCCATGCCGTTGACCGCTGCGCCCATGCAGTGCTCGCGCACACCAAAATGGAGGTTGCGCCCATCGCGCTGTTCGGCGCTGAAGGCCGGGCTGCCTTCGATCCAGGTGTTATTCGAAGGGGCCAGGTCGGCCGAGCCGCCCATCAGTTCAGGCAGGCGCCTGGCCAGCGCATTAATGACCTTGCCCGAGGCGGCGCGGGTTGCCATCCCCTTGGCGTCAGTCTGAAAGGTCGGCAGGTCGGCATCCCAATCAGCGGGCAGCCGTCCTTGCAGCCGGCGCTCCAACTCGGCGGCCAGATCAGGATAAGCCAGGCGATACGCTTCAAAACGTCTCCTCCATTCTTCCTGCAAATCCTTTCCGCGCTGCACCGCCTGGCGGAAGAATGAAAGCACTTCATCCGGAACGTAAAACCGCGGCTCAACCGGCCATCCCAGCTTGCGCTTGGCGCCGTCCAGCTCGTCGTCGCCGGGCGGTTCACCGTGCGCTTTGTTGGTATCCTGGCGGGTTGGCAGGCCGTATCCAATGTGCGTCCGGCAGATAATCAGCGAAGGTCGCGGGTCGGCCTTGGCCTCGCGGATGGCGCCGTCGATCGCTTCTACATCGTTGCCATCCGCCACATGCAGCACCTGCCAGCCGTAAGCCGCGAAGCGTGCGCCGCGATCCTCGGTGAAAGCCAGGTCGGTTGAGCCGTCGATGGTGATGCGGTTGTCATCGTACAGGTAGATCAGTTTGCCCAGGCGCAGATGCCCGGCCAACGAGGCGGCTTCCGAAGCCACACCCTCCATCAAGTCACCGTCGGTCACGATGGCGTATGTGCAATGATCCACGACCTTGTACCCGGGGCGGTTGAACTCAGCCGCCAGATGAGCCTCGGCGATGGCCATGCCCACTCCGTTGGCAAATCCTTGCCCCAGCGGCCCGGTGGTCACCTCCACCCCTGGGGTCAGTCCGTATTCGGGATGGCCGGGAGTAATAGACCCCCACTGGCGGAAGGCCTTCAAATCCTCCAGGCTGACATCATAACCGGTTAAATAAAGGAGCGAATAAAGCAGCATCGAACCGTGCCCACCGGATAGAATGAAGCGGTCACGGTCCGGCCATTTTGGATCGCGGGGATTGTGGCGCAGGTGTCGCGTCCATAGGGTATAAGCGATCGCTGCACAGCCCATAGGCAATCCTGGGTGCCCGGAGTTTGCTTTCTGCACCCCATCTGCCGATAGAAAGCGGATGGTATTGATGGCTTCATTCTCGATCTCGGTCGAAATCAGCATCCTTATCCCTCACCATGAAGATGCCGTATTTTACCATGCCGGCCAGTTCACAGCATTCTCGATGCCTGCTGCTTTCATAATAAAAAGCGTGAAACGAAGAAATTATTGAAAAACTGACCGATACAGGTCTTCGCGCACGTAGATCAAACCCACTGAATCGCGATAAACCAGGTGATAGCCTTTTATAACCCCGTTATCCGCATCGCGATAGAATTGCTGGTTGAGCGCGAAGGTGGCCGGGTCGATGCCAACCACGCCGGCATTGAGGTAATCACGGATGCGTTGCTCCAGGAGAAGCAGCACATCAAAGTTGTGCTGGGTGACATATTTGTAATCTAGCAAATCGAAATTCGTCTCAGTCGACCAGTTCGGCGTATCCGGAACATAGAGGCGATAATCGTAATACACATACAGCGGTTTACCCTCCAGAGGTCTGAGAACCGAGAGGGCCTGTTCATAGAATTGAATACGTTCGTTGTTGTCTGCGCGATGCAACCGGCCTTCGTATCGCTGCACGCCGTCTACCAGAAAGAAACCAAATTGTACTGCCACTCCGAGCAGTAGAATCCCCCGAAATATCCGCGATTTATCTGCCATCCAATGAAAATCCCACTTATCGGGCAGAAGAATGACCAGACAGGAAAAAAGCGGCAGAGCCACTGGCAGCCAGTATTGGTACTTGAAATGCGTCAGTGTCAGCAGAGAGACCGTCACCGGTACAAACCAGGCCAGGATCAACCCATAGAGCAATCGTTGCGAGCTTCGCCAGACGCCCCAAACTGCCACTCCAACAGCGGCCAGGATGAAGAGTGCCTCGCCATAAAAAGTGTGCATCACCGGCCAGGCCGCCGCCAGGCCCTTTTCGTAAACGACGTCGTACCCCTCAGACAACAGGGCGGTTTGTTTGTGCAACGTGTTGATATAAGCGCTGCGGGCCCAATGCGAGAGCAAAAACGGATTCGACGCCAGAAACGACAACGCCATCACGGCAATAAAGGCGATGGACATCAAGCCGATTTTCTTCCAGGATGCTTTTTTCTGCGCCAGTCCGAGCAGCAGTGTGAGTCCTATCGCCAGAAAAAAATAGACCCCGATCAGCTTGGTGGCTGTGGTGACGCCGCAGAATACCGCCGCCAATATGAAGTTCCAGCCGAAGCGCAGATCATCCCGCACCAGAAAGAAAATGGTCAGCACGACCAAAAGGACGACCAGGCTGTCTGGATGCCACCAGGAGTTATTGGCCACTACTGCCGGAACACTCAGCAAGAAAAGAAATAGAACTGAAGAGCGATAGGTCCGAAAGCCATCCTGCATATAAACCAAAATCATCAGGGCCGCTAGCATCGGCAGCACGCTGATTGCCTGACGCAAGATCAGCATCACCAGCGGTAACTGGCTCAGATGGCCAGCCAGTTGCAGGGGCAATATTGCGAGCGCAGAGATGGCAAAATAAGGAAAACCATAATAGTAATACTCATAAAATACGAAAGCCCTTAATTGTTTATCCAGATTGGCGGCCGGAGCAATCATGCGCAGTAGATAGGGCAATGGGCCAGCCTCATCGGGCTCGAACATCTGAATCATGGCCATATTTTGCGAGGCAGCCGCGTTTGGGAATAGATTCAGAACAAAGACCACCGCAGAAATGCATAACAGGAGAATAAAAACTTTCTTCTGTTGGGTGGTCATAGGCACAATTATACAATGCGGTGAAAAATCCTCGCTCATGGATAACTAAACTACCGCCCTATGCTTGATTGCCCTTTGAATAAAAAGCTTGAAAACGTCCGCATTCTGATTTGGAAATCTAACTGAAGTAATGGTTGTAATTACACCTAATTTTGTCTAGAATATATATGTTCATTGGTCTCCCCATCAAGTTTATGAACCGATATTGGCAGCACTGAAGCCCCTGCTGCCAAAAGGGAGTGGATGTTGGCTTCTCCCTATCGATTCGTTTCAGTTTTGCCAGCTCTAAGGAGGATGATATGTCCAAAATGTTCCCGAAGCTGCTTTCACTGTTCGCGATGCTGACTTTGCTTGCCTTCGCATCACCCGCCGTGTCCGTGTCCCGAGCGGATGCCGCTCAGAATTACATCGTCTTGTACAATCAAAACGCCGTCCCTTCGGATGCAGCCAGCGTCGTCGCGCAGGCAGGAGGAACGCTGGTATACGCCTATCTCCAGATCGGCGTGGTCATCGCCCGCTCGGATAACCCCTCCTTCCGTGACAATCTCCTCCGTGACACGCGCATCGAAAATGCTGCGCCAACGACAAACTTCGGCATTCAATTGAAGGATGAGTTCGTAGATATCGGCAGCGCTGCCGATTTCCAGGCTGGCGATCAGGCCAACGTGACAACGTGGGGCGATCCACTGTCCACCCGCCAGTGGGATATGTTCCAGATTCACGTCCCGGAAGCCCAGCAGGTGAACGCGGGCAGTCCTTCCGTGATCGTCGGCGATATCGACACCGGCCTGGATTGGACTCACCCAGACCTGGCGGCCAATGTGGACTTCGCCAATAGCGTATCATGTGTGGGTGGAGTGCCCAACCAGGATCCGGCTGCCTGGATGGACGATAACGGCCATGGAACGCACACCGCGGGGACGATCGCTGCAGCCAAAAACGGCATTGGCATCATCGGTGTGGCGCCCAACGTCAAAATCGCCGGCATCAAAGCCGGTAATGCCGACGGTTTTTTCTATCCAGAGGCCGTCGTATGTGCGTTCATGTGGGCGGGCACTCACCACATTGACGTTACCAACAACAGTTACTTCGCTGATCCCTGGCTGTTCAACTGCCGCAATGATCCCGTCCAGCGTGCCATCTGGAAAGCGGAGCAGCGCGCCATCCGTTTTGCCATGAGCAAGGGCGTGGTCGTGGTCGCGGCTGCCGGAAATGAGAACCAGGACCTCTCCAAGCAAAACCTTGATACCATCAGCCCCGATGACAGTCCAACACCATTGACCCGCGAAGTGACCAATGCCTGTGTGGTCATCCCGGTCGAGATACCCGGCGTGGTCGGCGTGAGCGCCGATGGCAGCAAGATGCTGAAATCCTACTATTCCAGCTACGGCGTGAGCGCTGTACAGGTCACCGCTCCTGGCGGAGATGGGCGTTTCCAGGTGACCACAGACGGCGCCAGAGGCCTCGTCCTCTCCACCTACCCCGGAAACCGCTATGCGCTCGCTCAGGGAACTTCGATGGCCTCTCCGCACGCGGCGGGTGTGGCTGCGTTGATCCTCAGCCAGTTTGGCCGGCTGCCGCAGGGGGCGGTACAGGCAATGCTCACCCAAACGGCCGATCCGCTGGCCTGCCCGCCAAACCCATACAACCCTGGTCCGCCGTTTAACTGGCCGGCCACCTGTGTGGGTGGTCAGGGCTATAATGGTTTCTACGGCCATGGTCAGGTCAACGCATTCTCGGCGGTTACGCACTCACCCTGAAAAAGAAGAACACCTGCTTGAAATAGACCGATAAGAAAGCCCACCCCAAGTGATCGGGGTGGGCCTGTTTCTTGGTTAAGGCTTGATAACGGATCAATTTACGGCAAAGACCGGACGGCGTTGTACCTGCGGGATGCTCAATCGATAGTTGCGTAGGCGCAAACTGTTGGTCACCACAAAGACACTGCTGAAAGCCATGGCCCCAGCCGCCAGCATCGGGTTGAGCAGCCCCAGGGCCGCTGCAGGGATTAAGATCACGTTATAAATGAAAGCCCAAAACAGGTTTTGTTTGATCGTCCGCAGCGTCTGCCTGGACAAGGCAATTGCGCGTGGCACACCTCGCAGATCGCCGCTCATCAGGGTAATTGGCGCGGCTGCCATAGCCACGTCGGTGCCGGTGCCGATTGCCAGACCTACGTCAGCTTGAGCCAACGCCGGAGCATCGTTCACCCCATCCCCCACCATCGCCACGACCTCGCCGGCCTGCTGAAGTTTCTTGATCTCAGCCGCCTTACCATCCGGCAGGACCTCAGCGAGCACCTGGTCGATGCCGGCTTGGCGGGCGATGGCTTCGGCGGTGCGCCGATTATCTCCGGTCAGCATGACAACCCTTAGCCCCATACGGTGCAGCTCTTCAATGGCCTCGGCTGCACCCTCTTTGAGTGTATCAGCCACACCAATTGTCCCGCGCACCTCGCCGTTCACCGCTACCAGTATGGCCGTTTTAGCCTCGGCTTGCAGACGCTCGACTTCGTTCTGCAGACCGTTAAGCGCGTAGCCGCGCGCTTCCATCATCCGTAAATTGCCCACTGCCACCGCCTGCCCTTCCACCTCAGCCTCGACTCCCAGGCCGGGCTCGGCGCGGAAGCCAGACAGATTGTTCAACGTCAGGCCTCTCTCGCCAGCCTCAGCCACGATCGCCTCTCCCAGTGGATGCTCACTCCCTTTTTCCACGCTGGCCGCCAGTCGGATCAATTCATCCGCATTGTCCCCTGTCCCAGCTACGTGCACATCCGTCACGGTTGGCTGTCCACGCGTCACCGTCCCGGTTTTATCCAACACCACGACGGTGGTATGCCCGGCTTGCTCCAATGCGCCGCCCGATCGGAACAGGATGCCGGCTTCAGCTCCCTTGCCGGTACCCACCATGACTGCGGTGGGCGTTGCCAAACCCATCGCGCATGGACAGGCGATCACCAACACCGCCACCATATTGATCAATGCGCGCGTAAAGGCGCTCACTCCGGCCTCCGGCGCGGGGGCTGGTGCGAGGAAAAGCCACGCTACGAAGGTGAGCAGGGCGATGCCGATCACCGCAGGCACGAACCAGGCCGATACGCGGTCGGCGAGGCGCTGGATGGGCGCCTTGCTTCCTTGCGCCTCCTCCACCAGGCGAATGATCTGCGCCAAGGCCGTTTCCTTCCCGACCCGGGTGGCTTCGAAGCGCACCAATCCTTGTTTGTTCAGTGTGGCGCCGATGACGGAATCGCCCGGACCCTTTTCCACGGGCATGGACTCGCCGGTCAACATGGATTCGTCGAAATAAGAGCGCCCTTCGACAATCACGCCATCCACCGGAACTTTTTCACCCGGCCGGACGATCACCAGGTCGCCCACACGCACCTCATCAACTGGCACCTCCATCTCGGTGCCGTCGCGCACTACGAGGGCGGTCTTGGCCCGCAAGCTCATCAGTTTCTTAATCGCCTCACTGGTGCGTCCTTTCGCCCGCGCCTCGAGAAATTTCCCCAGACGGATTAGCGTGATGATCACTGCGCCGGTCTCGAAATATGTGTGCCCGGGAATAAGGCCAAGCGTCACCGGAATCGAATAGAAGTACGCTGTCGAAGACCCCATCGCGATCAGCACGTCCATGTTGGCCGAGCCGTTGCGCAGGGCTTTGTAGGCGCCCGTGTAATACTGCCAACCGACGTAAAACTGCACCGGCGTGGCCAGGACAAAAAGCAGCCAGTTGATCCATGCGGCATGCGCCAGTTCCATCGGCAGCAGCCCAAAGTCGCGCGCCATGGCAATCAAGAATGTGGGGATGGTGAATATTAAGCCGGTAATGAGCAGGCGGCGTTGCTGAGCGATTTCAGCCTGGCGTGCCTGAGCCTCTGCATCTTCGCTCTGGCTGCCCAATTCCACCGCTTCGAAGCCGGCTGCCGCCACCGCCCGACGGATTTCAGTCTGCGAAATAATGGTCGGTATGTAGACGACGCGGGCTCTCTCAGACGTGAGATTTACATGCGCCTCCTGAACACCCTCCAGCTTTAACAAGGCCTTTTCCAACCGGTTGGCGTCATTCGAATCAGCCAGCCGGCGGATGATCAGGTCAGCCTCTCCCCGCGCCACGTCGTAGCCTGCTTTTTGTACCCTGCCGATGATGTCATTTAAAGCAAGTTTGCCGGGATCGAATTCCACGGTAGCCCGTTCGGATGACAGGTTCACTGCCACGGCCCGAACACCATCCAGCTTTTTGACATTTCGCTCGATGGTCGCCACGCAATTCGCGCAAGTCATACCGGTGATGGGCAGGATCACCTGCTTGTTTTCAGCCATGATATTCCTTTCGATCCAACAATATTCCTCCTGTTCAATCCATCAAGCCGGTGCGGACCGCCCCGGCTTGAGGATTTTGAGCCAGCACTCCGTCCTTCGGGTCGCCGCATTTTGAGCACCTGAAGGTCTGCGCTGAAGTCTTGCTATTTTGCAGGAGGATAATTGATCTCGGCCATGAGAGAGACAATTTTCTCCTCAGTTGCCGGTTCATCAAAGGCAATGGTAACTTTCTTGGTCTCCAAGACGGCGTCCACGCTCCTGACGCCGCTCAGTTCTCCAAGTTCGCTTTTTATCGTGTGGATGCAGTGTTGGCACGATATGTTTGGAACGAAGTAAGTGACAGTGGTCATAGTTGCTCCTGATAAGGTGTTAATGAAAGGCTCGTACCTATTTATACTTTGGTGGCTGTGTCGTAAATTTCAGCGATTTCCTTGAGGACACGCTCGCGCTCGGCAGGATCGTCGCCGCGGACGGCGGTGATCAGGCACGAATTGAGGTGTTCGTCCAAAATAAGAGCGCTTACCTTGTTGAGCGCAGCCTGCACCGCCTGGATCTGGCGGATGACATCGATGCAGTAAGCATCCTCCTCGAGCATACGCCTCACCCCGCGGACATGCCCTTCCACGCTTTGCAACCTTTTCACCGCCTCTGGGT
>DAOTWA010000077.1:0-6426 GCA_034435955.1 Anaerolineaceae bacterium | reverse complement strand
GGGATGCGTAATAGTTAATGGCCTGGCATCCTCCATGAGGCCTTTCCAGGGATCATTTCGATCCCCCTTATGACACAAGGCCAAGCCTGGCGGCTATAATTATTATTGAGGTAAACGCTGCGTAGTTTAACTGGAAGGTTTATTATGGTGCAAACCACTGAATTGAGCATTGGCTCGCCTGTCCCTGATTTCCGCCTGCCATCCAACCTGGGCGGCGAAGTCGGTCCCGCCGATTTCAAGGGCAAATCCATCCTGGTCCTGTTCTTCGTGCGTGAATTCAATTGAATGCAATGTCGAGCGCACGTCGCCCAGTTGGGGCGCAACTACTCGGAACTGCAATCTCTCGGCGCGGATGTTCTGGTCGTCCTGGGGGACGATCTTGAGCATGCCCGGCGCTATGCGCAATTCCTGCACACCCCATTCCCGGTGCTGGCCGATCCAGGGCGCGCGGTTTACCGCCAATTCGGCCTGGAGAAAGTCTACCTGGTCATCCAACGCACCGCCTCGCTGGTCGTCGACCGTGGGGGTGTGATCCGCTACATGCGCCGGGCAACCAACCCGCTCACCTGGCTGCAGGAGATCGGCGGGCTTATGCAAGCCGTGCATGATATTGCGAGTGCCGGCAGCCAGCACCATCAATTTTCGGAAGGCCCGGAATAATAATAAAGAAAGCCGCCAATAGCAACTGCCGGCGATCATTTCATTGCTATACCCGGTTCAGGCTTGAGATGAATGTGGGTTTTTTTATTTTCCAGCCTGCACCCAGACCATCCCCGCACCAGCGTCGCCATCCACGAGCGCCGGATTGACGGTCGGAAAACCGGCGTGATACAGCTGACCGCGGGAGAGAAAGAAGAACCCTTTCGCATCCAGCTGCCACAACGCCGCCTGCACCGGGTCAGCCGATATGCGCTGCAGTTCCTGACCGGCAGGCGAGTAGAGCCGCAGTCCTGGTTGGCCGCCGTCGGAAGCATCGTTCCACCCAAGCAACCACTGTCCATCGGGGGACGCGGCTGCCTCGCCGTCGTTCGCGAGCAGCAAAGTGTTTTGCATGGAATCGAACAACAGCACGCCGGCCGCGCCCCCCGCCTGGAAACGGCCGTCCACAGGCGACCACGTCAATCGGTTCCACGCCCCGACGCGCACCTGCTGAGAGGATGCGCTCCCCGGCTGGTACAGGTGCAGCCCATCGGCCTGAATCAGGGCCAAAGCCCCGGTGCGCGGGTTTAGCGCGGCGCGGGAGAATGGTCCGCCGACCTCGTGCTGCAGCCAGCGCGCGCTGAGCGGGGCCAGACGCAAATCGCTGCCCTGGCCGTCGACCAGGCTGTAGCAGGCCAGATTTTCTGCGCCACTCCAGCCCAGAAATACCTCCCCGTTGCTCTCCGCCGGCGGGGTGTAAATCTTGCGCACTTCGTTATGATCCATGGCTGCCGCCCACACCGCGTTCACCCGCCAGGACGAACCACCCGGGCGTCGTTCCATCTCCTGCACCAAAACCCACATCCCATCTGGCGCCCAAAAGGGCGTAGCGGCCTGGTTCATCCCGCTCGTAAGCCGACGGATGACCTTCGTCTGAGTATCGTATATGTACAGATCGGAGGATGGTCCGTCTACGGCAGCCAGGAACGCCAGCCAGCGTCCATCCGGAGACCAGGCCAGCCCGCCTGCCTGCAGGATGACGGTCAGCGCCTCGGGTTGGCTTTCGCCGCTGCTTTGAGCGTTTTTTTGCAGCTCCGGCGAGACCAGCGGCGTGATCGTCTCCAGATGGCCGTCCGGCAGGTGCAGCAGCTCCAGGCGCAAATCGGCGCTGCGAAAGGCCAGCCAGCCGCCGGCCGGCGAAACACCCAACGGCAGCTCGCCTGGATCGAGCAGCTTGCCGGTCGGCACCTGCGTCGGATTGCCATTGGCCTCATCATAGATATGCAGCGTCGTCCCGTCCACCGACGGATAGATCAGCCACGGTCCGCCCGGCGAGATGCCTCCAGCCGGCCTCGGCGTGGCGGGTATGGCCTCTGTCGGCAGGATGACGGGATTCGGCGATGCGGTGGAAGTCGGCAGCAGCGAGGCGGCGGTTGGTGTAGACGCGAGCGGAGCGGTCAGCACGCAAGCCAACCCGGCCAATCCGAGCACCACGAGGGCCGACAGCGGCGTGAGGATTCTTCTCACATTCATGCTTGGAGGTCCAGCTATGTCTCCTTGGACTCGCCCAGGATCTCCAGGTTGGCTATGGAAGCGGCTACGCGCTTGAAACCGGCGCTCTCGAAGATCACATCCACCGTCTCATCGCCGTCCTCGATGCGGCTCTCGACCACCATCCCATCGCCCCAGACGGGGTGGCGTACGCGCATCGAGGGCCGGTAGCGCGATTGGAGGATAGGCGCGGAGCCGCGCCGGGCGGAGGGCGTGGCGGCCTGCTCCCAGGTAAGGCTGTGGGAACGGCGCGCTGAGCGCCCGCTGCTGAAGGAGCGCACGCGGGTATGGCGCCCGGCTAACAGCTCTTCGGGGATGTCATCGAGAAAGCGCGAGGCAATGGTCTCCTCAGGTGGGCCATACGTGGCGCGCCGGTCGGCGCGCACCAGGTAAAGACGGTCCTTGGCGCGTGTGACGCCCACATAGAGCAGACGGCGCTCCTCGGCCATCTCCTCGGGATCATCGCGGGCCCGGCTGTGGGGCAGCAAACCCTCGTCCAGCCCGGTGATGAACACCACGGGGAACTCCAGCCCTTTAGCGGCGTGCAGGGTCATCAGGGTAGGCGCGCCGCCGTTCTCGGGCAGGGTGTCCTGGTCGGAGACAAGCGCCACGGTCTCCAGGAAATCCGCCAGACCTCGATCGCGGTAATCGTAAGCCAATGCGCGCAATTGCTCGACGTTGGCCCAGCGATCGGCGCCCTCCTCGCTGCCATCGTCGATGTACTCACGGTAGCCGACGTCGGCCAGGATACGGTCGAATAAAGCCGGCAGGGGCAGCTCATCCCGCGCCGCTAGCCAGCCTGCCAGCTTGCCGCCGAAATCAGCCAGCACCGCACCGCCTCGTAGTGAAAACGCTTCGCGATAAGGAGATTTTTCGCTCGTGCCCAGTTCCATCAGCAGGCGTCCGGCGGATATGCCGGTACGCTGGGCTTCCACCCGCAGCGCCGTCAGAGTCTTGTCCCCGATGCCGCGCGGCGGCACGTTGATCACCCGTTCCAGGCTGACCATGTCGTCTGGGTTATGCGCCAGCCGCAGGTAGGCGATCACATCCTTGACCTCGCGTCGGCCGTAGAAACGCTGCGCCCCTACCAGTCGATAGGGCAGGCCAGCGCGTAGGAAGGCCTCTTCCAATAAGCGGGATTGAGCGTTGGTGCGGTACATCACCGCAATGTCGCCGGGGGAAGCCTTGTGCCTGCCGATCAGGTTGACGATCGTATCAACCACGTATTCCGCTTCACCATAATCGTCCACCGCCTCGTAAAGCGAAACTTTCTCGCCTTGTCCCCGGTCGGAGAAGAGACGTTTGGGGGTGCGGTAGGGATTTGGATCGATCACCGCCCGCGCCAGGTCAAGCACCGTCTGGGTGGAGCGGTAGTTGTGCTCGAGCAGGATCTTCTTCGCATCGGGATAATCCTGCTCGAAGCGCTGGATGTTGCGGTAATCTGCCCCGCGCCAGCGGTAGATGGACTGGTCCTCGTCGCCGACGGCGAAGATGTTGCGGTGCACCGATCCCAGCAGCTTCAGGAGCTGGTACTGGGCGTAGTTGGTATCCTGGAACTCGTCCACCAGGATGTGCTCATAACGGCGCGCGTAGCGCTCGCGCACACTCGGCTGGTCCTGCAGCAGGCGCGCAGCGTAGAGCAGCAGATCGTCGAAATCGACCGCGTTGCTGGCCACCAGCAGCTCCTGGTAGCGCCGGTAAACGCGGGCGACGACCTCGTCACGGTAGGACTGGATAGGGAACTCATCCGGCCCAAGCAGGTCGTTCTTTGCCCTGGAAATGGCATTGAGAACGGCGGCGGGGCGATATTGCTTTTCATCCAGGTTCAGATCTCGCATGGCGTGCTTGACCACAGCGAGCTGGTCGTCTTCATCGAAGATGACATAGTTGGAATTTACCGGCAGCAGCTCGGCTTCGCGGCGCAGCCAGCGCGCGCACAACGCGTGGAAGGTGCCCATGTTGACGCTTTGCGCCGGCTTGCCCAGCAGGCGCTCGATGCGCGCCTTCATCTCGTTCGCGGCTTTATTGGTAAAGGTGACTGCCAGGATGTTGTACGGGCGCACGCCTTCGTAAGCGATCAGATAGGCGATGCGGTGCGTCAGCACGCGCGTCTTGCCGGAGCCGGGACCGGCCAGGACCAGGATCGGCCCTGCTCCCGCGGTGACGGCCTGACGCTGCTGGGGGTTGAGATCGGAGAGAAATTCCATGGCTGGAGGGTCATTGTACCGTCGCAGCGTAGGAGTGTCAAATGGAAGGGGAAAGCACCCACTCATTATGCGCCTTTTCATTCGACACCCCGGTTGCCATGAAAGTCACAAGTGAATACAATCGTAGTGTCCATTTACACAGCAGATGTTCTCAGACGGATATATGGTGTGTTTAGGAGGGGGGATGAGTGTATTTCCTGTTCAGGATGCGCGCGCAATGGTGGAGGCGCAGCTTGCGCCCTGGTACAAAGCCCTTGCCGACCCGGCGCGCGCTCAGGAGACTGTACTACAAAACCTGCTGGCCATTTATGCCCAGACGGTTTACGGTCGCCAGCACGGCGCCGCCTCCATTGACACGCTCGCGGATTACCGGCGCGCCTTTCCGGTCGCCGGCTATGAGGAATTCAAGCCGGTCATCGAGCGGGTCATGGCTGGCGAAGTCGAACTGCTGCTGAACGAAGAACCGGTAGGCTGGGCCATCACACGCGGGACGGTCAAAGGCGAATCCAAATTCATCCCGATGACGCCCACCGACCTGCGGATGCGCGTCAGCGCCGGCCGAGCGGTGCTCAACTACGCTGCCAGCACCAGCCGCTACGATGTCTTCGCGGGCGTCAATCTCAACCTCAATTTCCCCTCGGTGGTCGGCACGGTGCGGGTTGGCGACCGGGATGTGGAGTACGGTTACAGCTCGGGAATTTACACCAGGTACGTCTCGATGCACACGCCGGTGCGCTCCGTGCCCTCTCAGGAGGAGATCGATGCGTTGGGCGGCGGAAAAACCAGGCGCGACTGGGAGGCGCGTTTCGAGCTGGCTTATCAGAAATGTAAAGATCTGAACGTGACCCTGGTTGGCGGGGTGGTTAACACCGCCCAGCAGTTCGCCCGCTACCTGCGTCGGGCGCACGGCGTCTATCCGAAGAAGCTCTGGAAAACACAGGTGATGACACTCGGCAGCCAGGCGGGCATCAATACCCACTTCGCCGCCTCGCTGCACGCCCTGTACGGGCCGGCTGCCATCCGCGAAATCTACGGCGCTACCGAGGGCATGTTCGGCCAGCAACGCGATGAGAAGCGCGCCTGGGTGCCTAACTACGACCTGTTCTTCCTGGAGGTCGAGACGAAGGCAGGCATCAAGATGCTGCACGAGATGAAGCCAGGCGAGCTGGGCAGTCTGGTGGTATCCACGCCCGTGCTGCCGCGCTACCGCATCGGCGACCTGATTCTGGCTTTCGAGGCGCCTTACTTCCGCTGCATCGGGCGCGAGGGTCGCTGGACGCCCTGGCGTTACGCCTGGCGCGAATTCATGACCCTCAACTTTGGCAGACTCTGACCAGGACGGCTTTTGCCGGGGATTGAGTAAGGGAGCCGGTTCAGCCGCTTTTTTCTTTCAGCTTTTCATTAATTTGTCTCAAACGCCGGTAAAAGCCCATAAGGAAAAGCTGATTGATGAGCGGCAGTCCGGCCGTAAAAAATACACCACGATGATCCCGCGGAGCACTTCGCCCACAGAAGAAGGGCTGCTCATGGCTCACCCTTTATGGATTTCCTGGCAAAGCTATCTCCTGCGCAGCAGGCCGCGCACCAGGAAGGACAGACCCAAGGCGATGAGAATCAGCGGCCAGACCACGTTCCAGCCGAAGATGTTGCCCAGGCCGATGCCCAGGAAGACCGCCGCCAGGACCAGCGTGCCGCCCACTGGACCCCGGTACGCAGGCACGGACAGGCGGAAAATCACTTCCAGCAGCAAGATCACCCCTGCACCGGTAAAAACCAGGGACCATGCACCCAGGCCCATGAAGGGAATGTTGGCGCCGGGGAAAATGTTCTGCGTGCGGAAAGCCGAAAGCCAGCCCAGATTATCGGCCAGAAACACCACCCCCGTCCAGATCAGGATGATGGCCCACACGGTGGCGCTGACCGGATCGCGGCGGTATTTTTCCTCCACGCTTTTCTCATCCTGCTTCTCGTCGCGCTTCTCGACTTCTTTTTCTTCCGCTTTTTCTTGTTTTTCGTCGTACCTGCGCTC
>DAOTWA010000076.1:0-4261 GCA_034435955.1 Anaerolineaceae bacterium | reverse complement strand
CGCCAGGCGTCGATGGCCGGGCAGTCGGCGCCGTTGCGCGTGTCGTTCCACACGGCGGCGCCAAAAGTATCCGTGGCGACGGCGTAGACGTAGTCGCCCAGGAATTCGGCCTGCAGGTTGTTCTGGCTGCTTGCGCGTGGGTCGCCGCCCGCTCCGCGATGGACTTCGCTGAAGCTGCCAACCGTGCCATCTGGCGCGATGTTAGCCCGCAGTACCACCCCGACCAGATTGCGCGGGCTGGTGGTGTCATTGCGGTAGGGCGTGGTGAAGGCATTGTAGACCAGATAGGCCGCCGTGCCCTTAGGTGAAACCGCCACGGCGGAGTAGTATCCCCGGTCGCCGGGTTGTGTCACGTTCACCGCATCCGACCAGGTTGCGCCGCCATCCATGGAGGTGGTGAGCATGACCTTCTCGTTGTTCAGCCCATCGCGTCCATCCACCCAGGTGTCGAGGATTTCATTCGTTGCGCCAACACCGCTGGGCGCGCCGTTGGCGATGTCCACGCTGGGTACGGGGGAAAGGTCATCGCGCGCGCCGGCCACACCGTCCATCACGCAGCGGCCAATGACGGGGTCGAAGGCGTTGCAAGTGTCCACGGCGGTGAAGAGGCGCTGCGGACGCGTCCAGGATGCGCCGCCGTCGAAGGATTTGATCAGGATGTGCGCACCATAGCCGGGAAAACCAGAGGCGAACTGGTAGGCGAACACGTAGACCACGCCGTGGCTGTCGGTGCGGATGGTACAGCCGGAGCGGCCGAAGCCCTGCACCGTGTTAAAGGGATTGTTCGAGGCGGGGGTGACCTGTTTGACCGTCCAGGTGTCACCTCCGTCGGTTGAGGTCGACACGATGAGCGGCTGCGGGAGGGCCAGGCCACCGCTCAGGCTGCGGAAGGATGCCAGACAGACGTAAACGTGGCCGAAAAAGGGGCTGGAGGCGGCGTTGTCTGCCCAGATTTGCTCTTTGTCACTGAAAGTGGTGGAGGATTGTTTGGTTACGATGACCGGAGGCATCCAATTATTTTTATCGGCCACAATGGCCTGGGTGAGGCCGGTGCTGGCCGGCCCATCGATACGGGAAACGGCCGCGGCCTCGAAGCCCTTGAAGGTCTCATCGCGCTTCGAGGTGGCGAAGTTCGAGGTCAGATTGGCGTAATAAAGGCGCGAGCCGTTGCTCCACGAAAAGTGGCCGTTGGCATCGGGAACCGGGCCAAAGGCTACGGCCGGGTCGCCGTCCGAGACGAGGCCGTTTTCGTAGTACCACGGCAGGGTGCCAATCGGGCCTACCTCAGGCGTACAAGGGGCTGGCCCCAGGCAGTTTCGCGCCGACCAGCCGGTGAAGGTCGGCTGGAACCAGGAGGCACCCTTATCGAAGGAGAAGTAGACGCCCGAGACGCCCACGCCTTGAGTAAAGGGACAGGTGGTTGGGTCGCCGGCGTTGCAGGCTTCCATGTCGATATTGTCGTTCGATCCCGCCGCAAGGACGTTGGGGTGACTGGCGTCAACAGCGATGGCGGGCTCATTTTGTTTGTTGGCCGAGAATGGAGCCGCGGGGCTGCCGACGTTAACAAGCGTATCGCCCCCCGAAGCCGCACCAGGCTGGACCGCCACCCCGGCCACCAGGATGAACATCCCGACCATTGTTACCAGTACACGCGCTTTCATTCAACACCTCCTACCAACAGGTTAATATGGGATGGATTGGATGGTACGAAAGGGACGGGACAGGGAAAAGGGACAAAATGGGAATCGTCTCACCTCCTTCCTGCGGGTTCATGAGGTGATTGAGAGGACCATTTCGGCAGGTTGAACCGGCCTGACTCTCACGGTTTCGTTAATGCGACTAAATTTACCGATATTGTAGCACTCGTTTTATTCCAGGAGTCCTGATTTAGGGATCGACCTTCAGAGCTTACACGAACGGCGGCCAATGATGGTGGGATAGACCTTCGGCGCAGGAAAGCAACTCGCGGTTGACTGTCGCCATATCGAGGTAATTGCCCGGGTGTATAGGCGACTGGGGAGTTCGCTTTATTCTCCTTAGCCGGGATTGAGTTTGGCGAGGATATCCAGCGCCAGCTGTTTTTCGACATCCAATTTTGGGTTAGTCCCTGTCGAGGTAAACGCATTTAATGCCTGACCGGTGGCTTCGATGGTGATGTAAACGCCGCTCTGCTTCAGGGTGAGCCGGCCGTTGTAGAAATAAGCCGTTTCTCCGACGCCAGGGACGCTGCTGCCGCCTGCGGATTTCAACCCCGCCCAGGCCTGATCCCATGAGTCGTTCGCAGAAGGGTCGGGGACATCGATCCAGTAGGTGATCTGAAGGAGGCTCATGGTCTTCACATCAGGATTGATGAACCCGTAAAAAATGCAGGCGTTTTCGTTTCCCGAAGCTTTGACGCTCGAGAAGACCGGATGATCAACCTGGCTGTCCTCCTGTTGGGGCAGCATGACCTCCGTGCGATGGCCGGTGAACAACGCGGCGATGTCATGACTATCGAGCAGGGTGCAGTGGCTGATTAATGGGGATGCTGCGGCGGTGCTGGTGGCCAAACCAGCCGGCGTTGAGGTGGCAGCGCTTGCAGGAATGGCTGTGTCCGTTGGCGCAGCGGGTGGAATGGTGGTGGCCGGGCCGTTTTGGTCGGCGCCGGGCAACGCCCCGATGCCCCTGCAACCGGATGCGATGATCCCCATCAGGATTAAGCCGGTCAGGGTGGACTTACGTATCACTTTTTCACCCATTCGACATGCGCATATATCCGGATAGTATTAGTCTAGTTTACACCGGCCACATTAAATAGCGGTGAGAGGCAGCCATTTCAAAAGGGCTTGACGACCATCAACCGTGCGATGACTGCCAGGATGGCATGGCCAACCACCGCCAGGAGAATCGGGCGTGATTGGCCGGGCATGACGCTGATCTCCGCGGCGTTCGCCGGCTTCATAAGGGCAATGGTTTGAAACCCTGCCTGTAAGCCAACCCAACGGTCGTGCGGATGCGAGCGTAATGGCCCGAGCCTGCGGCACCCATAAAAACGCATGCGGCGATGAGCAGACTCAGTGAGACCCAGCTCCAGCCTTTGCCCCACCAGCTCCTGATGAATCCACCTGCGATCCCGCTGATGAGCAAAATCAAGACTGTATGCAGAGCCAGCCCAGCCGTTATTAAACCGATTACTATCTAATATATAAAATTGAGAGTGTACAATGCAAGACGGGGCCGAACCGGCGAAGTCCTGTCAGGCTATCGCCGGCGGGCGGTTTAATGGCAACCACCACGCCGCTGGTTGGAGTCAGGGCATCGACAAGCTGGAGAGTGGAGCAATTTTGAGCGGGTTGGGGAAAGGATTGTTGGTCTGGTTCAACCAAGATGAATAGACATTATCCTCCGTTCGCCGCCCCCAAAAAGAGGATCGTTCTTGGAATGACTTTTACCGGTCAACCTGCTTCCGGCGGCGTTGGCCGCGCCCCAAAGTGCGCGCTGAAAGCCGTCCCTTCGGCCCCGTCCAGCTTCTCGATCAGGTCCGCCAGGTCATGCAGGCTGGCGATTTCGAAGAAACGCGAGCGGTCGGCGGGCAGGTCAGCCTGGGCTTCGTGGGCCCAGTCAAGGGGATAGGGGACATAGACGGCATATCCGCCCAAGGCGAGGACAGGGGCAATATCCGAGCGCAGGGAATTGCCGACCATAAGGAAGCGCGAGGGAGAGATGGCGTACCGGGCGAGCATTTGCGCGTAGGCGACCTGGGTCTTGTCAACGAGAATCTCGACCAGAGCGAAATAGCCAGCCAGGCCTGAGCGCCGCAGCTTGCTCTCCTGATCGAGGGCGTCACCTTTGGTGACCAGCATCAGGCGGCGGCCGGACAGGCGAGAGAGCGCTTCATGGACGCCGTCCAGCAGGCGAATCTCATGGTTGGTCATGGTCCTGCCGATCTCGATGATGGCCTGGATGTCTGCGGAGCGCACCCGGCCGTCTGTGGCGCTAACAGCGGCTTCGATCATGGAGAGGGTGAAGCCCCGGATGCCGTAGCCGAAGAAGGCCAGATTCTCGATCTCGATGCGGTGTAATACCGCCAGGGTCTGCTCCGATGGCACGCCGTAGGCAGCCAGCAACGCCGTGAGGCGATCCTCGGCCTGACGGTAATAAATCTCGGTATGCCAGAGGGTATCGTCCGCATCGAAGGCGATGACGTCGATCATGGTCTGCCTGCCTGAGATGATCTATCCGCGTGACCAAACCGCCCTGAGCGGTCGGGAAATTACAGGAT
>DAOTWA010000075.1:0-17137 GCA_034435955.1 Anaerolineaceae bacterium | reverse complement strand
TCGCCGGCGGGGATGTGCAGGAGCATGCCCTCTTCCAGCTCCAGGCTGCCGTCGAGCCGATCCCGGGCGGGGCCGAACCGCACGCGGCAGCCGCGGACGCGCAGGACGTAAACCAGCTCCTCGGCATGCTGGTGCGGTTCGACCGCGCCGAGCTCGAAGGAGAAGTGGGCCCAGCCCATGGTCATGGCGGCGCTGGCCACCAGTCCGTCCTTGCCCACCGCGGTCTGGATATCCCGTCCCTGCAGCGGGCGCACAGGTATCTGCTCTCGTCTGATCAAGTCCATTTTTTCCCTCCCATCAATAGCCGATGTGCCCACCGGGGTGGCGCTCCAGGACACGCGGATCGTACATGGGCACGATGATGTCGGCTTCCTGGCGGATGCGGGCGTAGGCCTCGAGGGCCTCGTACATGTTCTCGTTGATGCCCAACAGGCGGTTCTCGGTGATGTGTTCGTAGCGGAACATGCAGTCGGAGAAGATCACCGCGCCGTCTTTGGTCTGCACTTTGACCGCCACCGAGGAGCGGTGATGCACGCCCACCCAAAAGACGCTCACGCCGGGGAGAATCTCGCACTCGTCCTTCATCATGTCCAGGCGCTCCCAGGCTTCGACGAAGAAATAGTGGATGTCCTCAGGAGAGAAGCAGACGGGCATGACGTCGTGGGGATGTTTCTTGTAGCGCGGGGCGAACATGTCGGCCCAGCCGTTGCGGTTGACGTGAATCTGGGCGTTGCGGAATTTGACTGCGCCGCCCAGGGCGTAGGGCTGGAGGGGGGTGAGGATGAGGTGCTCGACCTGGTCGGGGGTCACATTCAGGGCGGCGAGGCGGTTCTCGATGCGGTCGTCCTCGTGGACGACGAGCTGGTGGCGCATGTCCGTGCCGGCGCCCCAGATGCGGTTGAGCCACTCCAGGCGCTCGAGGGGCGGGCCGCTGTTGACCAGCAGGGTGTGGCCTCCGCCGCGCACGAGCATGGCGTAAACGTTGAGCGGCTCCCACTGGTCATCGCGGAAGCGGGACATCCAGTAGATTTCGGCGCCGGGTGTCTCGGGGAACTGACCGACTTTCAAGACGTCGACGAGGTATTCCATGCTGGCATCCTCCCAAAGTGTTTCTGGTTGATGACGATTTCAAGCCGTCTCTTGCATGTTTCTTGACGTACCGCGCAGGCCGCGAAGATTTTCATGTGGATGGTACCTTTGCAAATCCCATCAGCCTCCCCTCCCTGTTTGGCCGGGCGCCCGCGATCGGCGTGGCAATGGTCGTTGATCACGTTGGTTTGAGCAGGGCTTCGGGGGTGGACAGGAGAGCGCGCAGCTCCTTCAGGAAAAGGGCTGCATCCACGCCATCGGCGACGCGGTGATCGACAGCCAGAGTCAGGCGGACGGTGGGCCGCAGCACGACCTGACCGCCCTCGCCCACCGGGCGCTCGGAGACGGCGCCCACGGCCAGGATAGCGCTCTGCGGCGGATTGAGGATGGGAGCGAATTCGTCCACGCCGTACATACCCAGGTTGGTCAGGGTGAAGGTGGCGCGGGTCAGGTCGTCTGGGGTGAGGCGACGCGAGCGGGCCTTCTCGGCAAGCTCCATCCGTCGGTGGGCGATCTCCTCGAGGGAGAGCGCCTCGATCGAGCGGATGACCGGCGCGACCAGCCCGTCGGGGGCGGCTATGGCCAGAGCGAGGTTGACGGTGGTGAAGCAGCGCACGGTTTCATCGCCGGCGGCGGCGTTAAGCAAGGGATGGTGCGGCAGGGTCAGCGCCAGGGCGCGCAGGAAGAAATCGGTGTAGGTGAGGTGGACGCCCAGGCGCGCGGCGAAATCCGGCTGGAGGCTGCGCAACAGCCCGGCCAGGTGGGCGACCACCGCCTCGATCGTCAGGTAGAAATGCGGCGCGCTGCGGGCGCTCTCAGCCATGCGCCGGGCGGAAGTGCGGCGGACGGCAGAGAGGGGCAGGTCGCGGTAAGGCGCCTCGTCGGGAGCCGGGGGCGGGGTGACCGCCGCCGCGGCAGCGGTGATGACCGCCCGCACGTCCTCCTCGACGATGCGGCCCGCCGGCCCGCTGCCGTGCAGGGTGGAGAGATCGATGCCGTGCTCAGCGGCCAGTTTTCTGGCCAACGGCGAGACCCTGACGGGCGGGGCCGGCTGGGCGGGCGCGGCTGGGGGCGCAGGAGGGAGGATGGTAGCCTCTGCCTGGTTCTCCTGGGCGGCAGGTTCGGAGGGGGGCGCTTGGGGCAAAGGTTCGCCGGGCTCGCCGATGAAGGCGATGACCGTTCCCAGCGGCACCACATCGCCCGCCGGGTGGAGGATCTTCAAGAGCGCGCCGGATGCGCTGGCCTCCACGTCTAAGGCAACTTTGTCGGTCTCAACCACCAGGAGGGGCTCGCCGACCCTGACCGGCTCGCCCTCGTGTTTGAGCCAGTCGAGGATGCGGCCTTCGGTCATGGTGAGACCCAATTTGGGCATGATCACCTGGGTAGCCATCAGTCGATGTGCAGGCCTCCGTTCACGTCAATGGTTGCGCCGGTAATGAAGCTGGCCTCATCCGAGGCGAGAAAGGCAACCAGGGCGGCCACGTCCTCCGGCTGGCCCAGCCGTCCGAGGGGGATCTGGCGGCGGAGGGCGGCGCGGGTCTTCGCCGGCCAGGAGCGGGTCAGGGCGGTGTCGGTGGTGCCCGGAGCGATGTTATTGGCCGTCACCCCATAGGGGGCCAGCAGCTTGGCAAGCTGCTTGGTGAGCACCATCAAGCCGGCCTTGGAAGCGGAATAGTGTGCTCCGACTGCCACGCCGCCGGTCTGTCCGGCCAGCGAGCCGATATGGATGATGCGGCCGCGAGGTCCAGCGCGGCGCAGGTGCGGGAGGGCAGCCTGGCACAGGAGGAAGGCGCCGGTCAGGTTGATGGCCAGCACGCGGTTCCACTCCTCCAGGGTAATCTCTTCGAAAGGTCGCAGCGGGCAAATTCCGGCGTTGTTGACCAGGATGTGCAGTCCGCCGAAAGAGGCCACCGTCTCGTCCACGGCCGCATGAACCCGGGCTGGATCGGAGACGTCGCAGGCGATGGCGATGGCCTTGCCGCCAGCGGAGCGGATGTCCTCGGCTGCGCCGTCCGCCCCCGGGACGTCCACATCCAGGATGGCGACGGCGGCGCCGTCTTGGGCCAGGCGGAGGGCGATGGCGCGGCCGATGCCCGAACCGCCCCCGCTGACGATGGCCGCGCGTCCGGCCAGTTCCATGGTCTCCTCCGTTTCCTATTGAAAATTCACCAGAATGCCGCCGTCAACGACCAGGGTGGATCCGGTGCAGTAGGCGGCCTCGTCAGAGGCGTAAAATAGCACCGGACCGACCACGTCCTCGGGGTCGCCGATGCCCTTGATGGGAGTGCGCTTCTGGAAGTAGGCCGCCTTTTCGGGGTTGGACAGGTCTTCGCGGTTGATGTCGGTCAGGATGGGGCCGGGCAGGACGCAGTTGCTGGTGATGCCGTACGGGCCAAGGGCGATGGCCATCGAAGCGGAGAGCAGGTTGATGCCGGCTTTGCTGGCGCAGTAGTGCGCCTGTTGGGCGCCGCCGACGATCGCTGATATCGAGCTGACGTGCACGATCCGTCCACGGATGCCCTTTGCAACCATCACCCGCGCGACCGCCTGGGAACAGAGGAAGTAGCCCTTCAGATTGACATCCAGGACGCGATCCCACAGTTCTTCGCTCATGGTGAGAAAATCCTCGAAGGGGCAGATGCCGGCGTCGTTGACCAGCACGTCGATGCGCCCAAATTCATCCACGGTCCTCTGCACCATAGCATCGACGTCTGCCTTGCGGGAAGTATCGGTCTGAATGAACAAGCCCTGGCCGCCCAGTTCGGCGAGGCGCGCGGCGGTGCCCTCGCCCTCCTCGCGAAGAATGTCGGCGATGACGACGCGGGCGCCTTCACGGGCGAAGCCTTCGGCGATGGCCCGTCCAATACCCCGGGCCGCGCCGGTGACAATGACCACTTTATCTTTGAAGCGCATGTTGTCCGCTCCTAATGTTGACAGGGCCGCAAGAACAGGCCTCCATTCGAGATCAGCTCCTCCCGCCGCAAGATTGGCGCACGACCAGGGAAGGCTCCAGGACGATGTCTAGCGGTTTTCCGGAGGCTGAACCTCCTTCGATGCGGTCCAGGAGGATGTTGATGGCTGTGCGTCCAACCTCTTCCTTGGGGATGGCGACGGTGGTCAATTCGACCTTGAAAAGGGAAGCGAAAGGCACATCGTCATGCCCGACCACGGCCACGTCGCCTGGCACATGAACACCCTCGGCAAGGAGAGCCGAGATGAAGCCCATGGCCAGCATGTCGTTGGAGCAAAACACGGCCGTGGGGCGCTGGGATTGGGCCAGCCAGCGCCGGGCAGCTTTTTCACCGCCGCCCAGATCGTTCCGACCAACGATGTACGTATGCTCAAGGTTCAGATCCGCCTCACTCAAGGCGCGTTTCAGGCCCTCCAGGCGGTGTAGCTCGGGCAGGTTGTGCGCTTCGCCGCTGTAGACGTAGCCAATCGCGCGATGACCGCAGCGGATCAGATGACGCCCGACGATCTCACCGCTGCGCCGGTTGTCCACGTTTACGGAATAAAAACCCGGCGCACTACGCCCCAGCAAGACGACCGGCACGCCCTCTTTTTCCAGCAAGCGCAGGTGCTCCACCTCGACCAGCACCGGTGTAGCGATGATGCCCGCCACGCGGATGCGCCGAAAGCGCTCGATGGCAGCTTTCTCCACTTCGAGCTGGCGCTGGGACTCGCCGAGGAACACGATGTAATCCTTTTGCGAGGCGACGCTCTGGATGGCGCGCACCACCGGTACGTAGAAGGGGTTGCTGAGCTCCAGCACCAGGCAGCCGATCAGGTTGGATGAAGTCCCAACCAGATTTTGCGCCCACAGGTTAGGCGTGTAATTAAGCTCCTGCGCGAGACGCATGACCCGTTCGCGCGTCTCCGTTGAGACCTTCGTGCTGCCGGCCAGGGCGCGCGACACCGTGGAGGGGTTTACCCCGAGTCGACGGGCAATTTCCTTAATTGTCGCGGGCTTCATGCGCTACCCTAAAGTGACAAAGGATCAGGCGAAGAAACTTCGCACGGCGGAGACGATCTTCGCCTCGTCCGGGATGGCCAGCATTTCCAGCCGGCCGTTGTAGGGCAAAGGCACATCTTCGGCGGTAAGACGAACGATGGGCGCGTCCAGGAAATCAAAAACTTCTTCATACATACGGGCCATCACCTCGGCGGCGAAGCCGCCGGTACGGGCTCCCTCGCTTACCACCAGCAGGCGGTGGGTCTTCCTGACCGAAGCCGCGATGGTATCCACATCCAGCGGTTTGAGGGTGCGCGGGTCGACTACCTCGAGAGAGATGCCCTCCTGGGCCAGTTTTTCGGCGGCGGCGAGCGCGTGCAGCACCTGGCGGGAGGTGGCCACAACCGTCAGGTCCCGGCCCACGCGTTTGACGTCTGCCGCGCCGATAGGCACCAGATATTCCCCTTCGGGCACAGGCCCCTTGGTATTGTACAGCAGCTTGTGCTCGATGAAAACCACCGGGTCATCGCTGCGAATCGCGGATTTCAGCAGGCCCTTGGCGTCGTACGGCGTGGATGGCTGAATGACGATCAAACCGGGCACGTGGACGTACCAGGCTTCCAGGCTCTGCGAGTGCTGGGCGGCGTTCCCCCGCCCGGCGCCACCCTGGGTGCGGAAGACGATGGGCGCATGGGCATGCCCGCCGGACATATAGCGGGCCTTGGCTGCCTGATTGACGATGGGGTCCATGGCCAGGCAGGCGAAATCGATGTACATCAATTCAACCACCGGGCGCAAGCCAGCCAGTGCAGCGCCCACGCCGATGGAGGTGAAGCCGTTTTCGGAGATGGGTGTATCAACGGCGCGCAGCGGGCCAAAACGCTCATAAACACCTTTCGAGACCTTCAGGACTCCGCCATATTGACCGACGTCTTCGCCCAGGATGAAAACGTTCGGGTCTCGCTCCATCTCTTCGAGCAGAGCTTCGTTTAACGCTTCGCGGTACTCGATGATGCGATCGCTCATACAGCCCTCCCATCCTGGGGCGCGTAGACGTCGGCGAACAGAGCCGCTTCCTGAGGTTCGGGGCTGGCGAGGGCAAACTCGGCCGCGGCTTCGATCGTTCGGCGGACGTCCTTTTTTATTTCTTCTATCATTTCGTTACTGGTGATTTCCTCGGCGAGCAGGTGCTGTTCGAAGCGGGCGATCGGGTCGCGCTCAGGCGACAACCACTGGTCGACCTCGCCCTTGACGCGGTAAGTCAGCGGGTCGCCGATGGTGTGACCCATGATCCGATAGGTGTCAGCCACGATAAGGGTCGGTCCTTCCCCCCTGCGAGCGCGGGCGACTGCTTCTTCCGTTGCGGTATACACTGCAAGGACGTCATTCCCGTCAATTTCAACCCCTGGGAAGCCGTAAGGGATGGACCGCTTGGTCAAATCGGGGTCGGAGAAGTAGCGGTCCGTGTAACTGAACTCAGCGAAGCGGTTGCGCTCGCACACGTAAATGACCGGCAGTTTCCACAAGGCAGCCATGTTGGCCGCCTCGGCGAAGATGCCCTGGTTGATGGCCCCATCGCCGAAGAACGCCACCGCCACCCGGTCCTCACCGCGGTAGCGAGCGGCAAAAGCGGCGCCGGTGGCCAGGCCGATGCCCGCTCCGACGATGCCATTGGCGCCCAGGTTACCCAGACTGTGGTCGGCGATGTGCATCGAACCGCCTTTTCCGCCGCAGTAGCCGGTATCCTTGCCGAGCAGCTCGGCCATCATGGCGCGCGGATCACTGCCCTTTGCCAGGCTGTGCCCATGCCCGCGGTGGGTGCTGGCGATGTAGTCGTCTTTGCGTAAGACGCTGCACACACCGACCGCCACGGCCTCCTCGCCGATGTACATGTGGGTGGAGCCGCGCATCAGATTGCGCATGAAGAAATCGCGCGCCTGCTCCTCGAAGGCGCGGATCAGGAGCATTTTGCGCAGCATGTCGATCTGGAAAGCGTCGTCAATCGTCATCCTACCTCGCGCGTTTCAGTTTTGGGCAATGGAATGCAGGATTTTGGAAGTCACACTCTCAGCATCCATGCCGAATTTACGGAACAGCTCCTGCGGGGCACCGGATTCGGCGAAGACGTCCGGCACGCCGATGCGCAGGACTCTGGTAGGGCGAAGCGTGGAAAGCGCTTCAGCCACCGCCGAACCCAACCCGCCGAGCACGTTGTGATCCTCTAAAGTGACAATCAACGGCGTTTGCTCGGCTGCTTCCACCAAGGACTGCACATCAAGGGGTTTGACGGTGTGCATGTCGATCAGGCCGGCGCGTATGCCCTGCCTGGCCAGACGCTCGGCGACCTCGAGGCCGATCGAAACCATCACACCCATGGCGACCAGGGTGAGATCTTCTCCCGCCTGCAGACGGACAGCTTTTCCAAGCAGGAACGGTTGCTCGTTGGCGTAAATGACCGGCACAGGGTTGCGGCCCATACGGAAATAGACCGGTCCTGGATGGCGGATCACTTGAGGAAGCAGGGCCGCGGCAGCCACGGCGTCAGCGGGCACAACGACGGTCATGTTGGGCATGGCGCGGGTGATGGCCACGTCTTCGGTAGCCTGGTGGGTGGGGCCATCCCAACCGACTTCGATTCCGCCGTGTGAGGCGGCGATCTTAACGTTCAGGTTGGCATAGCAGATAAAACTGCGCAACTGCTCACAGGCGCGCATGGTAGCGAAGACCGCATAGGTGCAGGCAACCGGGATCAGGCCGGTGGTAGCCAGCCCGGCCGCGTTGATCATCATGTTCTGCTCGGCGACGCCGAAATTGATATGCCGTTGGGGGAAGCGGCGGGCAAATTCTCCTGTCTGCAGGGAGGAAGAAATATCTGCATCCAGGACGACTAAGTTGGGAATCTCTTCTCCCAATCGGACGAGCGTTTCGCCGAACGCGGCTCGTACGGCTTTTCGCTGCGGCTCAAGCATGAAAGTCCTCCAACTCCAGCTCGCGCAGAGCCTGTTCGGCCTGCTCCTGGTTTGGCGCTTTGCCGTGCCAGGCTGGATTATCCTGCATGAACGAGACGCCTTTGCCCTTGAGGGTATAGGCGATGATCGCGGCCGGCTTTTCGCGCGGTTCGGTGGCCCAATCCAGCGCCTCCAGAATTTGGGCCATGTCGTGGCCGTTGATGCATTTCACCTCCCAATTCATCGCCAGCCATTTATCCGGCAGAGGATGGAGAGAAAGGATCTCGGCCGTGGGGCCGTCCACCTGAGAGCGGTTGTAATCGTAGATGCACACCAGGTTGTTGAGCTTTTTAAAGCCCGCCAGCATGGCGGCTTCCCAGGTGCTGCCTTCCTGAGCGTCCCCATCGCCGATGAGGACGAAGACACGGTAGTCTTTGCCCGTGATGCGTGCTCCCAGAGCCATTCCGGCGCCTGCTCCCAGACCGTTGCCCAGAGGGCCAGCGCTCATTTCCACTCCAGGTGTCTTGCGCATATCCGGGTGGCCCTGGAGGATGCTGCCGATCTTGCGGAAGGTGAATAGTTCGCTTGGCGGGAAGAAGCCGCGCAGGGCGAGGGCGGCGTAGAGGCCGGCGCAGGCGTGTCCCTTGGACAGGATGAAGCGATCGCGCTCCGGCCAGAGCGGGTTTTGCGGGTCGACATGCAGTTTATGGAAGTACAGGGCAGCCAGCAAGTCTGCTTCGGAGAGAGAGCCGCCCGGATGACCGCTTCCAGCGTTATAGATCATGCGGATCGTCTCGCGCCGGATTTGATTGGCCGTTTTACGTAAAGAGAGGAGCAAAGCTTGCGGGTAAGGCATAAGACCCCCGAAAGGTAGATACCACCCCGAAATAATGCAAACGTTTGCCTAATGCTATTGTAGCTCAATATGCGCGCTTGTCAATGGGTAAAAGGATGGCTATTTAAAAATGTGCATTATTAACAAGAAGCATATTAAATCGCCAATTTCTGAGCTTTAAACAACAAACAACGCCAGAAAATTGACAAAAGCCGACAAGCTTACTATACTGTGCATAGCGGATTGCACCGTTCCCCAATTGATTCGTGTATTTTTCGTCCTTGAAAATCGATATCCTGCCTGGGAGAGACCATGGGTGACGCGACTCATTTTTTGGCCATTGACCTTGGCGCGGAAAGCGGGCGAGCCATGTTGGCCACCCTCGAAGGCGGGCGCATCCAGATCGACGAGCTGCACCGGTTCGCCAACGGCCCGGTAGCTTTACCTGATGGCAT
Organism: Anaerolineaceae bacterium; assembly: GCA_034435955.1. Taxonomy (GTDB): domain Bacteria; phylum Chloroflexota; class Anaerolineae; order Anaerolineales; family Anaerolineaceae; genus DAOTWA01. The sequence continues at coordinate 7,858 of DAOTWA010000075.1, read as the reverse complement.
TCATTGGGACGTACTGAGGCTGTGGACGGAGATTAAGGCGGGCATCGCTGCAGCGCTGGCCAGAACCTGCGGAAAGCTGCAGGGCATCGGTCTGGACACCTGGGGGGTGGATTTCGCTCTGCTGGACCGGCACGGCGGTCTGCTTGGCAACCCGTTTCACTACCGGGACCGGCGCACCGATGGAATGATGGAAGCCGCCTTTCAGCGTGTGCCGCGGGAGGAGATATTCGCCCGCACCGGTATTCAGTTTATGCAGATCAATACCCTGTTCCAATTGTTCTCGATGGCGATAAACCGTCCAGCGCAGCTCGAAGCTGCGCATACCTTCCTCACTGTTCCGGACCTGTTCAACTACTGGCTCAGCGGGAAGGCGGCGGGCGAGTTCACCATCGCCACCACCACCCAATGTTACGATCCGCGCCAGGGAGATTGGGCCCGGGACATGCTCGAGCGGCTTGGCATTCCAGCGGGTATTTTTCCCGAAATTGTACCGCCCGGCAGCGTGCTGGGGATGCTTCAGCCGTACCTGTGTGAAGAGCTGGATGCAAAGCCCATCCCGGTCGTGGCGCCGGCCTGCCATGATACCGGCTCGGCGGTGGCGGCCGTGCCTGCTCAGGGCGAGCACTTCGCCTGGATCAGCTCGGGCACCTGGTCAATCATGGGCACCGAAGCCGATCTGCCCGCAGTGGATGAGAAGACGCTGGCTTACAACCTTACCAACGAGGGCGGCGTAGGGGGCAAGTGGCGGCTATCCAAGAATGTGATGGGCCTGTGGATCGTGCAGGAATGCCGGCGTACCTGGGCGCGGCAGGGCGAGGAGTTGAGCTACGACCAGCTCACGGAACTGACCGCCGAGGCAGAGCCCTTCCAGGCTGTGATCGACCCTGATGATGGGGATTTCCTCATGCCGGGCAACATGCCTCAGCGCGTGCAGAGCTACTGCCGGCGGACGGGCCAGGCGGTGCCCGAAACCAAGGGCGATATTGTGCGCTGTGTGCTAGAGAGCATTGCCTTGAAATACCGCTGGGTGCTCGAGCGGGTGGAGGAAGTCGTTGGCTATCGTCTTGAGCCAGTGCACATCTTTGGCGGCGGGACGAGGAACCGCCTGTTGAACCAGTTCGCTGCGAGCGCGATGGGCCGGCTGTGCGTGGTCGGGCCGGTGGAAGCCACTGCTGTGGGCAACTTCCTCATGCAAGCGGTCGGCCTTGGCGTCCTGCCGGATATTCAGACTGGACGGGATGCGGTGCGCGCATCCTTCCCGGTCGATTACTACCAACCGGACGGTGACGCGCGATGGGAAGCCGGATACCGCAAGCTCCTCGAGCTCACTGTCGATAATCCATGATTGACAGGAGGGGATATGAGCATCGAGCCGGATGATCGATCCATCCAGGCCGCTTACGAACTGGCGCGTCAGCGCTATGCCGCGTATCAGGTGGATACCGATCGGGCTTTGGAGCGGTTAACGCGTATTTCGATCAGCCTGCACTGCTGGCAGGGCGATGACGTGCGCGGTTTCGAGAACCCGGAAGGCGAGCTCGGCGGCGGCCTGGCGGCGACCGGCAACTACCCCGGCAGGGCGCGCAACGCTGAAGAGTTGCGCCAGGATTTGGATGCTGTTTATCGGTTGATTCCAGGCAGGCACCGCCTGAACCTGCATGCGATTTACGCCGAGACCGGCGGTCGCAAGGTGGAGCGCGACCATCTGCGCCCGGAGCATTTCTCAGCCTGGGTGGATTGGGCCAAAGCCAACGGTCACGGTCTGGATTTCAACCCTACCTGTTTCTCGCATCCCATGGCAGAAAGCGGTTTTACCCTTTCCAACGCGGATGAGGATGTACGCAGGTTTTGGATCGACCACTGCATCGCCAGCCGCAAGATCGGCGAGGCGTTCGGTCGGGCGCTGGGAACACCATGCGTGACCAACATCTGGATACCAGATGGCTACAAGGATACCCCTGCAGACCGCAAGTCGCCGCGCGAGCGGCTGATCAGATCGCTGGATCAGATATTGGCCGAGAAAATCGACCGCCGGTACAACCTCGATGCGGTCGAACCCAAGCTGTTCGGCATCGGCTCTGAGAGCTACGTGGTGGGATCGCACGAGTTCTACCTGGGCTATGCGATAACGCGGAATATTCTGCTGACCCTCGACCTTGGACATTACCACCCTACCGAGAGCATTGCGGACAAGATCTCAGCGGCGCTGCTGTACCTTCCCGAGCTGCAACTACACATCAGCCGGGGCGTGCGCTGGGACAGCGATCATGTGGTCACGCTGAACGAAGATCTGGCGGCGATCATGAGCGAAATCGTAAGAGGCGATTATTTGGAGCGGGTGCACATCGGTCTGGATTACTTCGACGCCAGCATCAACCGCGTGGCTGCCTGGACGATCGGCCTGCGGAACACGCAGCGCGCGCTTCTGTATGCGCTGCTCGAACCGTCTGCTGAACTACAGCGCCTTGAGACCACCGGCGATTTCACCGCGCGGTTGGCGCTGATGGAAGAGATCAAAACGCTGCCTTTCGGGGCGGTGTGGGATTATCACTGTCGAACACAGGGCGCGCCGGTGGGATACGCTTACCTGGAAAAGATCCGAGATTACGAGAAGCAGGTGCTGGCGCAACGTTTGTAACCCACATTTGGTCGATGATGTTGAAAACCTTAAATATAGTTGACTCTTATTGACGAATATTGTATTATAAGGTTGTCAATATACAAATTCCGGCAAATTTCAACAATTGGATCGCGGCTGGTCGTTTGAATGATTTCTTTTGAGCGGCAACAGCGTCTGGTGGCTCTCCTGCGGCAAGAACCGGGGATAAAGGTCTCCGATCTGGCCGTACGTCTGGGGGTTTCTCAGGGTACGGTCCGCAATGATCTAGACGCGCTGGAGAGGGCTGGGAAACTGTCGCGGGTTCGCGGCGGCGCCGTGTTAAGGGATGAGACCCAATTTGTCAGCCCCTCATTCGCCGAGCGCGCGCTGGTCAATGCCGAAAAGAAACAGCGCATCGCGCGCGTCGCTGCCACGCTGGTCGAGGATGGCGATTCGATTTTGATGGACGCCAGTACGACCGTCTTTGCGATGATTCCCTTCTTGAAGAACCGCCGCAGCCTGACTATTCTGACCAACAGCCTCTCGGTGGGTATGGCCCTCTCTCAGAATCCGATGCACACGGTCATCCTGATCGGCGGGATCATCCGTCCGGGGGGCGATTCGGTCACCGGGCCGCTCTCTGAGCAGGTGCTCCGCTCGCTGCATGTCAAGACGGCGTTCGTATCCTGCTCGGGTATCAGCATCAAAGCAGGTCTGACCGAAATCGACATCCGCGAGGTGGATGTGAAAAGGCAGATGATCCGCTGCGCCGAGCGGGTTGTGGCGTTGGTGGACGCCAGCAAGTTCGGCAAGGTGGATTTGAGCTCTTTTGCCAGCCTGAATCAAATCTCGCACCTCTTCACCGACAGCGAAATCCCTCAAGATTTCGCTGATTATTTTAAATCGGCATGCATACCGGTCACCGTATGTGGAGAAGAAGCCATCTCCTCGCAAATCCCATGCGAAGAAGAGGGCGAGATTCCCTCCGCCGCCTCGACGATTGAAGTCCCGCAGGACTGATCGAAGGAGAAATCATGGAAAGACCCATTCTGGAAATGAGGCACATCTCGAAGCGGTTTGACATGACCCAGGCGCTGGATGATGTCTCCCTCGAGCTGTATCCGGGAGAGATACACGCCTTGATGGGGGAGAATGGGGCGGGAAAATCCACCCTGATCAAGATCATGACCGGCGTATACCAGCCTGACGAGGGTGAGATATTCCTGGACGGTAAGCCGATCAAGGTCAACAATTCAGTCGAGGCGCAGATGTACGGCATTGCCGCCATCTACCAGGAGCCGATGGTCTTTCCCGATCTGAATGTGGCCGAGAACATCTTCATCACCCACCGCGACCAGGGATTGTTCGTCAACTGGGGGAAAATGTATCGCGAAGCCGAGGAGATCCTCTCCAAGCTGGACGTCAAGCTGGATGTGCGCATGGCCGCGCGCGGGTTAACGTTGGCCGCCCAGCAAACCATCGAGATTGCCAAGGCGATTTCGCTGAATGTGCGGGTGCTGATCATGGATGAGCCGACCGCCTCTCTCTCGGCCCATGAAGTCGACCAATTATTCAAGCTGGCGCGCAACCTGCGCGATCAGGGGGTTTCGATCCTGTTCATCAGCCACCGTATGGAAGAGGTGTTCGACATCGCTGATCGGGTGACAATCTTCCGGGACGGTCGGCGCATCTCTACGCGGCTATGCAGCGAGTGTACCCGCGAAGGCGCCATCCGCGACATGGTGGGGCGCACCATCGAGGAATTTTTCGAAAAAAGTTACGGCGCGCACGGCGATCTGCTGATGTCGGTGCGTGGATTGAGCAAAGAAAACGTCTTCTCGGATATCAGTTTCGATGTTTATCGCGGCGAGGTGCTGGGCTTTGCCGGGCTGGTGGGCTCACGGCGCACCGATGTTGGATTGGCGCTCTTTGGCGTCGAGCCGGCCGATGAAGGGGAGATCATCCTGAACGGCAAGCCGCAAACCATTCGCTCACCGGAGCAAGCCCTCCGGTGCGGGATTGCCTATATGACGGAAGATCGCCGGTCGATCGGCCTGACCATGTCGATGTCGGTGGCCAATAATATCAGCCTGCCCATGCTGCACAAATACCTGACGCGAATGGGGTTGGTGCGGGTGAAGGATGAGCTTGCCACCGCCGAGCAATTCAAACAACGGTTGAACATACGCACCCCCTCGGTGCAGCATATGGTGGGAATGCTCTCTGGAGGGAACCAGCAAAAAGTCATGTTGAGCAAATGGCTGAACACGCGCCCCCAGATTCTAATCCTCGACGAGCCTACCCGTGGCATCGATGTGGGTGCGAAAGCCGAGGTGCATCACATCATCAACGAACTCGCTGCCCAGGGTTTAGGCATCATCCTGATTTCCTCGGATATGCCCGAAATCATCGCCATGAGCGACCGCATCCTGGTCATGCGTGAAGGCCGGCAAATGGGCATATTTACGCGGGAACAAGCCACCCAGGAAGCGGTGCTCAGCGCCGCCATGGGGCAGAACAACGGAGCTACGGAGACGGCCTAATGGATACCATCAAGCGATACTTTCGTCCCGAGCAACTTCGCGAATTGAGTCTGGTTGTTCTGATCGTGGCCATCTTTCTGTTCTTTGGCTCTCAGATTCAAGGATATTTCAGCCCGCGCATTTTCAACCGCGTGACCAGCGATGTGGCCATTATCACCGTCGTGGCTATCGGCGAGACGCTTGTGCTGTTGACCCGTAACTATGACCTTTCGGTCGGCTCGATCGTCGGGTTGACGGCCTTTTTCGTGGGAAAACAACTCTCCTTCCATCCTGAAATCCTGCCAGGCTTCGCACTGCTGATCGCCATTGGCATGGGCATACTGATGGGCATGCTGAATGGTCTGCTGGTATCGTATGGCAAAGTGCCGTCGATCATCGTGACCCTGGGTACGATGGCCATTTACCGCTCAATTCTAGTGGCTTATCCGGGCAATAAGATCGTGGTTACCAACGACTTTCCCCAATGGGTGCTGGATTTGGGCGGTAGCCAGTTATTTTCAATCGGCGATTTCAGCATCCGCCCGGTTGTTGCCGGCGCGCTGGTGATTATTGTCGTATTTCAACTTGTGATCACCTATCTACCTTATGGGCGGCGCTTGTATGCCATCGGATCCAATCCGGAGGCGGCGCGCATCGGCGGCCTGCCGGCTCAAAAGATCATCTTCGTCGCTTATGTGCTGTGCGGAGCATTAGCCGGCTTAGGCGGGTTCATGTTCATGGTGCGCTACGGCGATTTGACCGTGGTCGCCGCGCAAGGAATGGAAATGCAGGCGATTGCAGCCGCCGTAGTGGGAGGAGTAAGCACGAATGGCGGCGTGGGCACGATAATCGGGGCCGCGTTGGGCGCCTTCATGATCAATTTGCTGGAACAAAGCCTGCTGCGTTGGTTGGTGATTTCCGATTTCTGGGTCGATGCTCTCCTGGGTGTATTGATCCTTGTGGCAGTGACGATCGACGCTGTGATCGTCAATCGCCTGCGCGATATCTGGACGCGCACCGGTTTGGAGAGCAAAACGGAGAGCGAAAAAAGCCAGGTGGTGAAGGAGAAAAGCCATGTTGCGTAGCTTTGCCCGGATCAGGAGCTGGGAAGGGTTGTTGCTGGTGCTGCTGATCGTCATTTTCACCTTCAATGCCGTCCGGACGCCATTCTATTTGCAGATTGACAATCAGGTGAACCTGTTCGAACTGCAGATCGAAAAGATTATCGTCGCTCTGGCAATGACTTTCATCATCATCAACGCCGAGATCGATCTCTCGGTCGCCTCAGTGATGGGGCTGTCCGGTGCAGTGATGGCCGCCATGTGGGAGAAAGGCATCCCGCTCGGCTATGACATTGGCGCCGCTCTATTGATTGGCATCCTGGCGGGCGCGTTCAATGGCTTCATGGTTTCGTATGTCGGGCTATCGTCATTGGTGGTCACCCTTTCCGGATTGATCGGTTTTCGCGGGTTCGCTCATGTATTGCTGGAGAACCGTTCGGTAGGCAACTATCCTGCCTGGTTTGATCGTCTCGGTCAGGAACCGCTCATTGGCCCGTTCCCGCTCTCCCTGATCGTCTTTTTCGTGCTCCTGATCGTGTCGATCGTCATCTTACAGTACTCCGCTTTTGGCCGGTATGTCTACGTCATTGGCAACAATAAGGACGTAGCCCGTTACTCGGGCGTGAACGTGCGCCGGGTGAAGATGATCCTTTACATCGTCTCGGGTTTCATCGCTGCATTTGCGGGCCTGCTGCTGGCCGCGCGATTGGGTTCAATGAGAGGCGATACGGCGCAGGGTGGCGAGCTCGATGTCATCACCATGGTGCTGATGGGCGGGGTAAGCATCTTCGGCGGCTCCGGCTCGATGTTTGGTGTCCTGCTGTCGATCCTGATCATCCTGAATTTACGCAACGGCATGGGGCTGCTCAACGTCACCGGAGAGACTCAAACAGGCGTGATCGGCGCACTGCTGATTTTTTCGGTGCTCGGTCCGAATCTGTTCCGCGAATTGCGCAGCAGTTGGAGCCGCCGACGTCGCGCTCAGCGGGTTAAGGGAATTGAAGAACAACAGGGATAAAAAAAGAAAGGAGGAGGGACGATCGAAAACCGGCTTTTGCTTGATCCGATCCACGAATAAAAACCAATGTGTTCGTCTGGAAGGAGGATGAAGATGTTCAGAAAGATAATCGTGCTCACAACCGTGCTCATGCTGGTGCTCTCGGCCTGTGGGCCAGCGGCGACGACGCAGCCACCAGCGCCAACCCAGCCTTCGGCTGCGGAGCAACCAACCCAGCCTTCGGCTCCCCCCACCGGCCAGGTCGTCAAGGCGGTGCCGGGCAAGGCGGTAAAGATGGTGCTGCTGCCCAAGTTCCTGGGCAACGCGGTTTTCGACCAGGCGCACGAGGGCGCTGAGGAAGCGGCAGCCGAGCTGCAGAACCCGGAAAAGCTGCAATTCCTCGGGCCGACGCCGGAGAACAGCGTCACCGGGCAGATCGAGATCGTGACCAACGCGACCACGCAGGGCGTCAACGCGATCATGCTGTCGAACAACGCAGGCGACCAGATTGCGCCGGCGGCGCAGAAGGCGCGTGAGAAGGGCATCACCTTTGTGACCTGGGATTCGCCGATTCCCTCGGCGGAGGGCGAGCAGGTGTTCGTGGCCCAGGTAGACTTCAAAGAGACGGGCAAGGTGATGGCGGACATGGCGCTGGACATTCTGGGGGCGGACGGCGGCA
>DAOTWA010000074.1:0-49624 GCA_034435955.1 Anaerolineaceae bacterium | reverse complement strand
ATTGAAATGCGGGGCTGGCAGGCTCCCGCGAGGAGCCTGCCCGCCAGGGCTGGCCTAACCACTCAATCTTCCTTGTGGCTCAAGTACGCTTCCATCATGTAGAGGTTTTTCTCCCCTGCCTGGCGTACGACTTTGAGCAGGTTATCCATGGTAGAGACTTCCTCGAGCTGCTCAGTTACGAACCAGCGCAGGAAATCCTGGGCGATATGGTCGTTTTCTTGGATGGCCAGATCCATCAGGGCATTGATGCGGCGAGTGACTTCCATCTCCCAATCCAACGAAAGCTGCACGGCCTCTTCCACGGTGGCGAAGGCCGCTCTGGGGGCAGGAACGGCCGGTATGGCTACTTGCCCGCCTGCCTGGGTGAGGTAGCGCACGAATTTCATCGCATGCTCGCGCTCCTCTTCGGCCTGCTTGTAGAACATCTTGGCCAATATTCTGAGCGCCCGCTCTTCGAAAGATGCGGCAATATTGACGTACTGGTGGGATGCGTGTAGCTCGTGGCCGATTTGCTCGTTGATCGCGTCGTTCAACTCTTTACTGATTAACATAAGCGTATCCTCCCAATCGATCCTATGCGGCGCGAAGTCGATAGCGTCGACTTTATACAACTATACCATTTTATTGAGCCATTGTGTTCATCGGGAGCCGGGCGGGGTCACGGCGGCTTCTCTGGCGCGATAGGCGAGGTACAGAGCGATGGAGCCTGCTACGGCCGCGTTGAGCGAAGCCACCCGACCGCGCATCGGCAGCCGCACCAGAAAGTCGCAGGACCTGCGCACCAGCGCGCGCATGCCTTCGCCCTCGCTGCCGACTACCAGAGCCAGCGGTCCATCCAGAGGCGCCTTTTCGGGCGGGAGAGCTTCGGGAAGGGCCTCCAATCCCACGACCCAGGCGCCGGCCTCTTTGAGCTCGGTGAGCGCCTGGGCCAGATTGGCTTGGGCGATGAGCAGGTGTTCACAGGCGCCGGCTGAAGCGCTCACCACAGCAGGGGTGACCCGCGCCGCGCGCGCCAGAGGGATGACCACACCATGCACGCCTACCGCTTCGGCTGTGCGTAGCAGGCTGCCTAGATTCTGCGGATTTTGGATTGCGTCGAGGACGAGAACGAACAAAGGATTGTCGCGCCCTCGAGCAGCAACAAGAATATCATCCAACGCCGCGTAGGGATAATGGCTGGCTTCGAGGGCCACTCCCTGCGGATTTTCTCCAAGCGCATTCAGCCGTGGGCGTGGAACCCGTTCTACTGGCAGCCTGCGCTGCGTCGCCAGAGCCTGAATCTCGGACAGGCGCGTGCTATCCTCTACTCCCTCGGCGATCCACAGCCGAAAGAACTGCCGGCGGCTGGCCCGCAGCGCCTCATAGACCGGATTGCGTCCGGCGATCCATTCTTTCAAAGAGAAAGCCTGTAGAAATGATCCGTCTCAGTTATTCATGGCGCGTTCATCGGGTCTAGCGAAGATCATCCGTCCGGCGGCGGTCTGCAGCACTTTGGTTACTGTGACCATGATCTCCTGCCCCAAATAATCGCGCCCGTTCTCCACCACCACCATCGTGCCGTCGTCAAGGTAACCGACGCCCTGGCCAGGTTCCTTGCCCTCCTGGATGACGCGAATGCCGAGGGTTTCACCGGGCAACAGCACCGATTTCACCGCGTTGGCCAGCTCGTTCACGTTCAGGATGGTTACCCCTTGGAGCTCAGCGATGCGGTTGAGGTTGTAATCGTTGGTCAGGATGGGACAGCGCATCTGGCGCGCCAGGATGACCAGCTTGTCGTCCACCTCGCGTACACCCTCCACATCGATATCGCTGATATGCACCGGGATGTTGGAATCCTTCTGGAGCTCGGTCAACACCTCCATCCCGCGGCGGCCGCGCTGGCGGCGGAGAGTATCGGGTGAATCAGCGATGTACTGGAGTTCATTGAGCACGAAGCGAGGGATGAGGAGCGTTCCCGGCAGGAAGCCGGTGCGGGCGATGTCGGCGATGCGCCCGTCGATCACCACGCTGGTGTCCAGCAGGATGGTGCGCCCGTCCCCGAGGTTCGCCTTCCCATCGCTGGCGGCGCTGCCGCGATTGGCGATCGAAGAGAACAAGGCGGCCAGGTCGTTCTGGCGCATGACGAACACAGCCACGCCGAAATAGCCGAACAGAACCACGCCCACGAACGGCAAAACCTGTCCGAAGGGTTTGGGCAGAAGCGAAATGGGGAAGGCCAGCAAGGCAGCGATGATCAAACCGACCACCAGGCCGATCATGGCTGCGAACAATGCGTGCGCCGAGATGCGAGTGAGAAGGGAGCGCAACTTACGGATCGGACGCGTGGATATATAAGGCGTAAGGATCAACCCGACTAACGCGCCCACCAGCCCCAGGGTAAAGGCGTATTGTTCTGCTGAGAAAGTATAAGGATTTGGATTAATATTCGCCAAACGGCCTAATGAGCTGCCCCAATAAACACCGATGACAGCAAATAAGATCATTCCAATGAGACGAGCAATGAAATCAACGCTCATAAATGACTCCTTGTGCTATTGTTAAAGAACGTTATGAAAGAATGAAATGAAAGAAGCCGATGATTTCTAATGTGATCATAGCACGGCCGGAAATTTTCGTCAATTGGAATGGGCTGATTCTTAAAAAATATTTAAATCCTGGCAATGGCTGAAATTACAGCGAGCTTCATGAAAACCGCGGTCTTTGGAATTTGCGGATCTTCCCCTCCAGCCTTCTTACCGAGGAAGACCGGCAATCCTTGTAGAACGACCGATGGTGGTTCACATTTCGAGGGGTTTGCGCTGACTGGTAATGCCCATCTGCTCCACGCGTGCGCCATTGATCAGCGCGGCGGCGCTGGTCACACGGGTGTCGGGGAAGATGATGCCCTGAACAACGATATGAAACAACGGGAAGAAGATCTTCATCAATTCGGCCAGTACGCTGTCGGGATTGAACAGTCCGGCCCATTCGATGATGCCTTCGATCTCGAGATCTCCGCTGGTAATAAAGATGGGATATTCGCCCACCCTGCCAAAGGCGGAACGGGGCGCAGCCCCAGAACCAAGATCTTCGCGTCGGCCGGCGCACACAGCCAGGATATGGCTCTTGACCAGTCGCATGGTTTCGTAGCGATCCACCACATAATTGGGTGTGTGCAGGCGGGCAAGTTGGGCGTTCTCCACCTCGATGAAGGAAGTGTTGATGTCGTTAAATATGCCGATCAGCCCGGAAGGTGGGGCCATGACCGTACCAACCACGCGATACGTGCCCGTTAAAATATCGGTCATGATGGGATGGTGGGTGATCCCGGTCGTGGGCATATTTTCCTCCCTGTCGCACGCAACTGCTATGACGAGCGTCCTGCCGCCGTGTACGGTGCAGACTCTATGCCGCTTGTTTACAATTGCCGGTGCTGTCTGCCAATTTCCCCCATAAATAGAGCCTCAAGAGAGCCCTGCCTGACGTAAATGTTGACTACCTCAAGCGATTGCGGTTATTCCGGCATGGGGCGCGAACCTTTGCTGGCTGGGGAAATACGCGGGGCGCGTCGCGCGATCGATGGGCGCCCGGCGGTAGGATTCAGGATAAGCTGGAGGCGGCTGAGGGCCTGCGCGTCGTACTCGCGCCGCCCACAAACGTCACAGATCCAGGCAGGGAAGTTGGGCACCGTGATTAACTCGTCAGCCAGCCAGGTGAAAAAGGTGATCTCGGTCCGGTGCATTTGTCCGGCCTGGCATTCTGTACAGGGACGAGTCTGTTCGAAATCGGGTTGGTTCATTGTTGCGAAAAGCCTCTGAGTCATCGGTTCGACCGGTAAGGGTGGGCCGTTCCGCTGGCTCGGGATGCAATCATGGAGCGGCCGAGGCCACCGTTGGATGTTCGAGGATCTGCATATCGTCCAAAGGCCAGTATACCACCAATGCTTTACCGACAACGTCATCCATTGGGACGAAGCCCCAGGAGTGCGAATCGGAGGACTGATTGCGGTTATCCCCTAAGACAAACAGTGAATCCGGCGGAACATGCCACTCGCCGGTATAGTTGGGTCGAGCAGCGATGTAGGGTTCGTCGAGAGGCTGTCCATTCACGAATACCACACCGCCCTGCACCCTGACATCGTCTCCCGGCAGCCCAATGACGCGCTTGATGTAATCCTCTTTTGGGTTGAGCGGATAATGGAATACGATGATGTCGCCAATCTTGGGCTGGCCTAGTTTGTAGGCCATCTTGTTCACCAATACGAACTCGCCGGCGTGCAACGTGGGTTGCATGCTGATATTTTCGACGCGCACTCTGGCTGAAACGGCGTTGATGCCGAAAAACAACACCAGGGCCAGGAGGACTGTCTCCAGGGTGTCGATCACGAAATTCAGACACCCCGAGCGGCCCTTATGGGGCGGCGTTTCGACTGGCTCGGTGATCACTTCACTGGAATAATGCTGCAATCGTTCCTCCGATGAACCAATAAAGACCTATAAAGATTATAAAGCTCTCTTACAGCCTCTGCAAGGGGAAGGAATCAGGCGTAAGGTGATCGTAAAGTGGCGCTCAGCGATGCGGTTTCAAAATCAGGCGAATGGGAGTGCCCAAGAAGCTATATTCCTGCCGGATGCGGTTTTCAAGGAAACGAAGGTAGCTGAAGTGCCCCAGGCTGGGATCATTGACGTAGAGCAGAAAGGTGGGTGGATCGCTGCGCACCTGGGTGCCATAGTAGATGCGCAGGGCGCGGCCGGCATGGGCTGGCGCCGGATGAGCATCCTGCGCTGCCTGGATGATGCGGTTGAGCTGGGCGGTCGAGAGGCGCACCAGGCGTTCTTCCTGTACGCGCAGGGCGAGCGGGAGCACCTGTTCGACGCGCTGCCCGGTCTTGGCGGAGATGAACAGGATCGGCACAAAGTCCATGAAGTTCAATTCCTGGCGGATGCGCTGGGTGTAGTTTTGCATGGTGTAGGTGTCTTTTGGAATGGCGTCCCATTTGTTCACCAGAACCACAACACTCTTCCACGCGTCCAGGATGAAGCCGGCGATGTGGGTATCCTGGGCGGTGATGCCGCTGGTCGCATCGAGCATGAGCAGGGCGACGTCGGCGCGCTCGATGGCGCGCAGCGAGCGCAGTACACTGTATTTCTCCACTCCTGGCTCAATCCTGCCGCGGCGGCGGATACCGGCTGTGTCAATTAGGGTGACGCGAACGCCTTCGAATTCGATCTGACTGTCGACGGCGTCGCGCGTGGTGCCCGGGATTGGGCTGACAATGGCGCGCTCCTCGCCCACCAGCCGGTTGAGCAGGCTGGATTTGCCCACATTGGGTTTCCCGACGATGGCAATCTTAACCGATTCTTCCTCTTGTGCTTCTTCCCCTGAGGGCAGGGCGGCAACCAAGGCATCCAGCAGATCGCCTGTGCCGGTTCCGTGAGCAGCGGAGACAGGAAAGGGTTCCCCAAGTCCCAATTGGTAGAACTGGGTAACCTGCTCGCGGAGTTGGGCGTTGTCGGCCTTGTTGACCACCAAAAGGATGGGCGGCCAGGGCTTGCCTTCCCGCCTGCGCTGGCTGCGCCGCAAAATGTCCGCCACTTCCTCATCGGCAGGCGTCAGCCCGCTGATAGCGTCGGTCATGAACAGGACAAGGTCTGCTCCCTCAACAGCGATCCGCGCCTGATCGCGAATAGCCGCGATGTAATCGGATGAATCGATCGATAGAGGCGCCTTCCCCCCGGCAGTAGGATCGATGCCGCCGGTATCGACGATGCCAAAAACCACTCCGTTCCACTCCGCTTCGGCGTACAGTCGGTCGCGTGTGGTGCCCGGGGTGGCGTCGGTGATCGCCAGGCGCTCGCCTGCCAGGCGGTTGAACAGGGTGCTCTTACCAACATTTGGCCGCCCAACCAATGCCACGACCGGTTTCGCCATAACAGCTCTTTTCCTGGTTAATGCGTGGTGCTAGTGCCCGCTGGCGCCAGGGTGATCGTCACCTCCAGCGTGGTGGGCAGGATGGACTCCACCTGCAACTCGCTCGAAGCAATATCCACCTGAGGCTCAAGCTGGTAGGTGCCGGGAGTCTTGCCGGTCAGGTCGACGTACACGTGCACATCAGCGGCGGTCAGCGCATCCAGCAATGGCAGCGGGCCGGAGATGATGACCACCACGGTGTTGGGCGAGATTTTCGCAGCCAGACTCGGGTCGAGGCCAACCACGTCCACCTTCATGTTGCTCAGGGTGATGCTGCTCTCAATAGCGGCGATGCCAATCTGCACCAGCACTGTCTGATCGCCAACGACCGAGACGCCCTGGGGCAGATTGAGCGGGGTGCGCAGATCGAGGTCGTCTTTTGCCCCGGAGATATCGATTGGGGTGGTCTCGACAAAGCCGGGCAGGTCATTGACCAACTGCGGATTTGCGGAAAAGACTGTCACGGTGGGCGGGGAAACCGATATGCTGGTCAAGCGATAACCATTGGCCACCTGGCCCGTCACCACGACCTTGACGACCACGTCGCGGTAGCCGCCCAATTGCGTCACCGGCACGCGGACGTTGATCTTGTCCGGGTTGATCGTTATCCCGGTCAGCGGGAGGTTGTTCGCATCCAGCGCCTGCACCGTCGCGACCGTGTTGATGTCCTGATGAGCCTGGGTCAGATCAACATGTGCGACCAGAGTCGAAATGCGATCCACGATCGGCTGAGGCCCGGTGACCGTAGCGGTGCTGGCGCTCAGGCTCGCTTCGCCGGCCTGGTAGCCGATGGCAGGACTGCCATCCGTTTCCAGCACAATGGGCAGGGTCTTTGTTTCGAGCTTTTCCAGGGTGATGGTGATGCTGTCTGGGAATTGTGAGGTTTTGATGGCCGGGCGGGTGGCGATATTCACCTGGACGGGCAATGTGTACGTTCCAGCCTTTAAGCCGGAAAGGTCCACGGTAGCGGTGACCAGGCCTGGATCGGCAATCAGGTCGGTCCAGGTATTGGCTGGCGCGTTGATGGTCACATTGACCTGTGTGGCAGACTGGCTGACGATGACCAGGCCAGGATCCTGACCGACGATCTGAATCGGAACAGGGCGCGGGTAGGGTTTCTGCTGGTTTGGATTGTCGGCGGTCACCGCCGAAATCCACACGGCCAGGGCCAGCAGAAAAGACAGTAGCAGGGTCGGCAGATTTCTTGCCCAACGGCGCAGCAATGGCAGCATGCTCATTCCTCCCGCGGTTTACGCACGAAAAAGGACTGCATCCGGGTGAGGATGCCGTATGGCGAGGATGGCAGGCGGACAGGGCGGTAGAATGCCATGAGGATATTTTCCAGGCGCTCGGCATCCAGCCGGCGGATCATCCGGCCGGCGTGGGCAATGGAGATGGAGCCGGTTTCTTCGGAAACCACCACGGCAATGGCATCCGAGGCTTCGGAGATGCCCAGGGCGGCGCGGTGGCGCAGACCCATCTGCCTCTCTGGCGAGCGCTCCAAAATGCCGCTGGAAGACAGCGGCATCACACACGCGGCTGCAACCACACGGGTGCCGACGATGATGGCGGCGCCGTCGTGCAGAGGCGTGTTGGGGTAGAAAATCTGCAGAAGAAGCTCGGGCGAAACGTCGGCATTCAGAAGGACGCCCGTGCGGGCGTAGTCGCTCAAATTATCGGTGCGTTGCAGGACGATCAGCGCGCCATGCTGACGGGCGGCCAGCCGGGCGGAGGCGTTGACAATCGCGCGGATAGTGCGCTGCATACCCTCAGCAGCCGCCTCTCGGCGCGGGATGATGCCGCCCGATTCCGTCCCGGCGCGGCCCAGGCGCTCCAGCGCGCGGCGTATCTCCGGCGCGAAGATGACCGGGATGGCAAACACCAGCGCCGGCAGGGTGGTGCGCACCAGCCAGGAAAACGCCGGCAGATTTACCAGGCTGGTGAAGGCGATCAGCACGATGATCACCAGCAGCACCCCGCGCATCAGCACCACGGCCTGCGTGTCGCGCAGCAGCATCAGGATGCCGAAAAAGATCATCGTGACCAGGAACAGGTCGAGGACGCTCAGCCAGTCCAGGCGCTGAAAGATGAAGAGGAGTTCGTTAATGAGATAAGCCACACAATTCCATCACTGGCCAAATATGCGCACTTAAATCGGACGCAGGATACGATTGGTGCGCAGTTGCTTGAAATAAAGCTCTGTCTCCGGTGGCCTGGATTCTCTGGCGGCCTCCTGCCAGGCCTGGACGCCCAGGCTTTCCGTGGTGCGCCGTTCGTAGCCCATGCGCTTCCACAATGCGTCCTGGGAGCTCAGCGAAGCCGGTACGAAGAGCAGAGAGGCCTCGGATTGGAGCTCTTTAGCGGCGCGCTCGACTTCTTGCATCAATACCGGCAGGGCGGTTCGCAGCGGAACCCGTGGATCCAGGTACAGGTCGGTGGTGCGGGATACCAGATTTTCCACCTGCCACCCCACCACACCGAGGAGCTGACCTTCCATCTCCAGCAGGAGAAAAGCCTTCTCGCCGAAAGCGGCCATAATGTCCGCGTGGGTGAGCGGTTTTTCCCGCGGCGAGAGGCGGTTGATCAGGTCGGCGATGGCCTGCGAATCGCGCGGACGTCCCCGCCGGATGCTCACTGCCGCTTTCAGGCCAGCGTTTACCTGAACAGGGGCGACTTCCTGCTGAGCGGGCACGAGGGTCTGCCAGGCTTCCAGCACCTGGCGCCAGGTATCCTCAAAGGCGCCGTTGTTGTTGATCACCACCTGGGCGACGGCGATCTTCTGTTCCTGAGATGGCTGGGCGAGGATGCGCTGGCGCGCTTGTTCTTCGCTCATCTTGCGGTTTTCTACCAGGCGCCGGATTTGTACGTCAGGCGAGGAGTAAGTCACCCATAGGCTGTCGCAATTCTTGCTCAGGCCCGCCTCGATCAGCTTGATGGCTTCAATAACCACCACCTTCTGGCTCGAGCGTTCGATAAGCAAATCGATAGCCTGGGCTACCAGCGGGTGGACGATGGCTTCCAGGCGGGAAAGGGCTTCCGGGTCGCAGAAAACTACGTGGGCGAGGCGGGTGCGGTCGATCTGATTATCCGCTGTGAGCAGCCAGCGGCCAAACATGTCCAGGACAGGCAGATAGCCGGGCGCGCCTTTGGCAATGGCCCGATGCGCCAGAGCATCGGCATCGATGCCGTAAGCGCCCAGATGCTCGAGCATCTTGCGCACCACGCTTTTCCCGGTGGCGATGTTGCCGGTCAGTCCGATGACGTATTTACCTGGCCACTTGCTCACTGGTTTCCCTCTTTAAGGTTTCAATTCCATTTTAGCCTTGGCAAGATGGATTGTCAAACATTCTGGACACCCGCCCGCCAGCCCATGGACGGGTTTTCTTGACAAGGGGTTGCCGAGCAGGTAAAATCTCTTGTGCTGAACGAGACGAACAAACCCTGCCCAGCCGAGATAGCTCAGTTGGTAGAGCACGCGACTGAAAATCGCGGTGTCCCCAGTTCGATTCTGGGTCTCGGCACACAAGCCATGACCCATCTCTCCCCGTCATCTACGGTGATCTGTTTAACCGACAGAGAACCGTAGATGCTTTATCATGCCGAACGTCCAACGGTTTATCAATCAGACACCCGGTAAGGAGCCGATGCAGGATACTTGCCAGACAAGCCGCATCGGCCGCATATTGGTCATCATTCCTGTCGCGATACTCGCTCTTTGACGCCTGATGCGCTCGAGTAGATTATGGCCAAACCCGTGCCCGCCTGGATCAAATTGGGGATCGCCTCCGCCATCGCTGGCCTGGCCTATGCTATCTCGGTCGGCAACCATTTCATCTTCTCGCACTGGTATGTCTCGACCGCCGCGCGCATCCCGTTATGCGCCGCCCTTGCGGCTATCTTCGGCGCGCCGATCTACATCCTCTCAAGGGACGTCATCCTGCCCGGCTTCAACGGTTTTTCGCGGCGAGCAAAGGTCTTGTGGGTGGTAATGGCGATTGGGGCGGGCGGGTATCTGCTGCTGGTGTTGCCCAATCAGGTGCCGACGCCCAAAACCGCGCCGCCATCATCGGCCACCGATCCCGGATCGTCCCTGGTGCAGGCATCTCCCGGTTCCTGGATGGACGCAGAGGCGGGCCGGATCATGAGCTCTGTATCGGGTTCGCAAGCGCTGCAAGCTGCCGTGGCACCGGTTTACGAAAGGCTCCTGTCCGCTTCCCGGCGATTCCTCCTGAATGACAGCCAAACGATAGCTTCCGGTCTGCAAAATATTAAAGGCGATGCGGCGCAGTCGGTCTTTACCAGGCGGCTTTGGCGCCTGGTTTCATATCTGGCCGATACGATTTCGCTCGCCTTCTTGTTTCTTTTGGTCAGCGCTTATTACGCTTCACGCCCGCTTCACACGCAAAGCGTCCAGGCGAAAGGCTCAGACCGCACATTTGATTGGGCCCTGGCGGGGTACGCGCTGCCCTGCATCATCGTCTGGACGATCTATCTGCTTTCATTCTGGCCGGGCCTCATGTCCGCCGACTCCATATTCCAGTGGTCACAGATTCTGAACGGGCGTTTTTACAATTCATTCCCGGCCTTCCACACGCTGACCTACTGGCTGATCACGCGCATCTGGCTGTCGCCGGCGGCGCTGGCGCTCGCGCAGATCCTGGCGATGGCCTTCTTCTTTGCCCTGGCAATGAAGGAAATGGCGGCCTGGGGGGTGCCGTTATGGGCGCGCATAGCTATGACCGCTGTTTTTGCCCTCTCGCTCGTCAACAGCACGATGGTGCTTGCTATCTGGAAGGACATCGCCTATACCATCGCTTTTCTGGCCTTGTGGGTGGTGATCTTGAAGATCGTGCGCACTCACGGTCTATGGCTGAAGAACACCTGGCACATGGTCGCATTTGGCGCGGCGTTGGTCACGGTGACCCTCTACCGTTTGAACGGACCGTTCCTGGCGCTGCTGGTCGCAGCCAGTGTATGGCTGATGGTTTCGGGCGGGATAAGAAAGGCGGTGCTGTACGCGGCGGCGGGCGCGTTGGTGGTCATCGCGCTGATCAGCGGGCCATTGTTTTGGGCGATCAAGGTGGTGCCATCGCCGCCGTGGTTCACCTTTCAGGTGGTCTCCCATCAGTTGGGAGCGTTCGTGGCCGCCGATACCCCGCTCACCGCTGAAGAGCGGAACCTGTTGAGTTCCATCCAGCCCCTGGATACCTGGCGGGCGAAATACAACTGCTACACGCTGAATCCCTTGGTCTACAATCCCGAGTTTAACACCCAGTATTTCGACGGCCATTGGAAGGAAATTCTGTCCGTCTGGCTCCAGTTGGCAGGGCGCAACCCGCAATTGCTGCTGCGCCACCAGTTGTGCGTCACCTCGATGATTTGGCGGGTGACCGCGCAGCCGGATAGTTATATCACCACGATCGCATTCGACATGTATCCGAATTCCTACGGACTGGCACTTTCCTCCGCTTTCCCAGCATTTTCATCCGAAGTCAACAAGTTCTTATACTGGACCAATGAACCAGCCCAGGTATGGTATTTCTGGCGGCCGGCGTTATATCTTTATCTGACGCTGGCAGCAGTCACCTTGCTGGCGTTGCGCCTGAGATCCAGGCAGGTGATGCTGTTGTCCGTGCCTTCGTTGGCCAATTCGCTGATCCTGATGGCGCTCATTACGGTGCAGGATTTTCGCTTCCAGTATCCGATCTACGTGATTGGATTGTTGAGCTTGCCCCTGTTGCTGATCAAGAGGTCGCCGTTTGAGGAAAATGAAAGCCTTGCGCCGACAGGGGATGTTTTATCCTCCGCGCGCACTTCTTGAAGGACTCGGCAAAGAAAATTAAGCGCGAGGATCGGGACAACTTGCCATCTCAGCCGGCGCACGAAACGGCCATCTTTTGATAGAATCACATCCGCATGAAGTTCACGCGTTTATATCTGGTCGCAGGGGGGCTGATCCTGGCGGGGGTGCTGCTCCTGTCCCTTTCACTGCGCCAGACGGTCACCATATTGATCAATGGGCAGGCGGTGCGGGTGCAAACGGCTGCCCTGACCGTGGGCGGGGCGCTGAGGTCGGCGGGCGTGAGTCTTTCTTCCGGCGACCGGGTGTTGCCGTCTATCTCCGGGTGGCTGCCTTCGAGAGCCGTCATTCAGGTGGAGCGCGCCGCCCAGGTGTTCCTTCTGGACGGGCCATCCAGTAAAAGTCTGTTGACCGCCGAGCGGGTGCCTGCCAACCTCCTGGCGCAGGTCGGCTGGAAGCTGTACCCCGGAGACCGCATTCTAAGGAGCGGCCAAACCGTCGACCCGTATCGGCCGCTGCCCGCCGCTTCCAGCTACACCCTGCAGCTCTGCCGGGCGGTCCCGGTCACCGTGCTGGAGGGGAACTCGAAGACCACCCTGTATTCCTCGGCGGCCACGCTGGGCCAGGCGCTGTGGGACGCGGGCATCCGCCTCAATTCCTCCGACTATTTATCCCTTCCCCTGGATACCCCCCTCAACGGGCCGCTCCAGGTGAGTCTGCAGCGTGCCCGTGAATTAACCATTCGTCTCGGAGACCACAGCGTAAAGGTGCTTTCCGCGGCAACCACCGTCGGTGAGGCTCTGGCCGATGCTGGGTTGAGCCTGCAGGGCCTGGATTACAGCCAGCCAGCCGAGGACCAGCCCGTGCCCGCCGACGGCGCGATACGTGTGGTGCGGGTGGATGAGCAGGTCCTCCTCGAGCAAAAACCAATCCCATTCAAAAGCCAGCTCCAGCCCGATGCCAACATTGAGCTGGATACGAGGCAGATCATACAGCCCGGCCAGGCTGGTTTGCAAGTCACACGTGTGCGCGTGCGCCGAGAGGATGGTGTAGAGGTATCACGGGTGGAAGAGGCCCAATGGGTGGCGCGTCAGCCTAAAGACCAGATTACCGGCTATGGCACCAAGGTGGTGGTTCATACCACCGTGGTGGACGGCGTGAGCATCGAATACTGGCGGGCGGTGGAGGTGTACGCCACGTCATACTCCCCCTGCAATTTGGGTGAGAGCACCTGCGGCCACCGCACGGCCAGCGGTCTGCCGGCCGGAAAAGGCGTCATTGCTGTGGTGCGAAGCTGGTACAACCAGATGGTCGGTCAGCGTGTGTACATCCCCGGCTATGGAACAGCGGTGATCGGCGACATCGGAGGAGGTGTGCCCGGGCGCTACTGGATCGACCTGGGTTACGACGACAGCAATTATGTACCCTGGCATCAGACGGTAACGCTGTATTTCCTCACCCCGGTTCCTGCCAACGTGCCATGGATTCTACCGTAGACCTGCCACCGCTGGATGTCCCGGCCTTGCTGCGGTCGTATGGTCTGCAGCCGAAGAAAAGTCTGGGTCAAAATTTTCTCGTCGATTCGGCCGCCCTGGCGCGGGTGGCGGCCGAGGCGGAGATCACGCCTGAGGACGCCATCCTGGAGATCGGCGCGGGGTTAGGCAGCCTGACCCGCGTGCTGGCGCGCAGCGCCCGGCGCGTGGTGGCCGTTGAGCTGGACGGACGCCTGTTCCCCGTGCTGCGCTCGGTGCTGGCGGGGCTATCGAATGTAGAATTGGTGCAGGGGGACATCCTGGAGATTGACCCGGCCAAATTGGCCCTCGGCCCGGCCTATCTCGTGGTGGCCAACATTCCATATTACATCACTTCCGCATTGGTCCGCCATCTTCTGGAGGCGGCGGCCAAACCTTCCCGCCTTGTGCTGACCGTGCAGCGTGAAGTCGCCGAACGCATCTGCGCTCAAGCTGGCGAAATGAGCCTGCTGGCGCTGAGTGTACAGGTATACGGAAGGCCGCTGATAGCCACGCACATCCCTGCCGGAGCGTTTTACCCTCGGCCGAAGGTCGATTCAGCCGTAGTGCGTGTGGACCTGTACGAGCAGCCGCTTGTCCCAGCCAACCTTTTGGATGATTTCTTCCGCCTGGCCAAAGCGGGATTCGCGCAGAAGCGTAAGACGCTGCGCAACAGCCTGGCGGCTGGTCTGGCGTGGCGGACGGAGCGGGTGGATGCCTGGCTGTCAGCGGCCGGCATCGATCCGCGCCGCCGCGCGGAGACGCTCAGTGTGGGGGAATGGGGAGCGCTGGCAGCCAGGCTGGCCGCAGAGCGGGCTTAGCGCGCGCCTTTGGCCTGGCCGCTCAGCATGATTTTCTTGCGCAAATCGTGGTATTGGCTACGAAGCTGCCAAGTGCGTATAGCCGCCTCGAGTTGAATGCGCAGGGTCATCTTCGATTGCCCCCAGCGGCGGTCGGCAAAATAGATCGGCACTTCGCAGAATCGATATCCCAACAAAGAGGCGACGAAGGCCATTTCCACTTGAAATATATAGCCGTTGGAACGAATCCGCTCCATCGGCATGCCTTCCAGCGTGGAACGCCGCCACAGGCGGAAGCCGCCGGTTACATCGCGCATCGGCAGAGAGAGGATGGTGCGCGCATAGAAATTGCCCCACGCCGAGAGCGCTTTGCGGAAAAACGACCAGCGCTCGTCGACGCTGCCGCCGGGCACGTAGCGGGAACCCAGCACCACATCACAATTCTCCAGGGCGGCGGCCATCTCCGCCAGCTTCTCCGGCGGGTGGGAGAAATCGGCGTCCATCTGAGCCACGGCTTCGGCCCCCTGCGCCAGCGCCTGGCGGAAGCCGCTGATGTAAGCCGTGCCCAGGCCAAGCTTGCCGCTCCTGTGCAGGGTCAAGACGCGGCCGGTTTCCTCACCGAGCCGGTCGGCAATGCGTCCGGTTCCATCCGGGCTGTTATCGTCCACGATGAGCACACGGAGGTCGGTTAAAGGCAAGGAGAGAAGCGTTGATACCAGCTTGGGGAGATTTTCGGCTTCGTTATACGTTGGAATGACGACGGTAATCTGCAAACCTTCACCTCGCACAAACCGCGGCGGTCACATTCCATGGATCGATGCCGCGTTTTGGGAAAATGCATGCCGATCAGATGAGTTTCACCAGGTCCTCGGCGGCCCTGCGCATGTCCAGGAAAATGAGGCCTAATTTCGCCCGCTCGCGCGCTAGAGCGGTCAAAACCGCCTCTGAGCCGACTGACATGAGCACGACGTAACCGTTTTCACCCTTGATGTACACCTGCGCCAGGGAGCCGCGGCCCAATTCACTGGCGATGCGCTCCCCCAGCGACAGCATCGCCGCTGACATGGCCGATACGCGGTCCTCTTCAACGCCTTGCGGCAATGCGGAGGCGATGGTAAGTCCATCTACACTGACCACGGCTGAAGCTTCGATGTCCGGCGAGGAGGCCTGCAGCTCACGTAAGCGTTCTACCATCAGTTGTGTACGTGACTTGGTCAAGGCTTAACTCCTTTAAAAAGGGTTGCACCGAGGGTTAAATGCGCCAATGAGCGGCCAGCTTATGCTTGCAAATAGCATGCCATACTGTAGCATAGGCGAATAGGTGTGTCAAGCGCAATTCTTCACATTATAGCGGGGTTGTAAAGGTCCCTCCTCTCGGCATGCTATAATCCAGTCATTCCACAGGATGGAGGGGAACATGCATTTTTCTGACCTGCGGCAGTGGATCGCATTTTTGGAAGAGCGCGGCCAGCTTGTGCGCATACGCCAACCCATTTCACCCATCCTGGAGATCACCGAAGTCACCGATCGGGTAAGCAAAGGCCCTGCCGAGCAAAATAAAGCCCTGCTTTTTGAAAATCCGGCCGGGTTTTCCTTCCCTGTGCTGATGAATGGCTTCGGCTCAGCCCGGCGCATGGCCTGGGCGCTGGGTGTGGAAGATTTGGATGAGCTCGGCCGCAACCTGGGCCGTCTGCTCGATATTCACCCTCCTCAGGGGCTGGGTGAGACCCTGCGGCGCGGTTCCGAACTGTTCGCCACGTTTTCTTCCATCGGCATCAAGCCCAAGAAGGTGCGCAACGCCCCTGTCCAGCAGGTGGTGAAACAGGAGGATGCCAGCCTGGATGAGCTGCCCATCCTGCAATGCTGGCCGGAGGACGGCGGGCGCTTCATTACCCTGCCCCAGGTCATCACCCGCGACCCGCAGACGGGGGTGCGCAACGTTGGCATGTACCGACTTCAGGTACTCGATGAGCGGACGCTGCTGGTGCACTGGCAGCGGCACAAGGGGGGTGCAGAGCATGAGCGGCGCGCCAGGGAAGCGCACCAGGAACGCATCCCGGCAGCCGTCGTGTTAGGCGGCGACCCGGCCAGCATGTGGTGCTCCTCGGCTCCATTGCCGCCGGACGTGGATGAATATCTGTTGGCCGGTTATCTTCGCGGCGCGCCGGTCGAGTTCGTCGACTGCATCAGTCAGCCGCTCGAAGTGCCGGCTCAGGCGGAAATCGTCATCGAAGGAACCATTGACCCTGACGAGCATCGCCCGGAGGGGCCTTTCGGCGATCACACCGGCTACTACACGCCGGTGGAGCCCTTCCCGGTCTTCCACGTTACGGCCATCACCCGGCGTAACGATGCGATCTACCCTGCCACGGTGGTTGGCATTCCCCCTATGGAGGACGTGTGGATGGGCAAAGCCACCGAGCGCCTGTTCCTGCCGCTCATCCGTCTGTTCCTGCCCGAGGTGCGCGACATCGCCATGCCAGCCGAGGGCATCTTTCACAATCTGGTGCTGGTCTCGATCCGCAAACGTTACCCCGGCCACGCGCGCAAGGTGATGTATGGATTGTGGGGGCTGGGATTACTGATGCTGGCCAAGGCCATCGTGGTGGTGGACGACTGGGTAGATGTGCAAAACCTTTCTCAGACTGCCTGGCAGGCGCTGGGCAACGTCGACTGGAGCCGGGACATCGTCGTGGTCACCGGGCCGGTAGACCATCTGGATCATGCCTCCTACCTGCACTCCTATGGCGGTAAGATCGGGGTGGACGCCACCGCAAAGCTGCCCGAGGAAGGATACATGCGCGGCTGGCCCAAGGTGCTGAGCATGGACGCCGGGGTGCGCGACAAGATCGACAGGCTCTGGGACCAATTGGGGATAAAGGGGTAAAATAGCGCGCGGGTTGGCGGGGCAATGAGTGTCTCACAAATCAGGAGAAGGAAGGAATTATGTTTCGTTTGCGGAGCTGGTTTACTGGAACGTTAGGCTTGCTGGTTGTAGCTGGCTTGCTGGCTGCCTGTGCTCCGGCAGCCGCGCCGACGGCTGCAGCGCCAGGAGCGGGAGGGGAGCCGGCAAGTCCGCTGCGCATAGCCTTATTACCGATCGTTGATGCTTTGCCGATGTACGTGGCCGAACAAGAAGGCCTGTTCAAGGCTCGCGGCCTGGTCGTGGACTTTACCCCGGTTGGCTCGGCGGCGCAGCGTGATCAGCTCGTGGCGGCCGGGCAGGCCGATGGTTTCATCAACGACATGGTCTCCACCTTTTTTTACAATAAAGATGAGATTCGCGTGCAGGTCGTGCGTTACGCGCGCACGGCCGGTCCCAATTCTCCCATGTACCGCATCCTGGCTGCCAAGAATAGCGGCATCAAGGCTGCCAGTGATCTGAAAGGGGTGCAGATCGGTGTATCTCAGGGTACTGTGATTGAGTACATGACCGACCGCATGTTGCAATTCGAGGGGCTCAAGCCCGGAGATTACCAGACTCTGGCGGTGCCCAACATCTCCGACCGCATGACCCTGCTCAACAGCGGCGAACTCAAAGCGGCCACTTTACCGGATCCGTTCTTCTCGCTGGCGCAACAACAAGGCGCCAGTGTGCTGGCTGATGATCTCGATCACCCCGAGCTCAGTTACAGCACGATTGCCTTCCGCAAAGCGGTGTTGGACCAGCGCCCGGCGGATGTGCGCGCCTTCCTGTCAGCGATCGAAGAGGCCACCCAAAAGCTCAATGCGCATCCTGAAGCCTACCGCAGCTTATTGGCCGACCGAAAACTGATTCCTGCGCCGCTTCTTTCCACCTATACCATCCCCACCTTCCCGCTCAAGGGCGTGCCTACCCAGGCACAATTCGAGGACGCGCTCAATTGGGCGAAAGGGAAAGGCCTGATTACCAAGGACCTGGCCTATCAGGACAGCGTCACGGCCGCTTACCTGCCCTGATATGCGAGGAGTTCGATCTCCAGCAGGTAGCGATGATCCGGCTCGAAAAAGTCACTTTCCGTTACCCCGAAGGGGGGCCGGTCTTCCAGGATTTTTCCTGGCAGGTGGAACGCGGCGAGGCCTGGGCAGTCCTCGGCCCTTCCGGCTGCGGGAAGAGCACCCTGTTGGCGCTGCTGGCTGGGCTGATTTTCCCCACCGATGGGCGCGTGCTGGTCGATGGGCAGCCTATCGTGCGGCCGCGGCCCAGGACGGGTCTGATCATTCAAGATTACGGCCTGTTGCCCTGGGCGACGGTGCGGCAAAACGTCGAGCTGGGCCTGCGCATCCGCCGCTTCTATGGACCGGACGGCACCCACGCGCCGCGCGGCGAAAGGCCGGCTCCGCATGTGCAGCCCTGGCTTGAAAGGCTCGGCCTGGCGGAAATTGCCGACAACTATCCTGGCCAGATCTCCGGCGGTCAGCGTCAGCGCACGGCCATCGCGCGCACGCTGGCCCTCTTCCCCGATTTGTTATTGATGGACGAGCCCTTTTCCTCGTTGGACGCCCCAACGCGCGAGGATTTACAGCGACTGACGCTCGAGCTTCTGCCTGAACAGCAACTGACGCTGGTGCTGGTGACACACGCCATCGAGGAGGCAGCCGTGATGGGGCGTAAAATCCTGCTTCTGAAACGGCCGCCCAACACAGCCGCCCTGGTGGTCGAAAATCCCAATGCCCATCAGCCTGGCTACCGCGAGACGGCCCAATACCAGCGGCTTTGCCGCGAACTGCGCGAGCGTCTGGAGGCGCAATGAGGCGTCGTGACCTGCTCCTCGCAGTTCTGGCTCTGGCGGCCGTGTGGTATCTCCTGGCTTTGATCGTAAACCAGCCGATCCTGCCCACGCCGTGGGTCGTGGCGGTGACCTTCGTTCAGGAGCTGGGGCGTGGACTGGTGGGGCACTTTCTCGCCAGCCTGTGGCGGGTGGTGGCCAGCACGCTCCTGGCCGTCGCCCTGGCAGCCCCGGCCGGGATTGCCCTTGGCCAGTTCCGCCGCGCCGACCGCTTCTTCGCGCCGTTCATTTATCTCCTCTACCCCGTGCCCAAGGTCGTGCTGGTGCCGGTCGTGCTGCTCTTCCTCGGCGTCGGCAATCTGCCCAAGATCATCATCATCTTCATGATCCTTTTCTTCCAGGTGCTGGTGCTGGTGCGCGATCAGGCTGCTGCCCTGCGGCCCGAGCTGATCCAATCCGTGCGCAGCCTTGGCGCCGGACGCCGGGCTCTCTTCCGCTTCGTTTACATCCCTGCCAGCATTCCCGCCATCCTGACTGCCTTGCGCCAATCGGTCGGCACGGCTGTGGCGGTGCTGTACGTGGCCGAGCTCTTTGCCACTCAGCAGGGTCTCGGCTATTATATTTATTTGAACGGAAGCACACTGTTCAATTATCCGGCCATGTACGCCGGCGTGCTGGCCATGAGCCTGCTGGGACTGGGGTTGTACTTCGGCGTCGATGGCCTCGAGCGCTGGCTGTGTCCCTGGCAAAAGAAACGATGAGATCCATCCGCGACTTCTTCGAGCTGATTAAATTCGAGCATACGATTTTCGCCCTGCCCTTCGCTTATCTGGGCATGCTGCTGGCGGCGCATGGTTGGCCCACCTGGCCGCAGTTCATCTGGATCACCGTGGCCATGGCAGCCGCACGCACCCTCGCCATGGCGACCAACCGTATCGCCGACCGCTGGTGGGATGCGCGCAATCCGCGCACCGCCATGCGCCCGCTGGTGACCGGAGCGATCTCGCTGCGCACGGCCTGGGCGGGCACTGCCATCTCGCTGTTCGTTTTAGCCCTGGCTGCCTGGCAGCTGGGCCCTCTCCCGCTGAAGCTGCTGCCAGCCGCACTGGTATTTCTGCTTGGCTATTCGCTCACCAAACGCTTTACCGTGCTCTCACACTTCATCCTGGGCTTCACCGACGGGCTGGCGCCGGTCGGGGCCTGGGTGGCGGTGCGTGGCTCGCTGTTTACTCTCTCCGACCTGCCGGCCTGGCTACTGCTGGCTACCGTCACCCTGTGGATCGGAGGGTTCGATCTGATCTACGCCTGCCAGGATGTCGAGTTCGACCGCCAGTATGGGCTGCACGCCATTCCTGCGCGGTATGGGGAAGCCTTTGCCCTGCGCCTCTCGTCCTTTTGCCACGCGCTGACGGTGGGACTGCTGATGCTGGTCGGGCTGCTCACTGGGCTGGGATGGCCGTATTGGCTGGGGGTAGCCGCAACGATTGTCCTCCTGGGTTGGGAACATGCACTGGTTCACCCCGGCGACCTGTCGAAGATCGACCTGGCGTTCTTCAACATCAACAGCTACATCAGCATTGCTTTGTTTCTGGGTACGCTGGGAGCCTTATTCCTGTAGCAGCCCCGCTCTGAGCTTCGGCTGGCAGTGATCTTTCTGTTGGTATAATACGGTCACTTATGGGAACGAACCATCTTTTCCATCTCTGCTGCCAGCCATCGAGGTTTCTATGAGACGTTTGTCAGTCGTGCTCTTTGGCCTGGCCGTCATTGTGGTGGCCTGGCCGATCAAAGAGGCGCTTGCGCAAGGCGATCCGCCTGCGGCCAGTGAGCCGTTTGCCGGCGCGCCGCTGTGCCTCCCGGCTGCCTACCTCGTCGACCCTGGCAACTGCCTGCCGCTTGGGCCGTCGTCCTACCTGACGCGTATGGCGCGCCTGGGTTTGACCTTCCCGCCGCGCCCGCTGCCAGCTTACACCCCAGACCCGACGCTGGTTACCGCTGATATCCAGTATGCGCGCATCGGCATCGACGAGACGGAGCGCGCGCCGATCTATTCCAGCCTCCAGGACGCTGAGGATGGCGTCAACCCGGTCAGCTACATTGATCCAGGCCCGCTGCGCTATGTTTCATTCATTAACCGCGTGGATGTGGGCAGCGCCCACTTTGTGCAGCTTCCCGGCGGCGGCTGGATGCGGGCCTCGCCGGCCGTCTACAGCCGCTTTCAGGGTCTGATCTTTACCGCCACACCCTCCAATGCCTTTGGCTGGATCATCGACCATACCCAGAGCCGCACAGAACCGGGGTATGCCGCGCCGTACACCGGCCGGGAGTACGTGCGCACGAACGTGGTCCAGGTGTATGACATCCAGAAAAAAGATGGCACCGACTGGTACATGATCGGACCGAACGAGTGGATCGAGCGCCGCTACATTCGAGCGGTCAAGCCCGATGCGCAGCCGCCCCAAGGGGTGGATAACGGCCGCTGGATCGAGGTCAATCTGTACGAGCAGATCCTTTCGGTGTACGACCACAACCAGCTCGTCTTTGCCACTCTTATCGCCTCCGGCATGGAGCCTTTCTACACCCGCCCCGGTTTGTTCAAGATCTATAAAAAGTATGCCTTGAACACAATGAGCGGGGCGTTCGAGGCCGATCGCTCGGATTATTATTACCTGGAAGATGTCCCCTGGACGATGTATTTCGATCAGGCGCGCGCCCTGCACGGGGCCTACTGGCGTGCATGGTTCGGTGTGCCGCAGTCGCATGGCTGCGTGAATCTTTCCGTGGGCGATGCCCATTGGTTGTTCAATTGGGCTAAAGAAGGCGATTGGGTGTATGTGTGGGATCCGTCCGGGCAAACGCCAACCGACCCGAAATTCTACGGGGTCGGAGGAGCGTGATTTTACCGGCAAGATACCGCCAGGATTATTGAGCAGGCCAGTTCCATGCAACCGGCCTGCTGGACGGTTCATGGCGTGAGCGTCAGCAAAATGGATGAAATAGCCGCGTCGCCCGGGATGCGGCTATCCGGTTGACGGATGACCAGGCGCACCGGCGTCGCCGCCTTCACCTGGTAAGGGATTGTGGCGGTCAACGGAGCCGCGCTGCCATTCTCCGTTGGCGGCGCCAAAATCTGACGCGAGGAAATCACTGCTCCCTGATTGTCGATTAACTCCAGCACGATCGGCTCTTTGCTCACTGGCCTGACCAGCCCGCCTACTTCCACCACTCCACCGCTGATGATCTGCCCAGGTTGCGGCGTCAACAAGTTGAACGGTTCGAGCGGCGGCGGGGCCGGGTTGAGTTCGTTGCTGCCGACCGAGAGCAATACGAGTTCGACCGAGCTCAACGCGATGGGTCGGCCGGCGCTGTCCTCCGTGCTTACCTGTAGACGACCGGTTTCTGCCACCAAAGGTATCTCAAACTCCACACTGGCCGTGATGACGAAACGTGCCCCGGCGGGCATACCATAGCGCAGCACCTGACGATATAAGGTGCGCCCGTCTTCCCCCACCAGCTCCACCCGCACCACCCCATCGGCTCCGGCGATGACCGAGGCTTCCAGGAAGATCGGCGAGACAACTCTGGAGAGCGCTCCTGGCCGCAGGATGCGCAGGGCGGCCAGAGGCGGAGAGGGGGGTGTCGTGATCGTTGGGGTGGGTGTGCGCCGCGGCGTGGGGGTAGAGGTCGGGCAGGAGCCGCCGCATGGGGTCGGGCTGGCCAGATTTTGGGTCAGAGCGTATTCGGTCTGCACGCTGTGGAGCAGCGCCTCGGCCGTACCGGTGGCATGGACTTCCTCTGCGCTGAGGGCTGCGACCGTGGGAAGGTTTTCGCTTTCGGTAGGCTTGGGCACGATCACTTCGGTTGGCTTGGGTGTGGCAGTGGCATCCGCCGCCGCTTGCGCGCCTGCGAACGGCGAAGCCGATGAGGCCGGCAGCCCCACCCCGCGTTGGTTGCATCCGCTCAGCGCCAGTCCTGCCAGCAGGGTCAGAGCGAATGCCGCTCGCCCGCAGGCTGCCAGCGACCGAGGACTGAAATGCATCTTATCGGAGCACATTCATTTATTTTGCCGCAACCGATGTATACACGCCCTGGTGTGAAGCGCGCCGATGGCCGAACGACCTCTTCGTTAAAGCGGTTCAACATTCGAATCAGCCGGGGCGGGCTTCTCCCCTGGCGCGAAGCGCGTGATGGTATCCAGCAGCTTCTTCAAGCTGATCGGTTTCATGAGGTAACCCTGCGCTCCAGCCGCCTGGACGCGCACCGCATCGTCCAGATTGACTCCTGCCGACAGAATGATGACGGGTATGCCTGCGGTGTGAGGTTTTTCGCGCAGGCGGCTCAGCACGTCCAGCCCATCCATATCGGGCATCATCATGTCAAGCATGATCAGGTCAGGCTGCAGGGTGGATGCCAGCTCGATGGCCTGCTCGCCCGAGCCGCTCAGGATGGCCTGGTGGCCGAGCAGCTCAGCCGCCTTGGATAAGATCTGGAGAGTAATCGCGTCGTCGTCGACAAACAATATCCGTGCCATATTTGATGATCGGTCATGGAGCGCAATGGATTGTACCATACGCTCTTGCGAGCCTTGCCCCCTTGAAGAATGTGCGGATTAGCGAATGCTTCAATCCTCCGCCCCGGCCTCTGAAAACCGCCGGGGCGAAGGACCATGTTCTGTCGTGATGCCTTTGGCGACTGGTTACAATTTTCAGGCCAGAAGGCCGTAAATTTGCCCGAATTTATTGCGCAAGTAGCGCAGATAGGGCTGTGGATCGATCTTCGACCCGGTCGCGCGCTCCACCAGCTCCTGCGGCTCGAATTTGGCGCCATGGCGGTGGACATTTTCTCGCAGCCAGCCCAGTAGCCCATCGAATCGACCCTGGCGGATTTGATCCCGCAGATCGGGGATGTCGGCCTGCGCCTTCTCCCAAAGCTGGACTGAGATCAGATTGCCCAGCGCGTAGGTCGGAAAATAGCCGATCGAACCGCCCGACCAGTGTACGTCTTGCAGCACGCCGAGAGCGACATCCGGCGGGGTCAGGCCGAGGTAGTCGCGCATGCGCTCGTTCCAGGCCTCGGGCAGATCGGCCACGCTCAGGCTGCCTTCCATCAAGGCGATCTCGAGCTCCATGCGCAGCATGATGTGAAGATTGTAGGTGGCTTCGTCCGCGTTCACCCGAATGAGAGACGGCTCGACCTTGTTGATCGCCCGGTAGAATTGTTCCAGGCTGACGTTGC
Source organism: Anaerolineaceae bacterium (assembly GCA_034435955.1). Lineage (GTDB taxonomy): Bacteria > Chloroflexota > Anaerolineae > Anaerolineales > Anaerolineaceae > DAOTWA01. Next base: position 25,620 of record DAOTWA010000074.1, on the reverse strand, counting down.
CAAGGTAGGTAGAGAAGATTGCCTGGAAACGAGGATAAAAATGCTCCCAGAACTCGTGGGAACGGCCGACCAGGTTTTCCCACAACCTGGATTGAGACTCGTGCACGGCGTAGGATGCGCCTGAAGCCAGCGGTGTGCGCCGCAGGGAAGGCGCGTAGCCCTGATCGTAAAGGGCATGTCCGCCTTCGTGCATCGTGCTGAGCAACGCGGCCGTGCCGAGATGCTCCTCGAAACGGGTGGTGATGCGCACATCGCCGAGGCCAAAGCTGGTGGTGAACGGATGGGCGGATTTATCCTGGCGGCCGCGGTTCCAGTCGAAGCCGAAGCGGGTGATCACTTCCACGCCGAAGTCCCATTGAGGCTGTTCCGGGTAAGGCTTCCGTAAAAAGCTGTCGTCTACCGGAGGCCGTGCGGCGATCTCCCGGATCAGGGCTACCTGCTGTGGGCGAAGCTGATCAAAGATGGCCTGAACTTCGGCTGTGGTAAGTCCAGGCTCGTGGTCATCCAGCAGGGGATCATAGACGTGCTGATAAGGGGCAAAAAAGCCGGCGTATTCCCGGCGCAGTTCGACATTTTTCTCCAGATAAGGTTGAAAATGTTTGAAATCTTTACGGCCGCGCGCTTCGATCCAGGCGTGGTGGGCGACCGATGTGGCGCGGGCGAATTCCGAAACCCAGCGCTCCGGCACCTTCACCAGCTTCCGATACTGGCGTTCGACGACCCGCACAAGACGGGCATCGTCGCTGTCGGGATCGAGCTGGGCTACCATTGGTTTGAGATCATCGATCAAAGCGCCGACTTCATCGGAAGTGAAGCGGATGTGTGCCAGGCGGCTCAGCGTAGCCAGGGCTTCGCCGCGTTCTTCGGCGCCCCCTTTTGGCATGTAGGTCTGCTCGTCCCAACCTAACAAGGCCGCCGCGGCGTTCAGGTCGAAGACTTCTGCAAGCAACTCCTTAAAGCGATTGAGTTTATCTACCATTTCTCTCCCTTGGCAGCATTATTTACCAGAACGCCCTTCCGGGCGCTCTGGAACAGGAGATGATTCTAAATCAAGCAACCTTCCAGCGCAATGGCTCGCCGCGCAGGGCGGCCAGCACCTCGCTGGCGATGTCGTTGGCGGCGCGCATCTGCGCCTCTTTGGTCTGGGCGCCAATGTGCGGGGTGCAGACGACGTGGGGATGCGTCACCAGCGGGGTTGCGCCAGGCGGCTCGGTCGCGAACACGTCCAGCGCCGCGCCGGCCACCTTGCCAGAGCCGAGCGCCGCCAGAAGATCCTCTTCATTGATCACTCCTCCGCGCGCTGCGCAGACGATGCGCACACCGTCTTTCATCTTATTGAAGGCGCTTTCGTTGAGGATGTTGCGGGTATCTTCGGTGAGAGGGATATGGAGAGAGATCACGTCCGCGCGGGAGCACAACTCATCCAGAGAGACCGGCTGCATGCCCCGCTCGCGGATAGTCGCAGCCGGGATGAGCGGGTCGTAGCCGATCACCTGCATGCCGAAGGCAGCGGCGCGCTCGGCGACAGATGAACCGATCCGCCCGCAACCGATGATGCCCAGGGTCTTTCCGTACAGCTCATCGCCTTCGAATTCCTTCTTCAGCCACTTGCCGGCTTTCATGCTGCTGTCGGCGCGTGGGATTTCGCGCACCAGGCTGAGCATCAGGCCCATGGTGAGCTCCGCTACGGCGATCGTGGTGGCCAGCGGCGAGTTGACCACCGTCACGCCGTGTTCTCTGGCCGCGTTCAGGTCGATGTTGTCCACCCCAACACCAGCCCGCCCGACCACTTTCAGCTTTCCACCGGCGGCGCCAAATACGGCGGGTGTGACTTTGGTGCGTCCGCGCACGATCAGAGCGTCGTATTCCCCCACTACGGCGAGCAGCTCATCGGCGGTGATGCCGGCCCGATCGTCCACCTGGGCATGCTCGCGCAAGATCGCCTGGCCGTTCTCCTCCAGGCCATCGGTGAGTAAGATTTTCCAAGCAGCCATGAAGGGACTCCTTCTTTAGAAATCTGAGATAGATGGTCGTTACCCCTGCCTGGAGATTATTGTACATCAATATTCAAATCCTTACCGCAGCCCCTCCCCCTTGCGGCGCAGGCGGCAAGAATTCGTTGGCAGGATTTTGAGAGTAAAATCAATTTTGACACGGAGATTATCCAATGGACGATGCCAGGATTGTGGTTTTAATCACTGTTCCTTCTGCGGAACTGGGACAAAAGATCGCCCGCGAGCTGGTCGAAAAGAGGCTGGCGGCGTGCGTCAACATTCTGCCCCCGATGCGTTCGATCTACACCTGGGAGGGTCGCATCATGGAGGAGGATGAAGTCCTGCTGCTCTGCAAAACGCGCATGGAGCTTTTTGAGGATCGTCTGATCCCGGCCGTCCGCGCGCTGCACCCCTACCAGGTGCCGGAGATCCTGGCCCTGCCCGTGCAGGCCGGGCTGAAGGAATACATAGACTGGATCGGCGATGTGTGCGCGTAGAGCGCCATCGCCTTCTCAGGGTTTCAGCCTTACACGAGTCCCCCTCTCTTTAGGAGAGGGGGTCTGGGGGGTGAGGCGAGTCAGGATGATTATTCGTATCTCAGCGCCTCGACTGGCTCCAGGCCAGCGGCGCGATTGGCCGGGTACAGGCCGAAAAACAACCCCACCGCAGTCGAAAAGATGGTCGCCAAAAGGACAGCATCCAGGCCGATGACCGGGGTGAAAGGCGTGTTGCTGGCTGCCGCCACGCGCCCGACGATATAGGAGATCAACCAGCCGACGCCGATGCCCACGATCCCGCCCATCAGGCTCAGCAGCGCGGATTCGGTCAGGAACTGGATGAGGATGTCGCGTCGGCGGGCGCCTAGAGCTTTGCGCAGGCCGATCTCGCGGGTGCGCTCCGTCACCGAAACCAGCATGATGTTCATGATGCCGATGCCGCCCACCAGCAGGGAGATGGCGGCGATCCCACCCAGGAAGATGGTCAATACACTGGTGATGGTGCGCGCCGTGCTGACGAAGTCCTCCTGTGAGAAGATGGTGAAATCGTCGGCGCCGAGCTGGGTGCGGTGGCGGGTGCGCAGGATTTCGGCCACCTCTTCCCTGGCCTGCGCCACGCTGTCGGGACTGGCAGCCTGGACGAAGATCACGTCCACCCGGTCGTGCACGTTGCGGGTCAAGATGCGCGCCTGGGCGGTGGTCATAGGAACCAGCACGCGGTTATCCTGCGACCCGAACGAGCCGCCGCCTTTCGATTCCAGCACGCCGATCACCCTGAAGGGCTGGTTGTCGATGCGGATCTGCTCGCCGACGATCCCCTCGCGGGTGCCGAACAGCTTGTCGGCCACTTCGGGGCCGATCAATGCCACCGAGGCGCGCTGCAGCATATGTTCTTCGTTGATGAACTCCCCTTCGAGCAGCTTGTAATTACGCACTTCCATGTATTCCGGGGTGATGCCCTCGATCTGTGTGGTGGTGCTTTCACCGCCGAAGGTAACCGCACGGTTGCCCTGTAAGACCGGCGCCACGGCTTTCACGTCCGGCGCCTGGAACGGATCGGCGATGGCCTGCGCGTCGCTCAGGGTGAGCGGCTTGGGATTGCGCACCGTCTCCTCGAAATTGCCGGAGAAGACGAACAGCAGGTTCGAACCGATGCCGCTGATCGAACCGGTGATCGTATCCTGCGCGCCCTGACCGACCGCCAGCATGGCGATCACCGCCGCCACGCCGATGACGATCCCCAGGATGGTCAGCCCTGAGCGCAGCTTATTGGCCGTCAGGCTTTCCAGCGCTTCGATGATGGCCGCCCCCAGATTCATGTTTCCTCCTCGATCAACCCGTCCCTCAGGTGGATGATGCGTTGTGTCTGTTGAGCCACGTTTGGATCATGGGTGACAATGATGACTGTCGTACCCCGCTCCCGGTTGAGGTTCAGGATCAGGCTGATGATCTCTTTTCCAGACCTGGAATCCAGGTTGCCGGTGGGCTCATCGGCCAGAATAATGGCTGGATTGTTGACCAATGCACGGGCAATGGCCACTCTCTGCTGCTGACCTCCCGACAGCTCGGCGGGGCGGTGGTGGATGCGGTCAGCCAGGCCGACGGCTTCCAGCGCCTTGCGTGCCAGCTCCGTACGCTGCCCGTTCTTCATCCCGGCATAGCGCAGGGGCAACTCGACATTGGCCAGCGCTGTGGCGCGCGGCAGCAGGTTGAAATTCTGGAAGACGAAGCCGACTTTGCGGTTGCGGATGGCCGCAAGCTGATTGTCGTTCAGCTTCTCCACGCTCTCGCCGTCCAGGATGTATCTTCCGCTGCTCGGCCGGTCCAGGCAGCCAAGGATGTTCATCAAGGTGGATTTTCCCGATCCAGAGGGCCCCATGATGGCCAGTATTTCCCCGCGTGCGACCTTGAAGGAAACACCCCGCAAGGCATGAACCTCGACCTCGCCCATCTTATAAACCTTGGCCAGGTTCTCCGCCTGGATGACCCACTCGGTCATAGCTCAATTCCCGGTTCCCATGAAAGGCCCGCCCTGCTGTAATTCTGCCGGCGGGTTGAGCACGATCAGGTCGCCTTCTTGCAGGTCGCCGGCGGCCAATACGCTTTGCGTGTCGGAAGACGCGCCTAGTTTGATCGGCTGGGGGACCGGCAGGCCATTTTTCAGCACGTAGACGACGCGCTGTCCGTCTCTCAAGCGCACGGCCCGGTTAGGGATCAGCAGCGCGTCTTTCACTTCGTCCACAACGATGTTCACCGCGGCGGTCATGCCCGGTTTGACCGCATCGTCCGGGTTGGTCAGCTCCACCGTCACGGTGAAATTGACCACCCCGCCTTGCGGCACCCCGACGCCGGACACCTGGGTCACTTTGCCCTGGTATTCCTTCCCCAGAATGGCGTCGAAGGTCAGGGTCACCGCCTGACCGACTCTGACGCGGTTGATGTCAACCTCGGAGACCTGCACGTCAACCAGCAGGTGGCTGAAATCATCCAGTCGAAAGGCCACACTGCCGGGGTTGACCTGGTCGCCCGGCTTGACCGAGACATCGGTGATGGCGCCGTCAAACGGTGCCGTGATGTGTGCCAGATTAAGGGTTGCCTGGATGGCCGTGACGCGCGCCTCGGCGGCGGCGATGTCCTGCGGGTCTGGGCCGTTCTTCAGGCGTTCCCATTCGCGCTGCGCGTCCGCCAATTGTGCGCGGGCGACCTGCAGCTCCGCCTCAGCCTGGTTGACGTCCAGACGGTCCGGTTTGGATCGCAGGTAATTGTAATTGGCCAGGGCGGTGTCGCGCGTCTGGCGGGCGCGTGCCAGTTGAGCCAGCACCTCGGCCCGGCTCTCGTCCTCGGGATCACGGTTCTTGAAATACTCCCAGATGCGCTCCATGTCCTCGACCGCATTTTGTGCACGGATGTAATCCGCCCATGCCAGGTCGATGGCGTCCTGGTCTCCGGCCTTGTAATCCTTGCTGATGCGGTGTTTCATGGCTGTATCCAATTGTTTTTGAGCTTCGGCCAGCTTCAATTGCGCCTGGGCTTGAGCAGCCTGGGAGTTGCGCAGATCGTCCAGGTTGCGCTGGGCAGTCACCAGGTCAGCGGCCGCCAGGATCACATTTTGCGGCAAGGTGTCCGTGCGGATGCTGGCCAGCTCCTGGCCGGAGTTCACTTTATCCCCCACCTGCACATTGACCTGTCCGACGATGCCGCTGGTTTGCCACGCCAGCACAGTGGACTGGTTGGTGCGCACCGTACCGGTCGCCCCCACGGTGGCGGTCAAAGAGCCGCGCTCCAGCGCCACCGTCTGGAAAATTTTGGCGGCCGCTGCCTGGACTTTCTGGTACTGACGGTACGCGAAGAACGCGACCACCGCCAGTAGGACAACCGATAAGACGATGATATATGTACGCCGTTTCATCTACCCTCCTCACATAAACGCCCGGTTTCCTCAGCTTCTCAAGTCCTTAGCCCCTCGGGAAGCTTATCTGGCAAGCCGGGCGTCGACTTTCCGCGCTTATAAACGATGCATATTTTAAACCATAATAACGCTTTCTAAGAGTCTTCTCATCTACCCCCGCTCAGGCGAATTGCGCAGGTTGTATAATTTTGGCCAGCGAGGATGGCAGCCATAAAAGTCTGACTCGCTGAGTGATGATCTGAGATAGAGCTATCATGCGCTGGTTTGTGATCGTTGCCAATTCTCTTTTCGCTGCCGCGCTGGCCTTGTTCCTGACGGGCAGCGTGGCCCAGCCGGCGAGCGTCAGCGATGAGGCGCGCGCGTACACCCGACCGATTGAGTTCGATTACGTCAACTGGACCCTGGAAGCCTTATTCGTGAAGGCCGAGCAGGGTTCGCTCGATATCCAACGCTACCTGCCTGCAAAAGAGCAGCACGATCTGGTCATCTCGTATATCCACTTGGTCACCCAGGTCCAGGATCTCAATGACCAGATCACCCGTATCTACGCCGATCCCGCGATCAAAGATGCGCGCCAGGCGTCGGCCAGCCAGCGCGAGGAGCTGGCAAAACAGGAGCAGCGCCTGAACAGCCTGTCGCCAGTAGTGGAAAATATCCTGCAGAGCCAGGTGGCGTCGGTGCTGGCTTCGCAGGGGTTGACCCTGGGCGGCCAGCCCATTCCGCCTGTCCTCTATCACGTGACCCCCCTGCCATACGCGCTGATCGTCTCGCCGCGCTCGGTCATCCGCGAAGAAGCCAACATCTCGCTGAACCCCGGCATGAATGTGGATCAGATGAACACACTGGAGAACCGCGTATCGCAGGGGCTGAACGTGTCCGCCCTGGTGGTGCCGGTTGGCGGCATCGGCATCTATCCCACCATGGTGATGCAGACCAGCGATCTGTCCTTTTTACTGGAAACGATCTCACACGAGTGGACGCATAATTTCCTGACGCTGCGGCCGCTGGGCGTCAGCTACGATGCTTCACCGGCGTTGCGCACGATGAACGAGACCACCGCCTCCATCGCGGGTAAAGAGATTGGCATGGAGACGCTGCGGCGCTATTACCCCGAGCTGGCGCCGCTGCCCGGGCAGCCCGGTCTGCAGCCTGGCGAGTCCGCGCCCGCGCCCAAGCCGGCTTTCGATTTCAACGCGCAGATGCACGCCACGCGCGTGGAAGTGGACAGGCTGCTGTCTGAGGGGAAGATCACCCAGGCGGAACAATACATGGACGCCCGCCGCCTGGTTTTTTGGGACCACGGTTATTTGATCCGTAAGCTCAATCAGGCTTATTTTGCCTTTTACGGGGCCTATGCCGACGTGCCGGGAGGCGCGGCCGGCAATGATCCGGTTGGGCCGGCGGTGCGCAGGCTGCGCGCGGAAAGCCCCAACCTGGCCGCCTTCCTTAACCGTATTTCGTGGATGACCTCGTTTGACCAGCTGCAGCGTGCTGTGGCGGCCGCGCCTTCTGGCTAGAATTCGTCTTCATCTGGGGGCGTTTCTGCTCCCAGGTCGGGCAAAGCCTGTTCGATCTCCTCAGGCGATTGGCCTGCTTCCAACCGCTCCACCACCTCGTCGAATTCGCCGCCTAAATCCTCGCCCATTTCGGCGGACATCTGGCGCATCATGCGCCCCATTGCGCGCGGATCTTTCTCCAGGTCCGCCAGATTGGCCGGGTCGGCCAGGTTTTCCAGGCGGCTCTCCTCGGTGCGGGCGACGCGAATCCGTCCGATGCGGCGCTGAACGCGAGCGCTGCCACAGTGGGGACACTGCACCTCTTTCTGGCCGTATTCACTGTACGATAAATACAGGCTAAAGGGTCGCCGGCAGTCTAGGCAGCGGTATTCGTAGGTTGGCATTTCGATCCTCGCTCAATAGAATCTCGATGATTACATTATAATCGGCCTGTCATAAGATTTTCGTCAGAGCGCTCATCGTGCGTTCAGGGGTTAATTCGGATGCCACCGGACAGGATCTCGCTTATGGATCAAAAGAGTTATTCGCTGGAAGGATATCGAACCGAGCCTTTATTGATCGTTATTTCCGGACCGGCGGGCGTGGGCAAGGACAGCGCCGTGCAGGCCCTGATGAAGCGCAACCTCCCGCTGCATTTTGTGGTCACCGCCACATCGCGGCCGCCGCGCCCGAACGAAGTCAACGGGGTGGATTATATCTTCGTTTCGGAAGAGGAATTTCAGCGCATGATCGCCGCCGGCGAGCTGCTGGAGCACGCCGAGGTTTACCGACAATCCAAAGGCATCCCCCGCCGGCAGGTGGAACAGGCCTTGGCCAGCGGCAAAGACGTCATCCTGCGTGTGGACGTGCAGGGGGCAGCGACCATCCGCAAGCTGGTTCCCGAAGCCGTGTTGATCTTCCTCTCGCCGGCCAACGAACAGGAATTGCGCGAGCGGTTGATGGCGCGCAAGAGCGAGACGCCTGAGGGGGTGGAATACCGTTTGGAGATCGCTCGCAAGGAGCTGGAGTACCTGCCCGAATTCGATTACCTGGTGATCAACGCCCAGGGTTGTCTTGAGCAAGCGGTTGATGCTTTGGTGTGCATCATCAATGCCGAGCACCACCGCGTCCACCAACGGAAAGTAAGACTGTGAGCGACGCATCCCAGCCTGGCTGGAGCGAGGAGCAGGGTCCGGAGCCGATGCCTGGCGCTGCGCAAGGAGCGCAGTCCTCTCAGCCCGTGCGTATCTCCCTTCCGCAGCGCCGTCCGGTGGTGACGTATGGGTTGATGGGCTTTACCATCGCGGTCTATCTGCTTCAGCTCGCCAGCCAAAATCTGACCGGTTTGGATTACCCGGCGTTGTTGGGCGCCAAAATCAACCAGGCCATTCTCCAGGGCCAGCTTTGGCGGCTGATCACCCCGCTCTTCCTGCATGGGTCGATCCTGCACATCGGCTTCAATATGTACGCCTTGTATGTGTTAGGCCCTGGTTTAGAACGCCATTTCGGAGCAGGGCGTTACCTTGTGCTTTACTTTTTGGGCGGTTTTGCCGGTAATGTGTCTTCTTTCATTATGTCTACACAGGCATCGATTGGCGCTTCGACGGCCATTTTCGGTCTGTTGGGCGCGGAGGGGGTATTCGTCTACCAGAACCGCCGTTTGTTCGGCAACCGTTTCCGCTCGATCCTCTTCAACACGCTGTTCATCGCCGCGGTCAACCTGGCTATCGGGGCTTCCTTTCAGGGCATCGACAATTGGGGACACCTGGGCGGGCTGATCGGCGGGACGCTGTACGCCTGGTTCGCCGGTCCGCTGTGGGCCGTGGATGGTCTTTACCCCAACCTGCAACTGGTCGACCGGCGCGAGAAAGGCCAAGCTTTTCTGGCCGCCGTAGGAGTGGCGGTTCTGTTTGGCGTCATCTTTCTGATCGCAGCCTTCCAGCGCGGTTGAGGCTGAACTTCGTCGATAATTTATGGCCTGATCGTGAAGATCTCGCCAGCGCTGGTCCCTTGCACCTCAGGGAAATAGGTCATCCAGGCGCGCGCCGGCAGCAGGCGAAACTCGCCTGCCTGGAGCGGTGCCAGAACGTACGCCAGCTCATACGTCCCGGCCGGCAGGTAGTCTGCTCCCCAGGCGAGGTGATCGTCGTATACCGCCGGCTGACCAAATAACCACCCGCCCCACCCGTTGGCGTACGGATTGCGCGGGTCGTAGCGCATCGCCTCGGCCTCGCCGGCGGCGGCCTGCTGGCTGGTCTTCAGCTCAGGATTGACCACCTCGGCGCCGGCCGGGATGAAATCCTCTACCTGCACGTAGTAAACATCGTGGGGGACGGTCAGCGTCAGGCGGACAAGGATCGGCTGCGGGCCCACCGCGCCTCCCAGGCTGGCGCTCTGGATGGGCGCGCAGGGCTTGATGCGGCAGTCCTGCCCGGCCGGGTAATAGGCCCGGCTGATCGAGAGGCCGCGATCGAGCGGGGCGGCAGTCTCGGCCGGCCGCTCCAGGCGCAGCGCCGCGCAGTAGTACAGCTTCCCATCGCCAGCCTCGTGACGGATGCGCAGGGCGTTGGGGGCGTCTTTGAGCAGATCAGACCAGTCCGCGCTCGCGCGCACCTGGGTGAGCGCTTCCGGGCCACCCGCCTGACCGGAAACCAGCGGCCGGTTGTTCAGCGATGCCGAGAAGACGAAGCTGGCGTTCAGGTCGCCGGTGCCTTTGAGCGTCTGCGCCAGACCCAGGGTGACCCAGGCGGTTTCGTAACCGTTACCCCAACCGCCATCCGCGCTGCGGTGGTCCATCAGGTAGCGCACTGCATCCGGCAATAGGGGCGACGCCGGGTCCAGGCGCGCCAGGGCGTAGACCGCCACGGCCGTGTTGAAGATTGGCGTGGAGGGATACTGCCAGTAGATTTGGCTGCTTTCCCAGTGCGCGCCGGTGGCCGAGCGGAGGGCGCTCGCCTCCAGATCGGAGAGCAGCGTGCGGCCCTCGCCGCCGCCCGGCGAGAAACTCTCCTCGGTCAGCGCGAACAGAGCCTTCGCCCACGGCGAGAGTTGATCGCGGAAGGCGAACAGGTCCTCGGCGGAGCGTGGATTGCCCGCGCCGGCCTCGGCCAGGGCGAAGTTATAAAACGCCTGCTGATCTAGCTCCCAGCTTTGGTGCAGGCTGCGCGGATCGGAGAGCTTCGTGCCCAGGTACAGCGTGCCCCGCCTGAGGACGTCGCCTTTGACCTCAAAACTGCCCCTGGCGCGGTTCAACCCAAAGACGGCATAGGCGCTGATGAACGGGTCGCTCTTGCCGCCCGCTATCCAGCCCCAGCCGCCGTCTGCGTTTTGAGCGTTTTGCAGGCGGCTCAGTGCAGCTTTCACGCTGGTTTCCAGGCGGCTCTTCAAGGCAGGCGAATCCAGCCCCAAATCCTTCAACACACGGTACGCCTCCAGGTTGGGCAGGAAGCTCGATAGCAGCCCCTCGACCGTCTCGTAGCGAGGATGGTCGAGAGCTTCCAACCCGGCGACTATGCTCGCCGCCAGGGAGGGCGATAGCTCCACGTCCAATTGACCGCCTGTAGGCTGATAGGAGGCCGGCATGGCGACCACCTCCAGACGCTCCCCGCCGGACAGCACCCCGGCGGTGGCGAAGGTGTTGGGCGCAGAGTAATGCAATACGGGGATTGGGTTGATTTCGGGGCGGGCGGCGTCGTGCAGCGTTTGCCCGCCTGAGACGGCGGTGGCCGTAAAAACCAGGTCTATTTGATCTACGGACTGCGCGCTGCCCCACCAGGCCACCCGTGCGCGGCCGCCCGCCGGCAGATTCACAGTCTGGGTGGCCTGGCTGGGGTCATCCAGGCTGAAACCGGCAGCATTCAGGCTGACCTGCGTGCTCAGCGCGCTGGCCGTTTGGTTATGCACCAATGCGGCCAGCTCGGCGTGATCGCCGGCGACCAGAAAACGCGGCGCAACCGGCTGCACCTGCAGATCTTTGGAGGCGACCAGCTCGGTTTTTGCCTCGCCAACGCGTGTATCCTGGCTTGTCCCGCGCAGCAGCGCCTGCCAGGTCGTCAGACTGTCTGGCAGCGGCACACGGACGCTGGCAGTCCCGTCCACCCCGGTGACGATGTCAGCCTGCCAGAAGGCGGTGTCGGAGAACTTCTCACGTACGCTGGTCGTGGGCAGCGCGGCGCCTTCTCCTCCTCCGCCGCCAAAACCGCCTCCTTCCGGCAGGATGCTGCGGTTGCCATGCCCCGCCAGACTCAAACCGGTGAGCACGCCCAGCGGCTGGCGCCCATAAAGGGCGCTCGCGATGTCCGTCTCATAGGGATTTTTTAGCGCCAAAACAGCCTTGTCCACCAGAGCAAGGGAGAATTCACCCTGCACCGGTTTTCCATCCTGGTCGCTTACCCGCGCGGTGAGCGTAACCGTATCGCCGGGAGCGGCCTTATCCGGCTCAGCGCTCAACTCGACCTTCAGTTGCTCGGCCGAGGCGTCCACCGCCAGCTCGGTGTAGCCCTGGCGGAAATCCGGCCGCCCATCTGCGCCGCGCGCCAGCAGGGTGAGGGAGACAAAGACGTTTGGGGCATCCTCGGCCTGCAAAGCGACCGGCAGGCTGCTCCCGCCGGCGGGCAGTTCCACGATCTGCGTGCGCATCACCCGTCCGCGCTCCACACTCAGCAGGGCCCTTGCGCCGCCAGGGAAGGGATTGGGCACGAAGATGCGCGCCGTCTGGCCGGGTTGATAAGACGCCGCATCAGGGCTGATCTGAAGGCGCTGGTCGGGCATTTCCGGCCAGACCGGCTGGCCTGGGCCGCCCACCCATAACAGAAGCTGTGTTTGCGCCCCCTGCCCGCTCACGTCCAGCAGATAAATGCCCGGGTCTGGCGGGGTGAAAGCCAGTCGGGCGCGGCCGTCGGCGCCGGTGCGCAGGTCGGCGCTGGCGACCGGCTGGGTCTCCAGTTTGTATCTGGCGCTGCCGCCCGGGTAGGCCAGCAGGCTCTGATCGACCTTCCAGACGGCTTTGAGGAAATCGCCGTGCAGGGCCTGGTCCGCCACGGGTTGAGAAGACCAGTCGACGGTGCGCACTTCGAAGCCCAGCTCAGAGCCGGCCTGGACGCTCCAGGTGTCCGGCTTCACTCCAATGTAAATTCTGGAGGGGTGGACGCGCGCCTCAGCCCGTGCGCTGACCGGCAGGCCGCTCTCATCGCTGGCCGTCACTTCCAGGGTGAGCGCCTGAGCGCTTTTCAGGTTTTGAGGGGCGGCGAGATCGAACGTCAGGGAGCCGTCAGGCGCAGTCCGGCTGTCGCCCTGATCGATGGGTACGCCGTAGGGATTGATGATTTGGGCGGCAGCCTCATCGAGCGATAACCAGCTCGCGTTCAGCGCTCCAACCGCCGCGTCCGGCAGAAAGAAGGGATCGGGCTTTTGGGTGAGGGTCCAATGCACCGCCAGGTTACCAGCCGGCGCGCCGAAGAAGTAACGCGCCTGGATGGACGCGTGCAGGCTTCCGCCCTGCAATGCTCCGGACGGGGCAACCTGCACCTGCAGGTCGATCTGCGGCTTGCGGTACTCGGCCACGGTAAAGGGCAGGATGGCGCCGTCCAATCCAGGCAGGCTGATGAAATAGTCTCCCGGCCGGGCGTCTTCTGGCAGGTCGTACTCGCTATGCGCCGTGCCGAAAGCCGAGAGTGGCAGGTCAAAAGAGGCCAGCAACTGAACTTTACCGTCCGGACCGCCTGCGCCGTAGATTTCGGCCCTGACCTGTGACCGGTCGGGCAAACTGTAACGCCCGTTGTCGGCATGGCGCACCACTGCGCGGAAGTAAACCGTCTGTCCGGGGCGGTAGATCGGCCGATCGGTGTACCCGTAAGCCATGTCTCTCGGGCCTCTCAAATCACCGGGCAGGTCGAATTCCCAGCCGGATATGCCCTGATGCCATGACGATAGCGCCAGTCCAAAGCCTGGCTGGCCGGGCTGTCCTATCACCGCCGCGAAGGTGCGGTAGGCGTCTTGTTGCGTGGGAATTTGGCTTTGGAACAGGCCGTTTTTGTCCGTCTGACCCTTGGCGAGCAGATTGCCATTCTGATCGTAGACCCTCACATCCGCATTGGCTGCTGGAGCGTTGGTTTCCAGGTTCACGGCCCACACCAGCGCGTCGCTCGCGCTGACTTTGAAGACCAGATTTAGTGGGCTGACCACCAGCACCAGCGGTGAAAGGGCTGTTTCGCCCGCGCTGTGCAGGTCCGGCGACTGGATAGAAGCCCAGTAGAGGCCAGGCGCGAGGGGCCGGCCGTCGGCGGTTAGCGGCACGGTCACCGTCTGGCTGCGATCCGGCCCCAGATTGAGAGCGCGGTTGAAGCTCACCGGGTGGGATGGGCTGAATTGTTGCACGCGATCGTAGCCATTATCGCCGATAAAATCGATCAGATCGGAGAATGAGATGCCGGCCACGGTCACATCCACTTGCTTGAGATTGACCGCCTGAGCCTCCAGGCCGGCGTCCCGGGGCGTCAGGTAGGTGAACAGCCCGCCCGAGTATGAGGCGCTCACCCGCAGGTCGGGTCGTGCGGACGGGGTGCGAAAGCGTAGCACAAAGGGTTTACCCAGCTTCTGCCCCCAGGGGTCGCTGAGGTCCGCCGAAAGGGTCAGGGTGTAATCCGTCGAAGGTTGGAAGAAGCCACTGATGCCGAGGGTATTATCGTCCCTGTTCAGGTAGGTGCTCAGATTAGCCACCTGCGGTTCGAAATGGAGGCGTTGCGTGAAGTCGTCAGCTTTCAACGGGCCGCTGAAGCGCAGATTCATGGTACCAATATTCAGTACGGTTTCAGGCGCTCTCCAAGAAATCACTGTCAGATCGGGAATGGAGGGCAGGCTGGCGCGGTATGGGTTGCCCAGCGGGGTGCCACCAGCAGCCTGCGCGTCCGCCGAGATGGCCAGGATGTACATGGTCCCGCGGGAAAGTAAGCCGGACGGCTTGAACACGGCCACGGTGTCATCCTGCTGCCAGTCGAAGGAACCGCCCACCGCGTCACCCTTAGAGGAAGTCAGCGAGAAGTGCGCCTGGACGCTGGCGGGATCCATGGGCTGGTCGAAGGTGATCTTGAAGATCGCATCCAACGGGACGGGTTTCTTGCCGTCAGGTTCCAGCGCCACCACCCGCGGCGAGGCGGTGGTGAAGGTCCATTCTGTTTCACTCTTTGGATCTAGGGGAGTTCCGGCGGTGCTCTTCAGCGCGGGATTCAGTTTCACGGTGAAGGATTTGCCACCTGCCAGCGCCGGCGTGGGGTAGAAGATGTACGTGCTGGTGTTCAGCCACTCGCCGCGGCCCCTGGCCGTCGGATTCAGGCTGAAAGCTGGCGGGAGGCTGGCGGCCTCGGCGCCCAGCGCCACCACCGGTTGGTTGAAGGATGCCACCACAGCCGATGAGGGGTCCACGTCGCGGGTGTTTCCCTTTGGCAGGGATTGGGCCAGTTGCAGATAACCCGCGACGGTATAGCTGAGCGTGACCGCATCCTGGAGCGGCAGTCCTTTGGCCGAGCGCGCAGTGGCCTCCAGGACGATCTCCTGGTCTACGCCGGGCTGGGAGGGCTGGTCGGGGGTGAAGGTGACCGTGCGCTCGTCTACCCAGGCGAAGCGCCCGGAAAGGCCAGGGCTGCCGCGCAGCGCGCCTTCGACGGTGGATTTCTCCATGGCCTGGTCGAAGGTCAGGGTCAGCTTCCAATGCATGGGGAGCTGGCTTCCGGAGGGGGGATCGCTCTCCACCAGCACCGGCGGGAGGTTTCCTTCGCGGATGCCGGCTGAGGTTTTCGTCGGCGTGGGCCCGGGAGTGCCGGACGGCAGGCGGGGGATCGGCAGGCTGCAGGCCTGGGCGCCCAGCGCCAGGATGATCATAACCGCCATCCACCTCGACATCCGGCGGATGCGGTAAAGGTCACGGGAGGGTGCGGGCATGATTCTCGCTCCTGATCGAGCAGGATCTGGTTAATATGATACAGATAAGACGGAATCGGGGCCAGTAAGTTTCCAATTAAGCAAAAACGGGATGCTCACAAGCGAGCATCCCGTTCGCTTGCTTCTTTGATAATGGTCAGGTTATTTTTCCCCGCAGGCGTGGGTCGAGCGCGTCGCGCAGGCCGTCGCCCAGCAGGTTGAAGGCCAGCACAGTCAGCATGATCGCCAGCCCGGGGAAGAACACCAGGTGCGGCGCGTTGAACACGCTGTTGCGCTCTTCGCCCAGCATCAGGCCCCACTCGGGCTTGGGCGCCTCGGCTCCCAGGCCGAGGAAGGACAACGCCGCCGCGTCCAGGATGGCGGTGGCGATGCCCAGCGTGCCGCGCACGATCAGCGGCGTCAGCGCATTGGGCATCACGCGGGTGAACAGCAGCCTCAGGTTCGAGGCTCCCAGGGCGCGCGAAGCGGTGACGTAATCCAGCTCCTTGACCTGCAGGATGCTGGCGCGCACGAGGCGGGCGTAAATGGGGATCGAGACGATGCCGATGGCCAGCAGCGCGTTGATCAATCCCGGGCCGAGCACGGTTACGATGGCGATGGCCAGCAGCAGGCTGGGAAAAGCCATCAGCACGTCCATGGTGCGCATGATCAGATTGTCGATCCAACCGCCAAGATAACCTGCGATCGAGCCCAGCAAACCGCCCACCAGGATGGCAAAGCTGATCGTCGTGAAACCGATCTGCAAAGACAGCCGCGAACCATAGATGATGCGCGAGAAAAGATCCCTGAAATTGCTGTCGATGCCCATGATATGCTGGGGCTGGTCAGCCGGACATCCCAAGAGATGGATGCACGGCGGGGAACGGCGCACGACATTATCCACAGGAAGGATGGGATTGTACGGAGCAATCACAGGCGCAAAGATTGCGGTCAAAATCAATATTCCCAGCAGCACCATGCCGACGCGCGCGGAAGTGTGATGCAGCAGCCGATTCAGCGCTTCCACGGTTGGAGAGCGACGCGCGTGGATGGTTTCGGCCTTCAGGGTGGGGATTTCAAGTTCAACAGTCATAGGTCATTCGATGCGGATGCGTGGATCCAGGTATGAGTACGAGATATCCACGATCAGATTCACGAGCACGAAGATAATAGCGATCACCACGGTAAATCCTTGTACCACAGGATAGTCGCGCGCCAGGATGCCCTGTACCAGCGCGGTGCCCACCCCCGGTAGGGCGAAGACGGTTTCGGTCAGCACCGCCCCGGCTAAAAGCTGGCCGGTTTCCAGTCCGACGATGGTAACGATGGGGATCAGGGCGTTGCGGAAGGCGTGTTTGAACAGCACCAGCCGTTCGACTAGACCCTTGGCGCGCGCCGTACGCACGTAATCCTGGCCGAGCACCTCCAGCAGGCTGGAGCGCGTCATGCGCGCAATCACCGCCAGAGGGATGGTTCCGACCGCCACCGAGGGCAGGATCAGGTGCCACAGGCCATCTTTCAGCATGGCGAAATCACCCGTCACCAGGCTGTGAAGGATGACGGAATTTGAAATGAAGGTGATGATGAACTCGCCAATGGGGGAAAGACCGGTCATGTGCCAGACCTGCGCCAGCGGCGTCAGGCTGAAACTGGAGGAAAGCCGGCCAGATGGCGGGATGAAGAAAGGCGTATCCTTTAAAATCAAAGCGAAAAAGTATGCCAGCAACATCCCAAGCCAGAACACCGGCATGGACACGCCCATGTTCGCGCCCATCATCGTGATGACGTCGGTTGCGCTGTTGCGCCGGATAGCCGAAATAAGTCCGAGAAAAATGCCCAATGTTGTAGAGAAGAGCATGGCGCCGATGGTCAGCTCAATAGTCATGGGCAGGCGCTGGGCGATCACATCGGTCACCAGTTGACCGCTCTTGATGGAAACGCCGAAATCGCCGTGGGCAATGTTGCCCACATAGCGCACGAATTGGACCGGTATGGGATCGTCCAATCCATAACGGGCTTTGAACTCGTCACATTTGGCCTTGGTGGCTCTTTCCCCCAACATGACCACACACGGATCTCCAGGGATCAGCCGGACGATCGTGAATGTGACCAGCAGAATGCCCACCATGACCGGTAAGAGTAAGAATAACCTGCGAATGATGTATTGGATCATGGAGTTCCGTTTCGATCAACGGATTTGAAGATGGGGCAATCCCCTGGGTCATAATGGTGACCACCCGGCATTGCCCCATCTCTATTATTGATGAATGGTATCTTGGTTACTTTGCATTCAAGAAGGCGCCGAAGAAGGTGCCGAAATACTCGAAGTTGCCCGTACGGCCTTTGTGGTTGGGACTCTTAGCATTCCACACGGCCTCGTAGGTAGCCACCACGTCGTTGGCATCCAGCTCCTTGCCGGAGAAGAATTTCACGCCGTGGCGGAGGTTAAAGGTCCACACGGTTGCATCCGGGTTGGCTGACCAGGTTTCGGCCAGGCCAGGCTCCACTTCGGTGCTGCCCACTTTGAAGGACAGCAGAGCGTTGTACATCTGCTCGCAGGCGCGCAGGGTTTCGCCGTCGGTCTCGTCCACGCACCAGAGGGCAGCCGGTTCACCGTTCTGCATCCAGACAAGCTGATCCCCGGAGGCCGGGGTCATGACAGCAAAGTACTCGTTGCCCAGCGGGCTGGCGTGAGCTCCCTGCACTGCAGCCTTGAAGACCGTGGCCGAAGCGCCGTGCGCCACCGGGATCATGGGCACATGCTGCTTGAGCAGCTCGTTGACTTTGTCATAATGCTGCTGGCGCTGGGCTGCGTCACTCAATTGGGCAGCGGCGTTGATTTCTGTCGCTATGTCCGAGAAGACCTTGCCAAACTGCTGATTATTTGGGTTGGCGAAGTGGTAATCGTAGAAGTTGGTCGCATCTGGGTAGTCGGCGTTCCAGCCCAGCAGATAGAAGGGCTCTTTACCGGCGGCGGTAGCGTCAATGAAGGCGGCCGATTCCATCTCATTCAGGGTTACCTGCACGCCGATCTTGGCCAATTCCGCCTGGATTTCCTGGGCGACCTGCTTTGGGTTGGGCAGGTATGGGCGGACTACGTTGCGGTAGGAGAGCGGAATCTTCTGGCTGAAGTCGAAGCCCGCGTCGGTGAGCATTTTCTTGGCTTCGTCAGGATTGTAGTCATACCAGGGCTGGTTCGCATTGTACCCGGGTTCGATCGCAGGCGGGACGAAGTTGGTCGCCACAAGCGAGCCTTCGGGATAATAGTTGTCCACGATGCGCTTGCGGTCGATGGCCATGGCGAAGGCCTGGCGCACTTTTTCATTGTCGAATGGCTTTAGGTCGACCTGAAAGCCGATATAGAAGATGTTCAGCGGTGGGCGGGGGTAAATCTTCAGGTTGCTGTCGGCTTCGATGGTCTTGAAATCCTCCGGGGCAGGGTTGTCGATCCCGTCCACCGTGCCGGATTGTAGCTCCAGCAGACGCTGGGAAGATTGTTCGGACCAGCGGAAGATCAGGGTCTTGGCCTTCGGCGCGTCGCCCCAGAAGTTGGGGTTGGCCACAAAGGTGATGTGGTCGCCGCGCACCCACTCTTTGAGCATGTAAGGGCCGGTGCCATCAGGCACATCGCTCATCTTGACCGAATCGCCGCCGTTCTTGTCCAGGTTATCCTTGCTGGTGATCGAGAAGACGGAGAAGGCGACCTTGGAAGCGAAGGCCGGATCCGGCGCGCACAGGGTGAACTTCACCGTGTACTGATCAACCGCTTCGATGGATTTGAGCTTGGCGGGTTGATCTGCCGTACCGTAATTGCAGTCCGGCGCCTCCACTTTCATCGGCTGGAAGGCTGCCGCGGCCGTGGGGACCTCGGTTGGGGCCGCGGGTTGGGTTGGCGCCTCGGTGGCTGGCTGAGCTTGTGTTGGGGCGGGCGAAGCTGTGCCCGCGGGTGTGCATGAGGCCAATGCCACGCTCAGCAACACCACCAGCGCCACAAATGGATATAGCTTGAACCGTTTCACTTTTCTCCTCCTTGCGTATGTAACTGATTGGGAACTTGCTGGAATTCAGGACAGAATGGGGCGTTTCCGTCTCTAAAAGGAGATAACCACCTCCTTCCCGGCATAATGCCTGCATCCGTCGGAGGCAGGTTAGAAATCATTATACGCCTAAAACTCATAAAGTCAATCAGGATTTTTGGAAATGAAAACCCCCGCCTGTCCAGAAACCTCACTTTGTTGTATACTCCGCGGATGTTATGTCAGCCAGTGAGGACCCCCAACCACCTGATGCGACCCCGCCCGTTGTTGTGCGTACAGCCCGGGTGAGCTGGGGCTCATTGTTCGAGCTGGATGCGCGCCTCTCCGAGCGCCTGCGCTTGGACGGCCAGAGGAGCTCCTGGCGTGGCCTGGCCGCCTTCCTGGCCCACTCGGGCGATTCCTGGTTCTGGATGGCCGGTCTGGCGCTGGTGTGGCTTATTGGAGGCACAGTCTGGCGAGGGCGGGCGGCTTTGATGGCCGTGGGTGTGGCCGGGTTGGCCGGCCTGGTTTTGGCAATCAAATTCCTGGTGCGCCGCCGCCGGCCGGAGGGAGAATGGGGCGCCATTTACCGCAACACCGACCCACATTCGTTCCCATCGGGGCACGCCGCGCGCGCCTTCATGCTGGCGGTGATCGCTTGCGGCGCTGGTCCTTTCTGGCTGGCCGCCGTGTTGCTGCTGTGGGCCCCGCTGGTGGGCCTGGCGCGCGTCCAGATGCGTCTGCATTATCTTTCGGACGTGGCCGCCGGTGTGCTGCTGGGGATCATTTTCGGCCTGGCGGTTCTACGGCTGAAACCTTTCTTGTTTTCGGTAATCCCTTTCTTATTCCATTGACTCTCTGGCTTATTTAAAAAATCAACCCCGAACAATCCGTTCGGGGTTGAAACTGTCCAGAACAAAAAGCCTTATACGCCGATCGACTTGCCGTAACCTACGGGGTAGCGGTTCGTCGGACGCAAACGGCGGTAGGCTGGCATCGTCAGCGATCGGGCCGCCACCTCGACTGGCTTCTCAAGCAGGCCGAAGCGCGAGGCGCCCAAATACAGGATTTCCAGGATCAGCTCGCGGTAACTGATCCCATCGGCCTGAGCGATCACCACCAGATCGCTGAAGCCAGGCGTCAGCCCGGGTAAGGTGTTGATCTCCAGCAGACGCGGGTTGCCCTCGGCATCCAGACGGATGTCCACACGCGAGACGTCGACTGCGCCGATCGCCTCATGGGCTTTGATCGCCAGGTCCTGCAGACTCCGCGCCAGGCTGGCCGGGATGCGCGCTGGGCAGATAAAGTCGGGAATGCCTGCCTCTCCGTAATTGATCGATTTCGCATCGTGCCCATAGACGCCCGGGGTCACGGAATGTGAACTGTCGACCTCCAGCACCGGGAGGCGGTGGTAGCCGTCGCGTGCATACAGCCAGGGCCGCGGGCTGTATTCTCGCGCGCCGGGCCGCCCCAGAACGCCCACGGTGAACTCGCGCCCGGACAGATATTCCTCGACCAACGCGGGTTGCTGGTAGGTGCGGATCGTCCACTCAACCCGCCGGCGCAGCTCGCTGCGGTTGTGCACGATCGAGCCCAGGTCCGTGCCCATGCCCGTGCCCTCGCGGGCGGGTTTTACGAACAAAGGAAAGTGCAGATGAGGCGAGATTGGCTCATGACCGGTGGCAAATTCCTGGAACTCAGCCGTAGGCAGACCGAAATCACGCCAAACTCGCTTGGTCATGGCCTTGTCCAGGGCGATGGCGTTGGCCAGTACGCGCGATGCCGTATATGGAATGTGCAGAAGCTCCAGCAGGGCGGGCACCTGCGCCTCGCGCGCATCCCCGTAACTGCCTTCAGACAGGTTGAAGCATATATCCGGGTAGATTTCGCGCAGTCTGTCGATGAGATGGTTGTCGGCGTTGAGGAAAATGGTAGTATGACCGTCAGACTCTATGGCCTCTTGAATGGCCTGTATGGTCTCTTTTCGGTCGTATTCCGCGCCGGCATCGGCGGGGCCATCGTGCGGTAGCGTCGTTTCCCCCTTCAGGTTGGCGATAACCGCTACCCGCCAGGGTCGCGCCGGCTGCGGCCTGGTACTGGGAGGCTTGTCGCTTTCTTGTTCCAGACTCTCTAGCGTCGTCGTTTCTTCCATGAGAAATCTCAAACTCCTCTGAAAATTGGTATCTGATTTCCGAAGGTATAGTATAAGGACTTTTGATTAAAAATACAATAACAATTTTGTGAATTTCTGGCTCAATTTTTCTGTTATTGATTTGTTCGAAAGCCATCAGGATTTTGAAATAATAAAAATTATCAGGCTCGAAGTCCGTCTTTGTCTTGCAAAAGCACCTTCCCTGGGGTATGCTTAACCCTCGGGAGTGGATGAGTCCCGGTGGGCTCCCCGGTCTTCAAAACCGGTGTCGGGTCGCGTTGCGGGCCGTGGTGGGTTCGACTCCCATCCATTCCCGCCTGGCAAGGACATGAAGGTTAGGTGAACATTCTATGGCATCGGAATATCCGCAAGAATCGATTAACAACCTGATACAGCGTATTTTTTACGTCGAGGATGTAACCCTCGGCGAGGGCAATCAGAACTTTCTGGTGCGGTATCGGGGGCGGTTGCGGGGACAGGACTCGGCCGCCGATTACGACTGGCTAAGTGAACAGCTCAAACCCTATAATATCACCCCCTTGTTCCGCAAGGAGGGCGACCGGCATCTCATTTTGCTTATGTCCGGCCGCATCCGGCCCAAACCCTACAATCCGGGCGTCAACGTTTTGCTCTTCGGCCTGACGGTCATCAGCGTGCTCATGGCGGGGGCGCTCAACAACCTGGAAGGCCCGGTTGGAGCCAGCCTGGGCCAGCTTTTTCTGGCGATCTTACGCAATCTGGGCAGCGGCTGGCCTTTTGCCGTCAGCCTGCTGGCCATCCTGGTGGCCCACGAGTTTGGCCATTACCTGGCTGGCCGCTATCATAAGACCTATGTCACGTTGCCGTATTTTCTGCCGTTGCCCTTCAGCCCCTTTGGCACACTGGGCGCTTTCATCAACATGAAAGAGCCCCCCAAAAACCGGCGCATCCTTCTAGACATCGGCATCGCCGGCCCGCTGGCAGGATTGATCGTGGCCATCCCTGTGCTGCTCATCGGCCTGTCGCTTTCCAAGGTGGGTGAGATTCCAAGCATTATGCGGCCGGGCGTCGGTCTGCAGCTCGAGGGTAATTCGCTCTTGTATCTGCTGGCGAAATTTGCTGTTTTTCATCAGCTTCTGCCTGCGCCCGCGAGCTATGGCGGCGTGCCGCCGGCGCTTTACTGGCTGCGCTACATTTTCACCGGCCAGCCGCTGCCCCTGGGCGGCGTGGATGTGATGCTCAACCCGGTGGCTTGGGCCGGCTGGATCGGCATCCTGGTCACCTCATTGAATCTGATACCCGCCGGACAGCTCGATGGCGGCCACATGCTCTATGTGCTCCTGGGCGCTCGGCGTGCCCGTTTGCTGCTTCCATTCATCCTGGTTGCCTTGGTCGGCCTGGGCTTCTTCTGGAACGGCTGGTGGCTGTGGGCGCTGCTGATTTTCCTGCTCGGCCGTGTATACGCCGAGCCGTTGGACCAGATCACGCCCCTGGATGGGCCGCGCAAAGCGTTGGCCGTTCTGGCGCTGGTCATCTTCGTTCTGGTCTTCACCCCCGTACCGCTGGTGCTGGTCGGTGGGTGAGGCCAGCAAGCTTTCGGCTGCATCCGGCCCTGGTGCAGATACGACCCTTTCGGGACCGCATGCCGGTTGATCGCTTCGGGCGAGTGTGTCTTTGAGAACCCCTCTGCTGCGTCGCATTGTTGTTGGGTTCCTGCTGCTGAGTTGGTTTCTGGCCGCCTGCGCCGGGCCAGCTCCCCGGCCCACGCCGGCCTCCGCCACCAGCACGCTCGCTAAAGCTGACCCATCTCCCACACCGGTTCACAGCACGACGCCTGTTCCCACCCCTGGCCTCGGCGTGAGCGCGGATGCGCTGCGCGGAACCAGTTTGACTTTCTGGTATGCCCTGGACGAGCCAGCCGGACAGACGCTGGAAAAGCTCATCGTCCAGTTCAATGCAATTAATCCCTGGGGGATTCTGGTGCGCCCGCGAGGTTTTTTGACTTCATCCGATCTGCTGGACGCCATTCAGCCGCTCAGTTCTGCTTCCCCTCCCCCCGATCTGGTCACCCTTCTGCCCCTCCAACTTCGCGCCTTCCAGTCCACCTCTGAGCTGCTCCTGGATTTGTCCCCTTACGTGAAGGATGCCGAATGGGGTCTGAAATCGGGTGAAGAGGCCGACTTTTTAACCCCCTTCTGGCAGGCTGGCCTGGACGGACAGGTCCGCCTGGGAGTGCCCTGGCTCCTGGATGGCGGGGTGCTTTATTACAACCAGACCTGGGCGCGCGAACTGGGCTTTGATTCGCCGCCCGCCAACCCGGGAGAGTTTGAACAGCAGGTCTGCGCGGCCGCCAAGGCCAATGCTGTCGCGCCTGAGCTGGAGCGACGCGGCACCGGCGGCTGGATTGCGGCCAGCGATTGGCTGACCGCCTCGAGCTGGGTGACCGCCTTTGGCGGCAACCTTCGGCCGTCCGCTTCCGGCGAATATCGATTGAATACCCCCGAAGTTGTGGATGCCTTCGCCTATCTCAAGCGTCTTTTCGATCAGGGCTGCGCCTGGCTGGCGCGCAACCCCTCACCCTACGATTATTTCGCCCACCGCATGGCGTTGATGTACGCGGGCAGCCTGGAGGAAATCCCCGCCCAGGCGCGCGCGATGAAACTGGCTGATTCTGCGGATGAATGGACGATTGTGCCCTTCCCGGCGCAGAACGGGGCGCCCCTGTTGATCGCCGACGGTCTATCCTTTGCCGTGATCCGCTCGAATCCTGAGCGCCAACTGGCTGCCTGGCTGCTGGTCCGCTGGCTGCTTGATCCGTCTCGTCTGGCGGAGCAGGCGCGCGCCGCCGGCGTCATCCCCGCGCGCAATTCCTCCCTGCAGATGCTGGAAAGCGACGCTGCGATGCCCTCCCAATGGCGCGCCGTCGCCGCCCGGTTCGACCAGGCTGAGGCTACCCCAGAGGAAGTCTCCTGGCGCACTGCGCGCAACGTGCTCGAAGATGCCGTCCGCCAGTTGTTCGAGGCCAATACCAGGGCGGAGCAGGTTCCTGACATCGTTCAGCAGCTCGATCAGATGGTGCGCGAAGTCCTGGATAAAGGTTCATGAGCGCGGAAGAAGAATTGCCCCTGGTGGTGATCTACACCGACGGCGCCTGCGACCCGAATCCCGGGCCAGGCGGTTGGGCGGCCCTGCTGCGTTTCAATCACCATGAGAAAGAGTTGACCGGCGGGGAAAGGCGCACCACCAACAACCGCATGGAGCTGACCGCCGCAGTGGAGGCCCTCTCCGCGCTAAACCGACCGTGCCGGGTGCGGCTGCACACCGATTCGCAATACCTTCAGCGCGGGGTGACCGAATGGCTGCCCGCCTGGAAGGCCAGAAACTGGAAGCGTAAAGGCGGGGCGTTGGCCAACCTGGAGCTTTGGCAGAAGCTGGATGGGCTGCTCGCTCGCCATCAGGTCGAATGGCGCTGGGTGCGCGGTCATGTCGGCGACCCGGACAACGAACGGGTGGACCGGCTGGCAAAAGCCTCGATCCCACGTTAATTATTTGCTCACCACCGGAATGTAGGTCGTCGGCAGCACGTATCCGATGCGCGCCCCGCTTAACCGTAGAGCATCATTGTGTTGATGCGAGCCGGGGGAGGGGAAGTATTCCAGCGAGTACTGGTAAACCGCATTGTCGATCACCGCGAGCGGGGCATCCATGCTTCCCATGGCGTAGACGGACTGCACTTCGCCCTTGACCGTCTCACCAGCGGTAAGAGTCAGCGGGTAATCTACCGAGGCGGCTGACGGGTCGTAGCGAGCCAGGCGGAAGACGATTGTCCCGTTTGTCTCCCGTACGTAATAAAAGACCAACTCGATTACCCGTGCGCCTTGCGGCAAATTTAGCCGCGCCGATAAGAAATGATTCTCAGAAGTCGTCCCAGGGATGACGGCAACCTGGCCTCCGGGGGTGAACTTTACTTTCGTCCCACCCGGGTCTACGGCGCGAAAGTCCTGTCCGGCGAAGGTCTGATAAATGACGCCCGGCGTTGCGGCGATACGTCGGGAGGCTTCAGCCGGCTCGCCGGCGCCGCCGGTCACGCCGATGGGCAGACCCGGCGAAACATGGGCCTCGCGCAGGCTGTGGAAACCCCGGGTGAACATCGTTTGCCCGAC
>DAOTWA010000073.1:0-3481 GCA_034435955.1 Anaerolineaceae bacterium | reverse complement strand
GCGCGTCTCTGCGAAACCGGTGAAATCCGCCGGTACAGGGATCAGCTCCTCGATCTCCATGTATCCGCCCGCGCACAGTGCTTGCAGTTCGCGCAGATACTCCTCCCCGCTGACATACAGCGCATTGTTGACCGCTACCAGCCAGCCGCCGTCCTCCACCAGCGGCCGCACCTTATTGATCAACCGGATTGGGCTGTGCTCCAGGTCAATGACGCCGCGCGGAGAGGCGGCGAAAAAGGGCGGGTCGAGGAAGACGCAATCGAAGCGTTGCCCGGCGCGGCGCATGCGCCCGGTCGCAGTGAAAAAATCTTCGACCAGGAAGTCACCCCGTTTGATCGGCAGGCCGTTGAGGGCGTACGAGGCGCGCGCCAGGTCCAGGGCGGTGCGCGACCGGTCCAGGTGGACGACCTGGCGGGCGCCGCCGGCCGCTGCGGCTACTCCCAGGCTGCCAGTGTAGGCGAAGGTGTTGAGCGCGGTCTTGCCCCCCAGGTGAGAGAAAGCCCAGGCGCGCAGGCCGCGCGTGTCCAGGAACAGGCCGGCGTCGCGCCAGCGGGTCAGGTCGAGCGCGTACCACACCGCACCCTCGCGTACCTTACGATCAGGCGGCGTATCCAGGAGCAGCGTCCCGCGGCGGGCAGCCGCATCCTCGGCCGCGCGCGACTTCAGCACCGCCGCCGCGATCCACGGCAGCCGTTGCATGTAGAATTCCACGATCGAACGGGCTGCCGCCTGGCCAATGGGCGGACTGGCGTAATCGTGGATCAGCAGGGTGCGCGCATACAGGTCGATGGCCAACTCAGGCGCGCCCTCGTAGAAGCCGTTGAACAGCCGCAGGGCACCTTCATGAGAGGGATCGAGCAGGCTGGCGCGGGTGTGCAAAGCGATTTCCAAACGGCTGAAGAGACTCTCGCGCGACGTCGCCACCGCCAATTCCACCGGGGTCGCATTCTAAGGCGCATAAAGACCATCACGCCCCATGTACGCTGACCCAGATCAAGCTTCGGCCAGTTTGCCGCGGATGAAGCGCACCGCCTTAGCCGCTTCTTCGTCCAGATCAACGCCAACGCTGAGATCACGCCACACCCGGATATCCCGCGCCACCGGTCCGCCGGGACGCAGAAACGGCTCCATCACGATCCAGCCCTGGTAATCGATCCTCTTCAACGCCGAAACCAGCTCATCCCACGGGATGTGCCCATAGCCTGGCGGCCGCCGGTTGTTTTCCCCGATGTGCAGGTGACCGAGGTGCTCGCCGGCCGTCTCGATGGCCGCGCTGAACGTGTCTTCCTCGATGTTCATGTGGTAGGTGTCCAGGTGGATTTTGACGTTCGGGCTGCCCACCGCTTTGACGTATTCGACCGCCTCCGCCGCCGTATTAAACAGGTACTGCTCGAAGCGGTTGACCACCTCCAGGTTGTAGACCACGTTATTGTCCTCGGCCACCCTGGATGCTTCTTTCACGCTGGCGATGCTGCGCTCCAGGTAGGGCGCGCGATCATCGGCATCCTCCGGCATCAGCGTCGGCCAGCAGCCGTACAAGATGCCCGAGAGTCTGCCGCCGCCCATCTCGCCCACTGCACGGGTCATCTTCTCCAGAAAGCGCAGGCCTTCCTTGCGCACTGAGGCATCCGGCGAGGCCACGTCGTACTTCGCCGGCAGTCCGTAGCAGTAGGACAGGCTGATACCGCGCGCATCCGCATGGTCTTTGAGCGCCTTGCGCTCCGCCGGACTCATCTCGGCCAGGATGCCTCCGTTGACCTCCAGCACGTCGAAGCCCAGGTTGGCCGCCTTATCCACCAGCGGTTTGAAGTCTACGTTCCAATCTTGAGTCCAGTAGGCGTAGAAGATGCCGATTTTATTCATGCGTGCTTATCTCCTTTTCCATCAGTACTTGAGGATGTTTAGGCAGGCTAATCCGCCATGAGACGAGGATATCTCCATGCGTCCGACCGCCGGCGGCATCGTGCGGTCAAGACGCCATGCCTTACCCTGGCGATAGCGGATTGCGTCAGCATGATGTGTTGCAGGTTCTCAGTATTTGAAAAACGTCCGTTGATCCATCGGCGGCTATGAATTTGATTTTACTCGAGAATCGGATTGTATGGTTTGGAAAAGCTGCTCGTTGTTCAAACCCGTCCTTATCAGCGGTTATAATTTAGTCCTTCCAGGATCGACGCTTTGCTGATACAGACTGGAATCGATCCTCCTGTTTGACCCATTTTCGATGCCGCTATGATTCTCTGCGTCTGCCCAAACCCCGATGTAGAGCACAATTGGAGCGTGCCCGGATTTCACGCCGAGGGCGTTTTCCGCGTGCAGGAAGAACTCCTCCTGCCCAGCGGCAAAGGCGTGAACGTGGCACGCGCCATCCATACCCTTGGCGGCCAGGCGTTGTGCTTCGGCTTCCTGGCCGGCCACACCGGTCGGCTGGTCGCTGCGCTGGCGGCCGCCCACGGCTTGGATTGTCGCTGGACCTGGGTCGCAGGCGAGACGCGCATAGCCGTGGCCGTGCTCGATCCACAGGTTGCCGAACGGGACGCCACATTGATCAGCGAGTCCGGCCCACAGATCACGCCAGGGGATTGGGAGCGCCTGTCCGCCGATCTCCTCTCCGCCGCTCAGCCGGGCGACCTGGTATGCTTCAGCGGCAGCTTCCCACCCGCCACCCCCTACGAACGTGTCGAAGAGACCATGCTCGCCCTGCATAACTTGGGCTGTTCGGTTTGGGTGGACAGCAGCGGTGCCGGACTGCAGGCCGCTCTGCAGGCAGGCGCCGCGGGCGTGAAGGTCAATCGCGAAGAGATCGAGACCATCCTGGGCAGCCACGTTTGCGACGTTGCCTCGGCCCGCCGCGCCGGTGAGGCGGTGCGCGCCATGGGCGTGGGAACTGCCCTGGTCACCCTGGGTGAGGCCGGCGCCGTGCTGGTCGCCGATCAGGGCGCCTGGGTAGCCATCCCACCGGCTGTGCCGCGCGTCAGCACGGTGGGCAGCGGCGACGCCTTTCTGGCCGGCCTGCTCTACGGCCTGGACGAGGGCCTGTCGTTGCCCGAGGCGTTGCGCTGCGCCACGGCTGCCGGCGCCGCCAACGTACGCATGCCGGGCGGCGGACGCTTCCGTCTGGAAGATTACCGCGCCGCCTTATCCGGCGTCAGGGTCGAGGAGCTGACCGGATAAGCTACTGATCATACTTCGAGGACGGCCGTCTGCTGGCCGCGGCTTCGGCATGGTCGGCATGCGGTCTTCCTGGTGGTGCGCGCCGTCGCCGCGGCGAGGGTCACTCCCCAGCGCAGCGCATCGAACCGCTTTCCACCCCAAAGGTCTGGCTGAGTTCCTCGTGTTTCACTTTTATCGCCACCGGTTTCCTTCCAACGAATTACGGCAGCAGCTTCTGCGCGAGGATGCACCAGGCGTTCCAGTCGATCCGCTCCAGCGCATCGATGGCGGCGAACAGGTCTTTGCCTGCCACCAGGATGCCGTGCGC
>DAOTWA010000072.1:0-57603 GCA_034435955.1 Anaerolineaceae bacterium | reverse complement strand
ACGTTCACGGAGGTGAGGATCACGCCGGCGATGACGAGCATGAGTCCAAAGGTATAAAAGAAGGTGACGAGCTGTTTTAGAACGGCGGAAAGTTTCATGATTCCCCTGCCTTTCCTGATGATGGAATGCGCGAATGACGATAAAAAAAAGCGAAACCGACTATAGGACGTTGCCGGTTTCGCTATTGGCTCCCCAAAGATCCCTGCCTGTCAGCCTGACAGGCAAAGCGACCAGATAGAGATCTTGGATCTAAGCCTCAATCTAACCCCATATTCGATTATGTTAACGATAACAAAGGTAGTCCGTTACTCCTTTCCCCCTATGGCCACTCTAGAGCTCAGTTTCTTCGATCCGAGGACAGATGGCGATGCCAGGTGGTGATTGAATCGGATTCGTTTGTTATGGTGATCTCATTATATAACCGAATCATAACTTTGTCAATAACCGAATCATAAAAATAACGTACATTATTCTGTAACTGTTTTCTTTTCGTTTTAGGCCATCCCTCACAGGTCCAGTTCCCAGGTCTCGCCAACAAGATCATGCCCGAAACTATGATACGGTTCCCCCGAAACCAGGCAAAAACCGGTTTTCTCGTAAATATGACGGGCTACCCTCAGCACGTCATGGGTCCATAGGGTCATCTGACGGTAACCGAGCTGGCGTGCGGTGCGTGCGCATTCGTCAACCAGGCGCTTGCCGTGGCCCGGCCCGAGCGCTCGCGGCTCAACCAGCAATGGGCGCAGCCTGGCCACCCGATTGGATTCTCTGACCAGAAAGGCCGAACCGACGTTCTCGCCATCCATCTCGGCGATCCAACAGCGCTCCTGTTTTGGGTCATAATTCTGTACGAATTTGGCCACAATACATTCACCTTGACTTTTCCCTTAAAGCGATTATACTGGTGTAAAGTTGACACTAAGAGCGGGGAAACCCGCTTTCGTTTCGCCAGAGATAAAGTGTTCATATTACACTAAGGAGACGAAGATGGCGAGCATTTCTCTGGCCGACAAGGCCCACCCCTTTTTGGATTATCTCGAGGATTGGCTGGCCAGGCTGCCCGCATTGAGCCTGGCCGAAGCCATTCCTGCGCCGGAGCGCAGCGCGATTGTTTCCGTCGACATCATCAACGGGTTCTGTTATGAAGGTCCGCTGGCCAGCCCGCGCGTGGCCGGCCTGGTCGACCCCATCGTGCGCCTGTTCCAGGCAGCCTGGAGGGCGGGGGTGCGCAACATCGCGCTCAGCCAGGACACGCACGAGCCGGATGCGATCGAGTTCGCCCAATACCCGGCCCACTGCGTCCGGGGGACCCACGAATCCGAAGCCGTGGCGGCTTTTCAGGCGCTGCCGTTCTTCGACCAGATGACCATATTACCCAAGAACTCGATCAACGCAGCCTTGAACAGCGGCCTGAACGAATGGATCACGAGCCAGCCTCACCTGGACAACTTCATCGTGGTGGGCGACTGCACCGATCTGTGCGTGTACCAGCTAGCCATGCACCTGCGCTTAGACGCGAATGCGCGACAGATCAAACGGCGCGTGGTGGTCCCGGTCAATTGCGTGGAGACCTACGATCTGCCGGTGCACACGGCAAAGGAAACCGGCGCAGTCCCCCACCCGGGCGATCTGATGCACGCCGTTTTTCTGTATCATATGATGCTGAACGGGATTGAGGTGGTGAAAGAAATCCGAGAATAAACGTTTCTGCCAATCCAGAGCAGCGCAGTTTACAACTCCAGCGAGCCGGTGCCGGGGCGGGCGCCGGGCTTGGAGCGCTTGATGCGGTACATGGCGTTATCGGCCATGCGCACCACCTTACGCAGCATGTCGCCGCTTTCGGCGGTGGCTGTACCCAGCGAGAGCGATAGCGGCACCTCGGTTTCGCCCACCCGGCGGATGGCCAGCATGTTCTGAATGCGC
Organism: Anaerolineaceae bacterium; assembly: GCA_034435955.1. GTDB lineage: Bacteria > Chloroflexota > Anaerolineae > Anaerolineales > Anaerolineaceae > DAOTWA01. The sequence continues at coordinate 55,680 of DAOTWA010000072.1, read as the reverse complement.
TCGATCACGTTCTCGGCCACCTGCGGGCCGGATTCGGGCAGCAGGATGCCGAATTCGTCGCCGCCGATGCGCGCAACCACGTCTTCGGCGCGGCAGGCTGCGCGCAGGATTTCGGCCGCCTGGCGCAGTAGCTTATCGCCAGCCAGGTGTCCGTAGGTGTCATTGACGGCTTTCAAGCCATCCACGTCGGCCAGGATAAGGCTGACGGGGAATTGGCGGCTGTTTTCCAGACGATTGAGCTCTTCCTCGAAGAAGCCGCGGTTGAACAGCCCGGTGAGAATGTCGTGCGAGCTCAAATAGCGCAGCTCTTCTTCAGCGCGGCGCTGCTCGGTGATGTCGTGGAAGCTCCACACCCGGCCGACGCGCACATTGCCGACCCGTTGCGGGCGCGAGTAGCGCTCAAACACCCGACCGTCCTTCAACTCAAGGACGTCATAGCTTTCGGCATCAGGGAAGGCGTTCAGCTTCTCCATTAGCAGGTAAAAGGTATCTGGATGGATAAGCTGCTGGACGATCATGTCCAGATCAGGCTTGTGGCTGTTGTCTGACAGATCTTCGAGCGGAATGTGGAGCATCTCGGCCAGTTTGCGGTTCATACGGACGATCTCACCCTTTTCATTGACCACCAGGATGCCGTCGGCAGTGGCCTCAAGGGTGGCTACCAGCGCGGCGTTGGCAGCCTGCAGTTCCAGCTCGGCGCGCTTGCGTTCGGTTATGTCGCGCAGCACCACCACGCGGCCGAGCAGGCGGCGCTTGTGGTCCTGTAGCGGTGAAATGACGATATCGATGAAGCGTTTGCTGCTGCCCTTTTCGACCACAATCTCGCCCTGAACCTGTGACACGTTGCGGTATTTTTCGACCAGATCGGGGTAATCGGAAAGGGCCCGCTCGGCCCTCTTTCCGATGAGCTGATGGAGAGCCTTGCCGATCATGGCGGCTGAAGCAGCGTTGGCGTCCAAAATACGGTTGTGGCTGTCCAAAACGATGACGCCATCGCTCATATTGTCGATGACCACACCGCGCGCCACCGGTACAAGCTCCAGGAGCCAGTAATGAAAGAAGCCAAAACCGAGCAGGATCCCAGAGAGGGTAAAGGCGATCGGGGTGAGATCCACATAATGAAAGGGCAACAACTGGAAGACGTAGAGCATGTTCGCCAGCCAGGGCAGGACGATCGCCAGGATCAGGGTGAGAAGCTGACCCGAGAACCAGTCGGCTGCCCGGCCGCGAAATTGCAAAAGGAGCCCTGCGCCAACCAGGAGGAGCGTATAGGAGTACAGCGTATGGATCCAGAACCAGGGGCCGTAAACCTTGGCTACGTAAGGGTAGGGGCCATCCAAGGCCAGGTGTATATCGGCGCGCATCAGCCCATGGTAGTCATTGGTCCAAACCAAAATGTTGGTGACCAAGGGGATGATGAGCAGCGCGGCAATGCGCCCGCGGGTAAGCCAATCCCCTTTGCCCGAATATTCGATCGCAAAGGCCAGCCAGGCTACTGGCAGGAGGGTAATGCCGGCATATTCCACATTCGCCCACACCAGCTTGCCTGCGAGGGTCGGGTTTATGATTTCGAGGATGGTTCCCAGTGACCAGACGGCTGCGCTGAGCATGACCAGCATGAGGGGAAGTGCTCCGGGTGCTTCACGATGGCGCCATAAAAGCACGGAGAGCGCCAGCGCCGCTGCAGTGGATGCCAGCAGCGGGAGCAAAATTGGGGTGTACACCCAGTGCATGAATTCCTCCCCTGATGCCTTTATTGACGGATGAACAACCCTCTCGTGTTTATTCCCATATTGCTGGCCTTCGGTAGCATCTAGTGTACATGAAACGGTGCAGAAACGCAAATATCTGTTCGCATTATTTTCCCCACCCCTTGACAGTGAGATGAATGCCGCTATACTGGTGTCAGAATTACACGAACTGGGGTCGCCCGTGTGTGTCTGCTGTAAATGGCCGGCTGGTTCATCGCTCTTTAGAGCGCAGTGAAGGGATCTGAAATGAGCATATTTGATGGGAAGCGCCTGACCAACGATACGTTCAAGCTGGACATCGAACGTATGCGCCGGGGCTGGTACACCGACAAGTATTTCGTCAATATCAGCAACATGCTGTCAGCTCTGGCTGCCCAAGGGTATACGTACCAGGGCAAACAGCACCGATTGCCAGCGGGAGTTTCGCCGGAGGGCATCCAATGCGGCGACCTCGAGGTCGAGATGCAGTGGTTCACCCGCCGCCCCGAAACGACGGTGGTGGTGGGCGTCGATAAGGCGCTGACCATGCTGCGCCATTGCACCGGAGTTTGGGAGGGTGAGCGCTTCGTGGACACCCATGACCGGTTAAGGGTGTGGGCTGTCCAGGATGGCACCCTGGTGCACTACAACGGCGATCCGCTGAACGTGCAGCCGGTGCTGCGTGTGCAGGGCCGCTACCGCGATTTCGCCATTCTCGAGACACCTACGCTGGGTGTGCTCACCCGCGCCAGCCGGGTGGCGACCAATGTTTACAATACACTCATTGCGGCCCGCGGCAAGCCGGTGATGTTCTTCCCGGCGCGCTTCGATGCGCACGAGGTTCAGGCCGCCGACGGTTATGCGTACAACATCGCCGTGCAGCGTTTCAACCTGGATTATGCCGAGAAACTGGGGCCTTTCATCTCCACCGACGCTCAAGGCGACTGGTGGGGCGGTTACGGCGGCGGCACGGTGGCTCACGCGGCCATCGCAAGTTTCCTGGGGGACACGCCCGAGGCCATGCTGGCCTTTGCCCGCGTGATTCCACCCTCCATACCGCGCATCGCCCTGGTGGATTTCAACAACGACTGCGTGCGCGATTCACTGGAAGTGTGCCGGGCCATGTTCGACCGTTATCGGGAGCTGGTCGAAGCGGGTGACGAGAGCGAAGCCAACCGCTATCGTTTGTACGGCGTACGGCTGGACACCAGCGCATCCGTGCGCGACGTTTCCGTCCCCCCGCTGGGCGATCCAGACCTGGATCTGGGCGTCAACCCGCGACTGGTCTTCCTGGTTCGCCAGGCGCTGGACAACGCCTGGGAAAGCTGGGGTCTGCCAGCGCGTTGGATCGAGCGGGCGCGCGAATACTGCCGGGCGGTCAAAATCGTGGTCTCGGGCGGCTTCAATCCTGAAAAAATACAGCGTTTCGAGCGGCTGGGAGTGCCGGTGGATATCTACGCCGTGGGCAGCGCCTTGTTCGACAACCACGGCCCAACGGTTACGGATTTCACCGCTGATGTGGTGCGCATACGCGTGCACGGTGAATGGGTGGACATGGCTAAGGTGGGCCGCCGAGCGACCGACAATCCGCAACTGGAAAGGGTGTGGTGAAAAATCATTCCCACCAGCGCAAACTGCGCTCGTAGGCCCACTCGATGATGCCGGGATCCCGGGCTGCCGGAGTACACAGCAGGGCGGGGTCGGGTCGGTAGCCAACCCGGCCGAGATCCAAGCGGTCGGCATCCCAGCAGGTCTGAACGGTTGGATCGGCCTCGAGGATGCCCTGGCTGTGGCGGGTAACTGCATCCAGCAGCAGATTTAAGTCGTTCTCATTAAGCTGGAATACTTTCCCCTGAAGCGTATCATGGATGATCTCGGCGGCGCGACGGCCGTGATCCACATCCCAGCCGTCGTTCAAGCGAGCCACATCGTGGGTGAAGGCGAACAGAGCCACCAGGGTCAGATCTGCGCCGGTGCGGGCAGCCAGGCGGGAGCCATTTTCCCACACACGCAGCCAATGGGGCCAGCCGTGAATGCCATGCCAGTCCATGCGGTACAGAGCGCGCAAATACCCGATCAGTTCGGGGGTAATGATCGCGGGTAAATCCATGGCCAATCGTAGAATTCCGATAAAAGATGCCCCTTGATTTTACGTCAATTCTGAATTTGCATGCCTTTGAAGCGGCTATTCATCAGGCTGCCAGCCGCTGTTTGGTGATAGAATTGCTGCGCTGGGCATTGTGAGTTCCATCCTGCCACCTCTGCTATGGTTAAAGACGATCTCCCATTTTGGAAACGTAAAAAACTGGAAGAAATGACCCCCGGGGAGTGGGAATCCCTATGTGACGGCTGCGGGCGCTGCTGTCTGTTCAAGCTGCAAGACGAAGAAACGGGTGAGATCTACTACACCAATGTGGTCTGCCGCCTGCTCGACCGATACCATTGCCGCTGCCAGGCATACAGCGAGCGCACCCGCCTGGTGCCCACCTGCCTGGTCGTCACGCCTGAGCTGGCGCGCACGGCCGGCTGGCTGCCTGAGACGTGTGCGTATCGCCTCCTGGCGGAAGGCAAAGACCTGTACTGGTGGCATCCATTGGTATCGGGAACTCCAAAATCTGTGCACACGGCGGGCATATCCGTGCGGCGTAAGACGATCCCTGAACGCAGCACCGACATGAACCATCTGGAAGCTTACATCGTGGATGATCTCAAATGATCCTTGAAGACAGTTGAGAGCGAATGGGCAGCACTTTTGAACGCGTTAAATCCCTGGTAGTGGAGCGATTGGGCGTCGAAGACTGGCGGGTTACCCCCGACGCCCGTTTGTGGGCCGACCTGGAGATGGACGATCTGGAGCTGGCCGGCTTTCGTATCGCTTTAGAGCGTGAATTCGCGCGAGAAATACGGGAAGAGGAATTCATGCGCGCTCAAACTTTGAAGGATGTCACCTTACTCCTGGAAAGATGATCCCTGAAGCAGCGCCCAAGCTGCCCAGGGGAATGACAGCATTACCGTGCTATAATTGCCGCGTTCGCTTATGACCGCATCCCCGCCTGAGAAAAATTCCCCACGCCCCCCAGCGTTCTTATCCTGGTTGAGCGCATACCGCGATCTGATCAGTTGGGCAGCCACCGCGATCGTGGTTATTGCCATGCTGGGCGCCTATGTTTGGAGACCGGGGCAGGCTTTCTCGGGGAGTGCAGCCAGCTCCCCTACCCTGGCGGCCAATTCGCGCCTTGCCCTGCCCGATTTGCCGACACTCGCGCCGATCGGTGTGGAGCGAGAAGCCGACGCCCACACCAGTCATCCGGATGGGTGGACGGATAAGGCGATCGATTACACCGTCCAGAAGGGGGATTCGATATTTGGAATTGCCAAACAGTTCAACATCACGCCCGAATCGGTCATGTGGGCCAATTACGACGTGCTGAAGGACAATCCGGATATGCTGAGCATCGGCCAGGTGCTCAAGATTCCACCTACGAACGGCATTCTGTACAAATGGCAGGCAGGCGACACGCTGCAAGGCGTGGCGGACCGCTACGGCGCAACGGTGGAAGACATCCTCACCTGGCCAGGGAACGATCTCGACATCAGCAATCCAGTCATCGCGCCGGGCACGTACATCATGGTTCCCGGCGGGCACCGCGAGTTCGTGCAGTGGATTGTACCGATCGTGGCGCGCGGGCGGGCGGGGGTGCTCAAGAATATCCTGGGGCCGGGGGGCTGCGACGTCAGCGGCGGCGCGTATGGCTCGGGCGCTTTCATCTGGCCAACGGTCAACCACTATCTCTCGGGCAACGATTTCTGGTCGGGCCACCTGGGCATCGACATCGCCGCTGGATTGGGCACGGCCGTGTGGGCGGCCGACAGCGGGGTGGTGATCTACGCCGGGGCGATCGCGGGCGGATACGGCAACATGGTCATGATTGATCACGGCAACGGCTATCAAACGCTGTACGCCCATCTGAGCGGCATCAAGGTGCAATGCGGTCAGAGCGTGGCCAGGGGCCAACTCATCGGCCTGGCCGGCAGCACTGGAAATTCGACCGGACCGCACCTGCATTTCGAGGTGCGCTATGAGGGAGGCTTTATCAATCCCTGGAAGGTTCTGCCGGCGCCTTGATGCGAATTGTGCTCGCCTCGCGCAATCCGGTTAAGAAGCAGGCCGTCTTGGGCGGCTTCGGGCAGGTTTTTCCTCATACGGAATTCGAGCTTGTGTGCATCGATGTGCCTTCAGGGGTGCGCGCCCAGCCGTTCTCCGACGGGGAGACGCTGACAGGGGCGAACAACCGCGCCCTGGGAGCCCGCACAGGGATGCCAGAGGCCGATTTTTGGGTGGGCGTGGAAGGCGGAGTGGATGAGCTGGCCGGCGGGTTGGCAGCCTTCGCATGGGTGGTGATCCTCGATCGCAAGCGGGAAGGGAAGGCGCGCACAGGCACGTTTTTCCTGCCGCCGCGGGTGGCGGAAATGGTGCGCGATGGCGCCGAGCTGGGCGAGGCCGACGATGCCGTCTTTGGTCGCTCCAATTCCAAGCAGGAAAACGGGGCCATTGGACTGCTGACAGGCGATGTGGTCCAACGCGCCAGGTTGTATGAGCAGGCGGTTATCCTGGCGTTGGTGCCTTTTATCAACCCCGGGTTGTATCCGTAAACCGACTTTTTCTCATTCTCGCCTTTCAAGTTGCGCGTAAGTCTGGTTGGATGAACTTTAAGAATCGCATCACGGATAGGGACTGCGCAAATTGGAACACGCATCCGCTGATCCACGTTTCGCAGAGGCGCATGACTCCATTCAGCGGCTTTGTGATGCAGTCAAAGCGCGCTTCTCCAAGGTGAGGGCGTAGCCCCTAAGGAGCCGCTTCGCAAGGCTGGCTTTTAAATTTATAAACATTGTCCCCATAAATTTTCATAAATCAATTTACACATATCCGGCGAGAACGCGCTATAATGGGTTTACGATCAAGGAGTTGGAACTATGGCCGAGGAAACCACCCACAAGCATTTTAAACATTGGATACCGGATGAGGCGCGGGAACACTTCCGCGAGGCGCGTGAGGAAATGCGCATGAGCTGGGAAGGGCTATTCCCACCCAGCTTCATCGAGCACCGCCGCAAGGCGCGCAAGGCGATGCTGTTGGCCTGGCGCAGCATGATCGACCACGCGCTGGAGCGCTTCGAGGGCAGCGAGACGTCCGAGAAGAGCGCCAAAAAAGCCTGACTGCTTTAGCCTGGTGATTCAACGGTGGGCCTGCTCTCTGCGGCAGGCCCATTATTTAATTCTTCACCCATCAGTCAGAATGGTTGCTGCGGGAAAACAGGGCGGCAAACAGGGCCATCAACGCGGCGACCAGGAGGACGATGGCGAAGGTGGTCCGTCCAGCTTGGAGGAGTTGTATGCCGCTCAACAACAGGGCAGCGAAAGCCAGCATGACGGCCAGCCGGTTGACCGCCGCTTCGAGGCGCGCAACCTGGCGGGAAATCTGGGGCGCCGCCACCTTCAGCTCGCCGCGTTCCATAATGGATAGCACCCGCGCAGCCTGGGTAGGAACGGAAAACAGGGCGCGGGCCACTTCGCCAAACTCGGAAAGCCACTGACGCCAGTTGCCGGTGGTCTCCTCCTGCACTAACTGCTGGGCGTATGGCACCAACTGGTCCCAGAGGTTGAATTGGGGGTCCAGGCCGGTGGCCATGCCAGACAGGATGGCCACGCAACGGCCGAGCAGCAGCAGGTTGTGGGGAATCTGGAAGGGCATGGTGTAAATCAGCTCGCGGAACTGGTGAGCAAAGCGGTGGATTTCCTCCAGGCTCATGTCGCGCAGCTCGTTCATTGATTTGCCCCAGAAGCGATCGAAGAGCTGCGCTTCGGCCTGTTCGATTAAGGCGAGGTCGGCGCCAGGCAAGAGCACGCCGATCTGCTGGTAGGCGCGCACCACGCGCGAGGCATCCCGCGTGCCGATGGCGATGATCAGCTCGCGCAGGCCGGCTTTCAAATTGGCGGGCACGCGGCCAACCATGCCGAAGTCGACAAAGGTCAACTGCCAGGCTGGTGAGCCGTCCTCGGACGAGGTCGGCAGAGGCGTAACGAACAGATTGCCCGGATGGGGATCGGCGTGGAAGAAGCCATCCTCGAAGATCTGCTGGAAATAGGTATCGATCAGACGACGAGCGACCTCAGCCCGATCGATGCCGGCGGCGGTGATCGCGTCGTAATCGGTGATCTTGATCGCGTACACGTCCTCCAGGGTGAGGACGCGTTTGGTGGTGGCGCTCCACACCACCCGCGGGACGTGCACCGAAGGCTGGTCGCGGAAGTTTTCACTGAATATCTCGGCATTGCGCCCTTCAGCCAGGTAGTCGATTTCCTCATAGACGGTGGAAGCGAACTCTTCGATCAGTGCGCGCACGTCGGCGCGTTTGCGGATTGGCCGGTAATGCTCCAGCCAGCGGCCTACGCGGCGCAAGGCCGAGAGATCGACCTCAATGAGCTGTTCGATGTACGGCCGCTGTATCTTGACCACCACATCACAGAAGGGCTGATCTTCAGGCGAATTGTTCCCCTCCACGCAAAGCTGGGCGCGGTGCACCTGCCCTAATGAAGCCGCCGCCAACGGAATGGGATCGAAGCGTGCGAATTTCTTTTCCAGGGGGACTCCGAGCTCCTTTTCGGCCAGAGCGCGGATGCCGGCCACGTCCTCGGGAGGAACCTCATCCTGCAGACCGGAAAGTTCGTCGGTGATTTCGGGCGGGAGCACGTCCAGGCGGGCGGAGAGGAACTGGCCTACTTTGATCATCAGACCGCCAAGCTGGATGGCCATGGCGCGGAACTGCACGGCGGCATTGCGATAACGGGCGGTGCGGGTGCGGCGCGCCAGTCGGCGCAGCCCAATGCGCGAGAGAATGAGCTCCCAAAAAATGAAGCTGACAATCTGGCGGAAGAAGAAATAGAGGATGCGCCGGTAACGGGCGCGCAGTTTTGCCTGGTTCATTTGCCCTCCGAAGGCCGATCGGCTTTAGTCAGGGGTCGCACGGCAGCATCCAACAGGCAATCCCACGCTGTTTCGTCAGATTCCTGCCAGCCGTGCGACGGCCAGGGCACTGTGAGCATGACCAAACCGACCAGCTTTTTGAAAAGCGCGCAAGATCCGCCTACCAGTTTCGGAAAAGTTCGACATACGATTCCCCGCTGGTTATTATAACCTTGAGGGAGGGTCACCGGTCACAATTGGGCTGGCGATGCAAAAGCCTGTACGGGTTATCTGTTTCAGGGGGTGGCTTCTGGGCACGGCACCTTTGGTCGAGATGAATAAAATTCACAGGGCTTTGACTTTGTCAAGCCAAAACCCTGTGATGCCGTCTTATTCGGTGGTGAAGACCTCCGGGATATTCAGTGAACCTTTACCCGCTCGAATTCGGCCAGCGCATCCAGCACTTCATCGATATCTGCCTCGGAGACGGTGGGCGACATGTGGCCGATGCGGAATATACGCGCTTTGAGTTCGCCCAGCCCGCCCGAGATCTTAATGCGGTACTTCTCTTCGAGGAATTTGACGATTTCGCCGCTGTCGACGCCTTCCGGCGCGTACACGGCAGTAAGCACCGGGGCGAGCATTTCGTCAGGTGTGAAGGGTTGCATGCCAATGCGGCGTAGGCCAGCGCGCAGGCGCAGCGCCAGGCTGCGGTAGCGCTCCAAACGCTGCGGGATGCCCTCGGCCAGGAGCTGGTCCAGGCTGGTGCGCAAAGCCACGACGTTGCTGGTGGCCATGGTTACCGGGAAGGGATGCCAATCGCCCCAATTGAGCGCATACCAGCGCCAGACGCGCAGATCGCTGTACCAGCCGTGGCCTTTGCTCGGATTCTGGTCGATGAATTCCCAGGCGCGTGGTCCGATGGCGACCGGCGCCAGGCCGGGCGGCGCGCCGAGGCATTTTTGCGTGGCCGAGGCGCACAGATCGATGCAGGCTTCATCCATGCGCACCGGCAATCCACCCAGGGATGAGACCGCGTCCACGATGAAGACCCCGCCGGCCTTGCGCACCTCAGCACCGATTTCGGCCACCGGATTGACCACCGCCGTTGACGTCTCAAGATGAACGACCGCCGCTCCCCTGGCGTCCGGGTGGGCGCGGAAAGCGGCGGCGAAGTCCTCGGAGCGCAGCGGCTGGCCCCATTCGGCCGTCACGGCCACCACCTGCAAGCCGTAACTGGCGGCAATGCTTTCCAGGCGTTCACCGAAAAAGCCGTTCACGCCGATCAAGATCTTCTCGCCGCTGGAGAATGCGCTGCCGATGCAGGCGTCGATTGCCGCAGTTCCCGATCCGGGCATAATGTACACATCGCCGCGGGTTTCGAAAACGCGTTGCAACAGAGCGGTGGTTTCGGCGTAATAGCGTGTGAACCCTGCCCCATAATGGGCACGCACAGGGCCCCCCATGGCCGCCAGAACCTCGCTGTCAGGCTGGATCGGTCCGGGGATCATCAGCTTGAGCAGGCCTTCCGTCATTCTCGATTTACCTCCTTTGTGAATGGGGAAAGAAAAACAGGCAACCTTATCATATCACAGGCGCCGGTCATGGGCATGCGACAATAAGAACCCGTTGAGATGATGTTTGTCATCGCGTATTTGGTTTGGCAATGGGAAGGGGCTTATGCCGCCGTTGAAGGATCAGCGCCTTTGAGCGCGGCGATTTGAGCTTCCAACGCCTCTATCTGGAGGCGCAGGGACTCGAGCGCCTCCAAAGTAGGCGTTTCCTCATCGGGTAGGGCTGCTTCGGATTCAGGCGCCCCCCGCGATTCATCGGAAGGGGCGGTGGGTCTGATTGCGCTGAGTTGATCGAACAGACGTGCGGCCTGGTCCTCGGCCAACAGACGCAGGGCAACCAGACGGTCAAGCCGGCGGCGCAGCTCATCGAGAAAGCGCCCCTCGAAGTCAAAGGTGGCTGCCCAGGCTTCCCGCAAACTGCTCAAGGCGCCGCTCCCCGAACGAATCAGTCGAGTGAGCAGCACTTGCGGGAACAATCCCCCCACCTTTTTTTGTTGCTCGAAGAGCGCCTGCAGGAGGGTGAGCGTGGTCAGGTTTTCCCCGCTGGCGTGATCGATCACGCTCACCTCTTCACCCTGCCGCACCCTCTCGGCGATCTCATCGAGGGTTATGTAGCGGCGCGCGCCGGTGTCGTACAATTTGCGGTTGGAGTAGCGCTTGATGATGGTCATGCGCCGCTCCCGCCGCTCAGGGTCTTACGCAACTCTTCGAGCTGGCGGGAAAGCTCCGCGACACGACGGGTCAGCTCCTCGATCTCAGCGCGGGTGGCAACCTGGTTACGGGCGCGTTGGGCGCGCTGCTCCCGCCGTTCTTGCTCCAGCTTCTCGCGACGCTCCATCACCTCGCGGATCAGGCGGCGGGCGTCCTTCTCGGCCATCTGGCCGCGTTCGACCAATTTGTTCACGAAGTTCTCCAGTTCTTCCTGAGCCAGTGAAGCTGCGCCGATGCCGGCCAGTAACACTTTGCGCGAGATCTCATAGAGTGGGCTGCGTTTGCCCTGTTCCTCCTTTTCACCTTCCTGGAGGATTTCCGGTTCGACGGGTGTATCAGACATGGTTTCTCTCCTTCACGCGGAATGGATCGAGTTCAAGCGGTTCTCTTTCGCACCGGCAATGTAACGCAATGCGTCATTATCATAACGCATTGCGTCATAATTGTCAAGCGGGCGGCCGTCAGCCGTTTTTTGGCTGCCGTTTGTAAAGAGAGATGATGAAAATGTCACCGGCAATTGGAGGTTGTCATGATTGAATTGTATATAGCCGTATGAGCAACGAGCGCTTGTGGGAAATGGACGCAGAGATGAGGCGTCTTTGACCGTTCGTCGCCTGGAGGCCAGCAGCGGGCGAGCAGCGGACAGCGTATAAATAAGTGGATTTCCACAGATCGTTTCGAGGCTCTCTCTTCAGCGCCTGCCGCGATGGGATGTGTTGTCAGCCGACGTGAGAGCCGATCAACTCAGCCAGCTTGACGAACTGCTGCGCGATCAGCCCGTCCGGCTGGACCATCATTAATGGAACGGCGCGCATGGCGGCGTAAAAAGCCTGCTCGCCGGCCGGCGGAAATCCCAACGCCACCCGGATGTCCAGAGCTTCCTCGACTTGAGAGACGGATAGAGCCATATCCGTCCTCCCGCGGTTGATCATCACGGTGGTCAGTTCCCTGGTTGAGCCATAACCGCGCGCTTTCAGTTCGTCCACCAGCACACGCGTACGCTTGACCGTGCTGGGCTGGGGCTCAACCACCAGGACGATCTCGTGGCAGAGGTCCACCACCTGATCGAAGTAAGGGGCGAAATTTGTGCCCACGTCCAGCACCACCAGGGGGGCCAGGCGTGAAATCTGCTGCAATAGAGATTCCATCTGGGGAACTGCTGCGATCAGGGCGGTATCTTCGGAGTGAGCCGAGGCCAGCAGCAGTCGGACTCCGTAACTGGTGCGCTGAAGCTGATTATCGATCGCGGCCAGGGAGATGTCGGATGGGCTCTGGTTGAGCAGCGTAGAAAGACCGCTGGCGTTGGTGAAATTGAGATCCTGGGCCCAGGTGCCCTGTCCGGGGCGCAATTCGGCGGCGATCACCGATGCGTTAAACTTCTGGCGGTAGGCGATGGCCAGGTTGAGCGCGACGGTGGAGACGCCCAAGCCGCCCTTGGCGGCCATCACTCCGACCATGTGGCTTGTTTTAGGAATGACCGCGCCTGCCTCGGATCTCCTCTTGGTGATGAGCGTTTTGATGTTGGCCTGCAGCTCTACCGGATGGACGGGCTTGGTCAGGTAAAAATCGACGCCCGCCTCGAAACCGGCGACCCGGTCGCTAAGCTGGGTTTTTGCGGTAAACATCAGGATCGGGATACTGGCCGTCTCGGGATGGGATCGCAGCTCGCGCGTAACGGTATATCCATCCAGGTCGGGCATCATGATGTCCAGGATGATCAGGTCCGGCTTTTCGCTGGTGGCCATATGCAAGGCCTGGACGCCGTTGCGCGCCGCCACGACCTGGTAACCGTGCACAGATAGGATCAGATTGAGGAAGTTGATGGTTTCAGGATCGTCGTCAACGATGAGGATTTTCTCGGCCATGGGTGTCCCTCCTTAAACGCGAGCTGTCATTGCCACAGAGTCTAGCATATTCGCAGCATGGGAACAAGCATTTCTCAATTCAGATGGGTATTGCAAGAACATTGCCAAAAAAAGGAACATCCCGAAACTCGGCTTCGGGATGTTCCAATTTGCAGTTGGCATCAGGAGGATCGCCGCTGAGCTATATGCTCCCTTCCCAGACGGGCCCGGCCAGCCGCAAGGGGACAATTTGAATCCCGGCGTATTTCATGGCGTCGCCGTAGGGGTGGGTGTGGGTGAAGGGACCGCTGTGGGCGTTGGAGTGGGCGTCGGCGTTGGAGTCGACGTGGGGGACTCCACTGTGAAGGCAGCCGAAGCCTGCGGGCCGCCGCTTGCCTGAGTGGTCACGTAGAAATTCCAGATGGAGCCGGCTGGAGCGGTGGCCGGGATCGCGATCTGCACACTGAACGCGCCGCTGGAATCGGTGGTGACCAGTGTGGTCGTAGACGAGGAGGAACCCTGCTGGCCCAGAGCTACGTCCAGATTTGTGTTCGCCGGCCAGCCAGATCCCGAAACTGTCACCATGGTGCCAGCCGGTCCGCTGGTGGGCGTTATCTGCACCTGTGGAGTGGATGATGGAAGCGTGACGCCGCTCGGTACATTGATCACCTGACCCGGGTAGATCAGACTGGGATTGGTTATTTGCGGGTTGGCTTGCTCAAGCGCTGAGAGGGTCGTACCCAGCATCGCCGCGATGGCGCTCAAGTAGTCGCCGGACTTGACCACATAGATTTTCGATCCATTGGAGAGGGTGATGAGCGATCCGGGGATATAGATTTGTTCGCCCACCGTCAGCACACTGGAGCTGGTCAGGGAGGGGTTGGCGCGCAGCAAGGCGCTGACCGTGGTTCCAAAACGCTGAGCGATGCCAGTGAGCGTGTCGCCCGACTGCACGATGTATGGTCCGGCAGGCGGGGGCGCCACGACCACAAATAGCGCCGAAGCCGCTGTTCCGGGCGATGAGGTGACGGTTGCGGCTATCTGCCAGGTGTTGCCCGCCACTGCGTTAGTGGGGATGCCGATCTGGGCGCTGAAATTACCATTGGCGTCGGCGGTCACCGTCATGGAGACGGATGCGACCTGATATTGAATTCCGGCGGTCAGCGTGATCGATGCGTAAGCCGGAAAGCCGGAGCCGCGCACGGTCACATTGGTAGAAGCCGGTCCGCGGTTCGGGAAGATGCTGATCTGCGGGCCGCTAACGGCGACGGGCGTTTGGGTGGGGGTCGAAGTGGGCGTTGCCGTTGCCGTAGGCGTGGGCGTGGGGGTCAATGTGGGCGTCGGCGTCGCCGTTGGAACGGGTGTAGCTGTGGCGGGCGGCTGGGTGGGCGCGGTGGTGGGGGTGGGCTGCGATACAGGCGCGGGCAGCCCAGAACAACCCGCCAGGGCGACGATCATCAGCGCCGATCCGAGAATCGTTGCGAATTTGATGCGTTTCATACTACTTCTTCTCCTTATGACGAACTGCGCTCACCGGAGATAAAGACCGCACAAAGCGCCGTATCGGTGAGCAGTCCTTCGGCGCGCGGTCGACTGCGAGACTACCGCCCGCCGGCTGGAGCAAACCTCGGTTGTCCTAAATGGGGGAGTTAGCTTGAGTAGTACCTAGCTCCGCCGCTCAGGGCCGATTGCTCCTACCACTCAGGCGGCGGTCTGAATGGCGTCAACCCTATGGATGTTTCAGCGGCCAGATGCCTTACCAAGCACGGAGTATTCTGGCCTACCATTTTCTATAATTATAACTAAAATATCATCATTCATGTTACAGGCTCTACCTTATGGCTTCCTTAAGATGGAATCACAGCCGGCTGACCGATAAGATTGCGTCGGACAGCCGGTTGCGCGAGTCTCACCGCGGAAAGATCGAACTACTTGCTCAACGTGAGGCTTCCCCAGGTGGTCGGATCGGTCAGCACACGTGTGCTGATGCTGCTGACCAGGGCATCCTGAGTGGCGGCACCCGGGGTGAGATCATAGGAGATCGAGAAGACGAAGCCGTAGGTCTGGCCATTGGCCGGGGTCACTTTGAAGGTAGACCAAGGAATGCCAACTTCCACGCGGTACAGGCCTTCCGAACTGGTGGTGCCGATCTTGACGTTGGAAAGCGATCCGGCGCGGCTGCTGGGGAACCATAGGTAGGCTTCGGGATTGTTACCGACCTGATTGTTCTGACCGGGAGAGATGCCGATCTGGTAATCGTCGCCGGTCAAGGACTTCGTATTGAAATCCCCAGCCAGATTAGCGTCGAAGAGGATTTCCAGACTATCACCCTTGTAGAGATTGGCGCCGGTTGCCTGCTGAACGTAGAACGGGACATGCACCTTGGCGGCCAGATATAGATAGGTGTTATCCCAGGCCACGCGGTAAGAACCCTCCAGATCATAGGTTTGCCCGCCGGCCTTATTGCTGCCAAACACCAGGAAACGGGCTGGATATTCTTTGGATTTCCATTCGTTCCACACGCCATCGAAATTGGGAGCCTTGGACATGAACAGGGCTACGGCCGTGGTCCCCGAACGGGCAGACTGTGGTGTGGGAGTTGCCGTGGGAAGCACGAAGGTGGGGCTGGGCGTGGGCGGAACGGCGGTGAACGTTGGAGTGGCGGTGGGGGGCGGCGGGGTATTGGTAGGCGGGAAGGTCGGCAAAGCCTGAGTGGGCGGCAGGGTGGGAAAGACGAAAGGCGTTACCGTGGGCGTCTGCCGGACGGGCAGCGTGCAGCCAGCCAGCATGACGAAAGTCCACAAGATCGTAAATAAACCAATGTTACGTTTCATAGGCTTTTCCCCTCTCTGGGCATGAAATCAATCCAATGGATTGCGGAAGACGTTTTCCTGACTCGAGGGCGGACTTGCTCGTTCTTTTATCTGTCATATGTACAATCTCCTGTTTTGTTACAATTATTGCATCAGAGCCAGCGCTGATCACGCAATACCCGCACTCATGGGGGGTCAGGGCGAGCAGCGGAAGGCAGCCAACGGAGCCGAAATCGGATGATCGGCGCCGATCGGTATCCACCAAACACGATCGCCGACCACCTGCATGCGGGGGACATCATTCATGGCGTTATCCTTCGGCAGATTGGCCATATCGACTGCGCACCATTGGGCCGCGCCGGGCGTCAACATTCGCCAGGTACCATCCTGGGAGCGGGCCAGCAGAGAGCCATTGGGCATCATTTGCAGACCGCTGAAAGGATATGGCGAGCCGCTTTGATCCGGCATGAGAGGCAATGAGATCGGCCTCCAGGTTTGGCCGCCGTCCTGGGTGAGCTGGAACGGGTAGCTGCTGCCGCTATCGATCAACGCGGCTGCCGCGGAGTTAAAGCCGACCAGTTCTTTCGGGGCGGGCATACGCAGCTCGACGGAAAGGCCGGTGCTGATCCAGGTCTGGCCCGCGTCTAATGAGGCCATCACAAAGGAAGGCAGGGGCGAACCCATACCGCCGATGCTGCCGGGGTGGGGCCCGAAGCGCAGGCAGGGGCCGGCGAGAGGGCAGGTGAGCGCGCCAGGATTCCAGGTGGCGCCGCCGTCAGTTGTTTGCATCACCCTGGCGGAGGGCGCCTGATCCGGCCCCTGGCCGCCAGCGCCAAAGAGCGCCTGAACCACATTCCCGTCACTCCAAAAGCCGCCAAACGCCTCTTGAGAACTATCCGCGGAAGGTGTAGGCACAAGTTTCCAGGTCTTGCCAGCATCGGTGGTGTAAAAGCCCATAAAATAAATGGGTGGGGCGCCGTATTGCGGGTTGACCGTTTGGAAGATGGCGTAGAGAGATTGTGGATGTTCGCTGTCGAGCAAGACGGAGACACATTGACCTGCACCGCTATTGCCCTGGGCGCCGGTGGAATACCCAATGCCCTTAGCTGCGTCTTCTGCGCCGGCGGTGGGCAGCGAGGACCAGGTGTTACCGGCGTCGGCGCTCAGTTTGATGGCGCCGGGAGCGCAGTAAGCCATGCGCTGGTTGTTTTTGGGGTCTATTGCAAGGGCCTGCTCCATGGGATTGTCGGGGGCCTGGATCGAAGCAGGCAGGCCGAGTTTCAGCCCAACCCAATCCTGAGCGGCTGCCACAGTCAGGCTGGTGGGCGCCAAGACGGGGGGCGGGACATTCTGGCTGGTTTTCGATGGAGGAAAATACGTCAGGACGACCGCATACTGGCCGGGATCGAGGGGCGTTCCGTCTGGCAAATACTGCGGCACCTGGAAGCTGCCGCTCAGGGCGCCATCCAGGGTTTGTTTGAGTGAGCCAAGCTGCAGGGGATTGATCAACTTCCCAGAAGATTGTAATCCGAGATAGTAACCGAATGCTTCATTTTCCCCGCCCATTTCCACCAGAGGCGCCCATCCTGATACCTGGACGGTCTCGCCAGGCGTGGCCTGGCTGGGTTGGAGCGTTAAATACGGCTGCTGTCGGCCTTGAGCCTGGGCGGGTGCGCCGCTCAGATGAAACGTGGCGGTTAAAGTGGATTCGGTCAGGGCGCACCCTTTGGCCGGTACGCCGATGCACTGCACGCCAACCGAATAATCGCCATCGATCAGCTCGTGCTGCCCATCTGCTCCCATCCAGGCGGTGAGCGGAACGGCAAACTTCAGGCTGAATTTAGCCGGGGTACTTGTATCCCAGCTTACCGGAAGGCCATTGATTTGGAGGCCGTTCAGGCAGGTGTCCCAGCATACGTTGGCGTACTGGTTGAGGTCATTCTGAGACAGCCCCGGAATGTAGCCATTCACGGTTACCTTCGTGCCCGGCGGACCGCTTTGTGGGGTCAGGGCGATCCAGGCGCCCAGAGGCGTGGAAGTGGGTATGGAAGACGTGGGCGGTAAAGCAACAGTGGACGGCGCAGACGATGGCGTGGCGCCTGGCCCGCTGGTTGCCAATGAAGGTGCGCCGACACAGGCGGCCGTCAGGATGATAATCATGGCGGAAACTGCTATGATGCGAAAAAACCTCATGATGAGCTCCCTGGATTTATAAATCCTGTAATCTATAGACGTCGGTCAAGCTTGCTTGGTTTCCATTCTCCATTCTAGACGCCGGCTGTTACTGATCTGTCATCGCGGGGTTACAGTTTCGTGACAATAAAAAAACCCCGGCGGGTATGGGCGCAACCGTCCATATCCACCGGGGGACTGATCTGCTCGTCCATGAAAGCGGGGCAGCTATCTCCTCGCGATGGCCACTCTTACTTCGGGGAGCTCAAGATACCACAGCATAAAGGCAGAAAAAAGCATGGATAGAACGGTAAGACTCACGTACAGGCTGTTGAATACCATTTGCCCACCCGATGGCACAACCACGTGAGATAACAACATCATCATGCGGCTGATGATATTAAACCCCTGGCCAAATGCCATTAAGTACCATGGCCAGACGTTTTGTGTGCGGCGGGCGACCAGCGCCAGCAATCCCCACAAGGCCATGGCGGTCAGTAAAGCGGGCAGCCACCATTCTTGTGAGTGCGGATCGAACGTATCGGGGGGGAATAAAATGATGGGAATGAATTGTATCCACAGAAGGGGAAGAACGGCCTTGGGGTTTGTGAGCGCCTTACGCATGGAATTCCAATCTCCTGACGAATGGAAAACGAATGGTCCGCACTATTGTGGAAATTATTTCACGATGGGCGTGAAAGGTAAGAAGAGCCTTATCGCCATCCCAAAGTGACGATTGAATAGATTATAAGGATCGGCCAAATGAATGTCAAGCGGTTTGCGCGGCATTCGCTGCTCTGGATTCCTGGAACGGGCCAGCGGACGTTTGCTTTATCACACCAATCAACAGGCACGACGGTGCGAAAAGGCGGTCTCGCCTGGCCTGGACGTCAACCAAGATGGGTTTTGTCCATCGGCGCTCTCCGGGTAACAGCGCCGCAAAAATTGTATGACAAATATCACATTTTTGTGCCTGCACTCATATTTATCACTTGACTTTTCTCCTGAATTCAATTATAGTGTTTCAAGCTCCCACGAGCATCCAGCGGAAAACCCCTGTTTTATTACCGGTGCATTACAGAATATCCAGCGGAATAGATACTTTCAGTTGGTCCAATTGAATCATTTTGACCAGATTAACCAAATCCTTGCGCAGAAAGGAGGTGGTTATTTCGTAGGTTAACCCTGAACCGGCTAAAACAAAATGTGAGTTTTAGCCAAAGCGTTGTACCAATCGTTGTATGTCGTCAGAAACTGGAATCCTGTAAGGAGGAGAGACCCATGCGTGTTTTTAAGTATTTTTCCGTCCTGATGATCATCGCCATGCTGCTGAGCGCCTGCGGCGGCGCTGCTCAAGCCAAGGAGCTGAAGATCGCTGTCCTGGCCCCATTGACCGGCCCAGTGCCTACCTTCGGGGTCAGCACAAAGGAAGGTGCGCTGCAAGCTATCGATGAATGGAACGCTAAAGGCGGCGTCCTGGGCATGAAGATCACCGCCATTGTGGAAGATAGCCAATGCACGCCTGACCCGGCGGTAAACGCGGCCAACAAAGTGATCGATCAGGACAAAGTGCATTACATCATCGGAGAGGTGTGCTCCAAGGCGTCCATCCCCGTCTCAGAGATCGCCAACCAAAAGCACGTGGTGCAGATTTCGCCCACCTCGACCAACGTCAGCGTGACGGTGGATCAGAACGGGAACGTCAAACCCTTCATCTTCCGCGCCTGCTTCATCGACCCGGTCCAGGGTCAGGTTGGCGCCCAGTTTGCCTTCAACACCCTGAAGGTCAAGAGCGCTTACGTGATGCTTGATCAGGCGAACGATTACGTGGTCGGGCTGGCGAAAGCCTTCGAAGACAACTTCACCAAATTGGGTGGAAAGATTCTCGGCGAGGCAACTTATACATCCACCGACACCGACTTCTCCGCCGCGCTGGCCAAAATTGCCGAAGCCAAGCCGGATCTCGTCTATCTGCCTGACTATTACAACATCGTGAACCTGGTGACCAAGCAGGCCAAGGAGAAGGGCATCACCGTCCCATTCATGGGCGGCGATGGTTGGGATTCGCCCGATCTGGACACCACTTCGGCAGACGGCGGATTCTTCACCAACCACTACTCGCCGAGCGATCCACGCCCTGAGGTGCAGAATTTCGTCAAAGGTTACGGCGAGAAATACAAGGATGATAAGGGCAACCCCAAGGTGCCGGATGCTCTGGCCGCGCTGGCATATGACGCCACCAACCTGATGATCGAGGCCATTAAGGAAACCGGCGAGGATAATCCTGACAAGGTGAAGGATACACTGGCCGGCATCACCTTCAATGGAATTTCGGGTACGATCAAGTTCGACAAGGATCACAACCCGATCAAGACGGTGACAATCGTCGCGGTGAAGGATGGCAAAGCACAGTTCTACACCGCCATCAATCCGTAAACCAATCGTATTTAGATGGTGATGTCCGGGGGGAGGACTGCACCGGTTGTCCTCCCCCCATGACAGTTATTTTGGAGTTGACGCGCCAATGCAAGCAGTAAAACCTTTCCCCGGATCAAATAAAAAAGTAGTGCGCGCTCCCCGCTGGATGAATTACATCGGACAGGGGTTTCTTGTTCTTCTGGCCCTGGTAACACTGGTCATCCTGGTTCGCAATGCCCTCCAGCAGCCAATTTTATTCCTGCAAATCGTGCAGGGAGGCCTGCAGCTCGGCTTTGTATACGCTATGATCGCGCTCGGCTACACCATGGTGTACGGCATCGTCAAGCTGATCAACTTTGCGCACGGCGATGTATTCATGGTGGGGGCCTTCACCAGCTATTTTGCGGTAGCCAATCTGAAATTGCACCTTTGGCCGGCGCTGCTGTTCCCGAATATGTCGCCCGGCCTGGTGATCACCATTGGCTCGCTCACGGTCATCCTGGCTTCGATGATCGTATGCGTCATTCTGGCGGTCACCATCGAACGGGTGGCCTATAAGCCCCTTCGTGATGCGCCGCGCATTGCCGCATTGATCACCGCCATTGGCGTATCCTTCTTCCTGGAATATTTCGGGGCGTTGAGCTTCGTCTTCTCAGCGCGTTTTATCCCCTACCAGCGGCCGTTCCCGGTGGTAACCTGGTACATTCAGAATGGCATCCACCGACTGGAATCGGGCGTCGAAGCGCCGCCGAACAGCATCACTTTTTCGAATATTTTCCTCTTCATTGTGGCCGCTTCGATTATTGTGCAAATCGTGCTTCAGTATCTGGTTCGGCGCACGAAAGTCGGCATCGCCATGCGGGCCAGCTCCTTTGATAAACCCACTGCGCGCTTGATGGGTATCAATGTAGACCAGGTGATCTCGCTGACCTTCGCCGTTGGCGCTGCGTTTGCCGGTATGGGCGGCGTCCTCTTTGCCATCGCCTATCCTTCGATCTATTCACAGATGGGCATCTTGCCTGGCCTGAAGGCTTTCGTGGCGGCCGTACTGGGCGGTATCGGCAGCATCCCGGGTGCTTTTGTTGGCGCGCTGATCATGGGCCAGGCTGAGGCCCTGACCATGGGGTACATCTCCATGCCCATGCGTGATGCGGTCGCATTTACGATCTTGATCATCGTCTTGCTGGTGCGCCCAACAGGTATCTTTGGCGAACCGGAGAAAGAGAAAGCGTAAGGGGGTTCATATGGAACTGGGATTTCTCTTCGGTTCGATCATCAAGATCTCGGGCATTCTGGCATACCTCTACGGCCTGCTGCGGCTGATGGGCCACCCGAATAAATGGGTGAAGATTGCCTCGATCGTGGTCGCGTTCGCCATCATTCAAGCCGCCCTATCCATTCAAATTGGATCCTTCGTCGTCTTCAACGATTTCGATCGAGGGCTCCTTTTCCAGGCCTGCGCCATGACCATGGTGGTCATGGGTCTGAACCTGATCTACGGATTCAACGGCCAATTCAGCCTTGGCCAGTGGGGATTCTATGGCCTTGGCGCTTATGCGGCCGCGGATGTGACCTACCGTTGGGTTAACGGCGATACCCGCGGGTTGGTCGTTCTAGGGGTTGGCGTCATCCTGGGCGGGCTGGTCATCTGGGGCATTGGATCCTGGCTGCGCCGTTACCGGCGCATGCCGGTGCTCTCGGCCTTCACGCTGTATTTCGTTGGGACGCTCATTGCCGCTTTCCTCGCCGTACAGGCTGGCAGGCTGCTGAATCCGTTTATCAGCGCCGGACTGGGCACTGATACGGCGCCAGGACCGCTTAATACGCCGTTCGTGCAGCAAATCATTTTCTTCCTGGCAGTGATTTTCGCCGGCGTCTTTGCAGCGGAGGTCAGTTTCCTGTTTGGCTTGCCGGTTTTGAGTCTGGGCTCGGATTACTTCGGCATCGCCACCCTCGGTTTCGCCATCGTGGTGAACGTCTTGATGGTGAACTCGGATACGATCCTGCCTTTCCCGGAGATGAAAGGGGGCAGGGGCATGATCGGCGTGCCCCAATTGACTACCTGGTTTACGGCCTTTCTCTTCATGATTCTCATCATCATCATCATGCGCAATCTGATCTACTCCAGCACTGGAAGGGCGATCATCTCGGTGCGCGAGGATGAAACCGCTGCAAAGGCGATGGGCATCAACGTGGCCAACTACAAGCTGATGGCGTTCGTGATTGGATCCTTCTTCGCAGGCATTGGCGGCGCAATCTACGCGCATTACATTGGTTTCCTCAGTCCAGGCACATTCACCTTCCTGGTGGGCTTCAATCCGCTGATCATCGTGGTGTTTGGCGGCCTGGGTAGCATGAGCGGCAGCATTGTTGCCTCTTTCGGGTGGATCTTCTTCCTGGAAGGGTTGTTGCGCGTTGCCCTCGGACAGTTAGGCACCGAGGCTCCCCAGTGGCGTTACGTGCTTTACCCGGTGACCCTGCTGCTGTTGATGCTGATCCGTCCGCAGGGCCTCTTGGGCACAACCGAGTGGGGCTTCTTGCGGGCGCCGGAGGTCAAAGTGCGCGAGCAAGTCGAGGCGGCCCCGGCCACCGTTACACCTTCGGCAGGGGATTGAGGGGGAGGGAATCATGGCTGAGGGAAACAACCACAAAGCCCCAATCCTGGAGATCCGCGCGCTGTGCAAGCAGTTCGGCGGCCTGCGCGCGGTCAACAACTTCGATCTTTCCATTTCCAACGGGGAGCTGGTCGGATTGATCGGGCCAAACGGCGCCGGCAAGACGACCGTGTTCAACATGGTGACCGGTCTCTATGAGCCCACCAGCGGCCAAGTGCTCTTCCAGGGTGAAGACATAACCGGATTGGAACCCTACGAGATCACCACCCTGGGCATCGGGCGAACTTTCCAGAATATCCGCCTGTTCCCCAACCTGTCGGTGCTGGATAACGTGCGCATTGCCTATCACCCGCATGCGGGTTACAGCCTGGTGGATGGGTTGCTGCGAAACGGACAGTTTACCGGCCGCGAGCGCGAACTGACTGAACAGGCGCAGGATTTTCTGGCCATCTTCCATCTGGAGAAGATCCAAAACGAGCTGGCCAAAAACCTTCCGTACGGCGAGCAGCGCCGGGTGGAAATCGCCCGCGCCCTGGCTACCAGCCCGCGCCTGCTGCTGCTGGATGAGCCCGCCGCCGGTATGAACCCGGGCGAGATCGTCCAGCTCATGGAGCTGATTCATTTCATCCGCGACCGCTTCAACCTGACCATCCTGCTCATCGAGCACCAGATGCGCGTGGTGATGGGCATCTGCGAATGGATCACGGTGATGGATTTCGGTGAGGTGATCGCGCGGGGCAGTCCAAAGGAAATCTCGGAGAACCAGCGCGTCATCGAAGCTTACCTGGGTAAGGGAGCCGCCAATGTTGCTTGAAGTAGAAAATTTACACGTTTATTACGGCGCGATCCATGCCTTGCAGGGCATCTCTTTCAACGTCGAGGAAGGGGAGATCGTCACCCTGATCGGTGCAAATGGGGCAGGGAAATCCACAACGCTGCGCACCATATCGGGGCTGATCCGCCCGCGGCAAGGCTCGATTCGCTTTCACGGCAGCGAAATCAGCCTGCTGTCGGCCGACCAGATTGTGTTGTTGGGCATCAGCCAGGTGCCCGAAGGGCGCAAGATATTCGCACCGCTGACCGTCCGCGAGAATCTGATGATGGGCGCCTATACTCGCAAAGACCCGGCCGAGATCGAACAGTCCATGCAGCGCGTCTTCCAGAGCTTCCCGCGCCTGAAGGAACGCCTCAACCAGCTCGGGGGTACGCTTTCGGGCGGCGAGCAGCAGATGCTGGCCACCGGCCGAGGGCTGATGAGCCGCCCAACGCTGCTGCTGCTGGACGAGCCTTCCATGGGCCTGAGCCCGATCCTGGTGGAGGAGATCTTCCGCATCATTCAGGAGATTAACGCGCAGGGCACCAGCATCCTGCTGGTCGAGCAGAACGCCCAGATGGCGTTGTCGGTCGCAAACCGCGCTTACGTGCTGGAGACCGGGCGCATCGTCCTTTCCGGCACGGCCAAAGAAGTGAGTGAGAATCCGCGGGTGAAGGCGGCCTATCTGGGGTTGTGAGTTTAATGTTGAATTATCCGGATCAGGTAAAAAGAGCCGGTCAAATTTCTACCGGCTCTTTTGCGTCGTTGCTGCGTTTAATGAAATGAACGGAGCCTGACACTTCATCGCGGGACTTATAAGGGCGGGAATCCATTTAGGCATGCCTGCACCAACCCTTATAGAAAAACTGGCATGATCTATGCAGTATCCCTCAGACTGGATTGAGGATCGTCCTATTTGATTAAACTTTCATTTTCTGCGTAAACGTGGGTTCAGAGTGAAGAAAGTCTCGATTGCCCGCACAATTTCGATATTGGCGATCTTTCTGGTGATCGGGCTGAATATCTCCTGGAATGGCAACGGAAATTTTGTAAAACAATCTACGCTTCCCGAATTAATGCCCCCGCATCCGCGCCTGATCGAGATGGCGAAGGAGGGCAAAGCCAGTCTGCCGGAAGCGGTGAGTTCGCTGACGCTTAAGCGCAGCCAGGGCATCGACCAACCGGTAAAAGCGCCGCAGCATCTGAGCGGGATGTTCAAGGTATTGGCGCTGCTGGTGGATTTCCCCGATAAGCCGGCAGCGACATCCCCGTCTTTCTTTGACAACCTGTTGTTTGGCGACAGCTTTGGCACTTTGAGGAATTACTACCAAACCGTCTCCTATGGTAACCTGACCCTAACTACCGAAAACATGCCAAGCAGCATCGGTTGGCTGCGCCTGCCTCAAAAACTTACGCATTATGTTGGCGGATATAATGGAGTTGGAAATTATCCCGAAAATGCCCAGAAGATGGTAGAGGATGCCGTCGCGCTGGCAGATCCCAGGGTTGATTTTTCGAAATACGACAACGACGGCGATGGCATCGTCGATGGATTGATTGTGATCCACGCGGGCTGCGGAGCTGAATATGGTTGCTCGAATGAGATTTGGTCCCATCAATGGGTGACGAAAACGCCACTATCCGTGGATGGGAAAACCGTCTATCCATATTCGACAGAACCGGAATATTGGTCCTCACCCAATGATATGACCGTCGGCGTCTTCGCCCACGAGGTCGGGCACCTCTTTGGCCTGCCCGATCTGTACGATACCGATTATTCTTCAGAAGGTGTGGGCGAGTGGAGCCTGATGGGTGGTGGAAGTTGGAATGGAGTTAAAAATATGGGCGAATCCCCCGCCTGGCCAGACGCCTGGTCGCGCTTGAAACTGGGCTGGTCCAACGTGGACAACGTCGTGAGTGAACGTTTAGGCGCCGTATTTTCAGCCGCCGAAACTTCTCCTACGGTCACTCGCCTTTTCCCGTACAACAACACAACCGGTAAAGAATACTTCCTGATCGAGAACCGCCAGGCGTATGATTATG
Organism: Anaerolineaceae bacterium; assembly: GCA_034435955.1. Classification (GTDB taxonomy): domain Bacteria; phylum Chloroflexota; class Anaerolineae; order Anaerolineales; family Anaerolineaceae; genus DAOTWA01. The sequence goes on along the minus strand of DAOTWA010000072.1, from coordinate 29,979 downwards.
ATGCCTATTTACCCGGACAGGGTCTGTTAATCTGGCACGTGGATGAAAATATTGGAAGCAACAATCTTGAATGCGCCCAAGTAAACAACTGGGTTTGTAGCAGTCAGCATTATAAAGTGGCCCTCGAACAGGCCGACGGCAATTTTGATTTAGAGTGCTCCTCTGGTTACTATCCTAACAGGGGCGATAGCGGCGACCCTTACCCCGGTTCCACGAATAACCGTATCTTTAACGCCGTTTCGCGTCCAAACTCCAGCTCTTATTATTCCTCGAGCGGTACGGGCATCAGTGTGGTACATATCAGCAATTCGGCGAGGACGATGACCGCTGATCTAAATATTGATTTAATCCCGCTGTTTCTGCCCTTTGTGCGGCGATGAACGTATCAACCGCCCAGATGGACTGGGGAATCCTACCGGCGGACTGGCTGTATAATGCCCCTATCTTGAGCGGGGAACCCCAGCCAATGCCATGAGCCTACGCCGTCTCTATCCCTACCTGATCGCGCTGCTGGCCATCGCCGCGCGGTTGATCCCCGGCCCACGCACCATCGACGATGCCTTCATCACCTTCCGCTATGCGCGCAACCTGCTGGAAGGCTATGGCTTCGTGTTCAACCCCGGCCAGCGGGTGATGGGCACCACCACGCCGCTGTACACCCTGCTGATGGCCGGCCTGGGCGCGCTGAGCGGCGGCGCGCAGGCTGATTTCCCGGCCCTGGCGCTGGCGGTTAATGCATTCGCTGACGCCGGCACCTGTCTGCTGCTCATTTACCTGGGGCGGCGACTGAATGGCGAAAGGGCCGGCGCAGCGGCTGCCGCCGCCTGGGCGCTGGCACCTTTCAGCGTGACCTTTGCGATCGGCGGCCTCGAGACCAGCGTCTATGTGCTGCTTCTGGTGGGGGCGATGGCCGCCTACCTCGGCAACCGGCGCATGTTGACCGCTCTGCTGGGGGCATTCGCGCTGCTCACCCGTCCGGATGCCCTGTTGCTGCTCCTTCCGCTGGGGCTGGACTGGCTGCTGCGCAGCCGCGGCGACCCTCAGCGCCGTCCCCGCTGGCGGGATGTGCTGGTCTTTGCTCTGCCGGTGGCCTTGTGGTATGGGTTTGGGTGGCTGTACTTCGGCAGTCCGCTGCCCCATTCCATAACCGCCAAACTGGGCGCTTACCGATTGGCGCCCTTTGATTCGCTGGTACGCCTGCTGCAGCATTACGCCACCCCTTTCATGGAGCAAAACGTTCTGGGCGCGCCGCTGGCGGTTGGCCTGGGACTGTTCCTCTACCCATTCCTGTTCCTGGTAGGTGCGCGAAGGGCCCTGAAGATGGATGGACGCATTCTGCCTTTCGTCATTTACCCGTGGATCTACTTCCTGGCCTTTGCCCTGCCCAACCCGCTGATCTTTCGCTGGTATTTGACCCCACCCCTGCCCGCTTATTTTCTGTTCATTTTGATGGGCGCCGATGATCTGCTGCGGCGGCTGTTTGCCATCCGCCAGACCCTCCGGCCGGCGCGGTGGCGGACGGCCGTCCCCCTGGCTCTGCTGCTGATCCTGCCCTCCGCCTCGCTCTTGCAGGATTGGCGCTTGCATCCGGACCATGGTGCGAACCGGCCGGCGCCGGAAATGGCTTACATCAAGCTGGAGCTGCTCTACCGCCAGGCGGCCGGGATCGTCGCGCCGCTGGAAGATCGTCGTTCTGTGCTGGCTGCCGGGGACGTTGGCGTGCTGGGCTATTACACTCCCGGGTTAATTCTCGACACCGTCGGGCTTAACTCGCCCGAGACACTGAATTACTATCCCCTTGACCCGAAATATTACGCCATCAACTATGCCGTCGCGCCGCAACTGATCCTGGACCAGCAGCCGGATTTCGTCGTCATCCAGGAAGTTTACGGCCGTCTTGGACTGCTGAAGAATGAAGATTTCAACCGGGAATACAGGTTGATCGAAAAACTGCCCAACGACATCTACGGCAGCGATGGGATGCTGATTTTCGCGCGGATTAAGTGATGAAGCAACCTTTGCCGTAAACTGTGAGATGGTAAAGCGAGGGTTCCCGGGCGACATTGGTCAAGGCTGCGGGAACCCTTCTGCTTGTTTTTATCACGCCGCAGCTTTACAGGCCACCAGGGTGGTGTCGTCGAAGAGGGGTTTACCGGCGGCAAAATCCTGGACAGCCTGACGGACGGCCCGTACGACGTCTTTGGCCGCCAGGTGGGCGTTCTGCCGCACGGTCTCTTCCAGGCGCGCGGCGCCGAATTCTTCCCCATGCGGGTTAACGGCTTCGGTGACGCCATCGGTGTAGAGCAGCAGCAGATCGCCAGGCAAAAGTGTGACGGTCTCCATTCCTGCGCGGAATTTCTCGCTCAAGCCGATGGCAGCGCTGGTCGGCATCAGCCATTGCGACGATCCGCCGCCGTTGCCGGTAGGACGGTGAAGGAGCGGAGGGTTATGGCCTGCGTTACAGTACTGGAAGGTGCGCGAATCGACCTCGTAGCGCGCCAGCATTAACGTCACGAACGTCGTTCGGTGGATGTTGTGCAGGAAGAAGCGATTCATACGGCGGGCCACGTCGCCGGGCGTGAGGCCGCCGGGGATGAAGGTGCGTAGGGCAGTCTGAACGCTGGCCATAAGCAAGCCGGCGGACATGCCGTGCCCCATTACGTCGGCGATGGCCAATCCGTGAGCGCCATCGCGGTAGCGCAGGAAGTCGAAGTAGTCACCGCCCAGGATTTGGGCAGGGCGGCTGAACACGGCGATATCCAATCCGGGTATGGAGGGCACCTGCTGGGGCAGGAGGGATTTCTGCACGGTCTGAGAAAGCTCCAGCTCCATTTCGAGTTGGCGCAACTCTTCTTCTGAGAAGTGAGCCAGACAAACTTCGGCGGTGTAATCCATCTCCAGCAGTTCGTCATCAACCGTCTGGTGGCATACCTTACAAATACCCAGGGTCTGATTGGCGGCCTTCTCTGCGGCGCTGTTGATCACCTCGATGTGCTCCTGCACGGCGGTCTCGTCTTCCGGCCCCAGGCGGGTGGAACGCTTCTCGGCCGGAGTGTTGGCCATCCAATCCGTGATTGCCTGATGCTGGGCGGCCAGGCTCTTGCGGATTTTCCCCAAATCGCGTGTTGCCATGAGCTTTACCTCCTGCTCCCCGTTCGACTGTTTGAGCGACAGGCCAGCCTTGACGTGAACTGCACAATTCACCTGGCCAATTAAAATTATAGCACATAAATTCTATTATTCCAGCGCTTATCGATTAGAAAGCAATCGAGGCTTGACCAACGAGTGCCGCCGCGACGGCATTTAGTGATCCAATCATAATTCAAAATACCAACAATTCGATGATCAGCTATGATCTCATAAGGGGGCATTCATTCCGCCTTCAGCGGGTTGGGGATAAGTCGCCTTCCGCCAATTGTGTTGATTATGGCGTCCCCATTTATTTTTGTGAATTGGAATTACGCCGGATATGTAAGTCAATTATTGAAGTCGCCGAAGAGCTTTGCGAGTCCGAACGGTATTCGCAGCTTGACATGCGCGCCATGGCTGGCTATATTCAACGCAGACGTTCAGGCGAATATCCGTCCTTCTGAGAAGGGGATGGGATTTATAATATCGATCCGCATCCTTGACCATATTCTATGGGTGGGAGGTTATGATGAAACGCTTACGCGCTGCTGTCGCCGGCGCTGGTCTGGTAGGGCCTGTTCATGTTGAGGCTCTTCGCCGGCTGGGGATCGAAGTAACCGGCATTCTGGGGATTACGAAAGAGGAGGGGCGCACGGTAGCCGAGCGCCTGAATCTAGACCATTATTACAGTACATTTGACGAACTGTGCGCGGATTCCCGCGTGGATGTGGTGCATATTTGCACGCCAAATTATGCCCACTATCCCATGGCTCGCAGCGCTCTCCTGGCCGGCAAGCATGTGGTGTGCGAAAAACCGCTTACCATTCAATCGGCCGAGGCGCGCGAGCTGGCCAGACTGGCGCATTCCAAAGGGCTGGTCGGAGCCGTGTGTTTCAACATGCGCTATTATCCCCAAATTCAGGAGGCGCGCTCCCGAGTGCATTACGGCGAGATCGGACAGGTGCATATTCTGCGCGGCGATTCGGCCCTCGATTGGCTGTGCCAGCCCAGCGATTGGAACTGGCGGCTGGATCCTGAGTTGGGCGGGCCGTTGCGCGCCATCGCCGATTTCGGCAGCCACTGGCTGGACATGCTCACCTGGATTACCGGCCTAAGGGTCACGGCAGTAATGGCCGATTTTGCCACTTTTATCCCGGTGCGCTACAAACCGCGCGAGGAGATCCACCTTTACCACGAATCTCCAGAATTCACCGGGAAGAGCGATCCGGTGCAGATGAGCAGCGACGATTACGCCGCGGTTTTGCTGATGTACGAAGGTGGAGCGCACGGGTCTCTGACCGTTTCGCAGGTCAGTCCAGGTCACAAGGATCTATTCCGCTGGGAGATCAACGGTTCGCTGGCTTCGCTTGCCTGGGAATCAGAGACGCCCAACCAGCTGTGGATCGGCCACCGCGAGCACCCCAACGAGATTCTGGTAAAAGAACCGACTTTGCTTCACCCCGAGGCGCGAGGGATGGCCGCTTTCCATAGCGGCCACGTCGAGGGCTATCCGGACACCTTCACGCAACTCTTCCGGGATGTATACACCTACATCGACGCGGGTGATCCGACATTGCAACCGGGTTTCCCGACCTTCGAAGATGGCTGGCGCAACCTGGCCCTGCTGGAGAGGATTGCGCGCAGCGCCGAGGAGAAGCGCTGGGTGGAGGTCAAGTACGAGGAGTTGTAGGCACTCCCAATCGAAAAGCAGGCGCCGCGGGTGAGTTTCCACGGATGCAAAATCTGAGCCCGCCGCCGGTTCTGATCGGCGGCGGGCCAATCATTTTCAGCAAATCTACAAAACCTTAACTTCACTTTAAGGACATCCCGAGTCGGCTGCGCTATAATCGTGACATCACGAGCAAGTTGGTCGAATATATCCATAACCATATCATCGTTGTTCACATTCCATTTCGCTTCCAATAACGGTTCCAAAGCATCATGTATCTGACGCCCACGAATGAACCTGCAAGGTCTGTGCAGATTTCCGCAAGGATGCCCGGCCTTGTTGTAACTCGAACGACTGGTTCGCGGGTGTCCCCCTTTGGTTGGATAACCTCAAACTACCGCTACATCTCTACCGATCGTGGCATCACCTCAGGTGATGCCGTTGCTTTCTAAGGAGGTGGTGTCAGGGGATTCTTCTCCCAGTGCATTTTGCGCTCGCAAACGGGCGCTGCGCTTGCTTACGATGAAAGAGCACTTGCATCGGCTCGCTTCTTACTGTCTATAGAAGAGTTTGAAAGGAGGTATGTTATGAGACGCGCACGACTTTGGTCTGTCCTGGTGCTGGTCATGTCAACTCTGGGCTTTGCTTTTGGGCCGGGCATCCTGCCGGCGGTTGCGCAATCGCCCACATACGACATCAATACCCTGGCCGGAAAGGTCGCTTCACTAAATGGGACGGCTGGCCTGCAGATCCGCTTTTCTGCATTCGTAACCCAGGAAGCAGAGCAGAATGAGGTGGGCAATTTGGTCCCCACAGCGCCCATCACGCCCACTTATGTCCTTTCCAGCCCGCTCGATGGATCGAGCGTCCTCCCGCCAGATGTGACGGTGAACGGCGACACGGCGGCCGCTCCGCAGAATGAAACCGCCATCGCCGTAGATCCAAACAATCCCATGCGGATCGTGGCCGGGGCGAATGATTATGTCACGCGCACCTGGTCCTGCATGATCAACGGTCAGCCTTGCTCGGGCCTGGGCGACGGCTATTCAGGCACGTACTTTTCCAATGACGGCGGCCAGACCTGGTGTTGTGTAGCCACCGATCCACAACACACGGGGACCCTCATTCCAGGTGTTGAACACCTGGTGGGCGGCATCTACGATGCCGGCGGGGATCCGGCGGTGGCTTTCGACAGTCAGGGCCATGTATATTATGCCGGCCTGGGTTTCGACCGTACAGCTCCACCCAACACTGTGACCGTCAATCGAGGGACCTTTGACTCAAACGGTAACCTGACCTGGTCCCAACCCACCTTCATCAATCCGACAACTTCACCTGCCGTCTTCAATGACAAAGAGTGGATCAATGTGGATGCGAATCCCAACAGCCCGTTCCGTGACCGGGTGTATGTTTCGTGGACGCGCTTTATCTTTAATCCGGTCAACGGCGCCTATGTTCAATCCCCCATCTCCTTTGTGTACTCAACAGACGGCGGAAAGACGTTCAGCAGCCCTGAGCTGATTTCCGGCAATGTGCTCTACGACCAGGGTTCTCGCCCGGTCGTAGCCCCGGACGGCACGGTTTACGTCTTTTGGGAAGGGGCAACCAGGCTGGCCACTTTGGACAGCATTTACGTGGCCAAGTCCACGGATGGTGGTGTGACCTTCGGCAAGCCGGTGGAAATTTCCAAGCTCGTGGATATCCTGCCGCTGGCCAACACCGCCTTCCGCGTGAACAGCTTCCCTGCGGCGGCGGCCGGTCCGGATGGCAGCCTGTACGTGGTGTGGAATTCATTAACCAGCGACAGCACGGGCGGCTTTTGCCCGGCCTCCACGAATAATGGTTGCCACGCGGCGGTCTTCATGAGCAAATCCACCGACGGCGGCGCAACCTGGAGCTCGCCGGTCCTGGCGCTGCCCTCCTACGACGGGGCCAATCGGGTGGCGGTTGGCTATCCGGTGACTCAGCCAAATGGCAGCACCTTAAGCGCTCCTTCGCCACGCCGCGTCGATCAGGTCTTCCCCGCCGTAAAAGTTGCTCCCAACGGGCGCGTGTACGTCTCGGCTTACATTGCCGACGTTGTCTCCCCCTGGCAGACGTGCGCCAAGCCCGCGCCCGACGTCGTCGGCCGGATTGACTGCCTGGAGCTGGGCAATTACATCCATAATGCCCGCTTGGATTACGCGGTGCGCGACGTGATGACCAATGTGGCGAACGTGGTCTCCACCCACCCGATTAATACGCGCAACCAGTTCGGCGGCGGGTTCTTCGGCGACTACACCGATCTCGCCGTCGGCGCGGACAACGTCTTCCACGCCTTCTGGACGGATGCGAACAACAAGCAAAACGTCGTCTGGTGGTACGGCTTCGAATTCGTGCCGACGCCGATCAACCAACAGGATGTGGTGACAGCCTCTGGCAACTGGTGATCCACGCATCCAATGCGGAACGCGTTCAACATTGGTTGGAACGCTCCATCTGGTAATAAGCTCGCACCCCGGCAATCGTCGGGGTGCGATTTTTACACATTCAGAAACATCAGCATCTCGGAAGCAGAAGCGCCATACCCGCTCGGCTCTTGTGTGGGATCATCCGCACCGCAAAGGCCGCGCTTGGGTAAAGACTGCCGCTCGATTCTTATTTATTGCCAAATTAAAAATTGCTGCCTGAGGGTTCGGTCTCTGGTGGAGGAATCTCCTCCCCCTCCGGCACGCGGAAGACAGCATCTCCGCGCCGGACGCGGGCGACCACTTTTAGCGCCACTTCCGCTCCCGCGCCAACCGATTGCACTTTGCGATGGTTGATCTCCATCGACCCGACCCGCTGAGTGAAGTCGGTCGAGTGCCCAAGGATATGAACTGTTTCGCCCAGCTTGAGGGGCTCATCCAGCTTAATCACCGCCACCCCCAGGTGATTATAGTAGTGAGTGACTACCCCGATTTTGGTTTCCATGGTACAGCCCTCCCGCCGACGCCGTCCGGAGAGCGCGCCTCCCATCCGGCGCCGATCTTCTCGTACTTGTATCGTACAAGATTGCGGTCCGGATTTCAATCAGGAAAATCACCCTGAACCAATTTATGTAGAAAAATGGAGGGGCGGAATGCAGTCCGCCCCGGTCAAATTACTTCGCAAAAGATTGGACATTTGGCGCAGGAATTTCCGTTTATTGGGGTGCACCGGCAAGGATCCAATTCTTAACTAGATTCAACTCTTCGGCGGAAAGCTGGCCCGGATGGCCACCCGCGGCCTGCAGCGCCACCAATGGGCTGCCATCTACATTGCCCGGAATGATCACCGGTCCCTTCGTGCTGCCTTTCAATGCGGCGGCGTAATCGGTCAGGTTAAGCCCGCCAGCCTGCCCATGGCAGGCGCCGCACTTTTGCTGGAAGAGCGGTCCGATCACATCCGTCCAGGTCAGGTTGGCTCCGGTTGCAGGCGCCGACGATGTCGGGGTGGGCTCCTCGGTTGGCAGTGGAGTAGGCGTCTGGACCTGAATCACCGGGGCGCGTTCGGCCGGCGGCACGGTGGTAATGGCGGTCACTTCTAAGGTGACAAATTTATAGATGCCGAATAAAAACGCAAAGCTGATCACGGCAGCCAGCGGGAAATAGATCTTGCGCCGTTTTTCGGCCAGCGCGTTCTCCCGCTGGTCGATCTGGCTGGCTTTTTCGATCTCTTCCAGCTCGAGGGGATGTTCCTCTTCCATCTCTTTTCGGGTCAGTTTGCCGGTCCAGATGCTCTGGTTGAAGTGCTTAATGTGGACGTTATACGTGTGCCAGATGAGCAGGGCCAGCACAGCCAGCACCGCTTCCCAACCATGGGCGGCTTTGGCGGCCGGGATGACTACCCCGGGCAGAACGCTGGTTGTGGCGATGGGGTTCCATAACATGAAGCCGGTAAAGGCCATCACCACAAGACCCCAAACCAGCGCCCAGTATTCCAGCTTCTCCTGGAAGGTATAGCGTCCCATGCGCGGGGGTTGCTTCGTCAAACCGAGATTGTAAGCGAAGGCCTGAATCGCATCCCGTACATCTTTGGTGCCGGGCAACATGGAGGGCCTCAATTGCAGGACGAACAGCTTGTAGCCGATCACCACAAGGTGATAAACGGCCTCCAGCATGAAAACCACCGCAGCAGTATGGTGCACCACTCGAATGTTGGTGATCCCGCCAAACACTCGGATAATGAAATCGGAGACGCCCACTGTGCTGAACTTCTGCGGCAGACCGGTCAAAGCCAGGGTGGTAAAGGAGGCGATCAAGAGAATATGCTCGATGCGCCGCCCAATCTCGAAGCGGGTGTAGGTTTTTTGCGTTTCGTTCATGCCTGACTGCCTCCTTTGCGGCGATCTTTCAGGCGGCGGTAGACGTCGCTGGCGACAAAGAGCACCATACCGCCCAGCACCAGGGGGATCAAGATTTTATAGAAGAGCTGCACGTAATACACCAGGGGAGTACGTTTCGGGTCGGCGATGTAATGCCCCATCCAGGCTGTGGGGAAATTCGTCCCGGCGTTTGGATGACATTTCTGGCAGGTGGCCAGCAAATTTTGCTTGAGTTGGAGACCGTTCACCGGATCATCCACCCGAGTGATGTTGTGCACTCCGTGACAGTCGAAGCATACCGGTGTGTTTGTCGGCTGGTCTGGGCTCAGCTTTTGGAAGAGGGTGGCAGTCGTGCCGTGAAAATCAGCCACGTATGTTCTCAGCACGTCCGTGGAGATGCCGTATTTGCTCATCAGAGCCTTGTCGGTATGGCATTTGGAGCAAATTTGGGGCGAGTTGATGCGAAAGGCGGGCGTGGTTGGGTTGGGGATGCGGTGCACACCATGGCAGTCGATGCAGGTGGGCACGTCGGTGTTGTTAGCGTCGATCAGCGCTGCACCGTGTACGCTTTCCTTGTACTCGTTGTAGATGGCATTGTGGCAGCGGGCACAGACTTGGGGAATGTTCAACCGCGCTGCGGGGAGTATTTGACCGGTTTTGGCATCGGTAATCCGCCCCTGCGTATGGGGATTATGACAATCGGCGCAGGTGGGCGCCTGCTGGTTACCGGATTCGAAGGCTTTCTGGTGAACGCTGTCCATGGTGAGCTGGTACTGCTCATTGTGACAGGTCTTGCAGGTGTCCCTCATTTGGACGGCATATTCGCGCAGGCTTTCAGCCGTGCGTTTGGGATGAGGGAACTCGGTGATGTCCACGTGGCAGGTGGTGCAGCTCATGTTCTTGCTGCCATGCACCGAAGCGCCGTATTGGGTCGGATCGATGGTGAGGGGCAACTTCTCGCCATCAGCTAGGGGGACATTGAAGCCGGGTTTGCTGTGGCACAGCAGGCAATCCGCATTGGTGAGTTGGGGGGCCGACCCTGGCGCCAGGGAACCCGATGAGGGTTGGGATGCATCCGCACGCTCCGGCCACGCCAGCACGAGCCCGAGGATCAATGCTCCTCCCAGGACAAGAGCCAGGATCAACCAGTGGGGCTTGAACGATGAAAACTTGATTCCCGTCATTCAATACACTCCATTGTCGGGAAGATTGGGAAGCTATTTAAGCGGGAAGGCGCTTGACTGATCGAATCCCCACCAATAAGCATACAATCGGGCTTTCGCGCCGCAGACAAAATTAATTATATATTAATTACCTCTTATCTCCAATGACAGAATATCCGTAACCTGACCCGTTTTGAATGTGACAAATGTCACCTTTGCGGAATCGTTGACGGGAAGGAATATCTAAAATGATCAGTTGTCATACAAGTAAAAAGCCACTATAATTCAAACAGGCGCTCTGCATCTCATTTCCCTGGAACGGATAACCAACTCCGACGACCAACAACCCAATCCCAATCATCGTCGGAGAAAAGGATTTCCAAAGAATGCCGGAAACACCGGAGCTAAAACGAGTAGCGAACCAGACACTGGAAGCTCTGCTTCCATTGGCAGCGGTGCCCCTGGCGCTTACTATTGGGGCAGTCATGTTGTGGCTGCTCAAGGTGAATCCCCTGGCAGCCTACGGGGCGCTGGTGAGCGGGGTAGTCGGCAGCGTGTTCGGGATGACGCAATCGCTGGTACAGGCTACCCCGTTATTATTTGTGGCGCTTGGCATCGTGATCGCCTTTCGCGGTGGTGTGCTCAACATCGGCGCCGAGGGGCAGATCACGGTGGGCGCTTTGGCCGCCACTGCCTTCGCGCTGAGCCTGCCTCATCTGCCAGCGGTGGTCATGATCCCGCTGTGCATCATTGCTGGAGCGCTGGCGGGTGCAGCTTGGGGCGGCATCCCTGGTTTCCTCAAGGCGCGCCTGGGGGTGAACGAAATCCTCAGCACGATCATGATGAATCAGATTGCCATTCAACTCAATCTTTACCTGTTGACGGGCCCCATGCTCGATCCAGCCGAGGTGGCGGCCGGCACCAGCATCGCCCAATCGGCGCTCCTGCCGCGCGCCGCCTGGCTGCCGCGCCTTGTCCCGCAGACGCTGTTGAACGCCGGCACCATCCTGGCGTTAATCCTGGCGATCCTTGTCTATATCTTCATGTGGCGCACCACGATCGGATACCGCATCCGTGCGGTCGGCCTCAATCCGAATGCCTCACGCTATGCCGGCATCAATGTGCGCATCTACCAGGTGCTGTCGCTGGTGTTGGGCGGGGCGTTCGCCGGCATCGCTGGAGCGGCGCTGGTGATGGGCGTTCAGCGCCGTATGATCTACGGTCTTTCGGGCGGGTACGGCTTTACCGGCATCGTCGTGGCCCTGTTTGGCCAGCTTCATCCGCTGGGCGCGATACCGGCTGCAATCATCTTCGGCGCGTTGCTGGTCGGCGCTGACCAGATGCAGCGTACCATGCAGGTGCCGTCGGCCATTGTGACGGTCATCCTGGGCATGATCGTCCTGTTCGTGGTCAGCAGCACGATTTTTTCCAGGCGCCGCGCTCGCAAGAGACAAACCCATGTCTGATCTTTTCACCCTTCCGGTCATCCTCGGCATCGTGTATTCGGGCATCCGCCTGGCGACGCCTTATCTGTTCGCCGCGATCGGCGAGACATTCGCACAGGCTTCCGGCGTGCTGAACCTGGGCGTGGAAGGCATCATGTTGATGGGCGCCTTCACGGGTTTTTACGTCAGCACGATCACTGGAAACCTCTGGCTCGGGCTGCTGGGAGCGGCGGCGGCCGGCATATTGCTCGGTCTGCTGATGGCCCTGGTCAGCGTTACCCTGCAAGCCGAGCAGGGCATCAGCGGCATCGGCCTCTCGCTGTTCGGGCTTGGCCTATCCAGCCTTCTGTTCGAGAAGTTAATGAGTTCGACCGTGGCGATCAATGGTTTCCCATCGGTGCGCATACCGCTGCTGGGCAATATCCCTTATCTTGGCGACGCCCTTTTCAACCACTCCTTGCTGGTGTACGCTGCCTTTTTGATGGTGCCCATTAGTACTTATGTGCTCAACCGCACCACGCTAGGCTTGAAAATCCGCGCGGTAGGTCAGAACCCGCAGGCAGCCGATTCGTTGGGCATCAGTGTGGCGGGCATCCGTTATTTGACGGTCACTTTCGGTGGAATGATGGCCGGCATTGCCGGAGCATCGCTCACCCTGGCGCTCATCAACTTGTTTCAAGAGAACATGACCAGCGGCATGGGCTACATCGCTGTAGCGCTGGTCTATTTCGGCGGATGGCGCCCGGTTGGCGTACTGGGCGGTTCGCTGCTGTTCAGCTTCGTGAACGCTTTCCAATTGTGGTTGCAGGTCAAGGGCGTCAAGATTCCTTCGAACATTGCGTTGATGCTCCCGTACATTCTCACCATTCTAGCGCTCACCTTTGCTGCCAATCGCGCCAGGCAGCCCGCTGCTCTGGCCAAACCGTTCGAACGCGGAGAGGCTTGACCGGCCGCGAGACGGATGCGCCGCGAATTCCCTTGCAGATTTGCTCAGTGACTGGCGGCGAAAATAAAGATCAGACCCAGCAATCAAAAAGGAGGTCGCCCGACTGAATATTGCCACCAAACCGTCAGCTCAAATCAATCCGGTTCTGAAAATTAAACAGGAGAGAAAAACAATGAAATCTGTCCTTTTCCGTGTTGGTTTGCTTGCAGCCGCGGTGACTCTGCTGGTTGCGGCCTGCGCTCCGGCTGCGCCTGCGGCAACCCCCACCGCTGTGGCCACGGGCCCTTTCAAGATCGCGATCGTCATGCCCAGTGCGAAGAACGATTACGCATTCAGCCAATCGATCTATGAGGCGCTGTTATCCGTCCAGAAGGATATGGGCGGAGAGAGCAAGCTGCAGATCGCTTATTCTGAAAATCTCTTCAATGTGCCAGACGCCGCCGCGGCGCTGCGTGATTACGCCACGAAAGGTTACAACCTGGTGATCGCGCACGGTTCACAGTACGGCACCTCCTTGCAGCAGATCGCCCCCGACTTCCCCAAAACCGCCTTTGCCTGGGGCACTTCGCTGGATACTTTCCAGGAGGACGGAATCAACAATGTGTTTGCCTATCAGGCCGAGGCTGAGCAGGGCGGCTACGTTCAGGGCGTGATTGGAGCGATGCTGTCTAAATCCGGGGTTATTGGCATTCTCGGACCGGTGGAAGCCGGCGACGCCAAGTTGTACGTGGACGGTTTCAAGCAGGGCGTGTTGGCCACCAAGCCAGATGATAAGGTGAACGTTACCTACACCGGCTCCTTCTCTGACGTATCGTTGATGGCCGCTGCGGCCACCACCCAGATTCAGAATGGGGCTGACGTGCTCACCGGCTCATCCCAATCGGTTGTCGGCGCCATTGGCGTTGCCAAGGAGAAGAACGTGCTGTGGTTTGGCCAGCAATGGGACCAGACCTCTCTGGCGCCCAGCATCGTTGTGGCCAGCCAGGTGTATGACTGGACGGGTGTCATCAAAGACATGATCGACAGCGTCCAGAAGGGTGTTGTGGGCGGCAAGGCCTACAATCTGACCTTCAAGAACAATGGTCTAGTGATCAAGTACAATCCAGACTTCAACGTGCCGGCGGAGGTGAAGTCGGCGGCCGATGCAGCCATCCAGGGCATCAAGGATGGCAAGATTACGGTCAACCCGTAAGCGGAGACGAAGAACGATAAGAAGGCTCGTTTCGATGAAAGCTGATCGGCAAACAGGTTCTCAGAAATCAGGCGATGGCTGACCAACCCCGCTCCTCCTACCATAAAAGCATCCAAACCCTGGAAATGCAGGGCATCGTCAAGCGCTTCCCGGGTGTGCTCGCCAACGATCACGTGGATTTCGATGTGAAAGCCGGCGAGATTCATGCTCTGCTGGGCGAGAATGGGGCCGGGAAGAGCACGTTGATGCGCCAGCTCTACGGCCTGTATCATCCGGATGAAGGTCGCATCTTGATCGATGGGGTGGAGCAGCATTTTCGCTCGCCGCAGGATGCCATCCGCGCCGGCATCGGCATGATCCACCAGCACTTCATGCTCGTGCCCTCGCTGACGGTGGCCGAGAATGTGGCCCTGGGGCTGCCCTCCTCGCGCGGACCGATCCTGGACCTGGACCGGGTGGCTAAGCGTATCTCGCAGCTTTCCGCCCAATACGGCTTAAAAGTCGACCCTGGCGCTTACGTTTGGCAGCTTGCGGTGGGCGAGCAGCAGCGGGTGGAGATCATCAAGGCGCTCTACCGTGGCGCTGCGCTGCTCATCCTTGATGAACCGACCGCGGTGCTCACCCCGCAAGAGGTGGACGACCTGTTCACCACCCTGCGACAGATGGCCCGCGATGGACATGCGCTGATCTTCATCTCACACAAGCTGCACGAGGTGCTTTCCATCAGCGACCGCATCACCGTCTTGCGCGACGGACGCGTGGTGGGCACGACGAAAAACGAGGGCGTTACCAAAGCAGAGCTGGCGCGGCTGATGGTCGGGCGGGAGGTGATCCTGCAATACGAACGGACGCCGGCCAAACCCGGCCAGCCGTTGCTGCAGGTCGAAGACCTGTGGGTGAGAGGCGACCGCGGTACGGATGCGCTGCGGGGGGTATCGTTCGAGGTGCACGAAGGCGAAATCCTCGGTCTGGCGGGCGTATCGGGCAACGGGCAGCGCGAGCTGGCCGAGGCGCTGGCCGGGCTGCGGCCGATCAGCCGCGGCCGTCAGATACTCCTGGGGAAAGATGTGACCAACCGTTCGCCCGAAGAGCACATCCTGGCGGGGCAGGCCTACATCCCCGAGGAGCGCATGCGCGACGGGGCGATCGGCGATTTCAACGTGGCTGAGAACCTGATTCTCGAGGATCACGGGCGCTCGCCCTATGCGCGCGGCATATTCATGAACTTTCGATCCATCGGCAAACGCTGCGGCGAACTGGTGAAGAGCTATAACGTCAAGACGCCCGACCTCGAGACGCCGCTCAAGAACCTGTCCGGCGGGAACATCCAGAAACTGATCCTGGCGCGCGAGTTATCGCGCCAGCCGCGCGTGCTGATCGCCGCCCAACCCACCCGCGGGGTGGACATAGGCGCGACCGAGTATATCCACCGCCGTTTGCTGGAGCAGCGCGAGGCCGGCACCGCCACCCTGTTGATTTCCGAGGACCTGGACGAGATCCGCGCCCTATCCGACCGCATTGCGGTGATCTATGAGGGTCAGATCGTGGGTATCGTCGATGGCCCCAGTTCCACGCCAGAGGAGCTGGGTCTGATGATGGCGGGGGTACGGGAAGTAGTCTGATCCCCGGCAACCATTCACGTCATACAAATCGCGCGCGGCAGATGGCCGCGCGCGATTAATAGTACGTACAACCCAAAGCTATTGCGGCCTGACCATGCCCTTCATGTCAACGGTGACCTTCTTACCCAGGTCCTGGATGGAGTCATACAGCACCTGCATGACATACGGGCCGTTGTGCACGAAGGCGCCGGGGTCTTTGATCACGTAGTGATAGTTGTAAGCCGCCTCCAGCAGGCGCGGCGACCAGGTGGCGTAGGCATTCTTGGCGTTCGCCTCATCCGGGTCAAGTTGGCCGTTGCCGTTGGTGTCGTTGAAGAAATACGGGTAGGCGTCAGGTGAGTAGACGATCGGCTTCTTGAGCACGTCCTTCGCATAAGCCTGGATGGCGGCGTAGAGTTTGGCGTTCATGTTGGACACCTCCACGCCGAGTCCTTCGACCTTGCCGTTGCCGTCGTAGTCGGTGGTGTCGTTTGGCGCGCGCACCTGCATGGGGTCGTTCACCTGGTGGCAGCCCTGACAGGCGCTGGTGTCGGGCGCCAGCGTGTGGGCGTCATGGCAGCCGATGCAGGTGTCGAACTTGGGAACGTGCTTAAACTGGCCGGCATAGGTCTTGCCAGGGTATTCGTACATGCCCTTGACATCGGTGCCAAACATGGTCGCGCCGGCTGCAAAGTAGTGGACATTCTTGAAGGTCAGCTTATCCACCGGCTTGTCGGGATCCTGTCCGGCCACGGCCTTGTTCACGCTGACGGTCGACTCGCGTCCCTGGTGGCACTCGAGGCACAGGTTGGCGTCATTGTTCTCGCCAAAGGTGACCGTTGCGCCAGAGGGGAACTTGACGTCGGCAACCTGGTAGCGGGTGAACTTGGAGACATCGTTGTGGCAGGTTTCGCAGCGCAAACCGTTGGTGGGTGGGTTGGAGATGTTCACACCCTCGGCGAGGAACTGGGGCAGGCCGGCGCCGGAGTGGCATTTGGCGCAGGTGCCTGGCACCTCGCCCTCGGCGTCCCAGTGGCGGAAAGCTTCACTGGCGCCGGTGAAATGCCCGGCACTGGTGCGGCTGGCCTTCGAAAGATCGATGGGTGTGGACAGTTTCTGGTTCAGGCTGTCGATCGAGTCGTACAGCAGCTCGATGACGTACTTGCCGCCGTGGGCGTAAGCCCCCGGATCTTTCACCGAGAGCTGGTAGTTGAAAGCCGCCTTAACCAGCCTTCCTGTCCAGGCGTTGTACGCATTCTTGCTGGTGGCCTCATCCTTATCCACCGTCCCATTTCCGTTGGTATCGATGAAGAAGTATGGGTAGGAATCCGGCGAGTAGGCGATGGGCGTTTTGCTGACCTCCTTGGCGTAAGCCTGAATTGCCTGGAGGAGCAATGTCTGCATGCCCTGGACCTCGTAGTACAGGCCTTCCTTGACATTGCCGTTGCCGTTGTAGTCCACCAGTGAGTCGTTCATGCGCACGTTGTGCAGATCTTCCACCGTTTTCACACCGGTGTGGCAAGAGGAGCACTCGTCGATCTTGAGCTCGGTCGAATGCGGATCGTGGCACTGCACACAGGTCTGGTAACCGACCACATGCTCGAACATGGTGTCGTAGGTCTTGCCCGGGTACTCGTAACCGCCCTTGACCAGGTCACCGTAGCGGGCAACAGAAGCGGCGAAGTAGTGGATATTGGTGAAGGTGAGATCCTTGGATACGGTATCGTCATCCTTCAGGCCAGCCTTTTCGATCGAGGCATCCACGCTGCTGCCGGAGGCGGTGCCCTGGTGGCAGGTCATGCAGACTGCTTCGGGTCCCAGGCCGGTCAGTTCGGCGCCCGACGGGAACTTGACCGTGGTCAGTTTAGCGGTGGCCTCGTTGTGGCAGGCTGAGCAGGTGATCACCGTCCCAATGGCGGCCGGTTTATCCACCTGGAAGGCCGTGCTGCCGTCCGCTCCGACATAGTCCTGGAAGCCGGGTGTGCTGTGGCACTTGGCGCAGGTCACCGGAATTTCGGCCGGGCTGGCCTCGTTCCAGTGGTTAAACGCTTCGGCGTCCTTCGCGGCATGCGGCGAGGCTGCCCATGCTACCTCGTTCGGGATTTCCAGGGCCGGCGTCGGACTGGGCGCCGGGGAAGGACTCACCTGAACGGTTTCTGTTGGGGCAGGCGGCGCCGTAGTTGGCGTCGAACCGCAGGCCGCCAAAACCAATAGGAGCGCCGAAGTTACTCCGATAAGGAGCAAAATCTTCTTGGTTTGGCTCGTCATAACGCATTCTCCTAGAAACAGTTATGGCCACATCGTTGGTTATTCTGATATCTTATTCCTCTTATACTCTTCACCTCCTTGTCAGCAAAGCAAACAATCCGGATCACAACCGCCCGTGCGACACGGATGGTGGATCGCCTCACTTCTCTGGCGCGCCAGCCTGGATCCATTGCGTCAAGATGTTCAGCTCCTCGGCGGTGAGCTGGCCGAAGTGGGCCTGGTCGCCGGATTGTTTTTGTACGATCAGACTGCCTTGAGGATCGCCGGGCACCACCGCTGGTCCGCTCTGACCACCCTGCATCAATCCTGCGTAGCTGCTCAAATCCAATCCGGCTATGCCGCCTGTGTGATGGCAGCTCACACATTTGGCTTCCAGCATGGGGGCGATCTGATCGGCGAAGGTAAGGACAGCTCCTGGCTGCAGCGTGGGCGCCACGGATTCGGGTGTTGGCGTGATGTACAGCTTGGCCTGTTCGATCAGCGTGGTGCGGATTCCCGGCGCGTCAAAGCCGGCGTACTTCCAGGTCTGCCCGTGGCAGGCGCTGTTGGAGCAGAAGGACGTGTTGCTCGTACCGCCCGGATCGCGGGTGGTGTGACAGTAGCTGCATGTTTCGTTGTAGACCTGGCGGTGAAGGTTGATCCAGTTCGAATTGAGGTGCGATTCGGGTTCCAGGCCGCGGTTGAGCTCAATGTTGGATACGAGATCATTCGGGCCGGCCACGACAGGGATGGAATGGCAAAGGTTGCATTCAAGGCGCACAACCTGCCCCTGAGCGTTGATATGTTTGCCATCGTGGCAACGGAAGCAGCCGGCGGAATACTCATGACCGATATTGTTGGGATGTGTATCCCAGTTGAATTGCTGTTCTGGGTAAACCGAGTTCTTGTACGTTTCTTGAAGAACGTTGATCGCCTGGATGATCAGGGTAGCATTTTTAGAGAAGAAATCGGGGTAATTTTGCTGGTAGAAATCGCGCAGGCCGGCAATCCCCTTCATCGCCTCGTCGGTGTTCTGATAATCCCCGCGCAGGACTTCGACACCCTTGGCGCGTATCTCAGGGATCTTGGCTGATATCAACCCGCGGGCCAGGTTTTGGTCCATGGCCTCCTCGGGCTTGAGCACCTGGTGGGAAGCGCGGTTGTGGCAGGTGATGCAGTCCATCTTTTCCAGCTTATCCTGGGGGATGGACTTGGGGTCGATATTACTTTCGCTGTCTATGTATTCGGTGACCGTACCATCATCATTGATTACCTTGACATAAGGGATCTGCTGTTTTTCGTCGTCCAGGGCCAGATAATAGACTGGATTTTCGGTATGCCAGTGGATGCCGTAGCCCAGACCCTCTCGGCGGGTGCCGCCGCCGGTTTTCATTAACAGGTAAGTGATGCTTTCGGTATTGTTTTCGTCCTCCGCGAAGTGCTTGATCTCCAGCATGCTGTCGGAGGAGAACAGCTCGGGATAATGGCACAACTCGCAGGATTCGCGCGCCGGGCGCATGTTGTGCGCACGGATGGGAAAGTTGTAGTTTCCAGTGATGGTGGCAATCACCAGGCCGATTTCGCCAACTTTACGGCTGAATTGAACCGGGAAGGACTCGCGCCCGATGTGGCAATCTGAGCAGGTAACTCTTGCGTGAGGCGATACCAGATAGGTGGAATATTGCGGCGGCATGGTATGGCAGGTCTGCCCACAGAAAGCTGGCGAGTTGGTGTATTCCCAGGTCCAGGTGCCGAGGCCGATCACCATGATGGTCAGCAGACCCAACACCGCATAGGGCAAAATGCGGATCGCCAGGGGTTTGTCGGGACCAGGGAAGAGGAAGCTTTTCAGACTGCGGAGTAACTTTTTCATACCAACGCTCGCTCCTGATCAAAGTCAATTGAAGAGATAGCTGAAGCGGCGCCGCCCCTCTTTGCTCCTGATTTGCACAAGAGAAGGACACCTTCTGATATCAAAGCACCGATCAATGAGATCGTCGCAAACCCAACAAACGGTTAATCGTACGTTTGAAACCCCGCCAGGCATACTGTTATCGCCTGAAGCATCAAGCCATAACAGATTAAATCAATATGAGAGACTTAGCTCATTATACATGAACAAGGGACAATTTCGGTAATAATGATTATTTTTGTCAGGGGAAATAGCGCAATGTGTCACATATGCGGGTGATGCCTTATATCAGGTGATACCAGGCTATATGGCACTCTGGTTTTCTATGGAAATCTGTTATAATCCCAGCGACCTAACGGACAATTCCCATGATTTATGGTCATTATGCGCTTAAAATTCTCTCATGGCATCATCTGCGCATCTCAGACAAATTTAATCCTTATATGAGAAAATGATTACGGGAGAGAGCCTCAATCTTTATTTAATAAATAGTGCAGAGGTTTATTATAAGAACGGCCAAACCCGACTCTGTTTTATTGGAGGTACGTCCTTATGGATCAACCTGTCGTACAAACCGTAAAGCCTGCCAACCGCACCAAATTTCTGGTGGGGGGCCTGCTGATTCTGGCTGCCGTGTTATACCTGATCATCTCGTCCACGCGGGCGAACGCAGAATATTTCCTCACCATTGACGAGCTCAAAGCCCGCGGCGCCAGCGCGATCGGCAAGAACGTGCGCATTTCCGGTGCGGTGATCGGCGATACCATCCAGTATGATCCTCAGACGCTTCAGCTCACCTTCGAGGTGGCAAATGTGCCGGCGGATAATAAGCTGATCGAGGCGCAGGGCGGTTTGGCGGCCGTGTTGCACGCCGCCGTGGTGGATCCGGGGCGCACCCATTTGAAGGTCATTTATACCGGAGTCAAGCCGGACCTGCTGAAAAACGAGGCCCAGGCGATCATGACTGGTCAGCTCGACCAGAACGGGGTCTTCCACGCCAGCGATCTGCTGCTGAAATGCCCGACCAAGTATCAGGAAGCCCTGCCCAACCAATCGCAAAGCGAGTGAACCGATCTGCCGGCCGGTTTATCGATCCTCCAATCTGTGCGACAGATGCCCGCTGTTACCGGTATGAGGGGTGTCTGTGGATAGAAGCTTTTGGCTCCTTCATGTCATTGGAAGGGCCGGTTGTCTATGAAGCATTGCGCCCCCTGAGTTCTTGTGGGTCAAAGTTAACAACGAGGTGTCTTGATGCTCGCTAATTTCGGATTTGGCGTTCTGGTCATAACCTTCCTCTTATCACTGTATGGGATCGGTGCAGCCGTATGGGGCATCCATCGCAAGTCACCCACCTGGGTGGACAGCGCTCGCGCGGCCATGATGCTAACCTGGCCGCTGATCACCCTCTCCGCACTCAGCCTGATTGTTCTGCTATTGACCAACCAGTTTCAGGTCAATTTCGTCTACCAGGTCACCAGCCGCAGTATGCCGTTGTACCTGAAGATCACCGCCCTGTGGGGAGGGCAGGAAGGCTCGCTGGTCTTCTGGTCCTGGCTGATGTCCTCGTTTGCTTCGGCGGTGACCCTGCGCAAATGGGAGCGTGACCGCGAGTTCTTGCCCTGGGTGATCATTGTAGCGCTTGTGACGCTGACCTTCTTCCTGGGTCTGGTGATCTTCGTCGAGAACCCGTTCGCGCGCTACTGGCAGACGCCCGGCGGACAGACGGTCATCGCGATGATCCCTCCGGCCGGCGCCACCGCGCTGATTCCGCCGGATGGGAACGGCCTAAATCCCCTGCTACGCCACCCAGGAATGATCGCCCATCCGCCCATGCTCTACCTGGGCTTTGTCTCTTTCGTGATCCCCTATTCGTTCGCGATCGCCGCGCTGGTGACCGGGCGCACGGATGACCGCTGGATTCGCCTGACGCGGCGTTGGACACTGGTGGCTTGGCTGTTCCTTTCCATCGGCCTGGTGCTGGGTATGCGCTGGGCTTACGATGTGCTTGGTTGGGGAGGCTACTGGGGATGGGATCCGGTCGAAATCGCCGCGCTCATGCCCTGGTTGAGCGGCACGGCGTTTCTGCATTCGGTGATGATCCAGGAAAAGCGCGGGCTGATGAAACGCTGGAACATGATCCTGATCATCCTGACCTATGATCTGGTCATTTTTGGCACTTTCCTGACGCGTTCCGGAGTGCTTTCTTCGGTGCACGCTTTTGCGCAGAGCTCTATCGGCCCGCTTTTCTTCGGATTCATCGGCTTAACCTTCATTATTTCGCTGGCGTTGTTGCTGTACCGCTGGAATGATTTGCGCTCCGAAGGGGAGATGAACTCGCTGCTCAGCCGCGAATCCCTCTTCCTGCTGAACAATCTGCTTTTCATGAGCATCCTGGCGGTATGTTTCTGGGGGGTGATTTACCCGCTGATTTCCGAACTGTTCACCGGCCAAAAGGTGACCGTAGGCCCGCCGTTCTACCAGAGCACCACCGGCCCCCTTTTCGCCGGTCTGTTGCTGCTGATGGGCATCGCCCCGCTATCGGCCTGGGGCCATTCTTCAATGAAATTATTGGGTCGTCATATCCTTAAGCCATTGGTTTTTTCGCTCGTACTGTTGGCGGTGGCGGCCTTTTGGTTGAAGGTGACTTTGTGGGCTGCCTTGCTCGGCTTCTGGCTGGTGGCCTTCGTTGGCTCGGTAACTTTGTACGAGTACGGGCGGGCGGTTCTGGCGCGCAGACGAGCCACGCGGGAAAACCTGCTCGCGGCTCTCTGGCATCTGGCCGCGCGCAATCGCCGGCGCTATGGTGGGTACATCATCCACCTGGGCGTGATCATGATGGCGCTTGGCGTGATCGGCATCGATATGTTCCAAACCCAGACGCAGGGCACACTGAAGCAGGGCCAATCGTTGCAGCTCGACGGTTACACGATCACCTACAACTCCCTGGCTGTGTTCGACACCAATGACAACCGCAACGTGGCCCGTGCGGGGGTGAGCGTATCTAAAGATGGCCGCTTCCTGGCCGAGCTGCATCCGAGGCGCGATTATTATTACGAATCCCAACAGCCTATGACCATTCCTGGCCTGCGCACCACGCTCGCAGATGATATCTATGTTATTCTGGTGGATTGGCAACCAATCAGCGCGCAGGGTGCAACCTTCAAGGTCTACCACAACCCGTTGGTGCTTTGGATGTGGCTGGGCGGCATCGTATTCATCCTGGGCACGCTGGTGGCCGCCTGGCCGGAGCCTGATCCCGAGGCGGCGATTGAGCGGGTGAAGCGCCGTGCAACGGCGCCGGCGAGGGCGTGAACCGGAGAATTGGACGGTATGAACCGGGGTGGAGTATCGCAATGTTGAAATCACGAAGGGAAATCATCGCATTGGCTGTGCTTGGATTGACGCTGGCGCTCGCGTTCGTGTTCACCTCACACGTGTTAGCCCAGCAACCTACCCCGTCTGACGACCAGGTAAACGCGATCGCTCACCAACTGTACTGCCCGGTTTGCGAAAACGTCCCTCTGGATGTGTGTCCAACCCAAGCCTGCGCTCAATGGCGCGAGCTGATCCGTGAGAAACTGGCGGCGGGCTGGTCCGAGCAGCAGATCAAGAATTATTTCGTCGCCCAATACGGTGAACGGGTTCTCGCTGCACCGCCGCGCCGCGGATTAAACTGGTTGGTTTACATCCTGCCGCCGCTGTTCATCCTCGGCGGGGTCTATCTGGTCTACCGGGTGCTGCGCGGCTCTCGTCCTGCGGGCGCGGCGGCAACTCCGCTGGGTCCACCGCCGGCGACCCCGCAGCCGCTTTCCCTGGATGATGAGTACCTGCGCCGGGTGGAAGAGGAGCTGCGCAAACGTGAGCAAGCATAGGAGATCGTATGGCTGAAGTGACAACCGAAAGAACACCGGCCGTGCGCGCAACCCGCAGTCTACCGGCCTGGGCGGTCGTCCTGGCTTTCATCCTTTTGCTGGGCTTTCTGGCGATCATCGGGTTGGGGTTGAAGCGCACCCAACAGGGACCGATCGCGGTGGGGCAGCCCGTCCCGCCATTGACGTTGACCACCTTCAACGGCCAGCAAATCCACACGGCTGACCTGAAAGGAAAGATCATCTTGATCAATTTCTGGGCCTCGTGGTGTGACCCCTGCAAGACCGAGGCGCCCATCCTGGAAAGCGCCTGGCAGGAATACAAGGACAGCGGCCAGGTGGTTTTTCTGGGTGTGGATTACGTCGACACAGAACCTGAAGCACGGGCATTCATGGCCGCGTACAATATCACCTACATTAACGGGCCGGATCTGGGTACGCGCATCGCCCAGACCTTCCGCATCCGCGGCGTCCCGGAGAACTACATCCTCGGGCCAAATGGCAAGCTGGGATATGCGTTGATCGGCGGCTTCGAATCGCTGGATCAGGTGAAGAGCGCTATCGAGCAGGTGCGCAGCGATCCACGGATGCAGTAAAGGAGTTTATGGATATCGGATCTGTCTTCTTAATTCTGGCGGTGGCTCTGCTGGCGGCAATATTTGTCAGCCGTCCATTCCTGCAGGGAAGGTCGGAGCACAATGGCCGGGAAGCTCGGGCTGTGGCGGAGAAAGAACACCTGCGCTCGTCTCTTTTGGCAGAGCAGGATCGCGTGCTAAACACGATCCAGGAGCTGGACTTTGATTATGCATTAGCCAAAATACCCGAGGAAGAATATTCATTCCAGCGAGAGGCGCTGCTGCACAAGGGCGCAGAGCTGTTGCGTCAGATCGACGCCCTTCAGGAGGAGATCCATACTCAGACGGTCGAAGAGCGCATCGAGGCAGCCGTGGCAGCCCGGCGGGTCGAGGCCGCACGACGAACGGCGCCGGCTCTGGCCCCTGCAATGGCCGGCGGCCCGCTGGCCGATGATGAGCTGGAGCGTCTGATCTCCGCCCGGCGGAGCCAGCGCCAGGAGAGTGCGGCGGGTTTCTGCCCAAAATGCGGCCGCCCAGTGCAGAAGACCGATCGTTTTTGCCCAAAATGCGGGAACCCCTTGAGTCGAGCTTAAGGAAAATCATCTTATTCTCTACGATCTCCTCATGTCCTTCTCTCGCAAGCTGATCCTCCCCTTTACCCTGCTGGCCAGTCTGGCCTTGGCAGCCTGTTCGCTGGCCGAAGATATCACCCCTCCGCCGAACTATAAGTCGCCCACGCCTCCACCTGCCTCGGCGGTGAACGCCAATTATCCACTGGTGCCGCCTAACGAACAGGCGGGAGCGGCCATTTACGCACAGAAGTGCGCTCCCTGCCACGGTCAACAGGGCCTGGGCGATGGTCCGCAGGCCGCCCAGCTCCCCAATCAGCCGGCTGCCATTGGCAGCGCCGACCTGGCCCGCCAGGCTGCGCCGGCCGAATGGTTTGCCATCGTCAGCCAGGGCAACCTGAACCAATTCATGCCCGGGTTTTCCGCCAGCCTGGACGACCAACAAATCTGGGACGTGCTGGCTTATGTGTACAGCCTGAGCCGTCCAACCGCCCTCATTCAGCAAGGCGCCCAGATCTACCAGCAGCAGTGCGCTGGCTGCCACGGCCCGCAGGGGAAAGGCGACGGCCCTCAAGCGAAGAGCCTGGCCAATCCGCCAGCCCGGCTGGCCGACCAGTCGGTCATGGCCCAGCTTTCCGACCAGCAGCTTTTCCAGACGGTCAGCGACGGCGTTTCACCGGACATGCCAGCCTACTCCGATAAGCTGAGCGCAGACCAGCGCTGGGCGGTGGTCAGTTATGTGCGCTCATTCACTTTCCCCCCGAGCGGTGGTCAACTGGCGCTCGCCAATGCCACCCCCCAGCCGACTGGTCTCCAATCAACTTCCCCGGCTGCAGGCATGACGGCCACCGCGACGGGAGCGGCGGGCGGTGGCGCTCCCACCAACGGAGCAGAAAATGGAACCCCGCAGGCGGCATCCAGCGTGACGCCAACCGCCGGGATAGGCAGCGTGAAGGGTAAGATCACCAACGGTTCGGGCGGGTCGCTGCCGACGGGCCTGCAGGCCACCCTGCAGGGCTACGATAACATGCAGGTGGCTTTCTCCCAATCCGCTCCCGTGGCCGCGGATGGCAGTTTTGAATTCGATAACGTTGCCATGCCCGCGGGGCGCGTCTTCGTCGTAACGGTGATCTATAAAGATGCGACCTTCAGCTCTGACGTAGGCCATCCGCCGGCCGGCGGCGCCGACCTGGATTTGCCGGTCACCGTTTATGAGCCGACCACGGATGCCTCGGCGTTGAGCGTCGACCGTCTGCACGTGTTCCTCGACTTCTCCAAGCCGGGCATTCTCCAGGTGGTCGAACTGTACATCATCTCGAATCCGACGAACAAGATGGTGGTAGCGTCCAAACCCGGTCAGCCGGTGCTGACTTTCGATCTACCGCAGGGAGCCAGCAACCTGCAATTCCAGGACAGCACCATTGGCCAGCGCTACGTGGCCACCCAAAACGGTTTCGGCGACACTGAACCGGTCCAGCCGGGCGACAACCAGCACCAGGTGCTGTTCGCCTTCGATCTGCTCTATGACAAGAAGCTGGATGTCAACCTGCCGCTGACCCTGCCGGTCAGCAACGTGGTCGTTTTCCTTGAGGATTCGGGCGTGCGCCTGGCCAGCAGCCAACTTCAAGATGCCGGCAATCAGAGCGTACAGGGTATGAGTTTCCACATGTACACTGGAAGCGATCTGGCGGCCGGATCGGCCCTGGCGCTGACGTTGTCAGGGAAACCCAGCGGTTCGGCCGGCGGCGCGGCCGACAGTCCGAGCACGAATTTACTGATCGGCCTGGCAATCTTTGCCGTGGCGCTGATCGTAGCCGGGACGTGGTTGTACCTAGCGCGGCGACCGAAGCTGGCTGCGGCGGCTGCGGGTGAAGGCCTGAGCACGGGAGAAGAGGGCGGAGAAACGGCCGAGGCGCTGATGGACGCCATTGCCGCGCTGGACGATCTCTACCGCGCCGGCAAGCTGCCCGAGGAAGCCTACCGCGAGCGGCGCGCCGAGTTGAAGGCGCAACTGGTCGCGATCTATAACCGCCAGAGCGAGAAGTAGAAAGCTGTCGGCTATGGAGGCGATGATCCGCGTCACCCACCTGGTCAAACGATTTGGCCCTAAAATCGTCTTGCGCGACCTGGAACTGGAAGTGGCCGAGGGAGATTTCGTCGCCGTCCTCGGACCCAACGGGGCTGGAAAGACGACCTTGCTGCGTATCCTGGCCTCTCTTTCGCGCCCAGCGCTTGGCGAAGTCCGCGTGGCTGGCTACCGTCTGCCGGAGCAGGCCGCCGCAGTGCGGTCGCGGCTGGGTGTCGTCTCGCATCTATCGCTGTTGTACGGCGATCTGAGCGCCGAAGAGAACCTGAGATTTTACGGACGCATGTACGCCGTGCCGCGTCTGGAGGCGCGCATTGACGAAGTGCTCGCGCTGGTTGGCCTGTCTGCTCGCCGCCACGATCTGGTGCGCACCTTTTCACGCGGCATGCAACAACGTCTTGCCATTGGCCGGGCGGTGCTACACGACCCGGAAGTCATGCTTTTCGATGAACCCCATACCGGGCTGGATCAGGAAGCCTGCGCTATGCTGGATGATGTCTTACGGCAGGTCGCTGCGCGCGGTCGTACTGTGTTGATGACTTCACATGATCTGACGCGCGTCGGGGATCTGGCTTCGCGCTTCGACGTACTCTCGCGGGGACGCATCGTCGCATCGGTCCGCGCCGATCAGCTCCCCCGCGATGGGCTGCTGGCCTTCTACCGTCAGGCGCTGGAGACAGGTGGGTGAAAGGGGACGCGGCATGCCGCCTAAAAGTATCCTGACGCCTGAAAAACCAGCCGAAATGCCAGCTTTGAAGCGTGCTAAGGAACCGGCTCCTGCCTCCAGGGTAGAAGCAACGCGGGCAGCATCCGCTGACCGCCGCGCTTCGTCCTTTCTGCGCGCCATGGCAGCCGTGCTGTGGAAAGATTTGGCGGCGGAGCTGCGCAGCCGTGAGATGATCTCGGCCATGCTGGTCTTTGCCCTGCTTGTGATCTTGATTTTCAATTTTGCCCTCGAGCTTGACGCCCAGGCGCGCGCGAATGTCACCGCCGGCGTGCTGTGGGTAACCTTCGCTTTCGCGGGGACGCTGGGCCTCAACCGTTCGATGGCGATCGAGAAGGATCGCGGTTGCCTGGATGGGCTGCTCCTCGCGCCGGTGGATCGCAGCGCCATTTACTTTGGCAAGGCGCTCGGCAACCTGGTGTTCATGCTGACCGTAGCCGCAATCGTCCTGCCGGTCTACAGCCTGCTCTACAACATCAACACCCTGCTGCCAGGATTGATCGGCGTGGTGCTGCTCGGTTCGATTGGCTACGTAGCGGTTGGCACGCTGCTGGCCAGCATGGCGGTTCAGGCGCGCACGCGCGACATTCTGCTGCCGATCCTGCTCTTCCCGGTGGCGGTGCCGGTGGTAGTGGCGGCGGTGAAAGCCAGCAGCGGCTTCCTGCAGGCGGCGGATATGGCCGACATCTGGCCGTGGATCAACCTGCTGATAGCGTATGATGTGATCTTTGTAGCGGTAGCGTATATGGTTTTTGATTATGTGGTTGAGGAATGATTCATCTGTCTTGGAGGTGAGTATGCAAGCGAAACCGCGTTGGCTGTCCATCCTGGATGGGGTGACGGCGGTGATTTTCGCGGCAGCGGTCGCGATGGTCTTCTTCTATGCGCCAGAGGAAGCCGTCATGGGAATGGTTCAGAAAGTGTTTTATTTCCACGTCTCTGCCGGTTGGGTGGGCATGTTAGGTTTCCTGGTGGCCATGATCGCCGGCATCATTTACCTGCGCACCGGCGACCATAAATGGGACATCGCCGGCCTGGCCGCGGTGGAAATCGGCATGGTATTCGCGCTGATCAACATCGTGAGCGGGTCCATCTGGGCACGGCCGATCTGGAACACATGGTGGACCTGGGATCCACGCCTGACGACCGCCACGATCATGGAGTTGATCTATGCCGCCTATCTGATGCTGCGCGCCGGCATCGAGGACCCGGATCGGAGAGCCCGCTTCGGGGCCGTTTACGCCATCATCGGCTTTATCAGCGTGCCGCTAACGTTCCTGTCCATCCGCATTTTCCGCACCATCCACCCTGTCGTCATTGGCGGGGAGGATCCCAGCGCCAAAGGGGCGTTCGATATGACGCCCAAGATGCTGCAGACGTTCATGTTCAGCCTGCTGGCCTTCTCGTTCGTATTTGCCGACCTGTTCTGGCACCGAGTCCGTCTGGGACAATTGGCCGATAAGGTCGAGCAACTGCGCCTGAAGCTGATCCAATAGAAAGGAGTCCGGCATGTATTTATCGGTTCTTGACCAACCTGCCCCGACCATGCCGTATTTCATCGCTGGCTACGCGGTGATTTTCACTTTTATGCTCATTTATCTTGTCAGTCTGGTCTTGCGTTCGCGCAATCTGAAGCAAGATTTGCAGACCCTGGAAGAGCTGGAGAAGAAAGAGAAGTAGGCTGGCTTTTCGAAGAGCAGCTCAGCAAAGGGTATTGGAAGAGCCTTTCGGACGGGTCTTGCTGGAGCGGGATTGGTTTTTTATCCTTTTTAAAGAAATCGTTTACTTCATGAATGTTCATCGGGGTTTCTGCGAACGTCTAACTGGTTTCGTTCTGCTGACTGCGGCGCTGGCGGCATGCGCTCCTGGCCAGGGGAGGGCGGATGCCACGCAGACGGCCATCGTCAACCAGAAGGCCACCGATCGGGCGGAGATGAGTCGGACGCTGACCGCCCAGCCGACCGCCACGCCCACGCCCACCACGCCGGTGGGCGCCGCGCTTTGCCGGGCGGAAGACCTGCGCGCCAGCGTCGCCGTGCAAGGAGCTACGGGCTCGCTGGCCGGCAGCGCGGTCTACACCAACGTGGGACGGACGACTTGCGTGTTGCAGGGTCCGCCGGATATACGCCTGGTCGGCGCGGACGGCGCCGAGCTTACGGTGCGGTATCAACTGATGTGCATGGGCTGCTCCCCGGCTGCTCTTGAAAATGCTACGCAGGAAGCGGCTGCTCAGACCGCGGCCGTTCCGCTGATGACGCAGGCGGCCCAATCCATCCTCGGCGGGCAGCTCGGTCTGGCTCCGGGGCAGAGCGCTTCGGTGTTCATCGTCTGGGGCAACTGGTGCGAGACGGGAACAGGTCCGGTCAGCGTGCGGCTGGTTCTGCCGGCAGGCGGCGGGTCGCTGGATGCGCCGATGGGGGAGGTTGCGCCGCGTTGTGACGCGCCGGGATTCCCGTCCACGCTGTCGATCAGCCAGTATATGCGGCCATAAACGGACTGGTAAATCGCTTCGGTTCGTGGAGCGGCGA
>DAOTWA010000071.1:0-7644 GCA_034435955.1 Anaerolineaceae bacterium | reverse complement strand
CGCTTTGGGCCGATTGACCGCGCCGAAGTGGCGCGCCGCACCGGCCTCTCTCCTGCTACCGTCACCGGCATCACCGCCGAGCTGATCGAAGACAACCTGATCTTCGAGAAGGCGCCGGGCGAATCGCGCGGCGGGCGCCGGCCAATCCTTATGGCAATCAATCCCCACGGCGGCTACGTGGTGGGCGTCAAACTCACCGAGGCGCAAGCCACCGGCGCGTTAACTGACCTGGAGGCGAATGTCATTGCCCGGCAGACGCGTTCGTGGAAAGGACAGTCCCCCCAGGAAGCGGTCGAGGTGATCGTCGAGTTGGTGCATGAGTTGATCGCTGGAGAAGGACTGCATAAAAAGCAGCTCCTCGGCGTGGGCGTCGGGTTGGCTGGTATCGTTGATGCCGAGCGCGGTTTGTTGCGCACCACACCTTATTTCGATTGGTACGATTTACCCCTGCGCGACCTGCTCCAGAAAGCCATCAAGGTGCCCGTGTACGTGGACAACGACGTCAACACGCTGACCCTGGCTGAAAAGTGGTTCGGGGCCGGGCAGGGAGTCGACGACTTCCTTACCGTGACCATTGGACGCGGCGTCGGTCTGGGCATCGTGGTCAACGGGCAATTCTACCGCGGCGTGGGCGGCGGCGCGGGCGAATTTGGCCATACTGTGGTGGATCCCCATGGCCCGGCCTGTGCTTGCGGCAAGCGCGGCTGCCTGGAGACTTTCGTCGGCGACCCTGGACTGGTGCGCATGGCGCGAGAGGCGTTTCAGGACGGCCTTCTCCCCGCACCTGTCTCCACCGTCCCCGAGCTCATCGCTCTGGCTGATGCCGGACAGCCGGCCGCGCAGGAGATCCTGGCGCGCGCCGGTAAAGTGTTGGGACGCGGCATCGCCAACCTGATTAACCTGTTCAACCCACAACTCATCATCTTGGGAGGGGAGGGCACGCGCGCTGGCGATTGGCTGTTTGAGCCGATGCGTCGAGAAATCGCCGAACACACCCTTCCTCGATTAGCTGCTGATGTCACCCTGCGCATCGACCCGTGGGGCGACGACGCCTGGGCGCGCGGGGCCGCCAGCCTGGTGCTGCGCGAACTGTTCGAGAGCCCGGTGCATCGAGAAGAGACACTCCAGGCGGCGTGAAAGGTTGTTTTTTTACCCAAACTTAATTTAGTGACTGAACAAAGTCTAAAAGGAGGTGGCCATCAGAACACGAAGCCAGCAAGGCTCAACCATGAGAAGGCTGTAACGCAGCCAATTCCGCATGATCATCTTTCTGGAGGAGTAATGAAAACGCGTTCGACCCCGCTCATTCTATTCAGCGCCGTGCTGGTCCTGGCGCTGGCTCTGGCCGCATGCACCCCGGCCGCCACCCCGGCGGTCACGTCCGAGCCGCAAATGCAGACGGTTGTCGTAACTCAGGAGGTGGAAAAGGTGGTGACTGCCACCGCGCCGCCTGCCGGGCCAGTGACGATCACATTTTGGCACGCCTATAACGCCGACACGGAAACACCCTTCCTCGAAAAAACCATCATTCCCGCTTTTGAAAGCGCCCATCCTGATATCAAGGTGCAGGCGGTCAACATCCCATACGATCAGTTCCATCAAAAATTGCTCACCGCCATTGCTGGAGGAACCGCACCCGATGTAGCCCGCCTGGATATCATTTGGGTGCCCGAATTTGGCGATATGGGCGCTCTGGCTCCCATGGACCAGGTCATGTCCGATTTCGACACCTTGAAAAACGCTGTCTTCCCCGGCCCGCTCTCCACGAACTTTGTCAATGGCCACTATTACGGGCTGCCGCTGGACACCAATACCCGCGTGCTGGTTTACAACAAAGATGTCTTCAAAGCTGCCAGCATCGACAACCCGCCGGCCACGATCGATGATTTCCTGGCGGATTGCGCCAAGATCAAGGCGTTGGGCGCCAACCACTGGTGCTTTGCCGATGGCGGCACCTATGCCTGGGCGGTGGATCCCTGGATCTGGAGCTTCGGCGGCGATATGACCGATCCTGCTTACACCAAGTCCTCCGGCTTCCTGAACGGCGCGGATACGGTCGCCGCCTATCAGTTCCTCAAGGATGCTGTGGACAAAGGATACATTCACCCGGGTATCAAGGGCGGCGGCGTGGACACGTGGGGTCTGCTGGGCAAAGGCCAGGTGGCCATGATCCTGGAAGGGCCCTGGTTCCCGCCTTCTTTCAAACAGCAGTTCCCGAATGTGCCCTACGGGATGGCGCCCATGCCGGCTGGCAAGGGTGGCTCGATCTCAGTTGTGGGCGGCGAGGATATTGCTATCTTCCAGCAGTCGAAGAACAAAGAGGCGGCGGCGGAATTTGTGCGCTTCATGCTCTCGCTGGACACACAATTACAAATGGCTTCCGTCGGTCAGATGCCAGTCCTTACCGCCGCCACCCAATCGGAGAATCTATCCAAACAGCCGGATTACTTCCCGGTCTTCCTGGAGCAGCTCAAGACGGCCAAGGCGCGCACGCCCATCGCCCAATGGCCCAAGATGGAGCAGATTCTCACCGATGCGGGTACGGCAATCCTCAATGGAAAGGTCACCCCACAGCAGGGCCTGGATGACGCCGTACAGAAGATCGATCCACTCTTCCCCAAACCTCAATCGTAGTACACTCAGGGGAGGCCTTGAAGGTTTCAGGGCCTCCCCACCTCTTTGCCAGTGAGAAGCCATCATGGGATTGTCCACCCGCACCCAGAAGTTGATCATCCCTTACCTCTTCCTCCTGCCGGCGTTGGGACTGTTTCTCATTTTTCTGGTTTATCCCCTGCTAAAGGGCTTACAAATCAGTTTTTATCACTGGTCGATCATGCCCACCAAGCCCTCCACATTTGTAGGGCTGGAAAATTATCTGCATGCCTTTCAAGATCCCATCGTGGGTGTGGCTTTTCGAAACACGCTGGTTTACACGCTGGTGACGGTGCCAGGACAGATGATCCTGGCCATGCTGGCTGCCCTGCTGATCCACAACATCACCCGGGGTAAGGTCTTTTTCCGCACGCTGTACTACATCCCTGTGATCACTTCGTGGGTGATCGTTTCGCTATTGTTCCGGTATCTGTTCCAGAGCCCGGAGGGTTTGATCAACTACTTTCTTGTCAACGTGTTTCATGTGGTCGCAGAGCCGGTCGCATGGCTGCAACAGGCCAGTACGGCGATGATACCGATCATCGGCTTGGGCATCTGGAAAGGCGTCGGCTGGTCGATGATCATCTATCTGGCGGCGTTGACGACGATCCCCAAAGAATTGGGGGAGGCGGCATCCATTGACGGAGCCGGAGCGTGGCAGCGCTTCTGGCGCATCACCCTTCCGCTCATCGGCCCGACGGTGGTTTTTACCCTGGTGATGCTGTTAATTGGCGGTTTCAATGTCTTCATTTCAGTGTATCTGATCACCAACGGCGGCCCCATGCAGCAAACCGAGGTCATGCTGAGCTACATGTACCACCAGGCCTTTGATTTCATCGATTTTGGCTACGGTGCGGCGCTGTCCTTCTTGATGGCGATCTTTATCGTCACCGCCAGCGTTCTGCAGATGAAATATCTGCGCCGTCCGGAAGAAATTTACTAAAAAGAGGCCTGACATGCACACTGCCCGCTCCATTTTGCGTCAGATCCCGATCTATGCCGTGCTCATCCTGGGCGCCGTGGTGATGGTCTTCCCCTTCCTCTGGATGGTCTCCAGCGCCTTCAAACCGCATTTGTATGTCATCCAGTATCCCCCGCAATTGATCCCCAGCGACCCTTCTTTGGAAAACTTCATACAGGCCTGGGGAGCCAATAACTTTCAGCTCTACTTCCGCAACAGCGCCTTCGTGGCCGTCACTTCGACGTTGTTCTCGGTCCTGTTTTCGTCCATGGCGGCCTATGCCTTCGCGCGCTTCAAATTCCCCGGCAAAGAGGTCATTTTTTACACGCTATTGCTGGTTCTAATGGTGCCCAACATGGTGGCCATCATCCCCCAATTCTTCCTTATGAAATTCCTTGGGCTGCGAAACAGCCTGATCGGTTTGATCTTGATCTACACCGCCACCGGCCTGTCATTGAGCATCTTTCTGCTGCGGGGTTTCTTCGAACAACTACCTCACGAGCTGGAGGAAGCCGTGCTGATCGACGGAGGCGGGTATTTCACCATCTTCTCGCGCATCATTCTGCCGCTCTCCACGCCGGCGCTGGCCACGGTTTCGATCTTTTCCTTCATGGGGTTTTGGGATGAATTTGTCATGGCGCTGACCTTCATCGACGACCCGGCGAAACGCACGCTGCCCATCGCTATTGCCTTATTCCAGGGCCAGCACGGCACTCAATGGGGCCTGGTGTTCGCCGCCTCGCTCATCGCCCTCGTGCCGGTGTTCGTATTCTTCCTCAGTCTTCAGCGCTATTTTGTGGGTGGACTGACCACCGGCGCATTCAAAGGCTGATCATCCAAATGTGCAGGGCCGGTAGACGCCTCCTCGTGGGGTTAACCATTCTTGCGCTTGGGCTGGCCGGCTGCGGCTGGAATGCAGGAGCCAATCCTTTTCCGATTATCACGCCCACCATGCCCGGCGTCACGTCAACGGAGAAAACCATGGTCGTGTCTGTTCAAATTACCTCCATTCAACCGGATCGCGGATTTTACAAACCCGGCGATCAAGTCCATCTATTGTTGACGATCCAAAATGTCATGGAGCATCCCGTTGGAGCGAAGATCGTCGCTGAAGTCTCACACCTGGAGCAACCCGTCAGCCGGATCGAAATGCCGGTTAAGCTGGTTGAGGGGCAGCAAAATATACGGCTCACGTTGAACCCGCCAGCGGATGCCCCGCGGGGCTATGGCGTTGATTTAAATCTGCTGGCCGGCGACGGCGGCTTGCTCGCCAGCGCCCACACCGCCTTCGATGTCCTCGAGCGCTGGACGCAAATGCCGCGCTATGGCTTCTTGACCGATTTCGCTCCAGGGCGAAATGATGAAGACGAAACCATGGCAGGGCTGATCAGATATCACATTAACGCGCTGCAATTCTATGACTGGATGTACCGTCATGACCAATTCTTCACTCCCGAGGAGCCTTACCGCGACCCGCTGGGCCGCACCCTCTCGCTCGCGACGGTCGAGCGCTTGATCGCGGCGGCGCACAGGCACGGCATCGCTGCTATGCCATATACCGCCGTATACGCTTCCTCGCTGGACTTCTTCCACCAGCACCCCGATTACGCCATGCTTGGCGCAGACGGCAAACCGCTCTTCTTTGGCGATAATTTCTTGGTTTACATGGATGCGCGGCCTGATTCTGCCTGGACCCGCCATCTGCTTGCCCAATTCGACGAGATTCTGAATAGAACGGATTTCGATGGCATTCACCTGGACCAATATGGGGATCCAAAAGTGGCTTATGACCGCAATGGGAGCGCTTACGATCTGGCGCCCGTGCTGGCGGAATTCATCAATGCCACGCATGCGCTTGTGGCCTCTCATCGGTCGGATGGGGCCACGGTTTTTAACGCAGTGGACAACTGGCCGATCGAATCCGTCGCGCCCTCCAATGAAGACATTGTGTACATCGAAGTATGGCCGCCGTACACCTGGTGGGACTCGTTGTCCCAGCTCATCATTCAGGGGCAGAAGCTGGGCGGCGGTAAAGCCGTGGTTTTAGCCGCCTACATCGACCCCAGCCTGGAGCGGAATGTTCGTCTCATGGACGCCATCGTCTTCGCCAGCGGCGGTGGGCACATCGAGCTTGGCGAGAAGGATGGCCTGCTGGCCGACGCATATTTTCCCCGTTATGGCAAGATGTCCATCCAACTGGCGGAGGTAGTGCGCCGCTACTACGATTTTGCCGTTCGTTATGAAGATGCTCTCGGCCCCCACACCCGCGATGCAACCGGCGAGTACTCCCGGAACATGGAGATGCACGGTGCGCCCAGCGATGCCGGTCTGGTTAAGGACAAGGTCATGGTGATTGCCCGCGAGAGCCAAGAACAGACGGCCGTCAATCTGATTAATCTTCTCGGTGTGGATAACCCGGAATGGAAGGCCCCACTGGCGCAGGATCCGCGCCCGTTAGACGCAACGACGGTGCGCATCTCTGGCGTACAGCGCGCCGTGAAGGCGGTCCGGGTCGCTTCACCAGACGAGAGTGATCCGTCACTGCAACCATTGGCCTTCCACCAGGCGGGGGAAACAGTGGAATTTCAGCTTCCAGGGTTAAAATACTGGAGCATGATCTTGATCGAATGGGGGAATTAATCCCATGATGGATCTGTATGCACGGAGCATCGAAATCATCCTGGCCAACCAGGCGCCCTCCGGCGCGTACGTAGCCAGCCCAAACTTTCCCTCTTACCGCTATTGCTGGTTCCGGGATGGGGCTTTCATCGCCTATGCCATGGATATCGCCGGTCATGCTGACAGTGCATCGCGCTTTCATGCGTGGGCTGCTTCAACCATCCATGCGCGCGCCGATGTGGTCGCACGCGCCGTTGCCGCAGCAGGTCAAGGTAATCCCCCTTCCGCGCATGACATTCTGCATACCCGCTATACCCTGGATGGGCGGGACGGGCGGAGCGAGGAGTGGCCGAACTTTCAACTGGATGGCTTTGGCACCTGGTTGTGGTCGCTGGAGGAGCACGCCCGACTGACGGGAAACAAGCTGCCAGAAGATTGGCTGAGCGCGGCCGGCCTGGTAGCTGAGTACCTGGCTTCGCTGTGGCATTTCCCCTGCTTCGACTGCTGGGAGGAATTCCCGGATCAGGTGCATACCTACACGCTGGCCTCCATCTACGCCGGGCTGCGCGCCCATCGTTCCTTATCCGGGGTCAGCCACACGGCCGTTTTAAATGAGATTCGCCAGCGAATTGACAACTCGGCCATATGGGACGGGCATTTTGCCAAGGCGCTTGGGCGAGCAGACGTGGACGCCAGTCTGTTGTCGTTATCCACGCCATACCGCTTGGTCGCGCCGGAAAGCCCTGTCATGCTGGCCACCGTTGCGGCCATTGAACGAGACCTGCGGCGCGGCGGCGGCGTGCATCGCTATCCAGGCGATACGTATTACGGCGGCGGCGAATGGGTGCTGCTGACGGCCTGGCTGGGCTGGTATTACGCGGAAGCCGGCCAGCGCGAAAAAGCCGCAGCGCTGCTGGATTGGGTGGAAGCGCAGGCCGATGAGGATGGCAACCTTCCTGAGCAGACACCCGCCACGCTCAATGCGCCAGGATATTACCAACCCTGGCGGCAGCGTTGGGGTGAGATTGCCCGGCCATTGCTGTGGTCCCACGCAAAATACCTGATCTTGAAGACGGCGCTGGAAGCGGAAGGGTGAGAGGAAATTTCTACTCTGAGATGAATCCAAGTTTAAGAAATAATAGTAGTAAATTGGTAAAGAATGGTGTAAAATGGGGAATACAATGATCCATTCATCAGCCATCTTTACCAAGGAGCGATTCTTATGGCAATGCCTGCCCACGAAGAGCACGAGGAAACCTGCGCCTGCGGAGGTGCTTGCGGCTGCGGCGGTCACCACACCAGCGAGGTTTATCTCACCCGCGAGGAGTATATCGAACGGCTGAAAGAATATCTCGGTGAGCTGAAAGCTGAAATAGCCTCCGTCGAAGCCGAGCTGGCTGAGCTGATGCAAC
>DAOTWA010000070.1:0-3661 GCA_034435955.1 Anaerolineaceae bacterium | reverse complement strand
TTCAGCGTCTCTCTTCCAAGGTGCTGTGTTTCTGGGTCATCTCCTGGCGCACGGTGTGGTAGAGGTTCTCAGCCTTGAGTTCGGTGAGGGTGTAGCAGGGCGCCTCCAGATGGTCGGCCAGATCCTGGGCCAGGCCCTGATCAAAGGCGGCGTGCTCCATATTGATCACCACCGAGCGAATCTTCTCGGCGGCGATCTGTTCGGCCAACTGGCGGGCTTCCTCCAGGGGTGGGAGCGGACCCATGGATACGTTGCCAGCGCCATCGGTCAGCACGATCAGCAAGGGGTTGACGTCGGGGTGGAGGAGCCGTTCGCGCAGGAGCACCTCGGCGGCGAGCCGCAGACCGGCGGACAGCGGCGTCTTGCCGCCCACAGGGATGGCTGCCAGGGCTTTTTGGGCCAGCAGCGCCGAATTGGTGGGAGGCAGAACCAGCGTGGCGCGGTCCTTCTGGAAGACGATCAGGCCGACGCGGTCACGGCGCTGATAGGCATCGGTGAGCAGGGAGAAGATGGCGCCTTTGGTAGCGGCCATCCGCTCGGCTACGGCCATGGACCAGGAAGCGTCTACCAGAAAGAGCACCAGGTTGGCGGCGCGGCGCACACGCACCTTGCGCTGGTAGTCGGCCGGTCGGATGGCGAGGGCAATGCGCTTGCGCATCTCTGCACGCTGTTTTTGGAAGGGGGCGGCGGCGCGCAAGGTGGCGTCGAAGGCGAGATCGTCGGCGTGGCCAGCCGACGGCCGGGCGCTGATGTACCGGCCGCGTTTCTGGTCGGTTCGGGTGCGGGAGCGCCGTCCAGAGGAGCGGCGCACCATCTTATCGAGAGGGGTATCGAGGCGGCGGGGGATGAAGGCTTCGCCGATCTTGACCGGTTTGCCCCCTTCCCACCAATAGGCGTCGGATTTGTCAAATACGCTCTGTGGGTTCGGCTCGACGTCCCCCGTATTCAGGGGCGCTTCTTGCTCTTCCGTCTCCTGGCCTATCTCTTTTTTTTTTCGCCTGCGGTCTCTTCCTCTTCGGGCTCGATGACTTGTTCTTCCTGCTGATTCTTGGAGACGGCGCCCTTGAGCTGTTCGATGCGCTCCTGGAGCATCTCCATAGAGACCTCGGTTTCCTGGAATGGACCACGCCGGATGCGGTGGGGCAGGGCCAGTTCGGCGGCCAAGGCGATGTCGCGGTCGGTGATGGCGGTGCGGCCCTCGAAAGCCGCGTGGGCGCGGGCCGCCTTGAGGATCACCAGGTCAGCGCGGTGGCCCTCCACGTTGAGCGAGGAGGTCAGCGAGGCGATCGCCAGCAGGTCGCGGCGGGTATGGGTGACGTGATCGACCAACCGGCGGGCCTGTTCGATCTGACGGGAGAGCTCCTCCTCTTTGGGCTGCCAGGATGCACGGAAGCCATCGGCATCGGCTTCGAAGGCGATGTTGCGCTCCATGATGAGCACGCGTTCGCGGGCATCCTGGATGCCGCGGATGTCCACCGAAAGGGCGAAGCGGTCGAGAAGCTGAGGGCGCAGATCGCCCTCCTCAGGGTTCATGGTGCCGACCAGGATGAAACGCGCCGGGTGGGTGAAGGAGATGCCCTCGCGCTCGACGATGTTCATGCCCATAGCGGCCGAGTCGAGCAGGACGTCGACCACGTGGTCATCGAGCAGGTTGACTTCGTCGATGTAGAGCAGGCCGCGGTTGGCGGCGGCCAACACGCCCGGCTCGAAGTGGCGCTCGCCTTTCTGGATGGCGCGTTCGATGTCGAGTGTACCGACCACGCGATCCTCCGTGGCGGAGACGGGCAGGTTGACGAAGGGTATGGGGCGGGTGGTCACGGGCAGATGATCGCCCTTAGCGGCGCGCTCGCGGCACTCGGTGCACCAGGTGTTGGGGCGGCTGGGGTCGCAGCCGAAGCGGCAATCGGCGACGACCTCGACGTGAGGGAGGAGGGCGGCCAGGGCGCGGGCGGCGGTCGACTTGGCGGTGCCGCGCTCTCCGCGGATCAACACCCCGCCGATGCGCGTGTCAACGGCATTCAGCACCAGCGCGCGGCGCATGCGCTCCTGTCCAACGATAGCGGTAAACGGATAGATAGGCGGCATCTTCACCTCGAATTTGCAATGGGAAGTTTACCACCAGCAGGCGAAGCGATCAACCTTTAGGGGAAAGTCATGGAGAATGTGCGGCTTCATTCGAAGGCAGGTGCCGGTCATGGGTGATTGGATGTTGGAAATGGTCGCTCGGCAGGCGGTTGGCGAGGGGCGAGGCGCCTTGGGGATGGCGTGGGATGAAGGGCCGCCAGGGTCACCGAACTCAGGCCGCGGTCCGCGATCCACGAGGGTAAATACGAGATCCAATTATTTATCTTTGCATCAGCGCGAACACGCCCCAGCCCAGATACTCACGCGTATAAGTGACGTAGCGCACGGGTTCCGAGATCAGTTGAGCTCGAACCTCTTTGGCTAACTCGTCGTCGGGGTTGGCTTCAAGCCATCGGCGCATGGTGAGCCATTTGGCCGCTTCATATCTGTCCCAGCTATCCTGGTCTGCCAAAACCATTCCGACGACATCGTAGCCGAGGCGCCCGAAAGACGCGAGAAGTTCCGGAAGCGTGAGAAATTCGGAGATCGAGCTGGCAAGACACCCCCTGGCCACATCTTCCGTCGGAGGCAACTGCCGCCAGTAGGGCTCGCCGATCAGGATGATACCCCCGGTGCGCAGGCTCTGCGCAAGTAGCCTGATCGTGCCGGCGACTCCCCCGCCAATCCAGGTAGCGCCGACACAGGCTGCCACATCGACCTTCTCGTCAGAGACAAAACCGGCCGCATCGCCATGGATGAACTTAACTTGATCGGCGACGCCGAGCTCTTCAGCGCGACGTTTGGCTTGCTCGGTGAACAACTGGCTCATGTCGATGCCAATGCCGATGACGCCGTAATCGCGCGCCCATGTGCACAGCATCTCCCCTGAACCGCTGCCAAGGTCGAGCACCCGGGCCCCTTTTTCCAGGCGCAGCACTGCGCCGAGAATGGCGAGTTT
This sequence comes from Anaerolineaceae bacterium, assembly GCA_034435955.1. Taxonomy (GTDB): domain Bacteria; phylum Chloroflexota; class Anaerolineae; order Anaerolineales; family Anaerolineaceae; genus DAOTWA01. The sequence continues at coordinate 639 of DAOTWA010000070.1, read as the reverse complement.
TTCGGGTGTGAATGGGTTATGGATGCGGTGATCGCTTTCGGTGATGTTGAAAATCCGTGGAATGTCCATTGTGTGGGTACTCTTTTCGTTGCGACTCGATTCGGTCGCTGCCTGCCGAGATGGGGTTGAGCCGCCGTGCCGAGCGCAGCGGAACGAACCCAGGGAGCCTTCGAATGGAGCGGGATGTTAGGCGCAGCCTGCTTTTGTCCGTATCATGGCGCATTTACAAATCATCTTCGCCATCAAAGCGATTCTCAAAGCCAGGCAGATTTCGCCAACCAAGTTCCGAAATATTCACGTCTTTTCCCCTGTTATCAACGACGCGTGAATTCACGACTTTTCCATTTTCAATCTTTATATGCAACTCTTGTTCATACACAGATCCAAAGCCCATATGGACTAATGCAAGAGCTCCCCTCGAGGGATTCGGATGACGCCGCTAAACCAATCAGCCAGGACGGGTTCACCTTCAACTTTATAGCGGCCTACGAGGTTCACAAGGTAAAATTGGCCGTCCTTGATCTCCCAAGTACCAATGTAACCACGCCAACAAGCGGTGGAGAACATAAAATTAGGAAAGTTTTCTTCTAACTCTGTAGAGGTTAACTCAATTATCCTTTCGTGATGTTCAGGCAGGGG
>DAOTWA010000069.1:0-4277 GCA_034435955.1 Anaerolineaceae bacterium | reverse complement strand
GCTGCGGGGGCGGCGCAGGCGGCCAATATAAAGCTGATAAGCATCAGCAGGGCTAGAACTTTAGTACGCATGATAGTCTCTCCTTGGGATCCTGTCCAGATCCGCATTCTAAAGGAACGAAAATGGTTGCCAGATGGAAACCCCATTGTAAAAAAGCTATGTGCGGCTTCTGCTTCCTTCACCTCCTTCGAACTGGATGGGTAGAGACGAATTGATTCCCGCGCTGTTTTTAATCCATCTCCTTATCCGACTCGGCCAAGGCGATCGGCCACGTCGCGGGCGAAGCGATCTATGTACGCCTGGATGTAGGCAGCAATGTCTAGGTGAACATCCTGGATGAGCGGGGTCAGGTCCATAGCGTAGGACAATCCCAGGCTGGTGTCGAGGCCGTGCGACTCATAATAGGTGGCGTTGGCGCGGCGGCGGCCAAGGGTGGCCAGGTCGTAGCGCTTGCCACCGGCGATCTGCGAATCGAACACGCCCAACAGGGCAGCCTGCAGGTTCTCACGCTGGCTCAGGTCCATGGGCAGCTTGTCGGCGTCGACCATCCAGTCCAGGTCGCGCCAGACTTCGCAGCCGTACAATTTTTGCGGCCGATCGGCTTCGGGCAGGGAGCGGAGAGCAGTGATGACCCTGAGTGCCACGGCCACATGGGTATCGTGTTTGTCCGTCAGGTTATGGGTATACACCGCAGCAGGGCGAGCAAGGGCGAAGATGGTGGCCAGATCCTCGACCGGCTGCGGATTGCGCCCGTCTTTGACCGCCGAACTGGGATAATCCAGCATCACCTGGGCGGCATACTCACCGATGAAGGCGGCCTTCTTCTGCTCTTTGATGCGCACGGCGCGCATTTGCTCATCGCTGTAGCTGCCGTACAGGCCTTCACGCGGGGAGCCGCCTCCATCCGTGGCCACCACGCCGGTAAACCAGAGGTCTTCCCGCTGGTAGCAGTGCAAGATGGGTTCGGCTGCCATGATTTCGATGTCGTCCTGATGGGCGCTGACAGCCATATGGGTGGTGCGGGCCAGGGCCTGCTCGGTTGGCATTCCATCGGGTACGAAGATCTCGGCGCCAGACTGATGAAATTGCATGCTAACTCCTTCATGATCCAATTTTCGGCAGGCTCGCGGCAGCGATCGACTGGCCTACCCGCCGGCTGCGCTCGTCGGGTAACTGCACCTGGATGCAATCCGCCAGCTCAGGGAATTCCGTTTGCAGCACGGCTCTGGCTTTGTCCAGAATGAGCTTTCCGCCCAGGCCCGAGGTGCATCGACCCAGAAGCAGCACGTGCTTGATGTCGTAGAAACTGGCGTAATGCGCCAGGCCATAGCCAAGATACACGCCCATGCTCTCCCAGATTTTGCGCGCACCCGCATGGCCCGCCTCGAGTTTGTCCTGCACGAAGGCCAGCTTGTCGGCATCTGCCAAATGTCGGGGGATGGCGATGCCTGCGCGGGATGCCAGGCGGAAGACGCACTGCTGCGAGAGATACTGCGAGCCGCAGCCAATGTCCCCCGACCATTCGTCGGCGGGTGCATCAGGGTTATAATCCAGCGGAGCAAAAGCCAGCTCGTTCAACCAGCCTAGAATGTGGCCGTGCAAGTCGACGTAGCCAGCGGCTTCACTGGAACCCATGGCGATGCCCAGCACGCCGTTATCCTCTAGCGACATGGATCCGGCCAACGCGGCAACATCCCCGTCGTTGATCACCACCAGCGGCACGCCTAGCTCTTCGCCAATGCGCAGAAACAGATTGCGTATCTCATCGAAGCGTTCGGGTGGGACGCTGCGAAAGAGCGATGCCGCCATGGGCCGATTGTTGATGTAGATGCCGGCCGAGCTACCGCCGATGGCATCGACGCGCTCCATCCTGGCGCCCGCAGCGCGCAAAGCTGCCATGATCTCGTTGTAGTGGTAGCTGGGATCGGAATGCAGACGCGGTTCCCAGATGGTTTCCTCGCTGTACACCACCTTTCCGTCCACCACCGCGCTGGCCTTGCGATCCGAGGCGCCCAGGTCGAAGCCGATGCGGCAGCCATCCAGGTGGCGTCCAAAAGCCTCGCCCTCTTCACGTCCGGCTGGTACATCAGACGGGTTGCATGGCTCCACAACGAATGGGCGCTCGTAAACCTGCCGGCCCATGAAGTAGTAATCGAACTGCCGGGTACCCTCAGGACTGTAGCATTTACGGATGTGCTCCCCGATGGCGCGCGGGCCGCCAACATAAAGCCGGTATCCGCCCCGTTGCCAAAGCAAGAATTTCACCAGGCGCTCGGCGTAGAAGAGGTTCGCACCCGCACGGGGATGGCCTTCGGGGAAGACGCGGGTTTCGAAGCGCGAAATTTTGTCCGCACCGCGTTCCAATGCGATGATCAGAGGCACTCCTTGTGCGCCAACTTCTTCTGTATAGGCACGGTGAGCGAGGGCCGCAGGCCGGAAATTTTCATCCAGCGGAGGAAGCAAGCGGGGTTTAACCAATCGGAAGGCGTCTTCCATGCTCCCCTGGCCTCCCTAGCTGGCCGCCAATCGTTCGGACGTGGATTGGCGGTTGAAAAGCAGGGCGTAATTGTTGGCCACCATGGCGGAGGCGCCCAGGACGATGCTATGCTCGCCCAACTGGCCGAATTCCACAAGAGTATTTTTCACCGGGCCTGGCAGGGACAGGTGTAGCATGGCTTCCTTGATCGCATCCAGCCATTCGGGCCCGAAGCGTGTCATGTCCCCCGAGAGGACGATCTTCTGGATATTCAGCACCCCCACCAGGCCAGAGATGGCCAGACCCAGATAACGTGCCGTCTCCAGTACCTCCTGGCGAGCTAAGGCATCCCCATTGTGGAAGGCCTTTTCAATCGTCTCAAGGGTGATCTCAGCTGGCGGATAGGGCAGCTCCCCTTGACTAGCCAGGGTGCGCATGCGTTTGACCAAAGCCTGGGCGCTGGCGACCGTTTCAAGGCAGCCTCGATTGCCGCACCGGCATAACAGTCCATCCTCCGGCACGACGACCACGTGCCCGATCTCGCCAGCGCTGCCGCCATCCCCGTGAAACAGTACGCCGTTGATGATGACACCTGCGCCAATGCCATGGCGGACGTTGATGACAACCAGGTTCTCGCTGGCAAGATGCCCTCCGCCATAAATGAACTCGCCAAATGCCGCTGCGTGGCTGTCGTTTAATACATAAACCGGCAGGTGGTAGCGCTCCTGAAGCAAGCGGGCGAGGGGCAGATTCTTCCAGTCCAAATTGACGGCATTGATGACTACACCTTCCTCGGTGTTGACCAGACCGGGTGTTCCCACACCGATACCGACCAGCGGCTGAGTCGCATCCTGAATGAGGCGATCGAGAATCTCAAAAACCAGATCCAAAGCTTCATCGCCGTTGCGCTCGCCGACAGGTTGGGTGACCATGCGCCTAATTTTTCCACGCAGGTTGACCATTGCCCCGCGGAACTGGTTGTGGGCCAGGTCCAGACCGATCAGCCAGCGCGAATCCTCTAGCAGGCCGAGCAATATGGGGGACTTGCCGCCGATGGATTCGCCCACACCCGTTTCGGCAACCAAACCTTCGTCGATCAAGCCAGCGACGATCTCCGAGACGGTAGTTCGCGTCAGGCCGGTGATGCGAGCGATCTCTGCACGACTGATGGTCTGGTGCTCGAAGATCGTCTTCAAGACCAGGTTGCGATTGTGTTCCTTGGTTTGCTGCTGGGTAGCCTTTTTCATAGGACGATTCAACCCACCGACAGAAATAAAGACGTGTTTAACCATACGGAGATGGATCACTTATCTCCGGAATGGGCTTTACGTTAATTACACCAGTAAAGGGGAGGAATAAAACAAGAGCTAGAACTTTGTAAGTCCAGTGGACTTACTAATAATTATAGGTCTATTTGAGAGAATGTCAAGAGGCAATTTCCCCAAAATCACAGGATTTCTAATGATTTGACCGTACTATGATGTCAGGCCTTTATGTCACGCTGATCGGTGAGTGACAAAATGGGGATTGTTGCTGGGTCGGTTAGCCAAGGCATTTCATTCCAGACGATGCACCAAATCCCTTAACGGGCGGCGCGAAGACGGACCGGGAGTCTCAGCCGCGTAGCCGAGCGGTAGGATTGCCACTGGACGCAGATCCGCACCGACGCCGATGGCACGGCGCACCTCGTCCTCCTCGAAGGCACCTACCCATACACTCGCCAGGCCAAGGGCTGCTGCGGCAAGCTGGGCGTAAGCGCAGGCAATGGTGGCATCCTGCAGGCAGTACAGCGTCGCTCCGC
>DAOTWA010000068.1:0-3722 GCA_034435955.1 Anaerolineaceae bacterium | reverse complement strand
CGTCTGGCCAGGAAATTGCCCTGCGCTTGATCGCGCTGACCTTTGCCGGCGGCGCCTTTGCGCCAGCGAAAAGCTCCACGCCAGAACGCATGGCTCACTTGGCTGCCGCCATCACTGCGCATGCCCGCCGGATTCCGATAACGATGGTTTACGCGCGCTCCCAGGACAACAATCACCTGGTCAGTGAGGCCGCTGGGCTGATCACCGCGGGACTGCTCTTTCCCGGGCTGGCCGAAGCGGAGCGCTGGCTTTCCCTCGGACGCCGTTGGCTGGAAGCCGCCCTGCGCAGCCAGATCGCTGCGGACGGGGAATACTGCCAGCACAGCGCGAATTACCACCGCCTGATGTTGCAGTTGGCCTTGTGGTGCCGGGCGATCCTGCGCCGGCAGGCGCTCGACCTTTCCACGGAAGTTTTAGCGAAGCTGGCTTCGGCGACGCGCTGGCTGGCCAGGCTGTTGGATCGCCAGAGCGGCCGGGTGCCTAACCTCGGCGCAAACGACGGCGCGCACGTCCAACCGCTGGCCGCCAGTTTCGAAGACTACCGCCCGGTGGTGCAGGCGGCGGCGCGCGTCTTCCTTGGCGGGCCCTGCCTGCCGCCCGGCTCATGGGACGAACTGAGTCTGTGGCTGGGAGAAAGGATTACTGAGGTTACAAATAGTCCATTCCAACGGGTAGACATACAGGCCAGTGCGGACGAGTGCTCGGGAAGCAATTTGGTGCGCCTGGAAGGCCGCAACTCTTGGGCCATGCTGCGGGCAGCGCGTTTCACCAACCGGCCTTCCCACGCCGATCAGCTCGCCGTGGATTTGTGGTGGCGCGGCCTGAACCTGGCGCAAGACGCAGGCACTTACCGTTATACCGCTCCTCCGCCGTGGGATAACGCCCTGGCGAGCGTCCGCGTACACAACACGATCAGCGTGGACGATCAACAGCCAATGCTGCGCACCGGCCGCTTCCTGTGGCTGGATTGGGACCAGGCGGTGATCGAGGAGATCGGCGGTACAGAGGCTGGAGAGCGCTGGGTCTCCGCAAGACGGCTTGGCTATGCGAAGCTCGGCGTCCTCCACCAACGTTCCCTGCGCCTCTTCCCGCCGGACAATTGGGAAGTGGAAGACCAACTGCTCCCCTCCAGCCGCCGTCCACCACGGGAACATGCCTATCGCCTGCACTGGCTGCTGCCCGATTGGCCCTGGTCGCTCGATCCGGCTGACCTTGCCCTGGAGCTGGCCTCCCCTTGGGGATCGATCAGGCTGAGCGTCGAGATCGAAAGGGGGATTAGGGCCAGGACAACCCTGGCTCGTTGCGGCGAGCGGCTGGCCGGCGAGGGCGCCGTGCAGCCGGTGGACGGTTGGATCTCGCCCAACTATGGGCTGAAGCGGCCGGCCTTGTCCTGGAGCATCGAGGTCGATAGCCCCCCGCCCGTCATCTTGCGAACCCGCTGGGAGCTGCCGGATTGATGACCGCCAGTCTGGCGTGATGATTAATCATCAGAGGAGCCTTCGAACAGGCTCCTCTGATGATCTTGGTTCAGCAAAACAGACGTTGTTAGATGTTTTCAATGAGATTACTAAACACTTTGCCGATGGCCGGACCCAACAGAGCCAAAATGACAATGACGACAATCGCCACCAGAACAAGAATTAACGCGTACTCCACCAGGCCCTGGCCCTTCTCTTTCGGAGCGAACAACATAGCTTTCTCACCTCCCTTCTATGTTGGATTCGGATATCCCTCCTTAACTTTGCCCTGACACACGGCCTGTGAGGGCATCTCCTGCCACAAATCTGCTATCGAAAGTAGAACATGAATTATTATTGGGCCGCTTATTTGATCGAAATATCAGCAGAATTCTCCCCTAAAGCCAGCAGAAGGCTCTGTTGCCAGAACCTTCCGTTGGTTTTTGTTCGGCAAGATACATCCAGCTTATATGGCGCTCATGATGTTGCTGAATACCTTGCCGATGGCCGGACCCAACAGAGCCAAAATGACAATGACGACGACTGCCACCAAAACAAGAATTAACGCATACTCTACCAGGCCCTGGCCCTTCTCTTTCGGAGCGAACAACATAGCTTTCTCACCTCCCTTCTATGTTGGAATTTAGAATCGCTCTATATTTCTTGTCTCATTATATAACGAAATGATCTTCCTTTTGCATCCAAATCCTGAACCATTTCCTAGGCATTTGTACTGATCCAGTGCAAACGATACCTCAATCAAGCCAAATGGTCATGTTACCGAGCACGGACACCTTATCCTGCTGAAACGAATCGGTTACAATGCAATCGCGGACCGGCTGCAACCGCTCCGTGTACGACGTACGACCTTCGAGGGGTGGAAATCGTATGCACATTTTGCTGATCCACCAGGCGTTCGCCGCGCTGGACGAGCCTGGCGGCACCCGGCACCATGAGCTGGCGCGTTATCTGGCCGCCCGAGGCCACCAGGTGACCATCGTGGCCAGCCCGGTCAGCTACCTGACCGGCGCAGCGCCGGCTCGCAGGAGAAGGCGCGTCGAACGCCAGAGCGGCGGCCAGGGTATAACCATCTTGCGCGCTTACGCCTACCCCGCGCTGCACCGCAGCTTCGCCCACCGCGTGATCAGCTTTATTAGCTTCATGGCTTCCTCTTTGATCACTGGTTTGAGCGTGCGTAATGTCGACCTGGTGTGGGGCACTTCCCCGCCCATCTTCCAGGGCGTGACCGCCTGGGCGCTGGCGCGCCTGAAAGGCGTCCCCTTTTTATTTGAAGTACGTGACCTTTGGCCAGCCTTCGCAATTGGGGTGGGTGTGCTGCGCAATCCTTTGCTGGTGCACGCCTCGATCTGGCTGGAGCGCTTCCTTTACCGCCGCGCCGACCGGGTGATGGTGAATTCACCGGGTTTTGTCGACCATGTCCTCGCCGGTGGCGCGCGCTGGGTGGAGCTCATTCCGAACGGCGCCGATCCGCACATGTTCGATCCGGAAGGGGACGGCGCCGATTTTCGCCGTATGCACGGGTTAAATGGCAAATATGTGGTGCTGTACGCCGGCGCACACGGTCTATCTAATGACTTGGGAATAGTATTGCGGGCTGCCGATCGGCTGCGCGAACATGAGAACATCAAGATCGTCCTGCTGGGCGATGGCAAAGACAAGCCAGATCTGATCAGACAAGCCGCTGTGATGGGCCTGCAAAATGTGCTGTTTCTGCCGCCGGTGCCCAAAATCGAGATCCGTCAGGCTCTGGCGGCAGCCGACGCCTGCATTGCCATCCTCAAGCCGATCGAGATGTACCGCACCACATATCCCAACAAGGTTTTTGACTACATGGCGGCCGGACGCCCGGTGGTGCTGGCCATCGATGGCGTTATCCGCGAACTGGTCGAAGGAGCTGGAGCAGGCCTGGCCGTTCCGCCCGGCGACCCTGAGGCGCTGGCCGCGGCTATCCGCACGCTGGCCGCCGACCCGGAGCGGGGACGCGCGATGGGACGCCGCGGGCGCCAATTGATCGAAGAGCGCTTCTCCCGTTCTATCCTTGCTGCTAAATTGGCTAATTTATTGGAGGAAATGGAGCGCCTGAATGGCTGAGAAAATCTTGGTTGTAGAGGACGAGCTGGCCTTGCAGGAAACGCTGGTCTACAACCTCAAGCGTGAGGGATACGAAGTGGAAGCCGTATCCGATGGCCGTGCAGCCCTGGAAGCCGCTCGCGACCACCATCCCGATCTGATCCTGCTGGATGT
>DAOTWA010000067.1:0-9778 GCA_034435955.1 Anaerolineaceae bacterium | reverse complement strand
TCCCTCCGCCTATTCGATAAAATCACAACATTTGCCTCAACCTTTCGATTGCATCCGAATTGCTCACGCCCCAAACCTGCGCCATCAGGTTTACCACGTCCATTGCCCGCCCGCCGTTGCAGCCGGCATAACAGCCGCAGATTTGATTTTTAGCGTCAATCCACATACTCGGGCGGTGGTCATCGTGCAACGGACAGCGGGCCACATACCAGCGCCCGCCCCCGTCGGTCTTTTGTGCGTCGGGTAAGAAGTCGAGCAGTGAGAACCTGGCCCGGATTGTGTCCACCAGGTTGGGCCGCTGGAATTCTGCGGCATCCCACGGCGTTTGAACCACCGGGTTGCTAAGTATGACTGGCGGCTTTGGCCTCGCCTCCGGCGTCTCCGGCAAGTCTGGCAACACCTCACGAATAGAACAAATGTTCTGGATTGGCGCATCGGTCAGCGCCTGGTAAACCCAGCCGGACGGGTGGACGCTGCCAGCGCCCAAGACGTAGCCACTTCCCTTGACGTCTCCGCCGTCAAAGTGGCAAGTCGGCGCTGGCTCTTCTGTAAAAAAGTAAGCGTGCAGCCCCCGGCTGGTCGCCACCGTGTAAGTCTCGCCCCTCATACTGAGCAGCCAGTTTACCCCGGCGTCCAACCGGTCGAAGTCTACAACGGCCAGGTGGCCGCTCTGTCCGTGACGTTGGCCGCAAATCACGCCGTAATTTGACAAGTTCTGCCGCTCGAACCAGCGAACCAGTTCATCAGGCGTCGGCAGCCGCCGGACGTATTCCGTCCATCGCACCGCCGCTACCTTTGTCCCGTTGTGCACAGGAATAACGGATACGCCTTCACCATACCAACGGATTGCTTCAGCTAGTCGCTGGTTCATCGTCCACTCCTGTAGATTTTCCAGCCTTTTTGTGTGCAAACCGCCTCGATAAACTGTGAGATTGCCTCGCCGTCAATCCACGCTTTTCCAGCTAAATGGTGTACCCAGGCTAGGAGGTCATGGTAGCCTTTTATCCTCTTTAGCTCAATCCAGTAATTGCGGCCCGGAAACCCCACTTCACCACCATGCACCTCAACAAGCTTGGGGAATTCGGCGGATAACATCTCCTCAAATGTGTAAACTTTTATGTCCATCTCAAACTCCTTTCAAATTCCGTTGCTCAGTATGGGGCGGGCCGCCGGTTGTGCACTCCGGCTCATGTCTCGGATAGTAAATAGCGCCGTCTGCCTCATTCGGATGCCACGTGTACATGGTGTTCTCAAGCTCAACCCGCACCCAATCCAATGCGTCAATGAGCTGCCGACACCTGCGGGTCACCTTGGCGTTCTTGCCTTCGGCTAGAGACACCTCACGGAGTAAGTCGATTAGCTCATTCCGCAGGTTGAATAATCTCCCGCCTAACTGCCTGTGTCGTTCTACCGTAATCCGCTTCAGTTTCTCGCTCATTTCAACTTCTTTCCGACTTCGCTGCTCAGTAAACACACGCTCTACTGAGCAGCCTCCGGTAACAGAGGTAACAGCGGTAACGGAGGTAACGGTCTTTTGATATTGTTTAATCTATATGTTAATCTCTCTTTTTTAAAAAATGGGGGTAACATCCTTAAGCAAAACATCGTTACCATCGTTACCTTCGTTACCCTCGTTACCTCGCTGTCGTTTATCACGGCACATTTACTCCTTGCATAACGCTCAAATCGGTAATCTCTATGTAGCGTCCAACGACACCGGCAACTTTCTTTAGCCCTGTAAATTCGATGTTTACACCAACACGCCGGAGTGCGGGTGCCAGGCGACGCAGCTCATTCGCAAGAACGTTTGCCGGCATCTTTTGAATGTCATGTTCTAGCGGTGTACCAAACGTCTGTGAGAGCAGTTCGCTTTTTAAACTAGTCGCCGTTCCCACCCACGTTGTTTTTTTGGCGATTAGCGCCTGAACTTCCTGCGCCAGGGGCGAAGCGTCCAGGATTGCGAACGTCGAGTTTTGCCGGTTTGCAAGATAGGCGTTTAAAAAGTTCCCACCGCCACTCCATGTGGCCACATCGCAGCCGTGCGCCGCCCAGGTCGCAAAGTCGGCCATTCTCGGCAGGGTCTCGGTCAGAGGCTCATCTCGTTTGGCGATTGCGGCGCTCACCGCATCAAATGTCTGCGCAAGCATCACGGGTAGTAGTGTCTCGAACCGGCGCAATATTTCATTCTTCGTTTGCCTTTCTACTTCCGGAATTGTCGGAAGTGTGATGACTATCGAACGGTCTTGCATGTCGCCACGAACGGCCAGCTCCGGGATGCCGTTTAGAATTACAGGCCTGTGGGTTTTAGCGAAAATCTCATCAAGGTCGAAATAAAGTTTGCGGGCGCTGTATCCGGCACCCGTGCTAATGGAACATAGTGTATCCGCCAACCACTTCGGTGTCGAAGATAAATTGTCCAGGGCTACTACCCACGAATTCACCGCCGCTACCGCCAACGCCTGTGCATCCCGTGGCACAACCCTGAGCGCAACTTCAGCGGGGTCTATTAGCAGCTTCAAAAGCTCGGCTAATGTAGATTTGCCCGCACCCTGTTCACCGTTGAGAACCAAAATCGGATAGTCCCCGGTGCCGTATGCCCCCAAAATCCAGGCGGTGACCAGAGCAAGATTGTCTCCGGTTATGCCGGTGACTTCCTCAAGGCTATCGGCAAGCCTACCCTTATATTCGGCCTCCGGCATTGGTAAACTGAGCATTCCGGCTGGGCGGCGGAATGGCACCGGTGGCGCTGAGACCCCAGCCCAGCCGTCGGCCCGAATTTCCACATAGCGGTCGCCAAGGTCTACATACACGACGTCGCCCAGGCTGGCCACACGGTTATAGATGCGTTTAACTGTCTCCGCCGCATATCCGAGAAGAACAGCACGGGCATCCTCGAGCGCCCTTTGGCCGACCGGCTTTCCATAAACTTCGAAATACTTCTTATTGGCCCAACCTGTGAAACGTCCGCCCTTCAGGGGTACATATTCCGGGTAACCATTAGAAGTCGGCAGCCCAACCCAGGCAATGCCGGCAGGGTCAGTGAACAACTCAAGCCCCTGGCATAGCGACAGGATAAGGCTTGCACTCGTTTGTTTTTGGCTTATAATTGGCATTGAGACCTCCGTATCTCTCAAATGTTAGTATTCCACTCCGCCGCCCGCCCCAGCCCAGGGCGGGTTTTATTTTACGGCTTTTCAGCCTTTTGCCCGGTTTCGGGCTTCTGTTTTATCGTCTCTTGCCGAATGAGTTTTGACAACGAAACGCCATTAGCCTTAGCCGCCTGCTTCATCGCATCCAGCTCACTGGCCGAGACCCGAAACGTGAACGTTTTGACCCGTTTATCTTTCGCCATATCTGCCTCCGCATCTTAAAATCAAAGAACCCAAAACGGCACGAGGGCGTTGCCTCCTACCGCCTCGAGTTCTTTACTTGCTGATGTTACTACATATCCGCTAATTCGTCAAGAGAAAACGCCACATCCAGCGTTAAAATATCTCTCTACCGCCACAAGTGGCGGGAACGAGCGTTCTACCTGCTCAGTATAAAAGCGGCTCTCACCTCTACTGAGCAGCCGCCACAGCCCCCACTTGCTCAGCACGGTTGACGCATAGCGGTTAATGGCCGACTACTCAGTAAAAAAGTCTCTTGACACCATATGGCAATCCGTTACAATGTAAATACATGCCACAAAGCGGCTTATACGGCACGTGATTAGGCCGTTTTGCGGCAGCGGGTGACGCAAGAATACCGCCAGGGGTGCGGCAGGGATTGACTTCCACCGCCACATATAGCGGTGCGAAGGCCCAGCAGACAGGCGTGACTTAGGATCACGTGCCGCAAGGCGTGAGGGTTCAAGTCCCTCCTTCCCCACCATCGAGCCGCCGTAATCGCGGTATCAATTGAGGGAAAATTCATTGAAAATCGAAACTGAGTTACTCGAAAATCATCAGGTTAAATTAATCGCCGAGATTGACGATCAGCTATACGAAAGCTATAAGCATCGGGCTGCCCGTAAAATTTCTCAAGAAACCAAGATACCCGGTTTCAGACCTGGAAAAGCCCCTTACAACATCGTTCTGCGCACGGTCGGCGAGGGTGCCATCCAGCAGGAAGCAATCGACTTGCTGATTGACGAGCATTATCCCAAAATCCTTGAAGAGGCCGGTGTCAAACCTGGCGGTCCTGGCAGGCTGGATGACGTCCTCTCCCTTCAGCCGGTCAAGCTCTCCTTTGTCGTGCCCTTGGAGCCTGAGGTGAATTTGGGCGATTTTCGTTCTGTTCGCCTGCCGTACGAGCCCAAACCTCTCCAGGACGAAGAGGTCGAAAAGTTCTTAAAACGCCTCCAACGTAGCTATGCCACGCTTGAGCCAGTTGAGCGGCCCGCTCAACTTGGCGATCTTGTATTTGGCACATTGGAAGGCAGGCTGGTCCATCCATCAGAGGGCGAAGATTCCCTTGTCATCAGACCAACGCCGATCCAGGCGTTGGTCGCCCCAGAAGAAGAGCAGGAAGGCGATGAATACCCCTTCCCTGGCTTTGGCCTGCAACTCATCGGGCTTTCTGCCGGAGAAAGTAAGATCCTTACCTTCCAATACGCCGATGACGCCGATGATGAGAACCTGCGGGGCAAGGAAGTCGAGTTTACCGTGCAGGTGCAATCCGTCAAGGCGTTAATCCTTCCTGAGTTAGACGACGAATTCGCCCAGTCGATCGGATATCCATCGAGCGAAGAGATGCGTTCATCTATACGCACCCACCTGGAAGAAGATGCCAGAGATGCGTATGATCGTGACTATTTCGCGCGTCTAATCGACAAGATTCTCGAGGGTGCGACGGTGAAATATCCGCCGCAGATGCTGGATAGAGAGATCGAGGAGGTTTTGCACAACGTTGAGCACGATCTCTCCCGCCAGAACCTAGACCTGGACACCTATTTGAAAATGCGCCGTTTGGATCGCCAGACTTTTATCGACCAGGAGGTTAAACCGGTCGCCATCAAACGCCTTGAGCGTTCACTGGTGATGGACGAAGTGGCGCGGGTGGAACATATCGAGGCGGACGAGAATGAGATAAGCTCCGAATATTCGCAGGCGCTTTCTGAATTGCAGAATGCGGGTGATTTGCGACGAATCCAGCGGCGCATTGGCACCCAGCGGCTGGCTAACGTCATTGCCATGGAAGCCATCAACCGGGTAATGAACCGTCGCGTACTCGAACGCCTGAAGCAAATCGCCACCGGCCAGGCTGAAGCGGAGCCGGCCAAGCAGAGCGCCGCCGATGCGCCTGAGGGCCAGGATGCCACGCCCAAAGAGAACACATCCGCTGAAACCGCAGCGGAGCCAGATAATATGCCCGAACAATCGGACGATCAGTGATCGAATGGAGGTATTTTGAAATGTCTATTCCTGATATCAGTTCTGTCATCCCCATGGTCATCGAGACTTCTGCTCGTGGAGAGCGTGCCTATGACATCTACTCGCTCCTGTTGAAGGAACGCATCATCTTTGTAGGTACCCCTATTGACGATCAGGTTTCGAACCTGGTGGTTGCTCAGCTCCTCTACCTGAGCAAAGAGGACCCTGAGCGCAGCATCCAAATGTATATCAATTCGCCTGGTGGTCAGGTTTACGCTGGCATGGCCATTTACGACACCATGCAGATGATCCCCAACGCAATCAGCACAGTGGCCGTTGGTGTGACCGCTTCGTTCGGCACTGTGCTCCTCGCAGCCGGATCCAAAGGCCAGCGCTATGCTCTGCCGCACGCCACGATCCATATGCATCAGCCGCTTGGCGGTGCTCAAGGTCAGGCTTCCGACATTGAAATTCAGGCTCGTGAGATCCTGCGCATAAAACAGGCCTTGAACCGCATACTCGCAGAAGCTACCGGTCAGACCCTCGAGACTATCGAGCGAGACACAGAGCGTGACTTCTACATGGACGCCCAGCAGGCTGTCGAGTATGGTTTGATCGATCAAGTTCTCAAACCGCGCAAGTAAAGGATATAGGCTGAGCATGAAACCAGCCGGATAGCCCTTCGCTGTCCGGCCTTTCATTCGCAGCCGAGGAGACGCCTGCATGATTAGACCGTCCACCTTCTCTATCGTGGCCTACGACCCGGTTGAGCAGGCCTGGGGTGTGGCCGTGGCTTCTAAGTTTCCGGCTGTCGGCGCTGTTGTCCCCTGGGCCCAGGCGCACGCGGGAGCCATTGCCACGCAGTCCTACGCCAACACCTCATACGGACCGAATGGTTTGAAGCTGCTGGCGAGCGGCCTCTCCGCCGAGGAGACTCTTGCCCGCCTGCTGGCGGACGATCCCGACCGTGAACATCGCCAGGTTGGCATCGTGGATGCTGCCGGGCGTTCCGCCACTTTTACGGGAAATCAGTGTTCGCCCTGGGCGGGCGGCTTAGCCAGCGAGAACCTGGCCATTCAGGGCAATATTCTAGCTGGAGAGGGCGTCGTCCAGGCCATGCTCGATGCATACCAGCGTAATGCCGCCGCGCATTTTCCCGATCGTTTGATTGCTGCCTTGCTGGCTGGTGATCGCGCCGGGGGCGACAGGCGCGGGCGGCAGAGCGCCGCGATATATGTGGCCAAATATAAGGGGGGATACGCCGGATATAACGACCGCTGGATCGACTACCGTGTGGATGATCATCCGGATCCGGTCTCGCGCCTGGCCGAGCTTTTAGAGCTGCAAAAACTTTACTTTGGGAAAAGCCCCGAGAGCGAGCAGATTCCGTTGGAGGGTGAGCCATTGGCCTCCCTGCAGCGCATCATGATCCGGCTTGGGTATTATCAAGGCGAGCCAGACGGTCGGTTAGACGCGGCCACCAGCGATGCCCTGCGCACCTTCACCGGCAACGAAAACTTCGAGGAACGGGTGCATCTGGATAAAGGGCGCATGGACCGTCCGGTGTATGAATTTCTCATAAAGCGATTCGCATGACCGCTGCCATCGACCAGCTTGATCCACCAATCCGCGGCCTCATTTTAGACATGGATGGCGTCCTCTGGCGCGATTCGCAGCCTATTGGTGATCTCAAAACTCTGTTTCGCCAGATGCGGGAACGCGGCCTGCGGGTACTGCTTGCCACCAATAACGCCACCCGTTCGACGCGCTTTTACCTTGACAAGCTGGCTGGCTTCGGCGTCCATTTGGAGGAATGGCAGGTGGTCACATCCGCCGAAGCCACCGCCGAGTATCTCCGGCGGCTGTTTCCGAACGGCGGTCCTCTATATGTAGTCGGCGAGACCGGTTTGAAAGAAGCCCTCGCTGCTCGCGGCTTCACCCAAGCCGAGGAAGGCGTCCTTGCGGTAGTCGCCGGCCTCGATCGCGACTTGACCTATGAAAAATTGAAGCGCGCTACTTTGCTGGTGAACAGCGGCGTGCGTTTCATCGGCACCAACCCAGACCGCACTTTGCCGACGCCCGAGGGAGACATCCCCGGCGCAGGCACCATCCTGGCTGCACTAGAAGCCTCAACCGGCCAGAAACCGCTGGTGATCGGCAAGCCAGCTCCGGCCATGTTCGAAGTGGCTCTCGCCCGACTCGAAACTTCCCCCGGTGAAACTCTGGTGATTGGCGACCGCCTGGAGACGGACATCGCCGGTGGTCAGGCGGTCGGTTGCCGGACGGCATTGGTGCTCACTGGCGTCAGTTCCCGCAGCCAGGGCCTCTCCTGGTCTCCCCCGCCCGACCTGATCCTTGACGCTATCTCTGATTTATTTCACCCGCCGCATAAGTCCTTGTAGTCCTCCACTCCTCTATGTCTCCACCGGCGACCTCTTTGCCCTCGATCTACGATTTCGACTTTCCTCGGCTTTCTTCGCTCCTGGAAACCTGGGGTGAGGCGCCTTATCGCGCGCGCCAGATCTGGCAGGGAATTTATCAGCATTTGTGGAAAGATTGGGGTGAGTTCACCGACTTACCCATCGCCTTGCGCCGTCGCCTGGACGACGAAATCTCATTCTCTGCTTTGCACCCTGATCGGGTCCTCCGCTCAGCAGATGGCCAGACCACCAAGACCCTCTTCATGCTTCCCGACGGCAACGCCATTGAAGCCGTGCTTATGAACTATGAGCGTCGCCGCACGCTGTGCATCTCCACCCAATCCGGTTGTGCGATGGGCTGCGTTTTTTGTGCCACCGGACAGATGGGCTTTAAACGACATCTGACCAGCGGAGAGATCGTCGAGCAGGTTCTATATTACGCCCGCCTGCTCAAAGAGCGCGGCGAGAAGGTCACCAATGTGGTGGTCATGGGCATGGGCGAACCTCTTCATAACTACGACGCCACCATGGCTGCCATCGACCGACTGAACGATCCACAGGGCTTCGCCTTGGGAGAGCGCCGTTTTACGATCTCCACTGTGGGCCTGGTGCCCATGATCCGCCGCTTCGCTGCTGAGAAGCGCCAGGTCAATCTGGCTATTTCCCTGCACGCCGCCAACGACGCGTTGCGCACATCTCTCCTGCCCGTGAACCGCAAATACCCACTGGATGACTTATTGGAAGCCTGCCGCGATTATGTTCGACTGACCAACCGGCGTATCACTTTTGAATGGGCCTTGATCCGCGGCGTCAACGACCGGCGCGAAGACGCCCGCGAGCTGGCTGCACGCCTGAAAGGCCTGCTTTGCCACGTGAACGTCATACCCCTCAATCCGACTAAAAAGTACTCCGGCGCAGCCACCACTCGCGAGCGCGCCGAAGCTTTCCGCGCCGAACTGGAGCAGCGCGGCATACCCTGCACCATCCGCATCCGCCGCGGCATTGACATACAGGCTGGTTGCGGCCAGCTCGCCAGCGAAATCCCCGCCTGAATACCGTCGTCCCCGGAGATCATCTTGAAAAGACTGTTCCTGACCGCCATGCTGATCTTTTTATCGGCCTGTTCGTCGCCGAAAGAATCAACTTCGGCAACAAATACCGCTCAGAGACTCGCCATCGCAGCCACAATCACCCCATCTGCATCTCACACGCTTGCTCGAACCTCATCGCCCACGCCGACGGGAACAGCCACACCCACGGCCACCATAACCCTTACTCCAACCATTACCGATACCCCTACTATCACCCCCACGCCGACCTTTACCTTCCCAGCCGTTACCGTCAAGGTTCAGGCTCATTGCCGCTATGGGCCATCCAAGGCGTACCTGCACGCCGCGGATCTCTACCCGGGCGATACCGGTACAGTACGCGGGCGCTTTCAATACAGCTCCTGGTTATTCGTCAAGTTTGACAAGCTCAGCTACTGGTGTTGGGTAGCTCCATCGGTCGTAGAAGTAAGCGGGGATCTCAACACGGTTCGTTATACTGAACCCCATATCCAAACCATCGGCACCAACCAGTATGGGCCTCCACACAATGTGCGCGCCTCGCGCGACGGGGATCAGGTTACCATCTCATGGGATCGTATGGTGATGAGCGAGGATAAAGATCGCGGCTATTTCATCGAAGCATGGGTCTGTCAGAAGGGCGCCTACCTGTGGTGGACGGTATCTTTTCCTGACCAGTACACCACAAGTTACACCGTGACGGATGAGAAGGACTGCAAGACACCTTCCCACGGCGATATTTATACTGTGGAAAAGCACGGATACTCCGCCCCGGCATCCATTCCATGGCCATAAAGCGTCGATTAACAGGCTGGCTTGCCGGATGATCTGCGGCAAGTTATAATCCGTTCCGTATGTCACCGTTTCTTGATGTGTGGAGACAAGGCCTGGCGCGTTCCAGCAAGGCGGCTTTCGGTCGTCTGGCCGGCTTGCTGGG
>DAOTWA010000066.1:0-6185 GCA_034435955.1 Anaerolineaceae bacterium | reverse complement strand
CGGGCATGCGCAGTGATGGCGGCAGCCAAGTGAGCCATGCGTTCTGGCGTGGAGCTTTTCGCTGGCGCAAAGGCGCCGCCGGCAAAGGTCAGCGCGATCAAGCGCAGGGCAATTTCCTGGCCAGACGACCAGTTGGGCCCGGCATTGGGCGGGTTGGCCTCCAGAAAAGCCTCAAAAGATTTCCAAAAAATATCAGGGAAACGCTCATCCCCGGTGAGGATATAGGAGCGCGCCAGTGTGTACGACCAGTCAAAACGGGCGGGCTCCCAAATGAACTTGGGGTCGCCCTGCTCTCCCCAGGGCCGGCGCCCGAGCTCGTACTCGATCCAATGGGCAGCGGGTATGGACGGGGAAAGCAGGGGCGGCAGATCCGGGCCGCTGAGCAAACATGCCTGATCAAGTGAACCCGCGGCGGCCACGCGGCGTAAATCTTCTTTCGCCGGGACAGGAATCAGCGGCCAGGCGGGTGTTGTTTTTGGCGCTTCACCAAAATTGCGTTGGATGGGGGTCCGCCTGCGATAGTAGCCGCTGCGCAGGCCGATCTGGTAGCGGGCGTAGAGCGCCAGGCGGCGCGGGCCCAACTGCAACAGCGCTTTGATCAAGATGCGCGGGGAGGGGCTCATCCTGCCGGCGGCTGGAGAGGATGTGGGGCGCCTGGCTGACCTTCGCGCAACGCGCGCAGGGCGGTAAAAGTGGCCCGCGAAACGGCGAAGAGCTGATCATAGGGAATGGGCGGCGGCCCGCCGTCTCTCACCGCTGCCAGGAATGCGGCCCAAGCCTCCCGGTGGCCCTTATTTTGCAAGAGCGGAGAGCGCGTGGACTTGCGCTGTCCGCCAGCAACCAGCTCTAAATAGCGGAAATCATCCAGCACTCCGACGCGCCCGGACGTGAAGACCTCTACGCGCTCCTTCGAAAAGCTGCGGTCGCCGTTGGCCAGATATTCCAGACTCCCCAGCGAGCCATCCGGAAAGACAAAGGTGAGCAGCAAATTGTCTTCGCGGTATCGGTCGTCATCCGGCAACTGCAGCGCGGTGACCATCAGCGGCGGCGCTCCCACCAGGAAGGTGAGGAAATCCACGAAGTGGCAGGCTTCACCGATCAGCCGTCCGCCGCCCTGGGCGGGGTCGTGCAGCCAGTGGGTGATGGGCAGGTAGCCGGCGTTGACGCGGTAATGGGCGACCAGCGGCTCGCGGCGATCGGCGATGAACTCTTTCAGGCGTCTGGACATGGGCGCGAAGCGGCGGTTGTACCCCACCGTGAGCAACGGTGCGCCTTCTTTCTTCAATTCGGCTGCAATGAGCGCCAGCTCCTCCTCGTTGAGCGCCAGGGGCTTCTCGCAGTAGACTGCCTTGCCAGCCGAGAGCGCGGCGACCGTCTGGCGGGCGTGATGGTTGTGGCGGGTGAGCACCGCCACGATGTTGATGCCCGGATCAGAGATCAAGTGCTCATCGGAGCTGGCCGCGTAGGCAAAGCCAAACTTACGTGCAGCGTGCTGAGCGCTCAATCCCGAGGCGGAAGCCACGCCGACACGCGTTACGCCGCCGACCTGCCTGACGGTGGGCAGGAAAACCGCCGTGGCGTAATTGCCCGCGCCCAATACTCCGAGACGAAGGCCGGTTTCGACCGGCGCTGCGCCGGATGCGGGCGGAATCGAGATGACTCGACCCTCTTCCAGATCGGCGACCACTTGAGGATAGGTCAGCAGTACGCCAAGAAAGGGCTCCTCGTCGCGCCGGCCGGTGATCAGGTCATAGGCTTTTGGCGCCTGTTCGATCGGGAAGCGGTGACTGATGAGCGGGTGCACGTCCAGGCGCCCGGAAGCCAGAAGCTCGACGAACGCCTCCAGGTTGCGACCCTCGGTCCAACGTACGTAACCGATGGGGTAATCGCGGCCCTCCTCCTCGTACATCGGATCGTAGCGGCCGGGTCCATAGGAGCGTGAGACCAGGAAGGTCAGTTCCTTGTCATAATAGACTTTGCGCGGGATCTCCAGGTCGACGGCTCCCACTGCCACCACACGGGCGCGGTCACGCGCCAGCTCTCCGGCCAGCACCAATGGATCGTTCGAAGAGGCATCGGCGCACACCAGCACCGCATCGAAGCCGCGGTCGTGGGTCGTCGCAGCGGCAGCAGATGCGGCCGCTTTGCGCGCAACCGCATCGAACCCCAGCGAGCGCGCCAGGGCGACGCGGTGTTCGTCCACATCCACGCCGAAAACTTCACAGCCAGCGGCGCGGGCGATCCCTGCGGCGAGCATGCCCAGCAGTCCCAGACCTATGACCGCCACGCGCTCGCCCACTTGCATCTCAGCCAGGCGAAAGCCGTGCATGGCCACCGCACCCAGGGTGGCAAAGGCGGCTTGTTCGAAGTCCACCTGAGGTGGCAGGCGGGTCAACAGATTCTGGGGCACGACGGCATATTCGGCGTGAACGGCGTACCCGCCGCCCGCGCAGGCCACCCGGTCGCCGACCTGGAAACCGTGCAGGCCCTCGCCCACTGCCACCACCGTCCCGGCAGAGGAATAGCCCAGCGCCAGGGGCTGATCCAGGCGGTTGAAGGCCGCCTCGACCGCCTGGATCAGGCCTTCGCGGCGCGCCTTCTCCAGAAGCTGGCGCACCAGATCAGGCCGCTCCTGGGCTTTAGCGGCCAGGTTCTTACCGGCAAATTCGACCAGGGTACGCTCGGTGCCCGCCGAGACCAACGAGGCGGCGGTGCGCACCAGCGCAGTGCGCGGCCGCACGCTCGGGATGGGCACCTCGGTCACGACCGTATCGCCGTTGCGGAGGTTTTGGAGGACTTGTTTCATGAGATATGAGCCAGGGCCAGGTTTTTGAGGATTTTGAAGCGTAGGAGCAGTGCGCAGAAGGGCATTGTTTGTAAGATTATAGCGCAATCCTTCACCACCTGGGAAAAATACAGTGCTGTGAGGAAGATTTCCTTATTGAGGATGTGTGAAGAATGTACATTCGCTCGCAAAACTCCGGTTTTCCGCTATAATTCGAGCAACCTTTTGCGCGCTGCTGTACTGCGCCTCAAACAAGCATGGATTTCACTCCCACCACGATCCCCGATGTGCTGCTGATCGAGCCGCGTGTATACGGCGACGAGCGCGGTTTTTTCATGGAGACCTACCGGGCGCAGTCTTTTGCCGAAGCCGGCATCCCGTACGTCTTCGTGCAGGACAACCATTCGGGTTCGTCGCGCTGGATTTTGCGCGGGCTGCATTATCAGATCCGCCAGGCGCAGGGCAAGCTGGTGCGCGTGACGGCCGGAGAGGTCTTCGACGTGGCGGTTGATTTGCGGCGCAGCTCGCCAACCTTCGGGCGCTGGGTGGGCAACGTGCTTTCGGCGCAGAATCGCCTGCAGATGTGGGTGCCGCCGGGTTTTGCCCACGGCTTCCTGGTGCTGAGCGAATGGGCCGAGGTGCTTTACAAGGCCACCGATTACTATGCCCCGCAGTGGGAGCGTACTTTGCTGTGGTCCGACCCGCAGTTAGCCATTCATTGGCCGCTGCCGGAAGGGCAGCTCCCGCTGGTCTCCACCAAGGACGCGGCCGGCGTGCCCTTCGAGAGAGCAGAATTATACGAATAATGGTGATCAGGGAGGACATTTGATGCACAACGTGCTTGTGACCGGCGGAGCTGGCTTTATCGGCTCTAACTTCGTGCGCTACCTGCTTTCGATCGACCCGCAGGTGCGCGTCGTCAATCTGGATGCGCTCACCTACGCTGGCCACCCGGAAAACCTGCTCGACCTGTCCGGCCAGGAACGCCATACCTTCGTTCACGGGGATATCTGCGACCGCCAACTGGTGGACGGCCTCTTTCGTCAGTACGCCATCGATACGGTGGTGCACTTCGCCGCCGAATCGCACGTCGACCGCTCCATCCTCGGTCCGGCCCAATTTATCCAGACCAACATCGTGGGCACCTTTACCCTGCTGGAGGCGGCCCGCCAGGCCTGGCTGGTAGACCGCGTTGTTCCAGTGGAGGAGGCGCGCTTCCATCACGTTTCCACCGACGAAGTGTTCGGCTCGCTGGCGCCGGGCGCGCCGGCCTTTAACGAGAATACCCCTTACGACCCGCGCTCGCCTTACTCCGCCTCTAAGGCTGCCAGCGATCACCTGGTGCGGGCTTACTATCACACTTACGGGCTGCCGGTTACGCTCTCGAACTGCTCGAACAACTACGGCCCCTATCAGTTTCCCGAGAAGCTGATCCCGCTGACCATCCTGAACGCGGTCAGCGGCAGGCCGCTGCCGATCTACGGCGACGGCAGGCAGGTGCGCGACTGGCTGTACGTGACCGATCACTGCGAGGCTATCCACCAGGTGGTGACGCGCGGACGCCCCGGCGAGACCTACAACATCGGCGGGAACAACCAGCCGTACAACCTGGAGGTGGTGGAGCGCATCTGCGCCATCCTGGATGAGCGCCTGCCCGATTCGCCCCACAGGCCGCACGCGAACCTGATGACCTTCGTATCCGACCGACCGGGCCACGACCGGCGTTACGACATGGATATCACCAAAATCCGCGCCGAATTGGGCTGGCAGCCGCGCGAGACGCTGGCCAGCGGCCTGGAGAAGACCGTGGACTGGTACCTGAACCATCCCGAGTGGATTGCGGCCATCCTGAAGGGCTCCGATTACAGCCAGTGGCTGGAGCGCAATTACGCCGATCGAGGAGGGAAAGCATGAAAGGCATCATCCTGGCCGGCGGGAAGGGCACCCGCCTCTACCCGCTCACCATGGGGGTGAGCAAGCAGCTCCTGCCCATCTACGACAAGCCGATGGTGTACTATCCCCTCTCCATGCTGATGCTGGCCGGGCTGCGCGAGATCCTGGTGATCAGCACGCCCGAGGACCTGCCGCTCTTTCGCCGCCTGCTGGGAGATGGGAGCCAATGGGGCCTGCGCTTCGCCTACGCCGAGCAGGCCGAGCCGCGCGGGCTGGCCGAAGCGTTCCTGATCGGGCGCGAATTCCTGGCCGGCGACGCGGCCTGCCTGATCCTGGGCGACAACGTCTTTTACGGCCACGGCCTGCCGCAGACGCTGCGCTCCGCCGCGGCGCTGAGCGAGGGCGCGGTGATCTTCGCCTACCCGGTGCGCGACCCGCAGCGCTACGGGGTGGTGGAGTTCGACGCGTCCGGCCGGGCGATCAGCATTGAGGAGAAGCCGCAGGAACCACGCTCGAATTATGCCGTGCCGGGCATCTATTTCTACGACCGGCGCGTCCCCGAACTGGCTGCCCGTCTCAAGCCCTCGCCGCGCGGCGAGCTGGAGATCACCGATCTGAACCGTCTGTACCTGGAAATGGGTCAGTTGCGCGTGGAGGTGCTGGGACGGGGCATCGCCTGGCTGGACGCCGGAACGCACGAGTCGCTGCTGCAGGCGGCCAATTTCGTGCAGGCGGTGGAGGACCGGCAGGGGATGATGATCTCCTGCCCGGAGGAGATCGCCTACCGCATGGGCTTCATCGACGCGGAGCAGTTGCGCGCTCTGGCCAAGGGTCTGCTGCAAAACGGGTACGGCGGCTACCTGTTACGGCTGCTGGAGGAGATCGGTTAAAGGTGCGCATTCTCTTATTCGGCAAGAACGGGCAGGTGGGCTGGGAGCTGGCGCGGACGCTGGCGCCGTTAGGCGAGCTGGTCATGTTGGATTACCCGGAGGTCGATTTCGCCCAGCCGGAGTCGCTGGCAGGCCGGGTGGGCGAGGCTCACCCCCAGGTAGTGGTCAACGCGGTGGCCTACACCGCGGTGGATAAGGCCGAGCAGGAAGCCGGCCTGGCGCGGGCGATCAACGCCCAGGCGCCGGGCGAGCTGGCCGAGGCCTGCCGCAGGCTGGGCGCTGCCCTGATCCATTACTCAACCGATTACGTCTTTGACGGGCAGAAAGGCGCCCCATATGTCGAAGAGGATGCGCCCCATCCCCTCAATGTTTACGGTCAGACCAAGCTGGAGGGTGAGCGGGCTATCGCCGAGGCAGGGGGCGCCTGGCTGGTGCTGCGCACGAGCTGGGTCTACAGCCTGAGGCGCGACAGCTTCGTCACCAAAGTGCTGCAATGGAGCCGGTCGCAGAGCGAGCTGCGCGTGGTGTCCGACCAGGTCGGTTCGCCCACCTGGGCGCGCATGCTGGCCGAGGCCACCGCGTTGCTGCTCGCGCGGGCGGGCGAGGACCCGGCGGGG
>DAOTWA010000065.1:0-47420 GCA_034435955.1 Anaerolineaceae bacterium | reverse complement strand
CAATTGATCAAGGTACGACCAGCACCCGCTTCATGGTCTTCGACCATAGCGGAAAGGTCGTCGCCGTCGAGCAAAAAGAGCATGAACAGATCTATCCTCAGCCCGGCTGGGTTGAACACGATCCAATGGAAATCTGGCAGCGCACCCAGGAGGTGGTTAAGGGAGGTCTGCAAAAAAGCGGCGTAAACCCGAAAGACATCGCCGCAATCGGCGTCACGAATCAGCGCGAGACGACCGTCGTGTGGGAAAAAGCCACCGGCAAACCCATCTACAATGCCATTGTTTGGCAGGATACGCGTACGGACAAAATTTGCGATGAGCTTTCGAAGGATGGCGGCCAGGATCGCTTCCGCCCCAAGGTCGGTCTTCCCCTCGCAACGTACTTCTCGGGACCAAAGATACGCTGGATCCTCGATAACGTCCCAGGAGCGCGGGAACGGGCCGAAAAAGGCGAGCTGCTTTTTGGCAACATCGATACCTGGGTGATTTGGAACCTGACCGGTGGACCGAAAGGCGGCGTCCACGTGACCGATGTCAGCAACGCCTCGCGCACCATGTTGATGAATCTCAACACCCTGGATTGGGATGAGGAGATCCTGGGAATTATGCGTGTGCCGCGCGCCATGCTGCCGGCCATCAAGGCTTCCTCCGAGGTGTATGGGCCGGTCAGAAATGGCGAATTGGAGGGCATCCCAGTGGCTGGTGATCTGGGAGACCAGCAGGCAGCCCTGTTCGGCCAGGTGTGCTTTGACCCCGGTGAGGCAAAGAATACCTACGGCACCGGCTGCTTCATGCTGCTCAACACCGGCACGCGCGCAGTCCAATCGAAGAACGGTCTGCTGACCACACTCGGGTACAAGATCGGCTCACATCCAGCCGTGTATGCCCTGGAGGGTTCCATCGCCATCACCGGCGCATTGGTACAATGGCTACGCGACAATCTCGGGCTCATTAGCAAATCCTCCGAGATCGAAGATCTGGCTAAAACCGTTGAGGATAATGGGGGCATCTACTTTGTGCCAGCGTTCTCAGGCTTGTTTGCCCCTTACTGGCGCAGCGATGCCCGCGGCGTCATCGTGGGGATGACCCGCTATGTTAATCGCGGCCATATCGCCCGCGCCGCTCTGGAGGCCACCGCCTATCAGGTGCGCGAGGTGCTGGATGCCATGAACAAAGACTCTGGCGTCAACCTCACCGCTCTCAAGGTGGATGGCGGCATGGTCTTCAATGAGTTGCTCATGCAGTTCCAGGCAGACATCCTCGGCGTGCCGGTCATCCGTCCCACTGTCGCAGAGACCACCTCGCTTGGCGCAGCCTACGCTGCCGGCCTGGCGGTAGGCTTCTGGGAGAAGGTGGACGACTTGCGTGCTAACTGGGGCCAGGATAAAGTCTGGCAGCCTAAGATGGACGCTGCTGAGCGTGAGCGGTTGTACAGCGGCTGGAAGAAGGCCGTTACTCGTACATTCGATTGGATCGCGTAATTTAGGTCGATAACGCGATACCCGCAAGACGTTTCTTTCAAACTAGATTGGCCATACGGCGCGTTACCTTCAGAATGCGCCGTATGGCCGTACAATCAGAGTGGCGCAGAATTTAATTTCGTAGAGATAAAGAATATGCCCAATCGAACGGAAACAAAACGCACTGTAAAAAAGATTGGCCCGGCGCCTCCATCCAAGGATGACAAACACAAACCTTGGATCGCTATGCGCGCCGCCCTCAGGTTGATCACCCTGGTCAGCCTGGGGATGGCAATTCTGGTCGCCTACACGGCTGTTCCTCAAAAGGGCTGGTTGACCGGGATATTGTTGAGCATTGGTTTTGCCGCTGGCATCTGGCTGATATTTTTAATGACCTATTATCTACAGACCCGCCTTCGAAAATAATATTCAAATGTTTGAAATGAGACGAGAACAGCCCAGGGCCGGTTTGCTCTTATATGAAAATGGAGGGGTCCAATTTGACTGCTGAAAAGCCCCACGTCGTGATCATTGGAGCCGGTTTTACCGGCGTGGCCACCGCCCATGACCTCGCTTTACGCGGATGCGCTGTGACCGTCGTTGACCGCGGACCCATTGCCAACGGCACATCGGGGCGCACACACGGATTGTTGCATAGTGGCGGGCGTTATGCCGTCAACGATCAGGAATCGGCGATCGAATGCATCGACGAAAACCTGATACTGAGAAGAATCGTCCCTCAGGTGATCGAACCGAACGGCGGCCTCTTCATTGCTCTTGACGATAGCGACCTCGAATATGGAGAGCGGTTCATCGAAGGATCACAGGCCTGTCACATCCCTATCGAGCAAATTTCACCTCAGGAAGCCTTGCGCCTCGAGCCGAACCTGAACCCCAAACTATTGGCGGCCTTTACCGTACCAGACGCGACCTTTGATCCTTTGAGGTTGGCGCTATCCTTTGCTGCTACCGCTAAGTCCAATGGAGCGCATTTCCGCCTGTTTACCGAAGTGGAAGGGTTTATTACGGATGGCCAGGGCAATGTAACCGGTGTGAAAGTGTGGGATCGCGCCCAGGATGCTCATGGGGAAATCCACGCCGATATGGTCGTCAACGCGACCGGCGCCTGGGCCGGGCAAATTGCCGCCATGGCCGGTTATGAAGGCCTGCCTATTACCCCTACGCCGGGGGTCATGGTGGCCTTCGATCAACGACTGACTAACAGGGTCATCAACCGCTTGAACGTCCCTGGAGACGGAGATATCGTCCTGCCTCAACGCATGATGGTTGTGGTCGGCACGACTTCTTTCCAAATCGAGGACCTCGATTATGTGCCGGTGATCGAAGATCAGGTTCGACAGATGTTGGAACGTGGCGCGGAACTCATCCCAGCACTTAAAACCGCCAATATACGCGGTGCTTATATGGCTACCCGTCCCCTGGTGGGAAAAGGTTCTTCCGGGAGAAGCCTGGCGCGCACTTTCAAGTGTTTCGACCACAAAGAGACGCAAGGTATCGAGGGTCTGGTGACCATCACCGGAGGGAAAGCCACCACCATGCGCGCGATGGCAGAAAAAACCGCCGACATCGTCTGCCAGAAGCTGGGGATCACCGCCCCTTGCCTCACCAGGGACGTGCCGTTGCTCTCCTATCGCCAGTTTTACATTTTGCCCAATTAGGAGTCTGTATGGCCCAAAGATGGACCATTACCTACGAAGTGTTTCGCAAGAAGGGCAGTCATCCTCCCCATTTCGATCGTTTCAAACTGGATGTTTCCCCAGACGAGTATGTTCTGGATGGAATCGAGCGCATCTGGGCATTTCACGACCGCTCGCTTGTTTTCAGCCATGCTTGCCATCATTCGACGTGTGGCGCCTGTGGAATGCGCGTGAACGGCTTGGAAAAATTAACCTGCATCACGCCGATTCACAAAGTGACTAGAGATGGCGGCGTCATCCGCGTAGAGCCGCTGAAGAATTTCCCCGTCATCAGCGATTTATCCGTGGACATGAGCCTGCTTTACCAACGCATGGAGATGGTTGGCCAACGTTCGGTGCTCCCAATCGAAGAAGAAGGGATTCCAGATGGTCTTCTCTATGGCAAGGAACAGAAATCTGGCCATCTTCGTCTGGCCGATTGCATTGAATGCGGCCTGTGCATGAGCGCCTGCCCAATCTCTGCAACCACATCCAGTTATCTGGGTCCAGCGGCATTGGCCGGCGCCCATCAACACAGCATCGCCGACCCACAGGCTGCCAGCCTGGTTGATCATGCCGACGGGGTATGGCGTTGTCACAGCGCTTTCGAGTGCACCAGTGTGTGCCCATCGAATGTTAATCCAGGATGGCGAATCATGGATTTGCGCAAACGACTCATCAGCAGCCGCATCCTTGGAATCTTCCGCCGTCTCTGAGGAGCATCAATTATGGATGAAGCAACGAACAAACCTTCGGCGTCAAATTGGTTGACCTGGTTCGATGCGCACCGGCGCGATGTGGGTTACTGGGCCTTTGCGCTTAACCGCATCACTGCCCTCGGATTGACTTTTTATCTATTCTTGCATTTAGGTGTTCTTTCCCAGCTTTCACAAGGGCCGCAGGCCTATGACCATTTTATCGCCATGATGAAGCAACCGCTTTTCACAGCCGGAGAGGTGTTGGTCGTTTCTGCCGGGTTCATCCATGGGTTGAATGGCATTCGCATCGCTCTTAACAGTCTCGGTGTCGCGAATGCATTTCAAAAAGCCCTTTTCATCGCTCTGATGATCGTGGCCATTCTGGTAAGCTTCATCTTCGCCGTCCGCATGTTTACCGCTTGAGAAAGGCATATTACTCGATGAAGGATGTTCACGCCATGTCTAACGATATGACTGCTTCCAGACCCAAAGAGACCGTCATCATATGGTTTCTTAAAATCATAACCGGTCTCCTGGTCATCTTTTTACTATTCATTCATTTTGTCGTAAATCATTATCTTGCCCCCTCCGGATTGCTCACCTACACTGATGTGGTGCAATATTACCGGAATCCTGTCGTCCCGATCATGGAGGGTATTTTTCTTGCTGTGGTCGTCTCGCACTCTTTGATCGGTTTGCGCGGCATCATATTGGACCTGCATCCTTCCAAGAACCTGATGCGTTCTGTCGATTGGCTGCTCGGTTTGATCGGAGTCGCGGCTGTCTTTTATGGATTATGGTTGCTGCGCACGATCGCGGCAAAAGGCTAGATAAAAAGACCAGGCGGGTCATTTATGGTTGGTTTAGTGATTATCTCTCATAGTCGTGACCTGGCTGTTTCTTTGGTAAGCCTCGTCCGCCAGATGGCCGGAAATGAAGTTCCTATCGCAGTTGCAGCCGGAGTCGGTAATAAAAATACCGAATTTGGCACCGATGCGGTCGAGATCGCCGATGCCATTCGAACGGTCGATGAAGGAGACGGGGTAATCGTGTTGATGGACCTGGGCAGCGCTGTACTCAGCGCCGAAACAGCCATAGACCTGTTGCCCGAGGAATTACGCCGCCGGGTCGTTCTTTGCCCTGCCCCACTGGTGGAGGGCGCGATTATCGCCGGAGTCCAGGCGAGCATCGGCGACGACCTCGATTCAGTCTGCCGCCAGGCTTCTCAGGCATTAACAGAAAAACAACAGAAATTATTAAAGTAACCCTTTTTTCAATGCTGTATTGATCAGTCTAGATAAAAATTTAATTATGCCCATCTGGTTATTTGTCCGGCTATAATTGAGTGGGATTTCAATATAGCCGGCATTTTTTTTATCAGCGACATATATCTGTGGTTTCATCGAATTTGTTCCAATCGAAAATCAATTTGAAATTCTCAATTCCATGAAGGAGAACCCATGAAAGAAGAATTGTTGGCAGCTCTTGATTTCGTTCGGGACGCCGAGATGGATTTCATTGCGACGAGGCCGGCTGAGCAGCGACAAACCGGTAGTCCGAAACACTGGTCGGCCAAGGATTTGCTCGCCCACATCGCCACCTGGAAAAACAGGAATATCGACAGGCTCGAAGCGGCCGATAACTCGGAGCTCGTCGCGGAATCCTCCGATATTGATGTGGAGAATGCGAAAATTTTTGCCAATTGCGCCTCGCTATCCTGGCAGGATGTGATCGCGTTGGTGCAGCAAGGCAACGAGCGCGTGCGCGCCTATCTCGGAAATCTCTCGGAAAGACACTTATGGGCGGCGTTGCCTCAAGAATATTTCAACGGCCGCCTGTTGTGGCGGGTGATCGCCGGCGATCATTGCATTCATCCTCTCGCACACATCAGCCAGTTCTACCTGCAGCACGGCGAGGTGGACCAGGCAGATCAATTGCAAAATCAATCCATTGAAATCCTGTCCAGGCTCGATGATATGCCGAACTGGCAAGGGACGCTCCTTTACAACAAGGCCTGTTTCTATTCGATCGCCGGTCGAACCGCAGAGGCAATCAAGGAATTGAGGCGCGCTCTGATGCTTGCCCCGCATCTGGCCGCCTGGTCGCAAGAGGATCCCGATCTCGATCCCATTCGCAACGATCCTGGCTTCCTGGCGCTTGTCCGCCAGAAGGAGGGTTGATTGGCTGTCTTGACTCCCGTTTTGCACTGTCGTACACTAGGCTGACAAAGTCGATGAAACCCATGTCAATTTTTACCCGCAGAGGATTTTATGCAATCTTATTGGTAGCTGGCGCCGTGTGGATTTGGCTCAGCGCCCCCTCTCCGGCCGCAGTCACCCAGGGCCAAATTCCCGCTCCACGGGAAGGCTTCCAGGCCCCCAACATGGCTCTTCCATCCTCATCCGGCCAGGTAGTGCAGTTGTCCTCCTTGCGCGGGCGCGTGGTGATTGTCAATTTCTGGGCTAGCTGGTGCCCGCCCTGTAAGGCAGAAATGCCCGCCCTCGAGCGAGTGTACAGGGACTATGCGGACCGCGGCCTCGTCGTATGGGGTGTAAATGCCACCGACCAGGATAACCCGGCAAGTGCGAGCGATTTCGTACGCCAGGAAGGACTGACTTTCACAATTCTGTATGACCAGGCCGGTGAAGCCTCCCGGCTGTACCAGCTACAAGCCCTGCCCAGCACATATTTCATCGATCCCCGTGGCATTATTCGGACGGTGGTCATCGGCGGCCCGATGTCCGAGGCATTACTTCGTTCGAAGGTGGCTGACCTGTTGCAAGGAACAAATTAGATGCTGCCGATCCTGCATCTCGGGCCGCTTGCCATTCAGACCGCCGGCTTGGTGGTGATCCTCAGCCTTTGGCTGGGTTTGACCCTATCCGAGCGTCTGGCGGTGCGCATCCAGGTCACCAGGGCCGAGATGGACAATCTCGCTCTGGTCGTACTGGTGGCCGGCCTCTTGGGAGCAAGATTAACGTACATCGCCCGCTATCCGGACGCGTTCCTGCATAATCCTTTCAGTTTGATCTCCCCCAGTCCAGCTTTATTGGATGTCATGGGCGGTATCGCTGTGGCTGCTATTGCCGCCGCCGTTTATATGCAGCGTCGTAAGATGTCATTCTGGCGTACGATGGACGCGCTGACGCCGGCCTTTGCTGTGCTTTTCGTTGGCATCGGCGTGAGTCATCTGGCATCAGGCGCCGCCTTTGGCGCTCCATCCAATCTCCCATGGAGTATCGATCTCTGGGGCTCCCGCCGCCATCCAAGCCAGATTTACGAAATCCTGGCCGCGAGCGGCATCCTCGTTTTCGTTTGGCAAAGATTTGAACGGTTTAAATATGGCTATGCGAAGTTGACGGTTGGGTCGACTTTCCTCACTTTCCTGGCCCTCTCCGCCGGCTCACGCCTCTTCCTCGAAGCCTTTCGCGGCGACAGCATCCTCCTCTTCGGCCATCTGCGCTCGGCCCAACTGGTCTCCTGGCTCATCCTGGCGTTCAGCTTGTTCATGTTGGAAAGGTTTCATGAAATAAATCTCGCTGAACACCCTTCAACCATAGAAAATCAGGCCGATGGACCTATCCACCAACCCACAGAAACTGGCCGGTAAGAACGTGCTGATCACCGGCGCAGCCCGCCGCGTGGGGCGCATCTTCGCCTTGGGGGTGGCCCGCGCCGGAGCGAACGTTGTTGTACACTATCACCACTCCTCACAGGAGGTCGAAGATACCTGCGGCGAAATACTCGCCCTTGGCGTCCAGGCTTACCCGCTTCAGGCAAACCTCGACGATCCCCTTGAGGTCGACCGGTTGGTTCCGGCAGCCTTGCGTCACGGACCTCTGTTTGCGCTGGTCAATAGCGCCGCCATTTTCGAGCCGCTTACCTTCCAGGCCACCGACCTGGATGCCTGGAACCGCCACCTGCGTGTGAATTTAACCGCGCCGTACCGCCTGAGCCAGGCTTTCGCTGCCTCCTACGCACTCGCGGAAAACGGTCGGATCATCAACATATTGGATTGGCGGGCGCTGCGCCCCGGCGTCGACCATTTCCCCTATACCATTACGAAAGCTGCCCTGGCCTCGATGACCAGCTCCCTGGCTGCCGCGCTCGCCCCTCGTATTAGCGTCAATGGACTGGCTTTGGGCGCAATCCTTCCCCCATCTGACGGGGGAGTCGACGAGCAACGCCTGTTCGCATCGGTTCCCGCCGGTCGTTGGGCCCGCCCCGATGAGGTGGAACAGGCGCTGGTCATGTTGCTCACCGCGCCCGATTATCTGACTGGCGAGATCATCCATCTGGATGGGGGCAGGCACCTTATCTAATCTATTTCTCTATGGAGGTGTGATGGATCAAATATTGGTCAAAGACCTGCTCGTACGTGGAATCATCGGGATCAACCCGGAAGAACGGGTAAACCGGCAGGATATCCTCATCAATCTTGTGCTCTTTACGGACACCCATAACGCCGCCCAATCGGATCATATCAAGGATTGTGTGGATTACCGTGCTATCTCAAAGAAGGTGATCGCCTACGTAGAAGAAGCCAAGCGCTTTACCGTTGAAGCGCTGGCAAACGATATCGCCGGCCTGTGCCTGCAGGAGCCCAACGTTCGAGGGGTAAAGGTGCGGGTCGAGAAACCCGGCGCAGTGCGCTTCTCGCGTTCTGTGGGTGTAGAAATCGAGCGGTACCCATAAAGCCATGGACGAGCGCGAACACCAGGTCTGTATTGTCCTGGGTTCCAACATCGAGCCGGCGGAGAACATACGTAAAGCATTGAGCATTTTGCAGGGCTACGGCCGCCTGGAGAGAATCTCCACCACCTGGGAGACTCCTTCGTTTGGCTCCCCAGGCCCGAATTTTCTCAACACCGCCGTGCTTTTTCGAACAAAATTCAACGCTGCCGATTTAAAGTATGAGGTCCTCCGCCCCATTGAGAGCCAGCTTGGCCGTGTGCGCACAGCCAATAAGAATGCTCCCCGTACCATCGACCTGGACATTGTCCTCTTCGACGGCCAGGTCGTGGACACAAAACTGTGGTCGCGCCCCTTCCTGGTCATTACCGTGGCCGAGCTGTTCCCCGACCTCGTCCACACAGAGACAGGCAGATCCCTGGCATCCATCGCCCATGAGATGAGGAAGACCGTCGGCGCCGTTCCACACCCGGAATTGCCCACAAAATAAAATCCGCAGCCTCGCTGGCTGCGGATGCTTCGAATGATTGAGCCTTCACCGACCTAGAAATTCATCGGCTGTGGGCTGCGTGAAATGTTGTCCAGGAACTCCATCCGCGTGGCCATATTGGTGCGGAAAGAACCCAGCATGGTTGAGGTGGTCATGCGGGCATCATGCTTCTTGACCCCGCGAATCATCGAGCACAGATGCACGGCTTCGATTACTACCGCCGTCCCCTTAGGATGGAGTAGTTCATCGATGAAATCGGCTATCTGTCGGGTCATACGTTCCTGTATCTGCAGCCGATGGGCAAACATATCCACAATCCGCGGGATTTTGGACAGGCCGACGACGCGCCCATCTGGTATATAGGCCACGTGCGCGCGCCCGATGAACGGCAGCATGTGATGCTCGCACAGGCTATAAAATTCGATATCCCGCACGATCACGATCTCGTCGTAGGCCACGTCAAAGATCGCTCCATTAATCAGGGCGACCGGATCAATCCGGTACCCGGACAATAACTCTTCGTACATGCCAGCGACCCGTTCAGGCGTGCGCACAAGACCTTCACGATCAGGGTCCTCGCCGATGGCGCCAATAATGTTTCGAACCGCCGCCTGGATCATTTCCCGATTGAGCGGTTTTTCCTCAATCAGCCCAGATAGCTGGTACAGTTTTTCGTTGTGGTTGCTGTTGTTCACTTGCGTACTCCTCGTCATTTCCCTCCCGCGGAAACTCAACATCATCGCCGCGCCTCCGCCCATCAGTCTGTGAGCCATCGCCTCTCAAACCAATCCGGGGATGTGGCAGATGGTGGCACCTGTCTCTGGAGGGAAATTAATCGTATAGGTAATTGATTTGATTATAGCATACGCATTCTATCCAAAATCGGTTTAACCCGAGATCTCGCTTGTACTCATCTATGCAAGCGGTCAGCAAAAAGTCCGGTGGAAATCCACCGGACTTCGTTCTGCTCATCCTGGATGAGAGGGATCAGCCAATCTCCGGCTCGATCAACCCATAAGAGCCGTCCCTACGTCGGTATAGCACGTTGATCGCATTCGTGTCCACATTGTAAAACACGAAGAAATTTTCATGTCCAAGGAGCGCCATCTGGTCAATGGCTTCCTCTTCGTTCATCGGCACAAGTGTAAATTTCTTGCGGCGCACGATAGCCGGCGCCTGCTCCTCTTCGATATTTTCGGCTGGTTCACCGGCAACCTCTGAGGCATGCATTCCATTTCCCCGATTATTGTAGCGTTTGCCCTTGTAACGCTCGATCTGGCGTTGCATTTTATCAATAGCGGTATCAAAGGCGGCGAAAATGTCATCCGCCCTCTCCTCCGTGCGCAAAAGGAATCCTTTCCCTCGCACCGTAATTTGAGCTACATGCCGATCCGAGGCACTGCGGGCAGATTTCACATACGATAGGTCAACGCGTGTCTCATCGATACCGCTCAAGAAACGGTCCAGTTTGGAGACCTTTTTGGTTACGTAATCGTTGATCCGGTCGGTCACCTCCATATTCCGTGCAAAGATGTCCACTTTCGGGTTCATAGTTTCCTCCTCTAAAATATATTGGGCCGATCCTTATTTACTTTAACATTTTCTGCCGCCAGCATCAACCCATCTGGCGCATCCGCGCTGGTGTAATCGCTGCGGTTGCGAGCCAGCGCTCGAGCCAGGGTTAATCCGTAAACCCGCGCTGCTCCGGCCTCTTTCAATGCCTGAGCGCAGGCTTCAATCGTAGATCCGGTCGTAGCCACGTCATCCACAATGAGTACACTTTGTTGACTCACCTGCCGAGGATCGGCGCAAAAGGCGGCGGATACATTCTTGCGCCTTTCTTCCAAAGAGAGACCAACTTGCGAGGGCGTCTCCCGTACCCGTTGTATCACACCCGGATTATACCGGGTTCGGCATGCTAATGCCAAGGGCCAGGCCAGTAAAGCTGCCTGGTTATACCCGCGTGCGCTCATGCGCCCTGCACTCAATGGAACAGGCACCACCAGATCCACATGCCAGTTTAGACTGCGATAGAACCCGGCCAGTGCTCCGCCAAATACTTCCCCCAGCCCAAGGTCCCGCCGGTATTTCATCCGGTGCATGGCCTCACGCAGCGGTCCCGAAAAGATCGCCCACGAGCGTAGAGAATCAAACGCCGGAGACGAGCTCCGGCAGATTGGACACAGTTCGAGATCATCGGTGGGTTGGCCACATTTTCGGCAGTACGGCGGCCTGATCTCCACCACCTGGCTAAGACATGACCGGCAAAACCGCTCGCCGAACGCCCCGCAACCTGCGCAATGGGGTGGATATACCCAATCGATGGCGGTCCATAACAGCCGGTATGCACTGTAGGCAGGGTTCCCCTTACCG
The DNA here is from genome assembly GCA_034435955.1 of Anaerolineaceae bacterium. GTDB lineage: Bacteria > Chloroflexota > Anaerolineae > Anaerolineales > Anaerolineaceae > DAOTWA01. The sequence continues at coordinate 36,010 of DAOTWA010000065.1, read as the reverse complement.
CTGCCTGCAACGGGCATAGGCGCTCCTTGGACCTAGCGGAACATCGCTCCCAGAGTGGATTGGAAAAGTCGAATACCCGCCGGTGTAAGCAACACAATCATCAACGACGGAAATATTAACAAAGCCATGGGGATGAGCATTTTCACCGGCGCTTTATGGGCTTCCTCCTCGGCTAACTGCCGTCGTTTAATGCGCATCTGATCCGCCTGGATGCGCAGTACCTTGGCCATGCTCACGCCCAACTGCTCGCTTTGGATCACCGCTGCCACAAAGCTGGTCATTTCGGGTATTCCAATCCGGTCAGCCATATCCCGCAAAGCATCACGGCGCAGTTTACCGAGCTGAATCTCCCGCAGGACGCGGCCGAAAGCTGCCGAAAGCTCAGTTTGCCATTTCTCGTTTACCTTGGCCATCGCAGCATCGAAGCCCAGCCCGGCTTCCACGCAAATCGTCAGCAGGTCCAATGCGTCAGGCATGGCTTTTCGGATCGATTTCTGGCGGCGTTGAATCGTACTGGACAGCCAAAGCTGCGGGAAGAAAAAGCCCAATAAGGTGAAAGCGATAACGATGGCCAGCTTTTGTGAGAAGGGCCAGGCAACATGGCCGACCATGAAGATCAGAAGCAGCAGTCCTCCAAACGCGCCGCCGGCGATGATTTGGAAGGTCATAAACGCCGATGGGTCCAGACGGCCTGGATTTCCAGCCAGCTCCAGTCTGCGCTTGGTCGAACGCAGTGCGTTTTCGGGGGTGAAACGAACTGCAAATTGACCAAATTTACGCGCCAGAGGATAGATCACCCGCTCGGAAAAAGGCTGAGAAAGCTCGATCTCTTCGAGGTTGATCTCTTCACCCCTTGAAGTGAATTCCTCCAGGCGCTCCAATAACATGGCGTTATCGTCGATTTCAGGCGCACGCAGGCCAACTACGATCAGAGCGATCGAGCCGCCTATGACTACCAAACCCAGGATAATCAGAATGATCATGAACTCCTCCGCATCCTACCCTACCTACGCAATTACACCTCGATGTCCCCGATCTTGTTCATGACGAAGTAGCCGATCAAGATCATGATCCCGGCGACACTCAATGCGACATAGCCGCAGATGCCACTGGATGGGCGGAAGAAGGTCATCATGTAATCCCGGTTGATCACCCACAGAATCAGGGAGACGATCAACGGCAACAAGGACAGAAACCGACCGGAATACATTACTTGCGAAGTGAGTACGCGAATCTCGCCCTTGATGCGCACACGCTCGCGAATGGTGTACGAGATCGTGTCCAAAATTTCCGCCAGGTTGCCGCCTACCTCCCGTTGCACGTTGATGGCGGTGATCACCAAATCCAGGTCGTCGCTGGGGATGCGCCTCAGCAGGTTTTCCAATGCGCGTTCCATAGAGACGCCCAACTGCATCTCCTGGACCACGCGCCTGAATTCGTCGCTGATCGGCGATGGCAACTCTTTGCTGACCGCTTCCATGGCCTGCATGGTGGAGTAGCCGGCGCGCAAGCCATTGACCATCAGGTTTAACATATCAGCCAGTTGGTCGTTGAAGCGGATCAACCGGCGGCGCTGTTCCCGTCCCACGTACATCCGCGGCAGGAATAAACCCACCACGCCGCCCAGGATGCCGAAGATGATTGATCTGCCTCCGATGAACCAGGCGGCCGCCGCTAACCCGACGCCCGACATGAACATGATCATGATATATTCGGCCGCTTTCAGTTTGATGTCTGCGCGCGCCAGCTCTCGGGCGATGTTTTCTCCCCATCCCGATTTAACCACACGCTTGTTCAGCCATTCGGTGAATTGAGGAGCAGCGGCTTCTTCATCCCCTGAGACCTCATCCCGTTGCTCTTCCACATAGCGGCCAAGCCGCTCTTCCACTACCGTCTTTTCACTCGTTAGGGTTACAACGATCCCTATACCGAGCAGCAGAATGGCTATGCCGCCCCCCAGGAAAAGGATCAGGTTCATATCCATAGGTTCACCTATTAGTAGATCAGCTCGAATATAGCGACCTTCAGCCGATCCCAATGCGTGGAATGCGGGTATCTTGGTTAATAGCGACGCCTCTCGCCGATACCAAAGATAGAAGCCGGTAGATGCAAACCCGAAGCCTCGATCTTATCCATGAACTTCGGACGCAGTCCGGTCGGCCGCAGCCGCCCAACAACTTTACCGTTCTCGATCCCGCTCTGTTCGAAGACGAAGATGTCGGTCATGGTGATGACGTCCCCTTCCATCCCGGTGACTTCGGTAATATTGACAATTTTACGCGAGCCATCGCGCAAGCGCTCCAGATGGACGATCACATCGATGGCTGAAGAAACCTGCTCACGAATTGCGCGCATAGGCAGGTCCATCCCGGCCATCATCACCATGGTTTCAAGGCGCGCCAGAGTATCACGCGGGCTGTTGGAGTGCAGTGTGGTCAATGATCCATCGTGACCAGTGTTCATGGCCTGCAACATGTCCAAAGCCGCGTCATCGCGCACCTCGCCAACGATGATCCGGTCGGGGCGCATGCGCAAGGAGTTAATCACCAGTTGTCGAATGGTGATTTCCCCGCGCCCTTCTATGTTCGGAGGGCGCGACTCCAGCGTAACCACATGTTCCTGACGGAGCTGCAGCTCTGCCGCGTTTTCGATCGTGATGATGCGCTCGTCGTCAGGGATGTATTGGGAAAGAATGTTGAGAAAGGTCGTCTTTCCAGAGCCTGTACCGCCGGACACGACCATGTTGAGGCGAGCTTCGACGCAGGCTTTGAGGAATTGGATCGCATCAGGGGTGATCGAGCCGAACGAAATAAGTTGTTCCACAGTGAGAGGACTCTTGAAGAATTTACGAATGGTCAGCACCGGTCCAACCAGGGAAATGGGCGGGATGATCACATTGACGCGGGATCCATCGGGCAGACGGGCATCCACGTACGGCTGCGATTCATCCACACGGCGGCCGAGAGGCGCCACAATGCGGTCGATGATGCGCATCAGGTGATCGTTGCTCTCGAAGGTGACCGGTACCCGGTGTATCTTGCCCGCTCGCTCAATATAGATGTTCTTCGCGCCATTGACCATAATTTCTGTGATGGTCTCGTCCTCGAGGAGCGGCTGCAGGGGTCCAAATCCCAGGATCTCAGCCGCGATCTGCTCGTACAGCCGAGCTCGTTCTGGACGCGAAAGGACAATGTTCTCCTCGTTGAGGATCTGCTCGAAGAGCTCTTGGATGGTGCGGCGAACTTCATTCACCCGCGTTACATCCATGGCAGGATCGAGCTCAGCGAGCAATTTATTTTGCACGCGGGTTTTGAGATCCTGGTACGTATCATGCTGCGCCGGTGTCACCGGCGGGGCGACTCTGCGCGCTTGCAGCGCAGTTGGACGCGGGGGCTCGCTGGATTCGCTCCCGTCCGCGGAAGGTTGGCCCTTCTCGGCGCCTAATCGTTGCAGTAAGGACATGGCTCACACTCCTTTCCGGAGACTCACTTGGCCATCTCAGTCGTCTGTAAGGTCTCAAGCTTCGCTATTCGTTCTCTGACCAGTTCAGCCAGTCCCAATAAGCTTCTACCGATCGGCTGAGATTTGTTATCGAGTATAAACGGTACCCCTCGGTTGACGGAATTTAATACGATCTTATCGTCTAGCGGCAGGGCAGCGACGATTTCCTGCTTCAGGCTTTCTCCCACTTTCTCAGGGGTAATGGCAATCCGCTTGTCGTATCGGTTCATCACAAACAGGATGCGCATCCGCTGAATGCCGATCGCATCGGCTAACGAAAGGAAAGATTTGGAATTTTTGATCGCCGGAATATCCTGGGTGGTCACCAGAATAATCACATCGGCGATATCCAGAGCCGAGAGGACAACGTCGGTCAAATAGCTGGATGTGTCCACAATAATGTAGGAATAGATTTCTCGTAGGAATTCCAGCACCTTGCCGAATTGCTCGCCAGTCACTTTCTCCGCTTGCTCGGGCCGTATCGGCGCAGCCAGGATATTCAACCCTGAGGTTGGATGGCGTACCATCACTTCTTCGATGATCTCAGCATCGAGCTCATCGGTGCGGGGAGCCAGGTCCAGGATTGTGTTCTTACCCTGCTCGTTGAGGAAGACAGCCACGTCGCCAAATTGAAGATTGCCGTCCACTAAGGCCACGCGCGTATCCTCATTGTGCAGGCTTATGGCCAGGTTTGTGGCAATTGTCGTGCAGCCCGTGCCGCCCTTCGGACTGTACACCACGATGATCTTCCCTCGGTTTACCGTCATGCGGGTCAGGGATGGCATACCGGCGGCCGTAACCTGAGCATTCATACTGGCAAGCTTGGAGCGTTCCTCCTGCGCCATGAGCCCCGCCCGGCGTATGGCGGAGTTCAGCTCATCGATCATCGGCGGTTTGGTCAGGAAGTCCCGCGCTCCTGCCATCATCGCTCGACGCATGTAGTTGGGATCGCCTTGCACCGAGAGGATCACGATCTGCGTGAAGGGGACCTTTCGCCGGATGGCTTCGGTGGCGGCAATGCCGTCCATATCCGGCATGTTGATATCCATGATCACGACATCGGGTTTGGTCTCCTGGGCTAAGTCGATCGCCTCCCGGCCTGTCCGCGCCGCCCCCACGACCTCGACATCCCCCTCAAACTGCAGCAGCTTGCGGATATTCTCTCGGGTTTCCGCTATGTCATCTACAATGAGCACCCGAACCTTTTGGCTTTCAGGCATACACAACTCCCCTATCGATAACCAGATGGACTGGCTTTAAGGATGTTCGTTTTAAACACCAATAAGTGCGTCCAGTCCGATTCCTCTCACCCTTCTGTACGGATGGCCTGAGGTGAGAGGATCATCGGACTGTCAAGATGGGCTGCCTATTTCGGTGTAATCACCCTTACGTCGTTCGGGAGCGATGGCATGGAGAGCAAATCGACGCGGGGTTCTGTGCCATACGGCAGCTTTGCCGGAACCGGGATGTTGTACTGGTCCATCAGATATTGCAGCGTGACCGCCTCTGTCTGGACGCGCTGGTCATCCCCTGCTCCGCGTAAGGCCAGGGTGATTTGAGCACCATTCAAGATCAAATAATTTAACGTAACCGCATCCTGCGGGGTTACAATTAATGTAATGATATCAGGATTTTCCAATTGCTGTTGCTGAATTTCCTGTTGTGTAGGCCCCTGGCCGGCCGCCGGCGTGGGAGTGGGTGTGGCCACCGCGCTGGGCCCCGATGGCTGAGCCGATTCGGTCGTCGTGAAATTGCCCACGTGCAGCACAACTGCATCCTGCAGGAGCGTCTGAGCCACCATGCGCGGCCGCTGGTTCTCAGAAGGCTGGGCGTAGATCGGTTGGTTCAGGGTGGTCTCCAGCTCAGCGCGGCCGACAGCCGACTTCTGGTCGCCCCCGTCAATCTTGACCGTTAAGGCAGGGGGGCCTCCCTGGCTTGTCGGCCCCGGCGCAGTCACCTGAGCGCTGTAATTCGGCAAGCGCGTCTGGAAATTATTGTCCAGATCGATGAACAACATGGTCGCAATCACATTAACGTGATCGCCCGCCTGCGGCGCGTAAGACACGAATGACACCCTGTCTTTGATCGGGATGGAAACCGCCACCATTCCCTTTGGAATCTGAAATGCTGCGAAGGATCCGCCAGTCGTGTCCACCACCATGCTGGTAGTCACCGGAACGCGCGCATCGAGGTCAAACTTGGCTCGTTTGCCGACCACATCAGCCACGTTCGTGAAGAAAGTCCCTTCAACCATGTCCCTCTTTGGATAGGGGATGGTGGTTAAAACCGATTCGGTTAATTCGGTTCCTCTGGGAATGGATTGCGTGGTGACGACAATGGTTACGGTGTCCAGAGGTGAAAAGGTTGGAGTAGCCTCTGGCGAGGTCGCAACCCCAAATTGATTTCTAAAGAGCGCATAAACCAGAACAAAAGCCAGTATGATAATTAGCGCGAGGTAAATGAACACCCTCCCCCGCCTTCTGCTCCCCTGTGCCATTTTAGCCTCCTGGTTACCTTGGAGTGTGGTTCAGTAATCCTATCATACCTGAGAACGATCAAAAGTCAAGCAGAACACCCGCCGTGGCCTAATCCACAAAATTGTAAGGGCTATGAACAATATATGGATAATAATAGCGATCTATGCTCATTATTAACCATATTTGGCTGCAATCGTTCTGCTTGCCAGACCTTCACGACGCCCTTCCGGTTGCAACTATTGGGCCAATTTTCCGATTTCCAGGAGGTGTTTTTATTAAACAAGAAGGACCCTGTGGCAGTGCAGGGTCCCCTTACTACAGATGGGCTTGGACGCGATCGTGTCGGTGTGTCTGCCGGCTAGATCGAGTTCACGATATTGCTGAACACCTGGCCAATCGCCGGACCGAGCAAAGCGAGGATGACGATCACCACGATGGCGACCAAAACAAGAATCAATGCATATTCAACCAAACCCTGACCTCTTTCCTTCGGTGCGAATAACATGTCCCATCACCTCCTTTCTATTGCGCATGGATTGGTCATCAATTACCCGACTGAATCCTATTATAGAGGGTCTATTCCTAATTTCAATAGCTCTAGTTTACAATCACCTTACAGTTAGAATTTCATAACTATACCTAACCATCTTCTACTCTCCTGGTAAAACGCACGAGATCATTTTCCCCACCTTGGGCCAGGAAGGGGCGCTTTTCATGCCTTTTCCTTGCAACTCATCCGACTTGCGTTCGTATATTGTTTTGAGGACCTTTCCAGGCTATAATAACATTCGCCTGTCCCTTGAATTCGCGAGGACATGAGTACGCCTGGTTTGTCCCCATTCGGTTCTATTCATAAGGAGGAAGGATGAGCGATTTATACGATCGAGTGACCGCTGAACAGGATATCTTCAAGAAAATCCTGAGCAAGGTACCCGGTTTTAGCGGCTACATCGAGCGACAGAATCGACGGTCGGCGGACAAAATCCTGCGCGAAACCATCGCCAACCAGTTCGAGGAACAGTGGCAGCGCATCTCCTCGATTCAGCGCGAACTGCTGGGGCAGGGGGGCATCGCTTACGTCGACGATCTCGAGGCCGCGGCGCTCAAGCTGCGCCAGTTCATCGATCGCGTGCGCACCGCATCCTATGGGTATTCGGGCTTCTTCGACGCCATTAAAATCAACGAGGAAGAGCTGGCGCAGGTGTACCAGTATGATTGGACCCTGTTAGGCTTGGTCGATCAGGTCAGCGGAGCCATTGACAATGTCGAAGCCTCCATCGGCACCGATGGATTGCCAGCCGCGATCCGCAACCTCGTTTCCTTGGCCGGAAATGCGGTGCAGGCGTTCGACCACCGCTCGCAGGTCCTGATTGGCGGCGTCACTCCACCATCTCAATGATAACCGCGTCTCGTCAGGCAACCTATAACCGCGGACAATAGAGGGCCTCAATTGTAAGCGGAACTAAATCAAATGGAGTGTTAGCTATGGCCAGAATTTTTGACGTCGTCGAATACCCAAGCGAAATGGTGGATGAGCTTGTACACCGCTTCCCAGAATCTGGGCCAGCCGATCTGCGCATCGGCTCACAGGTGATTGTAAGAGAAGCCCAGCGCGTCGTCTTCGTCCGTGACGGCAATGCCCTGGACACCTTTGGCCCAGGTCGCCACACCATCGCCACCTACAACATCCCCAAATTGATCGATTTTATTGGTAAAGCCTTCAACGACCGCACCCCGTTCATCGCTGAGGTGTATTTCGTTTCCATGCGCGAGTTCGTCGACCGCAAGTGGGGCACCCCTCAGCCTATCATCGTGCGCAATCCGGGGATGGGCCTGGGTGTGGCCCTCTTGCAAGGCTTCGGCACCTACAGTTTTCAGATCAAGGACGCGTTGCAATTCGTCACCCAGGTCGTCGGCGCTCAGGGAATCTACCGGATGACCGATATCGAAGACCGGCTGCGAGCCATGCTGCTCTCCAAGCTGCAGGACCTGCTGGGCGAGACGGCGGCCAAGGCCAGCGTTCCGGAATTGATTGGCCTGACCGAAGAACTCGGCTCGGGTGTGCGCGCTAAGGCTCAGGATGATTTCGCCGCCCTCGGCCTCACCCTGAAATCCTTCTATATCGCCAACCTGAAACCATCCGATAAATCCGCTGAAGAGCTGCGCGCCATGGGCATGCTCGATATGCAGACTTATACTCAGCTCCAGGCGGCTGACGCCATGCGCGACGCTGCCCAGAATCCCAGCGGCGGCGCTGGCCTGACCGCCGGTATCGGCGCCGGTATGGGCATCGGCAACGTCATTGGCCAATCACTGCAGGGCATGACCGGCGGCGCTGCCGCAGCCGGGGGTAAATCTCCTCAGGGCAGCGGGGGCGGTCCTATCCCCGAAGTGATGACCCCTTCCGAGGCGGCTGCCATCCTGCGCGTCTCCGAAGAAGACGTCCTGGCCGCCATCCAATCGGGCGATCTTAAGGCCAAGAAGATAGGTTCGGCATACCGCATCAGCCGCGAAGCTTTGGAGAGCTTCCTCAAAGGCTGATCCGGACTGGCCACATAAACAAAACCGCAGACGATTTGCCTGCGGTTTTTTCTTTTATCCCCTCCTGCCTCGGCAGAACAATTATGACCATCATGATATAATTCCTTTGCTTACTGTGGACGGCCTCGCTCCATCCGTCCGCGCAGCCGGGTCGCTTTCCACGCTCTTGAATAGCTGGACTTCGGCCTTGAGACATCCGTAAGCCGTAATTGCCACTTTATGGTATTCGGCAGGCGGAAGATTTTCGGCCTGCGCCGAGTGAAGATTGGTTCAGTGTGCCATCGGGAATCCAGGGAGATTGCATGAAACTTCATGAATACCAATCGAAGCAGATTTTCGCAAAATATGGCATCCCCATACCAAAAGGGCGGGTAGCGGCAACCGCAGACGAAGCAAAGCAAATTGCAGAAGAGCTGGGTGGCCGCACCGTCATTAAAGCCCAGGTTCTGGTAGGCGGCCGCGGCAAAGCTGGCGGTATCCGTCTGGCCAAAAACCCCAAAGAAGCCGAGGACCTGGCTACGCAGATTCTCGCCATGGAGATCAAGGGTCTTCCGGTGCGCAAAGTGCTGGTCGATGAGGCTGCCAATATCTCTAAAGAAATTTACCTGGGGATCACCAATGACCGTGCATACAAGAGACCGGTCATGATCGCTTCGGCCGCCGGCGGTGTGGACATCGAAGAAGTCGCCCGCACCTCGCCGGAAATGATCGCCCGCATTTACATCGATCCGCTCCTGGGTCTGCGGGATTTCCAGGCGCGTGACATCGCCGCCAGTATTGACCTGCCGCACGAGTACTGGCGCACCTTCGCTGAAATCGCCCGTGGTTTATGGCAGACTTTTGTCGAGACGGACGCCACCCTGGCAGAAATCAACCCCCTGGTCATCACCAACGACAACCGCCTGCTGGCCCTGGATGGGAAGATGACCCTGGATGACAACGCCCTCTACCGCCACCCTGACCTGGCCGATATGCGCGACATCGACATCGAAGCGCCGGCCGAGGTGGAAGCGCGTAAATATGGCCTCTCGTACATCAGCCTGGAAGGGGAGATTGGCTGTATGGTCAACGGCGCCGGCCTGGCCATGGCCACTATGGACGTGATCAAGCTCAATGGCGGAGAACCGGCCAATTTCCTCGATATCGGCGGTGGCGCGGGAGCAGAGAAAGTCGCCGCAGCACTGCGCATCATCCTCTCCGATCCGAAAGTCAAGGCGGTCCTGTTCAACATCTTCGGCGGCATCACCCGCTGTGACGAGGTCGCGCGCGGCATCCTGGCCGCACTGGCCGATGTCAAGCCCAAGATTCCCATGGTCGTCCGCCTGGTGGGCACCAACGCCGAGGAAGGCATGCGCCTGCTGAGCGATGCGCACATGATCACCGCCCAAACCCTGCTGGATGCGGCCGAGAAAGCCGTCAAAGCCGCCCGAGGAGTGTACGCATGAGCATTTTGATCGACAAAAACACGAAGGTGCTCGTACAGGGCGTCACCGGACACGAAGGCCTCTTTCACACCGAGCAGATGCTGGCCTATGGCACCAACGTGGTCGCGGGGGTGCGCCCGGGCAAGGGTGGTGAGTGGGTTCTGAACGGCAAAGTGCCGGTCTTCGATACGGTCAAGATGGCCGTGGAGGCCACCGGCGCCAACACCGGGGTGATATTCGTGCCAGCGCGCGCCGCCCCGGATGCCATCTACGAGGAAGCCGAAGGCGGGCTGTCCCTGATCATCGCCATCACGGAGATGATCCCCGTCCAGGATATGATGTGCGTGTGCCGCTACCTCGACGAAAAAGGTGTGCGCCTGATCGGACCGAATTGCCCGGGTGCGCTCACTCCGGGCGAGAGCAAAGTGGGTATTATCCCGGGTAATATCGCTTTGCCAGGGAATATTGGCGTGGTCTCACGCTCTGGAACGCTGACCTACGAAGTGCTCTATGCTCTCAAGCAGGCCGGCAAAGGCGTCAGCACTTGCGTGGGCATCGGCGGTGATCCGGTGGTCGGCAGCACCTTCGTCGACATCCTCGAGCTGTTCGAGGCCGACCCCCATACCGACCGGGTGGTGCTGATCGGTGAGATCGGCGGCACGGACGAAGAGCGGGCGGCCGAATTCATCAGCAGTAAAATGACCAAGCCGGTGGTGGCCTTCATCGCCGGCCAGACGGCGCCGCCAGGTAAGCGCATGGGCCACGCTGGGGCGATCGTGGAAGGCGGTTCAGGTCTGGCCGCCGATAAGGTGAAAGCCCTCGAAGCTGCAGGTGTGCGCGTGGCTAGGCATCCTGAGGAGATTGTTGCCCTGATCGATGACTAGATGGGAGGGATTTAAACGCACGAGGCGCAGACGGCCTGCGCCTCCAGGCGAGACGATTGCGGAAAGATGGCTTATTTCTTGTGGCTTTCGATGTATTTCACCGCATCGCCGACTGTCTTGATGTTGCGTGCATCTTCGTCCGATATGGCGATGTCGAACTTCTCGCACAGTCCATCGATCAGAAAGAACTGATCCATCGAATCCGCTTTCAGGTCTTCGATGAAACGTGTGTCCATGGTAATACCGCTGTCATCAATTTTTAACACGTCCACGATGACCGATTTCACATCATCAAAAGTGCTCGCCATGCAAGCTCTCCTCCTGTTTTCGATTTGGTGTTACCCGCTGGACGTACACACAAATTGTAACTAGCCTGATCAAGCTGTCAAGTCCAGCGAAGGGTCGAAAAATCAACGGCGGGGTCAATTTTTCTTACACTGGATAAACACCCATTTATGGCTAAAGTTCCATCTACCAGCTCGCGCAAAGCGGATCACATCCGCATCAACCTGGAGGAGGACGTCGCCTCCCAATTGACGACCGGCCTCGAGCGTTATCGCTTCGTTCATCAAGCTCTTCCTGAAATCAACCTCGAGGACGTAGACCTCAGCCAGGAGCTGTTCGGGCGCAAGCTGCGCGCCCCATTGCTGGTCTCCTCGATGACCGGCGGAACGGACCAAGCGGAGCGCATCAACCGCATTCTGGCTGAAGCAGCCCAGGCGGCCGGCATCGCCATGGGGCTGGGCTCGCAGCGGGCAGCCATCGAGCACCCTGAAGTGGCCCACACCTTCCAGGTGCGCCGATTCGCCCCCGACGTCCTGCTGTTCGCCAATCTGGGCGCGGTGCAGCTCAATTACGCCTATACCGTCGCTCATTGCCGCCAGGCAGTGGAGATGATCGAGGCCGACGGCCTGATCCTGCATCTCAACCCCCTCCAGGAGGCCCTCCAGCCCGAGGGCGACACCCGCTTTGCCGGCCTCCTCAAGAAGATCGAAGCGGTATGCCGGGCGCTGCCCGTGCCGGTTATCGTCAAGGAGGTTGGCTGGGGTATCTCCGCCCAAGCTGCCCGTTGGCTGGCATCCGCGGGGGTGAGCGCCATCGACGTGGCCGGTGCAGGCGGCACCTCTTGGTCGCAGGTAGAGATGTTCCGCATCCCCGATCCCCATCTCGCCCGGGTGGCTGGCGCTTTCCGGGCTTGGGGCATCCCCACTGCCGAATCAATCCGCCAGGTACGCGAGGCGGCGCCCGGCATGACCATCTTCGCCTCGGGCGGCCTGCGCGACGGCATCGACGTGGCCAAGTGCATCGCGTTGGGCGCTTCACTGGGCGGCATGGCCGGCCCATTCCTCAAAGCCGCCGCGCAATCCCTCGAGGAGACGCTGAAAACTATCGAGGAGATCCGCCGTGAGGTGCAGGTGTGCATGTTTGCCGCCGGCGCAGCCAGCCTGGATGCGCTGCATCAAATACCTTTGGTCGAGATCTGATCCCCATGCCGGAAGAAGCCTCTGCTCTTGCACAATACACCGCGGTCTTGCTGCCCGCAATCGAGGAGGGGCTGCACGCCGCCATCGCCGCACACCTGCCAGAGGCGGAAGGTGAATTGCTTCACATGCTGGCCTACCACCTGGGCTGGGAGGGCGAGGGCGCCGGTAAGGATGCTCAGGGCAAGCGCATCCGTCCGCTGCTGCTGCTGCTGAGCGCGGCTGCGGTGGGCGGCGACTGGCGTGCATGCCTGCCAGCCGCTGCGGCCGTCGAGCTGGTGCACAACTTTTCCCTCATTCACGATGACATCCAGGATCACAGCCGCCTCCGGCGCGGACGGCCAACGCTGTGGGTGCGCTGGGGCGTGCCCCAGGCCATCAACACCGGCGACCTGATGTTCACCCTGGCGCACTTTTCCATGTTCGATCTGCTGCCATCCACCTCCCCAGAGCGGATCCTGGCGGCTGAGCAGACGCTGTTGCGCGCCTGCGTACACCTGACGCGCGGCCAGCATCTCGACCTGGCTTTCGAGCAACGTGAGGCGGTAACCCTGGAGGAATACTGGGACATGATCGCCGGCAAGACCGCCGCCCTGCTGGCCGCCTGCGCCGAGATCGGCGCCCTGCTGGCAGGCTGCGATGCTGACCTACGGGGAGCTTTCCGCACCTTCGGCCACAACCTCGGCTTGGCCTTCCAGGTGCAGGATGACCTGCTGGGTATCTGGGGCGACGCCGCCCTGATGGGCAAATCCAGCCAGAGCGACCTGGTGGCGGGGAAAAAATCCTTGCCGGTGGTTTACGCCCTCAACCGAGCTGGCGAGTTCGCCCGCCGCTGGCAGTCCGGGAGGGTGCGATCTGAAGATGTTTCCGCGCTGGCCCAGCTGTTGAAAGCCGAGGGTGCTTATGACTACGCGCAAGAAGCTGCCCGGCGCCTGACCCGCTCATCCCTGCAGGCGCTCGACTCCCTGCCTTCTCCCTCCCCCGCCGCCGATGCCCTGCGCGATCTCGCCAGCCGCCTGCTTTCCCGCCAGACGTAGAAGCTGGCCGGCCAGGGCATACAATCTACATAGGTTCTTCGTTTCTATAAGACATTTTCCCCGGGAACGCATATTTTCTAGCTCAAAACGGGCGTTCTTTTTGACCGAATCCCTGAGTAATTGGAAGGATGCTCTTCTCCAGGGAAACTGCCAACGTCAGACTGTAAGCCTGGAAACATGTGCGGCTTGTAATAGTTCATCCGCCCTGACTTTATAAATAGGTAAGTGGTCGCTTCCAAACGGTTTTTTCCTGACAAGTCCTGGCACAATATCGCCTATTTTGAAATCGAAACAGGATCATTCAATCTTGCGCCATACCGTCTGTTTCAGTATAATCAGTGCGTCGGGTCGCGGGCGTAGTTCAGTGGTAGAACGCATGCTTCCCAAGCATGATATCGTGGGTTCGAATCCCATCGCCCGCTCTTTCTATTTATAAAACCACGGCCGGTTCTTTGCCGATCTTTTTATGCCATCTGGCTCGAAAGATATTCTCACAGCTTTTAAGGAAAGGCGCATTGATTGACAGACTGATGCGCCGCGCGCATGCCCTTGAACGGGAAGCCTATGCCCTCTACCTGGCCTCCCGTGACCCGCGCGTCCCCTGGTATGCCAAAGCCTTCCTGGGCCTGGTGGCCGCCTATACTTTCAGCCCGATCGATTTGATTCCCGATTTCATCCCTGTTCTTGGCTACCTGGATGATCTGGTTGTAACGCCCCTCGGCATCGCCCTGGCCATAAAAATGATACCGCCCGAAGTCATGGCGGAAGCCCGGCGCCAATCCGAAGAGTTTTTTCAGCAAGGAAGGCCTGTCAGCCGCACCGGCGCCATAGTGGTAATCGCTGTCTGGCTGATCATCATCATTGCCGTCATCGGATTCATCGTGCGCGCCGCAACAGGTTGGCATAATTGAGTCAACCCTGATAAAACATTAAGCACGCCAGTTTCCATAATAAGATTAGACCTTCAAGCAGTGCCTTCCTTTCCCAACGGCGCCTGCGCCTGACGCCGTTTCACTGAACGGCCTCGTCAATCTCGTGAATCAGGGCGGCTGGTGACTTTCCGCGCCAAAACCTCATCCCTTCCTCCAATAGCCTCTATTATCCGCTGTGATATACTAACTCAGGTGGGCTGTTGATTTCACAATTCAGGAGCGACCATGAAGAAAGATTTTATCGCCATCGCTGATTATTCCCCGGAAGAAATCCAATCCATGCTCGACCTGGCCATCCGCCTGAAAAAGGAGCGCGAGGCAGGCGGAAATGCGCCCATCCTTAAGGACAAAGTGCTGGCGATGATCTTCCAGAAGCCCAGCCTGCGCACGCGCGTGTCCTTCGATATGGCCATGCGTCACCTGGGCGGCGATGCGCTCTACCTCTCCCCCGAGGAAATCGGCCTGGGCAAGCGCGAATCGACCGCCGACGTGGCCCGCGTGCTATCCGGGTACGTGGACGCCATCATGGCCCGCGTCTTTGATCACCAGCACATCCTCGACCTGGCGCGCTGGTCCAGCGTGCCAGTGATCAATGGCCTGAGCGATTACAACCATCCCTGCCAGGCTATGGCCGACGGATTGACCATCCTGGAACACTTCGGGCGCATCCAGGGTTTGAATGTGGCCTTCATCGGCGACGGCAACAATGTGGCCGTCTCAATGATGCACCTGTGCGCTAAGCTGGGGGCCAATTTCACCCATGCAGGGCCGCCGGGTTACGACATTAACCCTGGCGCAGTCGAACTGGCGCGCGGAATGGCTGCGCAGAGCGGCAGCCAGCTACGCTTCCTGCGCGATCCACTCGAGGCGGTTCGAGATGCTCATGTGATCTATACCGACACCTGGACCAGTATGGGTCAGGAAGCCGAGGCTAAACAGCGCGAAGCGGTCTTTCCACCTTACCAGGTTAACGCTCAATTGGTCTCTGCGGCCCGGCCCGACGTGGTTGTGCTGCACTGCCTGCCCGCCCACCGAGGCCAGGAGATCACCGACGAGGTCGCTGATGGCCCCCATTCACTGATTTTCCCACAGGCGCATAACCGTTTACATGCCCAAAAGGCCATACTGGCGCGTTTATTTGGAGTGGCGTAATATGAATTCGCGAGAATACATCGATTTGGAAGAGCGCTACGGCGCGCACAACTATCTCCCGTTGGACGTCGTCATCACCCGAGGCGAAGGGGTGTGGGTCTATGACGTGGAAGGCAGGAGGTATCTGGATTGTCTGAGCGCTTATTCGGCCCTCAACCAGGGACATGTCCACCCCAAAATATTGAAAGCCATGATCGAACAGGCCCAACGGCTGACACTCACCTCAAGAGCCTTCCGCAACGATCAGCTTCCCCTTTTTTACAAAGAACTCTCTGAGCTGACCGGCTATGAGATGTCCCTGCCAATGAACAGCGGCGTCGAAGCGGTCGAGACGGCCATCAAGCTGGCGCGTAAGTGGGCATACCGCGTCAAGGGCGTGCCACGTTATCAGGCCGAGATCATCACCGCCGCAGGCAATTTCCACGGGCGTACCGTCACCGCCATTTCATTCTCCACCGAGCCGCTCTACCGCGAAGATTTCGGCCCCTTCACGCCCGGCTTTGTCACCGTCCCCTACGGCGACGCCCAGGCCATCGAACGTGCCATTACCCCCAATACGGCGGCGGTGATGATTGAGCCAATCCAGGGCGAGGGGGGCGTGATCGTGCCGCCTCGGGGCTATCTGAGCCAGGTGCGCGATATGTGCAGGCAGCACAACGTGCTGCTGATTGCCGACGAAATTCAGACCGGTTTGGGCCGCACCGGTAAGCTCTTTGCCTGCGATTACGAGGGCGTGCGTCCCGACATGATGGTGGTCGGCAAGGCGCTTTCTGGCGGTTTCTACCCGGTCTCAGCCGTGCTGGCCGACCGGTCCATCCTGGGCCTATTCACCCCGGGTGAGCACGGCTCGACCTTCGGCGGCAACCCGCTGGCTGCAGCCATCGGTCGCGCCGCTCTGCGCGTGCTGGTGGAAGATCATCTCATCGAAAACGCCGCCAAGATGGGCGAGTATTTTATGGAGCAACTTGCCGAGATACCCAGCCGACACATCAAAGAGGTACGTGGCAGAGGCTTGCTCATCGGTGTGGAGCTCAAGCCATCGGCCAATGGCGCGCGGCGCTTCTGCGAAGCCCTGCAGGCTGAGGGCATCCTGGCCAAGGAAACCCACGAACGGGTCATCCGCTTCGCTCCTCCGCTGATTATCGACCGTGAGACGATCGACTGGGCTTTGCCCTCCATCCGGAAAGTTTTGACGATGAATTAACCCATGAGAAAAGCCAAAATCGTCGTGACCATCGGTCCCAGTAGCCAGGACCCGGCAGTGATGCGCAAGCTGGTCGAAGCCGGCATGGATGTCGCCCGGCTGAATTTCTCCCATGGGAGTCACGCAGAGCACGGAGCAGTGATCCAGAACCTGCGACGTCTCAGCGAGGAAATGGGAAAGCCGATTACCATCCTCCAAGATCTGCAAGGGCCGAAGATCCGTCTGGGAGACTTACCCGAGGAGGGCGTCGCGATCAAGGCCGGCCAGACGGTGTTTTTGACCACCGAAACCAGCCAGGCCCCCAAGGCGCCCCAGGGGGCGGTTTGCGTGCCGATGGATTTTCCCCTGCTGCCCAGGAGCGTCCACCCCGGCAACCGCATCCTGGTGGACGACGGCCACATGGAGCTCGAAGTCACTCGCGTCGAGGAAAGCGCCGTGGAGACGCGCGTGGTGCTGGGAGGCCGCCTGCTGTCTCACAAAGGCGTTAATCTGCCCGGCGCCCACCTGGACATCCCCGGCTTCACCGATAAAGACCGCGAGGATCTGGCTTTCGGTCTGGAGCAGGGCGTGGACGCCGTGGCCATCTCTTTCGTCCGCACGCCTCAGGATGTGGAACAGGTGCGCGAGACGATCCGCGAGGTTGCCCCCGGCATGGCCAGTATACCCATCATCGCCAAGCTCGAGCGTCCGGAAGCGATCGACAACCTCGAAGACATCCTTAATGTCTCGGATGGCGTCATGGTGGCGCGCGGCGATCTGGGAGTGGAAATGTCCCCCTCTTTCGTACCCATCGCGCAAAAACGCATTATCGACGCGGCCAACCGCCGCGCCCGCATGGTCATCACCGCCACCCAGATGTTGGATTCGATGATCCATAACCCGCGTCCTACGCGGGCAGAGGCTTCCGACGTGGCTAACGCTGTCTTCGATGGCACGGACGCGCTGATGCTCTCCGGCGAGACTGCGGCCGGCGAGTATCCGGTCGAGAGCGTCCAGACTATGGCTGCGATCATCGAAGAGGCGGAAGCCAACATGGATATATGGGGGCACTGCCTGGTCCTTTCCGGCAAGGAGAGCCAGGACGACGCCGTAATGCTGGCGACCGCCGCCCGAGAGCTGGCCCACGATCGCAATGTGGCCGCCATCGCCGTCTTCACCCAGACTGGCCGCACCGCTCTGTTAATGGCCAAGGCCCGCCCACGGGTGCCCATCCTGGCTTTCACACCCGAAGTGCCCACTTACCGCCGTCTGGGCCTGGTGTGGGGGGCGTTGCCCTATCTGGTGCCCTTCTCTTCCACCATGGAGGGGATGATCCATTTCGTGGAGGAGGCCATCATGTCGTTCACCAACATCCAGCCTGGGCAGCAGGTGGTGGTGATTTCCGGCTTCCCGGTCGGCAAAGCCCGGCCGGCGAATTTCGCCCTGCTGCACACGCTTACCGCTCGCGCCATCCGTGGGCACCGCAAAAAGCCTTCCTCTCGCTAGGGGAATAAACGATGCGCGTCCGTCGCCTCGACCCCAGTGATAAAAGGGATTTTGACCAGTTCTGGAGCCTTCCTTTCCGCATTTACCGGGAAACGCCCCAATGGGTGCCTCCTCTGGAAGGCGAGATGCGTCTGGTTTTCGACCGCCGGAGGCACCCTTTCTACCGCCATTCCGAAGCGGACTTTTTCGTCGCCGAGAGCGAAGGTCAGGTTTTGGGGCGGATCGCTGTCCTCCATCCGCGCAACTACAGCCAGGTGCACCACCAACAAACCGGTTTTTTCTATTATTTCGAGGCCATTGACGATCGCCAGGTGTCCGCCGGCCTCTTTGCCGCCGCCCTGGATTGGGCCCGCGCCCACGGCCTGGAGGTGATGATCGGCCCCAAAGGCTTCCTGCGCTCGAGCGGGATCGGCCTGCTGGTTGAAGGCTTCGAATACCCACCCGCCCTGGGTATCCCCTATAATCCGCCTTACTATGAGGGCCTGGTGACCGACCAGGGTTTCGAGAAGCTCACCGACCACCTGTCCGGCTATCTCACCCGCGAGAACCGCCTGCCTGAACGGCTACACGAAATGGTCGAGAAGGTTAAGAAACGCGGCGGCTTCTGGATCAAGACTTTCGCCTCCAAAGCGGAAATGCGCGCCTGGGCGCCGCGAATCGAAGAAATTCACCGCCAGGCTTTTCAGAATAACCCGGGCTACTACCCATCCACCGAAGAGGAGTTCTCCCTGATGGCCGCAAACATGATCCGCGTGGCCGATCCGCGTTTGGTCAAGCTGATCATGAAGGGCGACGAGGTGGCCGGCTTCATGATCGGCTACGCCAATATTTCTGCCGCTATCCGCAGGTGCGGCGGCCGCCTTTTCCCGCTCGGATGGCTGTACATACTGGCCGAGTTCAGACGCGCCCGCTGGGTCGACTTGAATGGATTAGGCCTGTTACCCGCCTATCAGGGCCTTGGCGGCAACATCTTGTTGTATAACGAAGTCGAGGAGACCCTGCTGCACTCCCGCTTCGACTTCGCCGAGATCGTTCAGGTGGATGAGCAAAATTTCAAGAGCCGATCGGATATGGAGAACATGGGCGTGCGCTGGCACAAGCGCCACCGAACCTATCAACTCGCTGTGTAAATGCGCCGCCGCGGCCCACCATGGGAGGCCCAATGCCCGTTGAACAGCTCACCGAAGAAACTGTTTTGACCGATGAAAATGCCGGAATACCTCGCCTGACCATCTTCCAGAAGCTTGTCTACGGCAGCGGCGACTGGAGTCGGGCCAGCTTCAACACCCTGCGCCAGATCTTTTACGCCATTTTTCTCACCGATGTGGTCGGCCTCGACCCGCGCCTGGCGTCGATGGCAGCCTTCGTCAGCGTCCTGTGGGATGCCATCAATGATCCCTTGGTCGGCTCATTGAGCGATCGGGTGCACACACGCTGGGGCCGGCGGCGGCCTTTCCTGATCATCTTCGCCCTGCCGTTCACCTTCGCTTTTCTGGTGCTGTGGTGGGCGCCTCCCTGGCAGAGCCAGATCGCCGTGGCGGTCACCGTCACCCTGGCGTACATGCTGAGTGATACCGTGCAGACGCTGGTCACCGTACCATACCTAGCCCTTACCCCCGAGATCGCCCCCGGCTACGACGAGCGCACAAACCTGACCGGCCTGCGCATGTTTTTCAATCTGCTGGCCTCGCTCGTCACAGCCGTGGCCGCGCCGATGATCGTCCAATCCAGCCTGAAGGCCGGCTTAACCCTCCAGCAGGGCTATCTGACCGTCGCGGCGATGTTCGGTGCGCTGGCCGCCATACCCTATTTGTTGATCTTTTTCTTCATCCGCGAGCGCAACCTCGAACGACCCGAGCAGAGAGAAGAGAAGCTCACCTTCCGTCAGACCCTCGACATGCTGTGGGCGAACACGCCATTCCGTTTTGCGGCCGGCATCTACGTGCTTAACTGGATCGCCTTCGATATCGTCGCCTTGATGCTGCCTTATTTTTTGATTTATTGGGTCGGGCGCGGCGACTTGCTCATCAAAGTCCACCTGCTCGGAAGTGACATCGCTCTGGCTTCGGTCGTGCTGGGCCTGCTGATGATCACCGCTACCGCCTCCTTGCCGCTGTGGACCTGGGTCTCCGGACGGCTGAGCAAGCGCGATGCCTACATACTCGGCATGGGCTTTTGGATCGTTGTGCAACTGCTCGTCCTGGCCATCCAGCCGGGGCAGATCGGACTGATTCTGGGCCTGGCCGTCCTGGCCGGCATCAGCGTCTCGACCGCCCACGTGATGCCCGAATCGATCTTCCCGGACGTAATCGATTGGGACGAGCTGCGCACAAACCGCCGCCGCGAAGGAATGTACTACGGCACGGTGAACTTCGTGCGCAAGTTGAGCAGCGCATTCGCCATCTTCCTGGCGCTGCAGGTTCTTGGTTGGTTCGGCTACCAGGCCCCGCCAGTCAACGTCACCGTATTCGCTCAGAGCAGCGTGACGCTGGGCGCCATCCGCACCCTGACCGGCCCGGTTGTAGCAGTTCTGCTGCTCAGCGCGGTAGGCATTGCCTGGTTTTACCCGCTCTCGCGCGAGCGGCAGACCCGCATCCGCCTGCTGCTGGCGCGCCGTCAGGCGCTCCGCCGTCAGCGCTCGCAAGGCCGCGCTTCCTCTGCAGTGCGCCTGTGAAGGGTGATCCGGGATATAAAAAGCGCTCCAGACCTGCTACAAGTCCGGAGCGCTTTTTCGTTTATTACCTTAAAACATCCACGAATTGACCATATCGATGGTTTCACGCGGCGGGCGCAGTCGGTCTTCGCCCAGCCGGTTAAGCGGCGTGTCCGGCAGATCGTAATAATCGAACAGGGTCGGTTGGTTGGGGTTGATGTAGATCAATCCGGTAATCAGCCAGCCATTCCGTTCCGCCTGCTCCAACATGTGCAGCGCCTCGCCGCGGTCGGTTGGATCGTAGTATTTGTCCAGCTTCTTGAGGATGATTTCCGAGCCGTCGTGCAGTGTCACCTCGCGCACCGTGCCTTCTTCAAAATCCTCGATGGTGATTTCTTCCCGGGCCGGTACGTAAGAGATCTCATGCAATGGCTCCTCATGAGCCTTACCAAACGTGTAGGAGTGAATCGTCTGTTCCTGGTTATTAAATGTGACGCATGGGCTGATGATATCTAATACCGCCACGCCGTTGTGGCTGAAGGCGGCTTTGATCAGCTCCTTCACCTGGCGAGGATCGCCCGCGAACGAGCGCGCCACGAAGGATGCGTTCGAGGCAAGCGCCTCCATGCAGATGTCAATCGGAACATAAGGGTTGGTGCCCTGCTTCTTCAGCTCGAGACCGCGCTCGGCAGTAGCCGAGAACTGTCCTTTGGTCAATCCGTACACCCCGTTGTTCTCGACGATATAAACGATCGGGAGGTTACGTCGCACCAGATGCTTAAACTGCCCTAAACCGATGCTGGCAGTATCCCCATCGCCGCTCACACCGATGCCTTTGAGCGAGGTATCGGCGAACAGCGCGCCTTCGGCCAGCGAAGGCATCCGCCCGTGCAGGCCATTGAAGCCGAACGAGCGGCCGAGAAAATAGGTGGGGCTTTTGCTCGAGCAGCCGATGCCGCTGAATTTCACGATCTGCTCGGGCAGCAACCCGAGCTCAAATGTCGCCGCGATGATCTGTGAGGAGATCGAATTGTGGCCGCATCCCTGACAGAGTGTGCTGGGAGCGCCCTTGTAATCGGCGCGGGTCAGGCCAATTGCGTTCGTCCCTGGGACAGGGCTCACCGTGGGGGTTGCCTGAGTGGCCATGGTTATTTTTCCTCCTGAGCGAGCAGCTTCTGCACGATCCAGCGCGCAGTGAGCGGCAGGCCGTCGATATGGGCCAGTGAGTGCAGCCGGTCGGCCTCCGCGGGTAGCTCCGCGCGGAGTATCTGGCAGAGCTGGCCGTCTCGATTCAGCTCCACCACGTAAGTACGCTCATGGGCTTGGATGAATTCATTGACCTCGGTGTTTAGAGGCAGTGCGCGCAGGCGCAGGTAATCGGTTTCGACCCCGCCCGCGGAGAGCACATCACGGGCTTCATTGACAGCTGGATCCGTGGACCCATAGGCGATGAAACCGATTTTGGCCCCCTTCCCTTCCGCTATGACCGGTTTGGGTACAAGCTGGCGCGCCGTCTCGAACTTCTTCTTCAGACGCAGCATATTATTCTCCCAGTCTTGCGGCGATTCGCTGTACGTGGCGTACTCGTTGTGGCCGGTGCCGCGCGCGAACCAGCCTGCGCGAGGATGGCGGTTTCCCGGCACCGTGCGGTAGGTGATCCCGTCGCCGTCGACATCCAGGTAGCGGTGCCATTCACCCTTAAGCTGCTCAAGATCCTTTTCCCACAGTACTTTGCCACGGTCCATCGGCCGATCTGGATAGGTGAATTTCTCGGTCATCCACTGGTTCATGCCCAAATCCAGGTCGCTGAGCACGATGACCAGCGTCTGCAGGCGCTCGGCCAGATCGAAGGCGCGCCAGCCAAACTCGAAGCATTCCGAGACCGAGCCAGGGAGGAGCAGCACATGCTGAGTATCCCCGTGGCTCATGTAATATGCCATGGTCAGGTCGCCCTGGGCAGTGCGCGTCGGCAGACCGGTGCTGGGACCAACGCGCTGCACATCCCAGATGACGACCGGCACTTCGGCGAAATAGGCCAGACCGGCGTATTCGGTCATCAGACTGAGGCCCGGGCCCGATGTGGAGGTCATCGCACGCAGGCCAGCCCAACCGGCGCCCACTGCCATGCCCACAGCGGCCAGCTCGTCCTCCGCCTGGACTACCGCATAGGTCTGCTTGCCGGTTACCGGGTCCTTGCGTAGCTGAGGCAGATACTCATTGAGCGTCTCGGCCAGGCTGGAAGCAGGGGTAATCGGATACCAGGCGGCGAACTGTATCCCCCCGTAGATGGCGCCGAGAGCGGCCGCGGTATTTCCATCCGTCATGATGTATCCTTCTGTGGCGTTCATCCGTTCGACCCGGTAGGGATCGCGTTTCTCCAGGTTGGCGCTCGCCCATTCGGCGGCTGCCTTAACCACATCGAAATTGGAGCGGATTGGCTTCTCTTTTCCTTTGAAATGGAAATTCAGCGCCTCTAAGATGCGCTCCAGATCGATCCCCAGCATTTGCGCCAGCACTCCTACATAAACCATGTTGGCGATGTAATCCCGCAAGGAGGGCGGGACGTCCGCTTCCCTGGCGAGTTGCTTTACCGGCATGGCATACGGGACGATATCGTTGCGCGTGATCGGAAATTTCATGTCGTCGGCGTAATAGAACGCCCCGCCGGGCGTCACGCTGGCCAGATCATGCCCAAACGAAACCGGATTCATCGCCACGACGATATCTTCGCGCTCCACCCGAGCCAGATAACCATCCTTGCTTACCCGGATGGTGTACCAGGTGGGCAGACCCTGAATATTGGAGGGGAAGATATTCTTCCCTGAGACGGGAATCCCCATGCGGAAGAGGGCCCGTAGCAAAGTGAGGTTGGCGGTCTGGCTGCCCGATCCGTTGACTGTCCCCACGGTGATGCAAAAATCGTTCACCACAGGGTGGCTATTGGATTTATGGGCAGTAGATTTTACCGCGGTAGAATGGGTCATTTCTTACTCCTGAGATGTCAATCCCAGGACGGCAGCACATCCTGGGATCATTTTGAGGGCTATTCGAAATTCTGACCGACCGCTGGCTTGGACCGCCGATAAAGCAGTTCGTTGTGCTCGCTGAGCGCCTGATACCCGGCAGCGTAATCACGGCTGCAAATTGCCTCCACCATGCGCTCGTGATACCGCCAGACCTGTTGCAGGTAAGTAAAATCAGTGTAGATATTCAGGCCGACTGCCTCATACAGTTCCCAATAAGTTTCAAGCAAACCCTGCACGAAGGGATTGTTCAACCTGCGGTAGATGGTCAGATGAAGGTCGCGGTGCTCTTTGTGAGGGATTTGCGGCGGCGAGGAAGCCAGCTTCTCCTTCGCGCTGACGATCAATCCGCGCAGGATATCATGATCCTCGGAGTTCAACCGCCCGACGGCTTCGTACCAATACGCCGTCTCGATGTGATTGCGCAGGTCGGAAAAGGCATTGAAAGCGCGTGGATCGATCGCGATGGCGTACGCCAGACTCTGACGCACCGCCGGCTGGAAGGTGTACGGCAGCCGACGAATGCCCGTGCGCGGACGCACCTCCACCAGTCCAAGCGCGCGAGCCACCTCGAGCTGCTCCCTCAGGCTGGCCACGCTGACCCCTAACTCCCGGCTGATCTCCGCCAGGGGTGGGATGCGCCCACCGTTCTCATTTGCATGCGTGGCCAGGTAGCGCAGAAAATCGGACAGCAAATCGGGGGCGGGACGTTCGTTCAACGGTCAGCGATACAAGAATCTATCTTGATATGATTTGATTAATCAGATCATTCTTGCAAATTCAGTGTAGCACTCGGCCGAACCGCCGTCAACGTGACTTTCGTCCTTGGAAATATTACATTCCTCCCGAAACGAACAGATTCGCGAGTTCCGTCACTGCCTTGACTGTCCGCGTCCCATACCACGTTACCAGGCTGCCATCAACGGTCACCAGCCGGCCTTCCCGTACCGCCGGCGTGTCCGCCAGCAGCCCGGCCAGTTCTTCTATATACCGTCCCTCGAAGCGGAAAGGTTCGCTCGGCAGGAGGATGCAGTCTGGCGCGGCTGCCGCCGCCTCCGCCAGGCTCACCCGCGGATAGCGAACGTCGCGCCCGCCGGGCGCCTCTTCTTCCACCGCCAGGCCCAGGTCAGCTTCCAAAGGATAACGCCGCCTGCGCCCGGCAAAAATGTTCTCTCCGCCCAACAGGGACAGCAGATCATGCGCGTACGTTTCACTGTTGAAGGTCATCCACCACACGCCAGCGGTCGGGTGATCCTCGCGCCAGATCGGACAGAAATAGCGCACGCGTGGTTGGTCCGCCATGGCGTGTTGAGCCCACTCCAGCGTGACCTCAAGTGTTTGCAGCCTCAAACGCGCCGCTGCGCTCTGAAAAATGCCCACCAGCTCCCACAACATGGCCACGGTCTGTTGTACCGAGCGCGGCGAGACCACCCAAACCGGAACGCCCCGCGCGCGCAATGCTTCGACCGCCTGGCGTGGGTTTTCTTCCCGCCCGGCGATGACCAATTGCGGGCGTAGAGCCAGAATATCCTCCACCCGCGGGTCATTGATGCCGCCCACGCGCGGCAAATTCCGCACCCGCTCGAAAGGCTGGCTGCAGTAGTCGCTCACTCCGACCACCGCATCCCCGACCCCCAAATCGAACAGGCTTTCGGTGATCGAGGGCACCAGCGACACGACGCGTTGCGGTGCTCCGGTCAGGTCGGGTGCATCCTCAAATCCCCGCGACAGACTGGCATCCGTTTCCATTACTCACCCCCTTAGCAATTCCATGGCGGCTGCGCACATAAAGGCCACTGCGCGCGGCAATGCGGCTTCGTCGAAATCGAAGGCCGGTGAATGGTGGCTGGCGTTCAAACCCCTTTCCGCATTCCCCGATCCAACCATGAAATAGCAGCCCGGGATTCTCTCCATCATTTCGGCCATATCCTCCGAGACCATCGTGCGGAACGAATCGTCCACGATGGCATCCGGCAGCGCCTCTTCCACGATACCCTGCAGCTTTTTCGTAATGCGCAGATCGTTCACAACCGCTGGCGTGTTCGGCAGCATCTCGATTTCCGCCTGGCAACCCATCGCTCCGGCCACGCCATGGACGATTTCTTCGAAGCGCGCCAGTACCTTTTCCCTCACCTGCGCCTCGAACGCGCGGATCGTGCCTTGTAATCTGGCTTCTGCTGGGATGACGTTGAACGCATCCCCGGCAGATACCTGGGTAACGCTGACCACGGCCGTTTGGAGCGGCGAAACATTGCGTGAGACAATGCTCTGCAAAGCGGTGATCACCTGCGCTGCCGCCAGCACCGGGTCAACCGTCTCGTGGGGCAGGGCGCCGTGCCCGCCCTTTCCGGTCAGGCGCACCCGAAACAGGTCGCTGCCAGCCATGAAGGGTCCCGGTACCAGCGCCAGCCAACCGACCGGCCGCTCGTTCCACAGGTGCATCGCCAGACACACATCCGGTTTGGGCTGTTCCAGGACTCCGTCCTCGATCATGCTGTGGGCACCGCCCAGACCTTCTTCGGCCGGCTGGAAGACGAATTTAATCGTCCCGTTCAACTCCGAGCGTCGCCGCGTGAGCAAATGCGCCACGCTTAAGCCGATCGCCATGTGGCCGTCATGACCGCAGGCATGCATCACGCCGGAGTTCTCTGAAGCGTACTCTGCCCCGCTTTCCTCGTTGATTGGCAGCGCGTCCATGTCGAAGCGTAGAAGCACGACCGAACCTGCCTTAGATCCTTCTAGAAGGCCGAGCACGCCGGTCCTGCCAACCCCGGTGCGCACTTTCATACCCAATTTGACCAGCTCCTCTGCCACGATGCTGGCTGTGCGCGTCTCGTGAAAGCCAAGCTCCGGATGGCGGTGAAAGTCGCGCCTTAGCCGGCGCGTGTAATCGAACAGGTCTTGCGCTTCCTGGTAAAAATCGCTCATCTCATCAATCGAATATCAGCCGGTAGAACCGTTCCTCGTAACGCGGCGCTTCGGCCGTGCTGTCGGCGGTGTGGCGTGCGCGCATACGCTCGTCAAACTTCTCTGGGTCGCCGATCTGGCTGGCATGGGCGTGCAGGGCGCGCAGTTTTGTTTCCCAGTGGTCGGTCACATCCAGAACTACATTCGGTTGGCTTGCTGAGGCGAGCCACAGCTCCTTCACCCGATGGGGTTGGAGCCCCTCCTCCAGCAGCTCGGGGAAAAACATGCGGTTGCCCGCGCCCGGATAGTAAGCATCCAACACGGCCTGTCCGGCTGCACGGTGGTCGGCGTGATTGATGGCATTTGCGCGCGGGAAAAGGTTGGTCGGATCGCAGGTTACCAGAATGTCCGGCCTCACCTGGCGGATGACCCGTACCACTTCGCGCCGCAAGCCGATATCCGCCACCAGATAACCGTCCGGGTAGTCCAGAAAACGTACGTCCACAACCCCGAGTACGGCTGCAGCGGCGCGCTGTTCTTCTTCGCGCATGCGCGCCACCTGCTCGCCTCCGAAATCTGGATTGTCATTGCCTTTGTCGCCGCGGGTGAGCAGACAGTATTCGACACGATGCCCGGCTGTTGTCCACCGGGCAATCGTCGCGCCGCAAAAGAATTCCGGATCGTCGGGATGGGCCAGGATCACCAGTATCCGCTGGCTCTCACCCCACCCTTCAGGATAGAGGATCATTTTCCCTTTCCAGCTCCTTTATCGCCACCGTTCGTCTTGCAGGAGCATTCATTGCCGCAGCCGTTCTGTGCCTTTTGGGTGAAGGCTTCGTATTCGTCGGCTGGCTTGATATCATCTTTGGGAAACTCCCGCCTGCCGATATCGGCCAGCTCCACGATAACCGTCTGGCGGATGGGCGCCACATCCACGACTTTGCCCTCGCCCAGAGGAGTGATCACGCGCTTGTTGCGCTTGGGCAGTTCCTTGCGCGCCTCGACATATTGTTCATATTCGTAGATCAGGCAGCAGCGCAGGCGGCCGCACATGCCCGTGATCTCGGACGGGGTTAGCGAGATGCCCTGCTCCTTGGCCATACGGATGGAGATCGAGCTGAAATCGGTCAGGAATTTCGAGCAGCAGCGCGTCTCCAACCCGCAGGCGCCCATGCCGCCCATGATCTTGGCCGCATCGCGCGGCCCAATCTGGCGCATCTCGACCTGGCTCTGGTTGTACATGCGCTGCATATCCTGCCGCAATGATTTCAGGTCGGCTTTCTCTTCCGTCTCGGTCGTATACAAGATGGCCAGACGCGAACCATCGAAGCTGTACTCGGCGGCGACGATCTTGACCCCCTTGAGTGCCAGCTCTTTAGCCCGCGCCCGTGCATTGACCAGCACCTCGGCTTCTTTGGCCTGCCACATTTGACGCATCAGCAGATCGCGCGGCGTCGCCCGCCGATCGACCGGTTTCAGGCTGCTCTCGACGCCCGCCGGCGGCTGGGAGAGAATTTGCGCCACTTCGCCCAACTGCCAGCCTCGGCTCGTCTCGACCACCACGTGGTCGCCGTTGCGCAAATCGGTTATTTTGCTGGCGTCGAAATGATAGAGCTTTCCAACTTTTGAGAAACGGACTCCAACGACGAATAGTCCCATAAAATTCATTATATCACTGGGGGTCAGCCGACCATTTTGATCTTGACGCCGCCGGATTGCGTGTAAGCCATCACGCTGATGCGCGCCGCAACGATCCCCGCCAGGGTTTTCAAAGCGCGACCGCTGCTCGAATCGGGGTTGGTGATCACGATCGGCTCGCCGTTATCGCTGCTTATCCGCACGGCCGCATCCATTGGAATGGCGCCGAGAAAATCCACGCCGGCTTTCTTTGCCAGCTCCACCCCGCCGCCCGATCCAAACACGTCCATGCGCCTGCCATCCGGAAGCTCAAGGTAACTCATGTTTTCCACCACGCCGATGATGGGTACGTTGAGCTGGCGGAACATTTCCAGGCCGCGCCGGGCATCCTCTTGGGATACTTTCTGCGGCAGCGTGACGATCAGACCGCCGCTCAGCGAAATGGACTGGGCCAGACTGAGCTGGGCATCGCCGGTGCCCGGCGGTAGATCAACGATCAGGTAATCCAGTTCACCCCAATTCACATCGCTGAGAAACTGGCGGATGGCTGAGTGAAGCATCGGTCCGCGCCAGATTAACGGCTGACCGGGCTGCACCAAGAAGCCGATCGACATGACCTTCACGCCGTAGCGCTCGGCCGGCACCAGCTTGCCATCCTCCGGCGGCGGCACATGATCCACGCCCATCATGGTCGGAACGTTCGGCCCATAAATATCCGCATCCAGCAGGCCCACGCGCGCGCCGCTTTGCGCCAGCGCTGCTGCCAGGTTGACGGCCACGGTGGTCTTACCCACACCGCCTTTGCCCGAGGCGATTGCGATGGCATTGCGCACCGGCACGCTGAGCAGCCCGCGCGGTCGCCCATCGCTCGGCACATTGGAGTCCATCTTGATGTTGACTATGTGGGCCCCCAGAGCCAATACCGCCTCACGCGCCTCTTTTTCGATCCGGCTCACCAGCGGGCAGGCCGGTGTGGTCAGAACGATCCTAAAGCTGACTTCATCACCGTTAATCACCACATCCTGAATCATATTTAATGAAACCAGGTCGCGGTGTAGTTCAGGTTCTTGCACCTTACTTAATGCAGCCAGGATTTGTTCCTGGCTCAAGCCATTGTCGCTCATACGATAGCCCTCTCTTGATTACAATAATCCCAGCCGTTCAGCATTAAAAAAGGAGCGCTCAGTTTTCGATGCCGGCCGCCGCGGTATGGTCCGTTGCAGGTCAGGTGCTTTCATAGCCCGCGGTCATCGTTTCTTTCTCGTCTCTCTGCAAATAACGCTGCACCTCGGCCAGGGCCTCATTATACTGCCCAATCAGGTCCGTGTCCTTGCCGCGGAAGCGCCGCACGGTCTGACGGGCGCAGGCGGTGCAGCCGCGCATGGCGCGGAAGGAATCGGCGTTGCAGGAGGTGCAGCCCGACAGGCGGATCATCAGCAGGACGAACGCCAGATGTTCGGGGTCATCCTGCCTGCGTGCACCCACCCGGTCGACTAAGTCCTTCCAGGCTTCCCCGCGCAAACCGCGCAGCGCAGGAATCACCCGCGAAGGGAACAGCAGCTCGGTATCGGCATTGTACATGCTCACGCCTCGACCACCCTCACCACAAGATAAAGCCGCTAATCATTACAAGCTCGCCTCTCAATTCTCTCCCGCGCGACGCGTCTGCACCCTGGCAGCCTTTTCCAGCCTGGCGGCCTCCTCCATCGCAAAATTGGTCGGCCGGATCGAAGCATAGTAGGAAGCCGGCTTGGACAACTTCTCCTTGTTGTAGATGTGCTCTGCCTTTCGGTTGTAAGAGGCGATCTCGTAATCGTGATCCATCTTGATCGCATCGAAAGGGCAATATTCTGCGCACAGGCCGCAGTTCATGCAAATGTCCACATCGATGTAAAATTCGGTCGGCTCGGGGATCGGCTTGCCCGTGACCGGATCATTGCTGCGTACAATCCATATGCACTGCGGCGGGCATACTTTGGCGCAGATGCCGCACGAAGTACAGCGATCGATGCGCCTGCCATCTTCTCCAATATCGTACACCAGAAAAGGGAGGTAGCGGAACTCCTCCGGCACCGGCAGCTTTTCCTCTGGATACTGGACGGTGAAGATTCCCCGCGCGCGCGCATCGGTGCGCAGTTTGATCCCTTCCGGTGTGTAATAGCGCTTTCCCCACCAGCGTATATCTTCCAGGTACGTTTCGAAGAAATGCTTGAACGTGACCCCCAAGCCCTTGATGATACCCCATCCTGTCATCATTTCCTCTCTTCCACCCCTCAACGATCCACTTCGCCCAGCACAATGTCCACCGAGCCCAAAATGACCACTGCATCGGCGACCTTATTACCCTTGCACATCTTCGCCAGCGAGGTCAGATTAATAAAGGACGGAGCGCGTACGTGATAGCGCCAGGGGTTGGGCTTGCCGGTGGAAATGACATAATAGCCCAGCTCCCCTTTCGGACCTTCCACGCGCCCGTACGATTCACCCGCCGGCACCCGCACCTGGTATTGCGGCTTGCTGGCCATTACTGGACCTTCGGGGATGTCCCGCACCACCTGAGCCAGGATGCGCAGGCTTTGGCGAATCTCCTCCAGACGCACGAGATAGCGGTCATATACGTCCCCGTTGTAGCGCACCGCCACGTCGAAATCGAAGCGGTCGTAGATCGAGTAAGGGTCCGCCCGGCGCACATCGTAAGGGACGCCCGCGGCGCGCAGTATTGGGCCGGCGGCCGAGTAGGAGATCGCCTCCTCGGCGGTCAGCACTCCCACGCCCTGGGTGCGCACCTTGACGATCTCGTTTTGGGTCAGATACGTGTCCAGCTCATCGATTTTGCGCGGCAGGCGCTCAAGCACCAAATCTTTGACCTTGTCCAGGATGCCTTCCGGCAGATCCCGGGCCACACCGCCGAAGCGGAAATAATTGCACATCATGCGCGAACCAGAGACAGCCTCGAAGATGTCCAGGATCAACTCGCGCTCTTCGAGCGCATAAATCATCGGCGTGAAGAACGCCCCCAGGTCGTTGAGCAGGAAGCCGATGGATACCACATGGCTGGCGATCCTGGTCAGCTCGGCCATCATCACGCGGATGTACTCGGCCCGCTCCGGCGGCCGAACTCCCATCAACTTTTCGACCGCCAGGGCGTAGCCGAAATTGTTGCTCATCGAGGTGATGTAATCCAGACGGTCGGTGAAGGGCATGATCTGCAGGAAGGTGTTGCGCTCGGCGATCTTCTCGTGATTGCGGTGAAGGTAACCCATCACCGGCTTAAGATCCACGATGGTTTCGCCCTCCAGAGCGGCGATCATACGGAATACGCCGTGAGTGGAAGGATGCTGCGGCCCCAGGTTGACGATCAGACGATCAACTTTCATATCCCCGTCCCGACTGGGGATGCTCTCCAGCGATTTGTAAATGGCTTCATCGCCCTGAGGCACATATTGGTCGGGATCGAAATCTTCTGGGTATTGGACGTTGGCGTGGAATGGATTCAAATCCTCGCTTCGCCGCACCTTCCCTTCCGGCCAGCGGCTCTTGAAGGGTTTGAACTCCTCCTCGAAATACGGCTCGTGGTAATCTTTGCGCAAAGGATGCCCGGCGAACCCCTCCCACAACAGGATGCGCCGCAGATCAGGGTGGCCGCTGAAGCGGATGCCCAGCAGGTCCCAGGCCTCCCGTTCCTGAAATTCGGCCCCGCGATAGACAGGCACCAGGGACGGCACTTCCGCATTTTCCCGCGGCACCTGCACTTTGAAGATCAGAGCCGCTCCGCCCGTGGTCCGGTAGGCATGGTAGACCACTTCCATCTTTCCTTCGGGCAGATAATCCACCCCGGTGACCGACGACAGGTAATCGTAGCCGAATTCGTCTCGCAAGGCGGTGGCGAACTCAACCAGCTTTTCCGGGTTGACCAGATAGCCTTGGTAACCAGGCCGCTGGTCTGGCATCACGTCGCCCGGAAACCGCGCCGCCAGGTCCGGTGTTACCTTTTCAGCAATTTGCTCGCTCATGCTGTCCCCTTTACCTCCGCTTGGGGTTCGGTCGTTTCTTCCCCTGCCGCCAGGGCCGCCTTGGCCTTCTCTTCGGCCCGCTTGCGATTGTATTCTTTAATGTCCGCTATCTGGCGCGGATCAATCAGATCCGGGCCGAGGATCGGCACCGGCACAGGTTCGATCGGCTCTTTGCGGTACCAGCGCACGGTTTTGAGCGACTCGCCGTCGATCTTCTTCTGCAGCGCGATCAGCCCATTCAACAGCGCTTGCGGCGTGGGTGGGCAACCGGGTATGTATACATCCACCGGCAAGAATTGATCGATCCCGGAAACCACACTGTAGCCCTCTTTGAAGGGTCCGCCGCCGGATGCGCAGGCTCCCATGGCCACCACGTACTTCGGCTCGGGCATTTGATTGTACAGACGCACGATTTGGGGCACCATCTTCTTGGTCACCGTGCCAGCGACGATCATCACGTCCGCCTGCCGCGGACTGGGACGCATGACCTCCATACCGAAACGCGAGAAGTCGAAGCGGCTGGCTGCCGTGCAGATCATTTCGAAGGCGCAGCAGGCCAGGCCGAACATCATCGGCCACAGCGAAGACCGCCGGCTCCAGTTGTAAATCCTGTCCAGCGTGGTGATGGTCACGTTGCGCTGCAGGTCAGCAGGTATGGGGTGCTCTGGAGAGTTCAGCTCATCATCACTCATTCCTCATTCCCTTCCCTTTCTCAAAATCACGACGGTTCCCATCAAAGGATCGATTCCACCAGTCAAAAAATGAAACCGGCGCGCGAAACGGTTGTTGCGGCACCCAGGCAGTAAATTTCCTTTCGACTGGCCGGCTTGCCCTATTGTAACATCCCAAAAATGACTGTCAAGTGAGATTAAAAACAAAATTTATTTACTTAAATCACCCCGCACCTGTATAATGGCTATATGCCGACCACCCAGCAGCGCATTCTCATCTTCCTCGAGGCCCATCCGGCCGCCTCCGTGGCCGAGATCGCCCGCGCCTTGACGATGACGGCCGCCAACGTGCGCCATCACCTGTCCGCTCTGCAGGCCCAGGGTCGTGTCATCGTCGCTGGACAGCGCCTGGGAACCCGCCGCGGGCGGCCAACCCAGCTTTATAGCCTGAGCGGGGCGGCCAGGGCAAACAACATCGAGGGGCTGGCGCGCGCAGCCATGGCGGAGCTGTTCCACGCTAAAAAGGAAACCGAGAAGGATGCGCTGTTCAAGGCTTTGGCGCGGCGCATTGCCCCCGCTGCGCCAGTTACCGGCATTCCTTTGACCCGCGTACTTGGCGAGGCAGTTCAGCGCTTGAATGATCTGAACTATAAGGCCCGCTGGGAGGCGCATTCCGACGCGCCGCACGTCCTCTTTTATAACTGCCCGTACGCTGCCATCGTGGCGGATCATCCCGAGCTGTGCCGCATGGACGCAGCTCTGCTGGAACATCTGATCGGTAGACCGGTCAGTCTAGCCTCCCGCCTGGGGGATCAAAGAGGCCGCGCGCCTTATTGCCTGTTTTTGATCCATATCTAGAGCAATGCGGAGTACAATTCCACAAGGTCGGAATCGCCCCGGCACGGCTTATACCGTGAACGAACAGGAAGGCTCGTTCACGGGCCATCCTGCAAAATAATCAAAACCATGACCAATGACACGTTCGACACCCTGCTTTTTCTGGCGAGGCCGGCGGCCGGCAAGTCCGAAATCATCCACTATCTCGAAACTTGCGATCGGGAAAGCCGCCGGCGGCGTTTTCACATCGCCGATTTCGTGGTGATTGACGATTTTCCCATGCTGTGGGACTGGTTCGAAGAGGACGACATCCTCGCCAGTCTGGGCCATCCCCGCCTTCACACCGACCCACAGGGCATGTTCATCGCCGATTATCTATGGGATGTACTTATCCATAAAATCAATTTGAAGTACCATAAATTCCGGCGAGACAATAAGAACCTTCGCCTAAGCCCCACCGCTTTGATCGAGTTCTCCCGCGGCAGCCAGCACGGCGGCTACACCCGCGCCTTTGCACACCTCTCGGCCGAAATCGCATCCCGCGCCGCCATTCTGTACGTCAACGTGTCCTTCTCCGAATCGCTGCGCAAGAACCGGCGGCGCTTCAATCCCGAACGGCCTGATTCCATCCTGGAACACAGCCTTTCGGACGAGAAGATCGATTTCCTCTACCGGGAGACGGATTGGGACGCCCTCGCCTCGGCGAACCCCGGCTTTATTCCCATCCAGGGATACCAGGTGCCTTATGCCGTCTTCGAAAACGAGGACGACGTCACCACCGCCCAGGGGGCAGCTTTGGGCAGCCGCCTGGAGCAATGCCTGAACGATCTATGGGGGCGCTATGCCGGCCAGAAACGATAACGCATAATTACGGTTAAGGTTATAATAATAACGAATCAATTTCCGTAAACACATTGGATTTGAGACAAACAGCCAATCGGGGGACACAGGGGTCTGTGGCGACAGCCAGCAGCCATCGTCGCCGAAAAGACAGATCATCAGCCGCAGGATCCCGCCCTGAACCTGCCAACAACCTCCCATCCTGGGAGGGTTAAAAGAGGAAAAAACCATGCGGATGATGGCTCCCCGGCGGCGGTCAACCCAATTCGCCCACCAATTGATGACCGTTATGGTGGTTGTGTCTTTCCTGGCAGTGCCTTCCACCGTCAGCGGAGCGCGGTTGCATCCCGATGACAATCAGCAGGAAACCCCCGGCATTCTGGTCACACCGACCGCCGGTCTGGTCACCAGCGAGGCCGGCGGCACGGCCACGTTCACCGTTGTGCTCACCACGCAGCCAGCCGCCGATGTCACCATCGCCCTCTCCAGCTCGGATGAAAGTGAGGGTACCGTTGATCAGGCTACGCTGACCTTCTCGACCACAAACTGGGACCAACCTCAAACTGTAACCATTACTGGTGTGGATGACGCTGTGGACGACGGCGACATCGCCTATGCCGTGACCCTCACGCCATCCAGCGAAGACCCGAATTACAACGCCCTGAACCCCCAGCAGGTCAACCTGACCAACCTGGACGACGACACCGCCGGTATTTCCCTCGCCCCTTCAGGGAATCAAACGACCGAGGCGGGCGAATCGGTGACCATCAACGTTCAGCTCACCTCACAGCCCCTTTCGGATGTGATCATCACTGCCTCCAGCAGCAACCCCGATGAGGGCGCCGTTTCTCCAGCGTCGCTTACTTTCAGCCCGTCTAACTGGTCGGCGGTTCAGCATTTCACCGTCGCCGGTCAGAATGACGCTGTGGACGACGGCGACATCGCCTATGCCGTGACCCTCACGCCATCCAGCGAAGACCCGATCTACGACGCCCTGGGCTCCCAGCAGGTCAGCCTGACCAACCTGGACGACGACACCGCCGGCGTCACCGTCACCCCTACCTCCGACCAGTTGGATGGGCTATTCACTACGGAAAAGGGCGGCAAGACCACGTTCACCATTGCCCTCAACACTGCCCCTTATGCCCCTGTGACGCTTGGGTTCAAATCCAGCAACATTTACGAGGGTGGGTTGGATAAAGGATATGTCGTCTTCAACGATACCAACTGGTCGGCACCGCAGACGGTCACAATAACCGGCGTCAATGATTTGGTAGATGATGGGGATATGGCTTATTTCATCACCATCA
>DAOTWA010000064.1:0-12476 GCA_034435955.1 Anaerolineaceae bacterium | reverse complement strand
TATCCGGACATGAAGCTGATCATGGCGCCGACGACGGTGGGCATTGCTGCGGCGGCCAAGGCCATGCAGGACGAGAAACTGTGCGACAAAGTGAAGGTCAGCGGCCTGGGCCTGCCCAGCGAGATGGTCTCGTTCACCTTGAACGGTTGCGCGCCTGAATTCGCTTTATGGTCCTTCACAGATCTGGGATACCTCACCTACTACCTGACGTATTTAATTGCGACTGGAGCATTAAAGGGCCAGGAGGGCGAGGTGTTCGAAGCCGGCCGCATGGGCACTTATACCATCACCAAAGATCCGACCCGCGATAAGGGTCTACGCGTGCTGATGGGTCCGTTTACGATCTACAATAAGGATAACGTGGAGGCGGCCACCAAGTAAGCGTATGCGCTGACACGCTCAGCCACTCTACAGTCAAGGAGGCTTCCGTTCTCGATCTGGCATCGAGATGGTCCCTTCCCAAGATCGGTTCTGGAAGCCTCCAACGACTAATTCGAAATGATGGATGCTGCGCTGAATTTGGAGATCAACATGAAGCGAGTAGGTTTTCTCCTCAAGGTGAAGCCCGATAAGATACAGGAATACAAGGAACGCCACAAGGCCGTCTGGCCGGAGATGCTGGATGCGCTTCGGCGCACTGGTTGGCATAATTACTCATTATTTTTACGCGAGGACGGCCTGCTGTTCGGCTATTTCGAGACGCCGGAAAGCTTCGATGCGGCCCTGGCCGGCATGGCGAAAGAGGACGTCAACGCCCGCTGGCAGGAAGCCATGGCGCCTTTCTTCGAAAATCTGGGTGGTGCCCATGCGGACGAAAGCATGCAGGCTTTGGAAGAGGTCTTTCACCTGGATTAGTCTGCCCGCCGGCAGCGGGAGGGATGAGGAGAAACGATCATGAATTCTAAGGAACGGGTGTTGACCGCCTTAAGACGAACGGGCATCCCGGATCGCGTCCCACTTCAGTTTGACCTGTGCCGATCTTTGACCGATGCATTTAGCGCGAAGTATGGAATTCCAGCTCACTACACCACAGCCTATTATGAAGATGTAACCTACCGGATTTCGGCAAACGAACTGCGCATCGCGATGGGCAGTGATTGCGTGCTCGTTGGCGCGAGCCTGCCTCGTGGATACGAGCACCCTGTAGACAAAGATGGCAACATCATCAACGAATTTGGCATGGTCATGCGACAGGGACCCATTTATATGGAAGTTATCCACCATCCCATGGCCGATGTTACCGAACCGCAGCAGGTCGAGGATTTTCCTTTTCCCGACCCCCTGGCGGATGGCCGTTATGACGATGCCGCCGAGTTAATCCAGAAATATCAGCAGGACTACTTCATCGTCGGCGATATGGAACTGACGATGTTCGATATGATGCAGCAGCTGGTCGGCACTGAAAAGCTATTGGTGGACATGGCCGAGGGAGCTGCATACCTCGAAGCCTTGATGGATAAGTGCAAGGACTTCGCCCTGGCGGTGGGAAAGAAGCTGATCTCGATGGGCGTGGACGGCATCTGGGCAGGCGATGATTTTGGCGCGCAGAACGGCATGCTGATCTCTCCGCGCATGTGGCGGCGCTATTTCAAGGAGCGTTATCGCCAGATATACAGCGAATTGAAGGCTGCCAACCCCAACATCTTGATCATGCAACATTGCGATGGAGCTGTAGCGCCCATTTTGGGCGATTGGATCGAGGTTGGTCTGGAGGTCTTCAATCCAGTCCAGCCAGACGTGCCGGGACATGAGCCGCAGGAACTTAAAGACAAATTCGGCGACCGGCTGTCCTTCTGGGGCGCTATCGATCAGCAGAGGCTGCTGCCCTACGCTACTCCTGAGGAAATCGAAGCAGACGTAAGGGAGAAGATCCGCGTGCTGGGCGCCGGCGGCGGGTATATGTGCTCGCCGGCGCACATCATCCAGTCGGATGTGCCCATGGAGAACGTGGAAGCCTTCATATCAGCGGTGAAGCGATACGGCGTCTATGGACAATCATGACAGCGAGAGGTCGGCATAGCCATGGATGAACCGAAGGGCGAATGGGACGGTTTGGATATCCCAAGGCCCGTCTTTGTGCGTGGAGTCATGCTGTGACCACTTTCGAGCGCAGGCAGCGACTCCTTAACCTCCTGAAAGATCGGCCGGGCATTGGCGTCGATCAGCTCGCGGATTTTCTCGAGGTATCGCAGGGGACGATTCGCAACGATTTGAACGATCTGGCCGCTTCAGGCATGATCATGCGGGTGCGTGGCGGGGCGGTGTTGTTGGACGGCCAGGGAGGGCACAGTCCATCGTTTACCGAGCGCGCGAAGGCTAATGTGAACGCCAAGCGGAGCATCGCCCGCAAAGCTGCAGAGGCGATCCAAAACGGCGATGCGCTCCTTTTCGACGCCAGCTCCACTGTTTATTACCTTGCCAAGGAGTTGACCGGCCACCGCGGGTTGACCATCTTGACAAACGGCGTGGAAGTAGCCATCGAGTTGGCCAAGAACACGTACAATACGGTGATCCTCGTGGGCGGTGTGCTGCGACCCGATGGCACATCCATCACTACCCTGCTCAGCGAGCGCATTTTCGAGAACCTGCACATTAAAAAAGCGTTCGTCTCATGCAGCGGCTTTTCCATCGAAAATGGCATGACTGAGGTGGACCTCCAGGAAGCTATCCTGAAGAAAAAAATGATCGAAACGGTCGACGCGGTATACGCATTGATCGATGCGAGTAAATTTGGTAAGGTTGACCTGACCTCCTTTGCGGGGGTCGAGCGCATCACCCAGCTCTACACAGAGAGCCGTCTTAGCGAAGATTGGATCAACCGCTTGCTGCTGGCAGGCATCCATTTCACCCTATGTGAAGATGAGCGTTGATCAATGGATTGTATATCGGTAGATGGGCCTAAACTGGCCATTTTGTATTCTGTTTTGCGGAGAGGATATGAATGAGTGATTCAGGCAATCTCGAGCAGCTCGTCGAGCTTACCCGGGAGCTCGGACGCCCAGAGCTGGACTACGCGATCCTGGGTGAAGGCAACACTTCGGCCATCGCGGACGAGCACAGCTTTTGGGTAAAAGCCAGCGGTGCAAACATGGCCAGCATCGACGCCGGCGGTTTTGTCCGCCTGAATTTCGAGCGCGTGGAAACCCTGCTGGAAAAGAACGAGCTGGACGATGCCGATGTCAAAGCCACGCTGGCGGCTGCAAAAGTGGACCCGGCAAACCGCCTGCACCCGTCTGTGGAGACCTTGCTCCATGCCGTGTTGCTGAAACTGGATGGAGTGCACTTCGTCGGCCACACACATCCCACTGTGGTCAATATCCTGGCATGCTCTAACGCCTTCCCCGAACCCTTCCAGGGGCGCTTATTTCCTGACGAGGTCGTTTTATGCGGCGTTGCGCCAGTGCTTGTTCCCTATACGGACCCGGGGATCCCCTTGGCGCGCACCGTCAGGCGCCTGGTGGAGGAATATTTGGAGCACTACGGCGAGCGCCCGCGCGTGCTGATCATGCAAAACCACGGTTTGATCGCCCTGGGCGAGACGGCCCAGCAGGTCCTGGATGTGACGGCGATGGCCGTCAAGGCCGCACGCATACTGGTGGGCACTTACAGCGTTGGCGGACCGCGTTTCCTTTCCCAACGGGACGTGGATCGCATCCACACCCGCCCGGACGAGCAATACCGCCGACGCCAATTGGGTCTGGCTTGATCGGGAAGTATGTCCATTCGTGATCTGGAAAACCAATTAAACGATTTTTCGTTGCAACGCCGCCAGGTGGCGCTGTACGAGCTGATTTCCATGGTGCAGAGAGACGAGATACCCCGGCCGCCTGAAGTCGAGGCGGTTAACATGCACTGCCACACCTTCTTCTCGTTCAACGCCTACGGTTATTCACCTACCGGGCTGGCCTGGCTGGCGTTCCGGCGCGGGTTCAAGGCTATCGGTATCGTAGATTTCGACGTTTTGGACGCGGTGGACGAATTCCTGGAAGCCTGCCAGCTCCTTGGAGTGCGCGGCAGTGCTGGAATGGAAACGCGCGTGTACGTGCCCGAGTTCTCAAATCGCGAGCTCAATTCGCCGGGCGAGCCAGGCGTGGCTTACTATATGGGCATCGGTTTCAGCCACCGGGAAGCGCCAGCGCAAGTTGGGTCGATCCTGGAAGACATGCGCCGGCGCGCGGAGAGGCGCAACCGGGACATGCTCGCTCGCCTGAACGATTACCTGGCTCCCTTGTGCGTGGATTACGACCGCGCAGTCTTGCCCCTCACCCCCGCTGGAAACGCCACCGAGCGCCACATGCTGACGGCCATCACCCGTGCAGCCGAGGAACAGCTCCCCGAACCGGCGGCATTTTGGGCGCTGAAACTGGGTATGGAAAAGGAGCAAATCAGCGCGTTGATGGGCGATGAGGCGCGCTTTTACAATCTGGTGCGGGCCAGACTGATGAAGCGCGGCGGAGTGGGTTATGTGCAGCCGGGAGCCGAGACGTTCCCCACGGTAGAAGAAGTCAACCGGTTGATTGTGGCCTGCGGCGCGCTGCCCTGCTATGCCTGGTTGGACGGCACCTCGGCTGGCGAACAGTCGATCGAGGAATTGCTTGGATTGATGATCGATAAGGGTGTGGCAGCGCTGAACATCATTCCTGATCGCAACTGGAATATCTTTGATCGGGAAACCAGGCAGGCGAAGGTGCGTAAGCTGTACGAGGTGGTGCGCCTTGCTCAGGAGTTGAACCTGCCGATCAACGTGGGTACGGAAATGAACAGCCCAGGACAAAAGCTGGTGGACGACTTTGACGCCCCCGAACTTGGACCAGTGCGGGCTGCTTTCATTGATGGGGCCTTTTTTATCTATGGGCACACGCTCGCGCAGCGCTGCGCAGGGATGGGCTACCAGAGTGAATGGGCGCGTACCTGCCTGCCCGACCGCCGCGAGCGCAATGCTTTCTATACACGTCTGGGGCGCCAACTGCATCCAGACATGGCTAACGACATGCTGTCGAGGATATCGCCGCAAATGTCCCCCAAAGACGTGCTGGCGGTTGTTAATGGTTAGTCGAAAGAGGTTGAACTCATGGAAGAAACACTCACGATCGATAAATTAGAGCTTTACCGCTCCGGTCAGACCCCGCTGCCAAAAAGCTATCGCTTGTGGCCGCTGTACGGCGCCGGACTTGAAAATATGGGCGTGGATGGGCGTCCGATCGAAGTCCCCATGCCGTCTTATGGTCCAGACGAGCTCCTGATCCGCCATGACGCCTGCGGGTTATGCTTCTCGGACACCAAGGTCATCGCCCTGGGACCGGACCACCCGCGCATCCAGCGCGATATGCGCAAAGAACCGGTGGTCCTCGGCCATGAAGTTTGTTTCACCGTGGTAGGCGTCGGCGAGAACCTGCGCGGCCGGTACCACGTCGGCGATCGCTTCACCCTGGAGACCGACGTGGTCTACAAGGGGGTGCCAATGGCTTATGGGTACGGTCTGCAGGGAGGGCTATCCCAATATTCGGTAATCGATAAGCGCGTCATGGAGAGCGATCACGGCAATTACCTGATCCCGGTGGCGCCGGAACGGAGTTATGCGGATGTGGCGCTGGCGGAGCCATGGGCCTGCGTGGTTGCGGCCTACCGTCTCGAATACCGCACCCAGATCAAGCCGGGCGGCACGTTGTGGGTCATCGGCGCCGGGGACGACAGGGAATTCACCCTCAGCGCCGGCTTCGATCCGGATGCGCATCCGGCCCGTTTACTGCTGACCGAAACGGTCGGACCATTTGGGGATTTTCTCCGGCGGCGGGCGGCCGAATTGGGCGTTGAAGTGATGGAGGTCCCCGATCCCGCCAATCCACCGGTTGAGCTGGTCGACGATATCATCCTGTTGGGGGCGCATCCAGAGATCGTTGAGACGGTCAGCCCTCACCTGGCCTACCATGGCGTGCTCGCGGTGATGTCCACACGGCCCATGCACCGAAGGGTGCGTGTAGACATTGGGCGGGTGCATTACAATCGCTGGGTATATGTGGGAAGCACGGGGAGAGATATCGCCGAAGCCTACACCCAACCGCCGGTGCGCTCAGCCTTGAAGCCTGGAGGGCGGAGCTGGTTCATCGGCGCGGGCGGCCCGATGGGGCGCATGCATGTCCAGCGGGCGGTCGAGTTTTTCAACCCACCAGCGGTCATCGTCTGCACCGACGTCCACGACGGGCGGCTGGCGGAGCTCGAGACGAGCTTTGGCGCCGAAGCGCGGCGTAAAGGCATCGAGTTCATCTGTGTGAATCCAGGCCACACGGAACAATATGAGGCAGTGATGAACCGTTTCCGACCCCAGGGCTTCGATGACATCGTCGTACTGGTGCCCGTATCGGAGATCATTTCCGATGCGGCCGGATGGATCGCTCCGCAGGGCGTGATGAACGTCTTCGCCGGCGTGGCGCGCGGAACGATGGCATCGCTCGACCTGAGCGACGCCTACCTGCGCGGCGTGCGGGTGATCGGCCACTCCGCTTCGATGCTGGGCGACATGCAATTGGTCCTGGAGCGGACAAATGAGGGTCAGCTTTCCCCGATGCGCTCCGTGGCGGCGGTTGGCTCGTTGAGCGCTGCCCGCGATGGTATGCAAGCCATCAAGGATGCCTCCTTCCCGGGCAAGATCCTCATCTACCCCAATATCAAAGAGCTGCCTTTGACTGCATTGCCCGATCTGAGGGAGAAGATGCCCAGCGTCTTCGCACGCTTGCGGGATGGCCGCGAGTGGACCAAGGAGGCTGAAGAGGAATTCCTTAGGTTGATGTTGCCATGAAACGCCGCATAGAAAGGATAGGTTGCAATGTTGTGGCGTGGGTGCAGCTTTGCGCTCTTCGTTGCGCATTGATTGCATGAGCTTTTTGTTGACGTATTGCGGGTAATACGGAGCAGCGATGCTCCAGATCAGATTTCATCATTGGATGGTCGGACGGAAT
Organism: Anaerolineaceae bacterium; assembly: GCA_034435955.1. Taxonomy (GTDB): domain Bacteria; phylum Chloroflexota; class Anaerolineae; order Anaerolineales; family Anaerolineaceae; genus DAOTWA01. The sequence continues at coordinate 5,520 of DAOTWA010000064.1, read as the reverse complement.
GGATAAGCAGTTACTAGATCGTGTGGCGCTGGTGACAGGCGGCGGGCAGGGATTGGGCGAGGCCATCTGCTGGCGGTTGGCGAGAGAGGGCTGCCATGTGGTTGTGGCTGATATTAATGTCGAAAATGCCCAAAAGGTTGCCAGGGCCATTGACGCCGAAACGGATCGTCGCACGTTGGCCGTGCAGGTGGATGTGACCAAAGAGGACCAGGTTTCCTCCATGATCAACCAGGTGGTTGAGGAATTCGGGCGGCTGGACATCCTGGTGGCGAATGCCGGCATCCTGATCGCGGAAGAGATCAGCGAGTTCCCCGCGGACAAGTGGCTGGCGGTCATCATGGTCAACCTCTACGGTTATTTTCTGTGCGCCAAGCACGCTGCAAAGGTGATGAAGGCGCAGGGTAAGGGAGTGATCATCGAGATCAATTCGAAATCGGGCAAGAAGGGCAGCTATAAAAATTCGGCCTACGCCGCCTCCAAATTCGGCGGCATCGGGCTGACTCAAAGCATTGCCCTTGACCTGGCAGAACACGGTGTACGCGTCAACGCCGTCTGTCCGGGCAACCTGCTCGATTCACCTTTGTGGACACAGGGGCCAAATTCGCTGTTCAAGCAGTATGCCCGCAAATGGGGCATCAGCGAGGAAGAGGTGCGCCAAAAGTACATCGATCAGGTGCCGATGAAGCGTTCCTGCACCTATGATGACGTCTGCAACGTGGTGGTGTTCCTGGCCTCTGACCAATCCAGCTACATGACCGGTCAGGCCATCAATGTCACTGGCGGGCAGGAAATGCGATGAGCCTGCCTCCTCCGCTGATGACCTCCGATGAAGGCTCCTTCGCCCGCTCCACGATCGTGGAGCGCAAGCCGGCTATCATCCGCCAGGTGCTGGCTGATAACGATTACCCTGCGGACATCGTGGCGGCTTTAGAGGATTTTCGAGGCGAGATTGCGGGACGGTCGCTGCAGCCATTGCGCGAAGCCGCGCCGGACGTAGACGAATGGAACGCCGAGCTGGAGCGCTACCAGGGACATACCTGGCTGGAAATCCCCTGGTATTTCGCCGAGGCGTTCTTTTACCGCCGGCTGCTCGAAGCGGTCCGGTATTTCCAGCGCGGTCCCTGGCAGGGACATAATCCCTTCGCTGCGCAAAAGCTCCGCCAGATGGAGGCAGAGGTCGGGCGCCTGTCGGCCGAATGGGATGATCTATTCGCGCTGCCGCCTGAAATGGCTTTCGAGGCGCTTGTCTATTCCTCACTGTGGGGCAACCGGGCCGATTTGAGCAATTTCACGGTCAAAGAACAGGTTCGCAGCGGCCTTTCTGCGCGCCTGGAGAGCCGAAATGTGCTCATCGATCACACACCTGTTGTGCAGGCCGCCCTCTCCGCCGGGGTGAAGCGGGTGGACTTCATCAGCGACAACGTTGGGTCAGATGTGCTCTTCGATCTGGCGCTGGCGGATTTTCTGCTCGGAAAGGGATGGTCGCGAAAGGTCGTTTTCCACCTGAAAGGTCAGCCGTTTTTCGTCTCGGATGCCATGGTGGAGGATGTACATACCATGCTGGACTTGCTTTCGAAGGGACAGACCCCGGCCGGCCGAGGACTGGCCTCACGCCTGAAAGCTGCCTTGAGGAACGGGGGATTGGAACTGCGCGTGCATCCCTTCTGGACGAGCTGGAAAATGTTTCGTCAGATGCCGGATGAGTTGCGGGACGAACTGGGTCAGGCAGACCTGGTCGTGCTCAAAGGAGACGTGAACTATCGTCGGCTGCTGGACGACCGCCACTGGCCGCCTACCACGCGCATGGAGGATGCCGCCGGTTATTTCCCGGCCTCGCTGGTCGCCCTGCGGACGCTTAAAGGAGAAATCATTGTCGGGCTAAGGCCTGGCCAGGCGGAAGCCTTATCCGCCGCCGACCCGACCTGGATGATTAACGGCAAGCGCGGAGTCATCCACTACATGAAAATTGCGGACAAAGAACATTGATCACCGAACAGCGCTCAGAGAGCAGCCTTGCCGGTGGATATTCATGTAATATACAGGAGTTCAATTAAGTTATGGATAGCCAGTCAATCAGAACGATGGAACAGATCTCGGCCATGATCGAAGAACAGGAGTTGACCAAGGAAGAGCTGGTCACCTGTTTGCGCCAGATCCTCGAAATCAGGGCGCTGGAAAACAACATCGCCAACTTGCTGAGTAAGGCCGAACTCAAAGGCGCATCCCATCTCTACGCTGGACAGGAGGCGGTAGCCGTAGGAGCCATCTCGGCGCTGCGTGACGATGACCTGATCACCAGCACGCACCGCGGTCATGGCCACGCCCATGCCCACGGCGACCGGGCGGCGAAAACACCCGAAGAGAAGCAGCAGCACTTCAACCGCATGATGGCCGAAGTGCTGGGCAAGTCCGGCGGGTACTGCAAGGGTAAGGGCGGTTCGATGCACATCGCCGATGTGGCGCACGGCAACCTGGGCGCAACCGGCATCGTAGGTGGCAATATCCCTGTCGCGGTTGGCGCGGGGTTGGCGCAAAAGCTGATGAAGACCGATCGTGTGGTGCTTTGTTTCTTCGGCGATGGCGCGGCAAACACGGGCAACTTCCACGAATCGCTCAACATGGCTTCGTTATGGGATCTGCCGGTGGTATTCGTGGTTGAAAACAACCAGTACGCCATGTCCGTGCCGTGGAAGAAAGCCAGCAAGCTGCCTTCGATCGCCAATCGCGCCTGCGCCTACGGCATCCCGGGCGAGACGGTGGATGGGATGAACCCGCTGGCGGTGCGCGGCGCAGTCAAAAAGGCCGTGGACCGCGCGCGGCAGGGGCAGGGGCCATCGTTAATCGAATGCCAGACCTATCGCTGGTTCGGTCACTCCCATTCCGACCCGCGCGCATACCGCACCCGTGAGGAAGAAAATGAGTGGAAGAAACGCGACCCGGTCAAGACTTTTCGCGAGGAATTGATCTCAGCCGGGATCATCTCCCAGGAAGAGGCGGACGCCCTGGAGGAGGCGGTAAGCGCCAAACTGGCGGAAGCCATGCGCTTCAGCGCCGCCTCGCCTGAACCGAATCCGGCTGATGCTTACACCGACGTGTACGCGCCAGACCCGTGGACGGATGAGGATGTTCGGAAGGAGAAAGAGCTGCGCGAACGCGTACGCCACGATGCGAATATGCGCCAGATCTCGTACGCCCAGGCGTTGGCCGAGGCCATGCGCGAGGAGATGCTGCGCGACAAGCGCGTATTCATCTTCGGCGAGGATGTAGGGTTGTATGGCGGAGCTTACGGCGCCACGCGCGGCCTGTTCGAGGAGTTTGGCCCGGAACGGGTGATCGATACACCCATCTCAGAAGCCACCATTGGCGGGGCAGCGGTCGGCGCAGCCATGGCGGGCATGCGGCCGGTTGCCGAGATCATGTATGTGGACTTCACTCCACTGGCCATGGATCAAATCGCCAACCAAGGTGCGAAAAATCGCTACATGTTCGGAGGCAAGACCACCGTGCCAATGGTCATCCGCACCGAGGGTGGCGCTGGACGGGCGATTGCTGCGCACCACTCGCAGAGCCTGGAGTCGTTGTGGACGCATTTCCCCGGGATATACGTGGTAATGCCGTCCACGCCGTACGACGCCAAGGGTCTGCTCAAGATGGCCATCCGCGACGACAACCCGGTCATGTTCATCGAGCACAAGATGCTCTACAAGGAGAAAGGCCCTGTCCCTGAGGAGGATTACATCATCCCGTTTGGCGTGGCGGATATCAAGCGGCCGGGTAAGGATGTGACCCTGGTCACCTATTCGCGCATGGTACTGCGCGCCTTGGAGGCGGCCGAGATTCTGGCCAAAGAGGGCATTGACGTAGAAGTGATCGATTTACGCACCCTCAAACCGCTCGACATCGACACGGTCGTAGCCTCGATCAAAAAGACCGGGCGCTTCGTGGGCGTGACCGAAGCCTACGAGAATACCAGCTTCATCAACGAGGTCATGGCGCAGATCAACGAGCAGGCCTTTGACTGGCTGGACGCGCCCATGGTGCGAGTGGCCTCGGCCAACGTGCCCGTCCCGCGCGCCGAAGTGCTCGAGGATCAGGCGATCCCCAACACGCAAAGGATCATCGAGGCGTGCAGAAAGGTTGTGAGCTGATGGCCGAAGAACTGTTCATCCCCAAGCTGGGGCAGACGGTCGAAGAGGTGACCCTGCTCGAGTGGAAAGTCAAGGACGGCGAGCAGGTTGAATTCGGCCAGGAGGTTGCCGAAGTTGAGACGGACAAGGCCGTCTTCCCGCTGGAGGCCAACGCGAATGGAGTTATCCATCTGGGCCCCTATAAAGAGGGCGATGTGCTGCCTGTGTTGACCGTGGTGGCGGTTATTGGAGCGCCCGGCGACGCCTTCAAGGCAGGCGGCGCTCAAGCGGCAGCCGAGACCGCAGAGGCGGTCAGCGCAGCAGCAGGCGCTGAAACAGCGCCGAAGAGGGTCGAAGCCGCATTAACTGCAGCAGCGCCGGAGGATAAGAAATTCATCTCCCCGCGTGCGCGACGCACAGCCCGCGAAAAGGGTGTGGACGCTACCCTGGTCACGCCGACGGGCGGCGGGGGCGTGCGTGTGGTAGAAAGGGATGTGCTGGCTTACGTCAGACAGACGCCGCGGGCCACACCTGTGGCAAGACGCATGGCTGAGGCGGAGGGCGTCGACCTGCGCAAGGTGCCCGGATCGAGCGAGGGCGGCTTCATCACCAAAGCCGATGTGCAGGGGGCGCTGCGCGCAGCGGCGCCTGCGGTTGCTCAGGAGGCAAGTGGGATCGAGCAAGCGGAGCGCGTGCCATTGAAGGGCGTGCGCGCGGTGATCGCTGAACGTATGGCGGCCAGCGCGCGCACGACCGCACGGGTGACCATGTTCATGGACGTGGATGTCACCAATCTGGTGCGGCTGCGCCAGCAGCTTAAAGAAAAGGTGGAAAGCGAATGGGGTTTCGCCCCCGGCTACAATGATCTGCTGGTGAAGGTGTGCGCGGCGGCGCTGCGCCGGCACCCGTACATGAATGTGATGCTGGACGGCAATACGCTCGTGCGCCTGGCGCAGGTCAACGTGGGCGTGGCGGTGGACACCGAGCGCGGCCTGCTGGTGCCGGTGGTGCGCGACGCCGACCGTAAAAGCTTGCGCCAGGTGGGCAGCGAGCTGCGCGAGTTGGTTGAACGCGCCCGCGCAGGCCGCGCCCTTCCCGACGATCTCAGCGGCGGGACGTTCACCATCACCAACCTCGGCATGTACGATGTGGAAGGCTTCACCCCGATGATTAACCTGCCGGAATGCGCCATCCTGGGGGTGGGGCGGATCGGCTCCTGGCCGATGTACGTCGGCGACGAGCTGGTGCGGCGCGAGAGGATGGTGATCAGCCTGGCGTTCGACCACCGGCTGGTGGACGGCGCTCCGGCGGCGCGCTTCATGCAGACGATTAAGGCGCTGCTGGAAGAGCCGGGGATGATGATTGCGTACGTGTGATTTGCCCGACTTCCGAA
>DAOTWA010000063.1:0-25926 GCA_034435955.1 Anaerolineaceae bacterium | reverse complement strand
TCTCGTTGTATACTTTATTTATTCCACGCAGGGAGGATGACACGCCATGAAAGCGACCGTCTCGCAAGCCAATCTGGCGCACGGGTTGAGCATCGTTTCGCGGGCGGTGGCGCCACGAAGCACGCTGCCTGTCCTGGCGAACGTGCTGATTGCGACCGACGAGGGCCGCTTGCGCCTCTCCGCCACCAACCTTGAACTTGGCATCAGTTGCTGGATCGGTGCACGCGTCGAAGAGGAAGGCTCCATCACCGTACCGGCGCGCACCTTTACCGATCTGGTCAGCGCTCTGCCGGCCGAGCAGGTCTCCCTGGAGCTGAATGCACGCACCCAGGCCCTGAACGTGCGCTGCGGCACCTCCAACAGCGACATCAAGGGCATCGATGCGCAGGAATTTCCCCCCATCCCGGTGCCTGATCTGAAAGACGGCGTCCAGCTAAAGGTGGATGATTTCAAGGAAATGATCGGGCAGGTGGTCTTCGCCGCCTCGACCGACGACGCCCGACCGGTGCTGGCCGGTGTTCTGCTGACGGTCAAAGACAACCTGATTACCATGGCCGCCACCGACGGCTTCCGCATCTCCGTGCGCACGGCCGAGCTGCCCAACGCGAGCGGCCTTTCCCTGAAGGCCATCATCCCCGCCCGGGCGTTGAGCGAGCTGGCGCGCATTGCCCCAGATGGCGAGGAGACCATCACCATGGTGATGCCCCCCGGCCGCGGTCAGGTCATATTCCACATGAAGGACATCGAGCTGGTCTCGCAGCTCATCGAGGGCAACTTCCCGCCTTATGAACAAATCCTGCCGCGTTCGTTCAAGACCCGCACGGTGCTTTCCACCCAAGCCCTGCTCAAAGCCTGCAAGCAGGTGGAGATTATCGCCCGCGAGGGCACCAACGTCAGCCGGCTCAACATTCTGCCAGGCAATGAGACGCAGCCCGGCCTGGTGGACATCTCCGCCCAATCCGAGGAGACCGGCTCGAGCGAGATCAAGCTGGACGCCAGTGTGGAGGGCGCGCCCTTGCTGATCGCTTTCAACGTGCGCTTCCTGCGGGAGGCGGTCGAAGCCATCAAAACGCCGAATGTGGCGCTGGAAACTACCGCCAATAATGCTCCGGGGGTCATCCGCCCGGTGGGAGAGGATAATTTCGTCCACGTGATCATGCCGATGCACCTGGGTTAAACCGGCGCGTCTTCACAGACCACGGGGATACGCTCTCGCTTCAGTCCTGGGGTTTTGGCAGGTATGGACCGCCCGCCAAAACCCCGGCATATATCTGCATATAGCTGTATGACCGTATGAGCCTGCCGTTTCCCGCCTCTGACCGGTTGCTCACCGTCTATCTGACGCTCAGCCAGTATCCCACCCTGGCCGGGCGCATCCGCGTGCGCATGCGCCATGAGCTGTTCCAGCGCGGGGTGATCACCCCGCAGACCTTCGAGACCGAGGTGCGCGAGAAGGCGGTTCAGTCGCAGTTGCGCGAGGGCGTTCACCACCCGCTCTCTGAGGAAGCCCCCGAGGTGTGGGACATGCGCCTGAACACCATCCGCGATCAGCTCACGGACTTCTATTTCTCCCAGCGCGTGGCCTATGAGGTGCTCGAAGAGATCGTACGCGAGGTGCTGGGTGAGCAGGGTATCAGCTCCGACGAAGCCCTACTGTCGCTCAATCCGGAACTGGCGCCTCAGGATCTGCTCTTCGAGCAAGCCATGACGATCGAGAAGATGCCCTCCGGGAAGCGATCTGCCTTCGAGCCGCGTTTGAGAGAGACCAAGGTGGTGCTGATCCGCACAATGATCAGCGATCAACTGCGCTACATCAACATCGCCAGGGAGTGGTTCACTGCCGCCGATCTGACCGGCATCCGCCTGCGCAAGATGGGTTACGGACGGATTGGCGGCAAGGCGGCTGGCATGCTGCTGGCGGCGCGCATCCTCAACCAGCTTGGCGACGAGAGGCTGCGCGGGAGTCTGGTTGTGCCCGAGTCGTACTTCATTGGCTCGGATATGATGTACAGCTTCATGGCGATCAACAATCTGGTGCACTGGAATGATCAGAAGTACAAGCCCGAAGAGCAGATGCGCGCGGAGTATCCGCAGATCTTAGAGGATTTCATACGGGGGGATTTCCCGCCTGACCTGGTGGAAAAGCTGCAGACATTGCTGGCCAACGTCGGCCGCCGGCCGATCATCGTGCGCTCCTCCAGCCTGTTGGAGGACAATTTCGGCACCTCATTCGCCGGAAAATACGAAAGTTATTTTTGCCCGAACCAGGGAACGCCCCAGGAGAACCTGGATGCGCTGGCCGAAGCCATCGCGCGCATCTACGCCAGCACGCTGAACCCGAATGCGCTGCTCTACCGTCGCTCGAAGGGCCTGCAGGACTACGACGAGCGCATGGCCATCCTGATTCAGGTGGTGGAAGGGCAGCAGTTTGGGCGCTACTTTCTGCCAGACGCGGCCGGGGTGGCCTTCAGCCGCAACCTGTACCGCTGGTCGCCGCAAATCCGTCTGGAGGATGGCTTTCTGCGCCTGGTGTGGGGGCTTGGCACCCGTGCGGTCGACCGCGTGGGCAACGATTATCCCCGGCTGGTGGCGCTCAGCCACCCGACCCTCAATCCTTCCTCTTCGACCAAACTGATCCGCCGTTACTCGCAACAGTATGTGGATCTGATCGATCTGGAAGGCAACGCATTCAAGACGCTGCCGGTAAGCGAGGTGCTGGACGCGCACTACCCGCCGCTGCGTTTCCTGGCGCAGGTGGAGCAGGAGGGATATTTCAGCTCACTGCGCAGCAGCCTTGGCAACGGGGACAAGTCTAATCTGGTGATCACCTTCGATGGTCTGCTGCGGCGAACTCCCTTTGCCGCGCGCATGCGCGAAATCCTGCACATTTTAGAGGAACATTACCAGGCTCCGGTGGACTTGGAGTTTACCGTCCAGGTGGTCGAACCACTCTCTGCCCACCCGGAGGTGCGCATCGCCATCCTGCAATGCCGGCCGCAGAGTTATTTGCGGGAGAAAGAGGCGGCCAGCGTACCGGCAGCGGTGGCGGCGGAAAATGTGGTCTTCTCGAGTCATTTCATGGTGCCCGAAGGCCTGGTCGAGAACATTCATTACGTGGTCTTTGTGCCTCCGGAGGCTTACTTTGCCCTGCCCACCGCCGATGCGCGCAATCAGCTCGGGCGCGCCATCGGCCAGTTGAACAATGCTCTGGCCGGGAAGCGCTTCATCTGTGTGGGCCCTGGCCGCTGGGGCACCTCCAACCCGGACCTGGGGGTGCACATCAATTACGCCGATATCTACAACGCTCGCGCGCTGATCGAACTGGCCGGACAGGGCGCCATCTACGAGCCCGAACCCTCATTGGGAACACACTTCTTCCAGGACCTGATCGAAGCCGAGATCTACCCGTTAGCGGTGCTGCTCAATGAACCCGAGACAGCCTTCAACCGGGATTTCTTTTACCAAACTCCCAACCACGTGAACGAATTTCTGCCGGGGGGTGTGGGGTTTGGCGACGTGTTGCGCCTGATCCGGGTGGAAGATTACCGTCCAGGTCATCATCTGGAGCTGGTGATGAACGCGGTGGAGAATCAGGCGGTGGCTTATCTGGCGCCGGATGAACCGCCGGCGCCGCCTCCTGCGCCGATTCCGCGCGTGCCGCTGCCGCACACCAAGCTGGACGGGTATTGATCAGGATTGCGACGCTCGATCATCGGGCAGGCCCGTCCCATCCCGCAGGGAAGCCGCCCGGGGGAAGGGACTTGCCGAAATAATAAAGATAATATTATATACATAATATTAGTATAATATATAATATTTAATATATTCGGACAAATCAGATGTGCGATTTCAAGTTTAGTCATCCCCCAAAGAGCACATTTCTCTACTGCTCTCCCTTTTCACAAACCCATGATAAGTAAGATCACCAATAAACCCATTTCGGGTTTGGGATCGCGCAGCATCGCGCAGGTTGAGGGCTTGGGGTCAAGGCTATTATAGGAACGTATGCTGTATTTCAGGCATTGTCCGCCTCCGGCGGTTCAGAGCTGAGGGCGCGGCGTTTTTCAGCGCGGATGAGCGCCAATAAGATGGCCAGGCTGGACAACCCAAAGATAGCGATGATCCCCTCGATGGGCCACGGGCTCCAGCCAATCCCGCTCAGATACACCGCCCAAAAGTCAACCAGCGCGTGCCACAGGACGGCGGCCAGGTACCAAAGCGCATTGCGGCGCACGAAGGCCTGCAGCACCATCACGCTGAGGGTAATCTGGAGCGCCAGAGCCGAGGCGCGCTCGACCGCACCCGCCAGGGGGATGTGCCAGGGCTGGGCCAGCGCCGCCTGGAGGCGCGAGCCTGTCAACGCGTCGAAGGTCGACGGATGTAGGGTATAGATGACCAGGGCGATGAAGGTGGACAGGGCTGTCAGGCCGACCAAAGCGGCGCTCTCAAGACCGCCGTGGCCGATACCCAGGGAGACGCCGGCGCGCCAGGTGCGGGCGCGATGACCAAGGGCCCAGTAAGCGATGACGCGCGCGGTTTCCTCGAACAGGCCGGCCAGCAACCCTAGCAAGGTGGCATTAAAGACCAGGCGGTAGGCGGGCGGAGGAGCAGGCAAGGCGCCCTGAGTGAACTGGGAGGTCAGCCAGTTGAGGAAAGGAATATGCAGCACCTGAGAGCCGGCGAAAGCCAGCGCGCCCACGGCGATGATCTTCCAGGAGCCGGCGTGACGGCGCACGAACCAGAAGGCCAGCAGGATGGGAAAGGCGATATCGAACAGGATGGCGATGGGGAATGTGTACAGCAAAGAAACCTCCGTGTTACGGATTTTGGAATGTTTCACGTGAAACGCAGGTTATCGTGGCATGATCACGTTTCACGTGAAACATGAATTCAGCCCACATGATTCACAGACATCGTCCTTCACCCGTTTTTGGACAGCCTGCATCTCCCAGAGCGGCATGGTGCGTGAAACTACAGCCGCAATGCCAGGAATTAAACCGACCGATTTGGTCATTCGCTGCGCGGGCTGACCTCCCTTTTCGTCTGTTCCATGCCCAAAGAAATCAATCCGCTCAGGCCGCCCAAATTCATTGCGTCCACCGCGTTGCTGGGCGCGATCACCAGTGCGCCTTTCTCCTTGAGGCCCTCGAAGAGTATGTTCATGGCGCGCAGATGGAGGGCGGTGGGATTGTCTCGTCAGGACTCGGCTGCCTGGGCGAAGCGGTTGAGATCTGTTTTTCGGATTCGCCCAGGATGACGCGCGCCTGGCGCTCGCGTTCGGCTTGAGCCTGGCGGCTCATGGCGTCTTCCAGGCCCTGGGGGATGACCGCGGCGCGGATCTCGACCGATCGGACGGTGATACCCCACGGTATGGTGCGTTCAGCGATGATCTCCCGCAAGGCAGTCTGGGCGGCCCAGGCGATGGCCGCGCGGTGATTCTCCACCTCCAGGGCGGCCTTTTCAGCATCCCAGACCACCCAGAAGATCACGGCGTCCACATCGACTGGAACGGTGTCCTTCGTAAGCGTTTTCTCTGCGGAGAAGGGAGCGACCATGACGCAGTGGTCGATCCGAGCGGCCTGGCTATCGATCAGCGGCAGCGCCCGGAGGTTACTCATCGTCTTCCCCATCATCCACAGCGGGGTTGCGGTCGCGCAGGTGCCGTTCGACCGCCAGACGCACTTCGTCAGGAGAAAAACCCAGGCGGGCCGCGCCGCGCAGGAATCGGTGCGTCAACGCCTCCATGGCTTGCTGACGCAGATGCTCGCTGACCTCAGGGGTGGGCGCCTCGAGGATGTAAGTCCCGCGCCCTTGTTGGGTGGAGATCAGCCCGGCTTCGTCTAAAAGACGGTAAGCCCGCGCCACGGTGTTGAAATTCACTCGCAGGTCGGTGGCTAACTGGCGCACGGTGGGGAGCTGATCGCCTGGCCGCAGTTCTCCCGCGAGGACCCGCCGCTTGATCTGATCCATGATCTGGACGTAAATGGGTATGCCCGAGCGAAAATCCAGATCGATCCTTATCGCCATCACCCAAGCCTTGACTGTATCATTGTAGCATTGTATAATTGTATCATTGATGAAATTGTATAATATCCTGAGGGGTTTGTCAAGGGTCAACTGTATCAATGTACAATTGTATCATTGTATAGCAGCGGACTGGCCTTTCGTACAGATCCGAAGCAGCTCGATCGCGATACAATGAACATCGAGGAATGAAAATATGATTCACACCGAGGGGCTAACCAAGCAATTCACGACCAAAAACAAGGCGGTCATCACCGCGGTTGAAGATCTCAACCTGGACGTGGCCGAGGGCGAGGTGTTCGGCTTTTTGGGGCCGAACGGGGCCGGCAAAACCACCACCGTGCGGATGCTCACCACCCTGATCGCGCCCACACGCGGGCGGGCCACGGTCAACGGCTTCGAGCTCGGCCGCCAGAACCAGGACATCCGCCGCAGCGTCGGCATTCTGACCGAGACACCTGGCTTGTACGACCGACTGTCGGCAGAGAAGAATCTAACCATCTATGCGCGGCTGTATGGGGTGGCAGACGTGCAGGGCCAGGTGAGCAAATACCTGCGCATGCTCGGTTTGTGGGAGCGGCGCTACGACGAAGTGGGCAGCTTTTCGAAGGGCATGCGCCAGAAGCTGGCCATCGCCCGCGCGCTGCTGCACGAGCCGCGCGTGCTCTTCCTGGACGAGCCGACCAGCGCCCTGGACCCGGAAGCGGCCAAGCTGGTGCGCGACTTCATCGAAGAGCTCAAGGCCGAGGGACGCACCATTTTCCTGTGCACACACAACCTGGACGAAGCCGACCGACTGTGTACGCGCATCGCCATCTTCAAGACGCGCGCCATCACGATTGATACTCCCGAGAAGCTGCGCGAACGGCTATTCGGGCGGCAGGCAGTCTTTCACCTCAAGCGGCTGGAGCCGGCTTGGGTCGACGAGGTCCGCCGGCTGCCGTTCGTAAAGGACGTTCAGGCGCTCGACACCCGCCTGCTGGTGCGCCTGACCGATCCAGAGGAGCAGAACCCGGCTATCGTGCGCAAACTGGTCGAGGCGGGCGCCGACATTCAATTCGTCGGCGAGTTGCGCCACTCGCTGGAGGATGTCTACCTGCAATGGATCAACGAGGACGCCGGAAAGAGGTCATCATGATCGAACGAATTCGCACCATCATCGATAAAGAGTGGGCCGAGGTATTCAAGAACCGCATGGTGCTGTTCACCGTTGTACTGCTGCCGCTGCTGTTCACCCTTCTCCCCCTGGTCATGCTGTACGCCACACGGCCCACGCCGGGCGCACAAGGCTCCGCCACCGACATCCCGCTGCAGTTCCTTCAGTACTGCAGCGGCGTCTCGGCAGCCGAATGTGTGCAGATTTATCTGATCAACACCTTCATGGCGCTCTTCATGATCATGCCGCTGGCCATTCCAACGGCCATCGCCGCGTACAGCGTGGTAGGCGAGAAGACCACGCGCAGCCTGGAGCCGCTGCTGGCAACGCCCATCACCACCACCGAGCTGCTGGCCGGCAAGGGGCTGGCGGCGGTAATCCCAGCCGTCGGAGCTACCTGGGCGGGCTTTTTCATCTTCGTAGCCGCCAGCCCGCTGGTGGGAGCTTCGGTGGGGGTAATGAAGTACATCCTCAGCCCGACTTGGCTGGTAGCCGTGCTGGTGGTTGGTCCTCTGGCGGCCGTGCTGGCCACCCAGTTCACCCTGATCGTCTCTTCGCGGGTAAACGATCCACGCGCGGCCGAGCAGATTTCGATGATCATCATCGTGCCGCTGCTGGGGCTGATCTTTTCCCAGGTCGCCGGGTTAATCGTGATCAATCCGAGATTAATGTGGATTGTCGCGCTGGTGCTGGTAGGTCTGGACGTGGTCCTGATCAATCTGGGTGCGCGCCTGTTCCAGCGTGAGACGATCCTGACGAAGTGGAAATGAAGGTCAAAATGGGCGAGGGATTCTTGAAACGACTGGCGGGGAAGATTCCTCCGGTTCTCCTGGCGCTGGGCTTAGCGGCCTTGCTGGCCGTTCCGGCTCTGGCGCAAGGCAACTTCGGCTTCACCGTGCGCAAACAGTTAGGCTTCAACAACGGCAGCCAGATCCGCGGTGTCTTTTCGATCCAGACATACAATAACCCACCCGATCTGGTCTCGGTCACATACCTGCTCGACGGTCAGCCACTGGGGACGGCGACCGCTGCGCCGTTCAAGATCACCTTTGACACGCGCAGCTACGCAGAGGGCTGGCACGAGTTGAGCGCTATCGGCAGGACCGGCGCCGGGGATGCAGTCAACGCGCCAGCGCAGCGCTTTCAGTTCGTCAGTGCCGCGGAGCAAAATCGGTTCATGATGATGATCATCGTGCCTATCTTTGGCGGGATTGCGCTGGTGTTTCTGCTGGTGGTGGGCATCCAAGTGCTGGTCAGCCGGCGCTCGAAGGGCGCGGCACTCCCGTTGGGCGCGCCGCGCACCTATGGGCTCAAGGGCGGGGCGATCTGCCCGCGTTGCAAGCGCCCGTTCGGGCTGCACGTCTGGTCGCTCAATCTGGTGACCGGTTGTCTGGATCGCTGCGATCACTGCGGACGGGTGGGTTTCTTCCGCAGGGCCAGCCGCCAGGCGCTGGCCGCCGCCGAGCAAGCCGAGTTGGCCATGGCGCAGCCCGCCGCGCCGATCCACGAGCCGAGTGAGGAAGAGAAGCTCCGGGAGCAGATCGAGCAGTCGAAGTATTTGGATATGTGAGCGGGCTTGACGGGCGCTCATGGCGTTAATCTTGTTCGTAAGCCCGGCGCAAACCGGCGATGTCGATCTTCTTCATCTGCAGCATGGCCTGGTTCACCCTCTGCGCCTTGCGGGCATCCATGTCTTGGAGCATCTCTATCAAGATTGCCGGAACGATCTGCCAGGAGAGGCCGTATTGGTCCTTCAGCCAGCCGCAGGGACCCTCTTCCCCGCCGGCAGTGAGCCTCTGCCATAACCGATCGACTTCTTCCTGGTTTTCACAACTCACAAACAGCGATAAGCCTTCTGTGAATGCCCATTTATGATCCAGACCGCCGTCCATGGCCATGAAAGCCTGCCCATGGAGTGAGAATTCGCCATGCATGACCGTCCCTTCGAGTTCTCCGCTCCCGGGCGGGAAGCGCTGCACAGACAGAATGCGGGAGTCATCGAACAGGGAGACATACTGGTTCATGGCCTCTGCGGCTTTGCCATGTTGGGGGCCTACAAACGTCAAAAATGGGGTGATTTTTTGAGTGTAACGGCCGGAGAGGTTGAGCTGCCAGTTTACGCCAAAGCGGTCCTTGACCCAGGCGAACTTGTCGCTGAAAGGGTATCGGTTCAGCTCCATTAACACTTCGCCGCCGTCAGAGAAATTCAGATAGAGCCGATCGATTTCCTCTTCTGTGTCGCAGCCCACGAAGAAGGAAATGGCGGGGGTGATGGTGAACTCAGGGCCGCCGTTCAGCGCGATGAATTCCTGGTCCGCTAACCGAAAGGACACGGTCATTACCGATCCGGACGGCCCCGGGCCGGCGTCGCTGTAGTGAGTCGTATTTATGACCCTGGAATTCTTGAAGAGCGAGACATAGCGGTTTGCCGCTTCTGCGGCCTGATGGTCGAACCACAGGAAGGGGACGATTTTTTGCATGACATCCTCCAAAGGATAGGCCTTGGTGAAGCACCCCAAGAATAATTAGCACAGACGTTCTAAATATACTTTGGTTTACCCGGAATGTCAAGTATTAAACCGGATTAGAAAAGAGCAACGATTCTATGGGCAGGGTGTGCAGCATAGTCCGAGATGGGTTGAAACTTACGGTCAGAGATGGCCGCGCCACGGAATGGTCTTATTCCCCCAAATTCGGTAAAAATACCCATACTGTTTGTCCGCTTTCGATTCGCACCTGTATCTTACCTTCCCCGCCTCAGCGTGGTAGAATCAAAATGGAAATGTAAGGAGTTATCGCGGGAGGTTGCAATGGAGCAGCAAGTGGCAACTTTTGCCGTCAAAAAGGGCCTCGCACAGATGCTCAAAGGCGGCGTTATTATGGACGTGGTCACGCCCGAACACGCCCGCATCGCCGAAGATGCCGGCGCGGTGGCAGTGATGGCTCTCGAGCGCGTCCCGGCCGACATCCGCGCCCAAGGCGGCGTCGCCCGCATGAGCGATCCGGAATTGATCCTCAAGATCATGGACGCGGTCACCATCCCGGTTATGGCGAAGTGCCGCATCGGACATTTCGTCGAGGCGCAGATTCTGGAAGCCATCGGCGTGGATTACATCGACGAGTCCGAGGTTTTGACCCCGGCGGACGAGGAGCACCACATCAATAAACACGCTTTCAAGGTGCCCTTTGTGTGCGGGTGCCGCAACCTGGGTGAGGCGCTGCGGCGCATCGGCGAGGGCGCGGCCATGATCCGCACCAAAGGAGAGGCCGGCACCGGAGATGTGGTGGAGGCGGTGCGCCACGCTCGCGCGGTGTTGGGCGAGATCCGCCGCCTGCAGAACATGGCCGAGGAAGAACTGATGGCCTATTCCAAAGAGATTGGTGCGCCTTACGAGCTGGTATTGGAGACGCGCAAGCTCGGCCGCCTGCCGGTGGTCAATTTCGCTGCCGGCGGGATCGCAACCCCGGCCGACGCAGCTCTGATGATGCAACTCGGCATGGACGGCGTGTTTGTCGGTTCGGGCATCTTTAAATCAGGCGACCCGGCGCGTCGCGCAGCGGCCATCGTCAAGGCCACCACGCACTACAACGAACCAGCCATCCTGGCCGAAGTCAGCCGTAATCTTGGCGAGCCGATGGTCGGCCGACAGATTTCGGCTATTCCAAAAGAGGAATTGATCGCTGGCCGCGGTTGGTAAGCTTGAGCTATGAGGATCGGCGTTTTAGCTCTACAGGGCGACTTTATCGAGCACCTGGCAATGTTGCGGCGCATTGGCGTGGAGGCGCGGGAAGTGCGCCTGCCCGAGCAGTTGGATGGTCTCGACGGGCTGATCATCCCTGGCGGCGAATCCACCACCATCGGCAAACTGGCCACCGATTTTGGACTGATCGAGCCGCTGCGTGATTTTGGCCAGAGGAAGGCCATTTGGGGCACCTGCGCGGGGGCCATCTTCCTTTCAAAGGATGCCCGGCGCCATCAGCCCCTGCTTGGTATCATGGACATCACCGTGGAGCGCAATGCCTTCGGGCGCCAGATCGCCAGTTTCGAGACCGACCTGGAGGTGCCTGCATTGAGCGCGATTGGCGACGGGCGGCGGCCCTTCCACGCCGTCTTCATCCGCGCGCCGCTGATCGAGAAGGTCTTTGGGGAAGCGGAAGCGCTGGCCCGGCTCGAAGATGGACGCGTAGTGGCAGCCCGGCAGGGCCGGCTGCTGGCGACCTCCTTTCACCCCGAGCTCACCAGCGACGACCGTTTCCACCGTTACTTCCTGGAGTTGGCCAGATAAACGTCCATTCGCTGGGCTGGCAAGACTTGCCCACCCTTTACCGCTACCGGAGACAGGTGCTTCCACTGGACAGCATCCTGTTCCTTACGCGCGGCGAGACGCTGGGCGCGGGTTCTCTGCTCTCGCACCTGAACCCGGTCAACGCCACGTACACGGGCGTGTGCGTCCCTGAAGACGGTCTGCCGACCTTTTTAGGGCAAATCCGCTACCCGCTGGGCTCGCGCTCGGCCCACCTGGTGTACCTGGCCCCCAGGAGCGCGCAGGAATCACCCGAGCTTCCGTTGTTGATCGAGCATCTCACCACTCAGGCCGGCTACTGGGGGGCCTACCACCTGCTGGCGGAAGTGGAGGAGCATTCCGGCGCCTTCTCTGCGCTGCGGCAGGCGGCCTTCTCCATTTACGCCTGGCAGCGCATCTGGAAGCACAGCGGAGAGGGGGATGAAACCCCCGAGGGCAACTGGCGGCCAGCCAACCCGCTTGACAGCGTGGCGGTCGGTTCGCTGTACCAGTCGGTGGTGCCGGGCCTGGTGCAGCCCGTCGAGGCGCTGACCAGCTCGCGCCTGCGTGGGTTGGTCTGCCGGCGTCAGGGCGAGCTGCTGGCCTACGCCGACCTGGTTTACGGACCGCGCGGCATCTGGGTGCAGCCTTTCATCCACCCCACCACGCCGGACGCGGCGGGCTTGCTGGTCGATTTGCTGCGCGCGGTGCCGCACAGGCGCGGCCGACCGGTCTATCTGTGCGTGCGCTCGTATCAGGCCTGGCTGGAATCGGCCCTCGAGGAGCTGGACCTGGAAGTGGGCCCGCGCCAGGCGGTGTTGGTCAAACACCTGGCGGTGACCAAGCGCGCTGTTCAACCGCTGCGCGTACCAGCGCTGGAAAATGGGCATGCCGAGCCCACCGCGCCGCTGGTGCACGTGAAATCGACCAAAAGCGATGGGCCGGCCTGATGACCGGCCCTTTTCAAAGAGCGGCTTTACCATCGATGGAAGACTCATTATAATTTAAGAAAGAGCATTTAAGTAAGGAAGAGTAAGATTGTAGTTTATGACACAACGTAGAATAACAGACGACCTGCATGCACTTTTGGGGGTGTTACCTCCCAGAGTTGTGGAGGCGGTCAACCGAGTCAATAACAGCGATAACCTGCTTGAAATCATCCTCGACCTGGGGCGCCAGCCCACGGCCCGCTTCGTCGACAGTGAGGTGGTGCTCTGCGAGGAGGAAGTCACCCGGGCTGATATCGACTACCTGATCGAACGCATCGGCGAGTTCGATGCGGACAACCGCGCCGGCCTGGAGCGCACCCTGCACCGTATCTCGGCCATCCGCAACCGCCACGGCCATATTGTTGGGCTGACCTGCCGGGTTGGGCGCGCGGTTTATGGCACCATCGATATCATCCAGGACCTGATCGAATCGGGCAAGAGCCTGCTGCTGCTGGGCCGGCCAGGCATCGGTAAGACGACGATGCTGCGCGAAGCCGCCCGCATCCTGGCCGAGACCAAACGGGTGATCATCGTGGACACCTCGAACGAGATCGGCGGCGATGGAGACGTACCCCATCCAGCGGTGGGCAAGGCGCGGCGTATGCAGGTGGCCACGCCTTCCCTGCAGCACGAGGTGATGATCGAGGCGGTGGAAAACCACAACCCTGAGGTGATCGTGATCGACGAGATCGGCCGCGAGCTGGAGGCCGCTGCCGCGCGCACCATCGCCGAGCGCGGGGTGCAACTGATCGGCACCGCCCATGGCAACAGCCTGGAGAATCTGCTGCTCAACCCGACCCTCTCGGACCTGGTGGGCGGAATCGAATCGGTCACCCTGTCAGACGAAGAGGCCCGCAGGCGAGGCACGCAGAAGACCGTGCTGGAGCGCCGCGCGCCGCCCACGTTCGACGTGCTGATCGAGATCCAGGAGCGCGATCGGCTGGCCGTTCACCCGGATGTGGCCGCGGCGGTCGACGCGCTGGTACGCGGCTATCCGCTCCAGCCGGAGATCCGCTACCGCGACGAGAACAACCAGATTCACATCGAGAAGCCCAGCCAGCCGTACGCCCTGCGACCGGCCGTACAGGGAGCGCGGCGCAACGGCGGGAGCGAGCTGCCCTTCAGTCAGCGCGGGGTTTATAGCCCGGCGGCGAGGCAGAACGCCGCCCGGGTCGAGACTACCCCGAGCGCGTCATCGGCCAATGGCGAAGTCTCACTCCAGCCAGTGCGCATCTATCCATACGGTGTGGCCCGCAACCGGCTGATGCAGGCCGCCAAGCGGTTGGGCGTACCCGCTCTGGTGATGCGCGACATTGCCGATGCGCAGGTATTGATCACCCTGCGGGCTTATTACCGCAGCCGTCAGCAGACTATCCTGGATGCCGAGCAGCGCGGCATGCCCATTTACGTGCTGCGCTCTAACACCGTCAACCAGATGGAGCAGTTCCTGGCTGACCTGTTCAACCTGCCAGAGGAAAGTTCCCCGCAGGGGAATTGGGAGGATTACACCCTGCAGACACAGGCCGCCATTGACGCCGTGTTGAACGGCGAGCGCTTCTTCGATCTGCCGCCAGCTTCGGCCGCCATCCGCCGCATGCAGCACGAGATGGCCCGTCAGGCGCAGTTGATCTCCCACTCGTACGGCAAAGAGCCCAATCGACGGGTAAGAATCTATCGGGATTGATCATGTTCATCACCCTTGAAGGCTCGGAGGGCAGCGGCAAGACCTCGCAAATGGAGCCCCTGGTCGAGCACCTGCGCCGGGCGGGTTATGACGTGGTCGCCACGCGCGAGCCAGGCGGCACCTCGATTGGCGACCAGATTCGCGAGGTGCTGCTCACCCGTCTGGAGAACACGGCCATGCAGCAGCGCACCGAGATCCTGCTATTCCAGGCGGCGCGCGCCCAACTGGTGGATGAGGTTATCCGTCCTGCTCTGGCGGCCGGCAAGGTGGTCGTCTCGGACCGTTACGCCGATTCGACCCTGGCGTACCAGGGCTATGGCTACCAGCGCGATCTGCAGGAGCTGCGCCGGATCGTGGATTTCGCCACCGGCGGTCTGAAACCCGACCTGACCCTCCTGTTCGACGTGGACGTGGAGGTGGGGCTGCGCCGCCGCCGCACCGCCAGCGAGTGGAATCGTATGGACGCTTATGATCTGGAGTTCTACCGGCGGGTGCGCCAGGGCTATCTCGAGATGGCGCGCGAAGAGCCGCAGCGCTGGGTCATCATCGAAGCGAACCGCCCGCCCGAGCTGGTGCAGGCCGATATGCTGCGGGCCGTTTCGCAACGTCTGAACATAAAGATAGCCACTCAGAAATCCTAAATATCGAAGGTGATCGAATGCGCAAACTGTGGATTTCCATCGCCCTGCTGGCCGGCCTCGCCCTTTCCGCCTGCCAGGCGGCAAGCCCCAGGCCGACGGCGCCGCCCACGCCTCAACCTACGGGAACGCAGGCGAAAAACGCGCCAGGCTGCACGGTGGTCAGCATTCTGCCCACCCCTGGCCCTACCGAGGCGTCCCTTTTCCCGCCGGTCGGTGCCAGCGATTGGGTCAGCGGCGCGACAAACCCGAGAGTCACTTTCCTCGAATATAGCGATTTTCAGTGACCATACTGCGCGCAGCTTGCGCCCGTGTTGGCGCAACTCACCAAGGAATATCCACAGGATGTGCGCGTCGTCTTCCGGTATTTCCCGATCAGCAGCCATGATAAGGCGGTGATCGCCGCTCAGGCGGCCGAAGCCGCCGGACTGCAGAAAAAGTTCTGGGAAATGCACAACCTGCTGTTCGCCAAACAGCAGGACTGGGCAGGCCAGACTCCTGATCAGTTCGAGACTTGGGTGATCCAGCAGGCCGCCGGTTTGGGACTGGATGAGAAGAAATTCGCGGCCGATCTGAAGAGCGAAACCGTGGCCGCCAAAATTAAAAATGCGCAGCAGGAAGCCGAGCGCATCGGCCTGCCCGGCACGCCCTTTGTGCTGATCAACGGCAAGATCTACCAGGGCCCGCGCGACCTGCAAAGTCTGGATGCCATCGTCAAGCTGACCAGCCTGCAGGAACGGCAGTTCACCGAATGCCCGCCGATGAGCATCGATCCTCACAAGCAGTATCTGGCCACGCTCGAGACCGATAAGGGCGACGTAGTTCTGCAGCTCTATCCCGATAAGGCGCCCATGGCGGTGAACAGCTTCGTCTTCCTGGCCCGTCACGGCTGGTTCGACGGGGTCCCCTTTCATCGCGTTCTGCCCGGCTTCGTGGCCCAGACGGGCGATCCTTCCGGCACCGGTTACGGTGGGCCGGGATACGCCTTCAGCAACGAGATTGACCCCAGCCTGAAATTCGACCGTGAAGGCGTGGTGGGCATGGCCAACGCCGGCGCGGATTCGAACGGAAGCCAGTTTTTCATCACCTACGGCCCAGCGCCTGACCTGAACGGCAAGTACACCATCTTCGGCCAGGTGGTGCAGGGCATGGACGTGCTGCAGAAGCTGACTCCCCGCAATCCTGACCAGGGCGGCGAGCTGCCCCCTGGCGATAAAATCCTCAAGGTGACCATCGCCGAAAAGTAACTCATGGATAACCGCACCGCTACGACGATCCATTGGCCGAGCATCGTGCAGTTCCTGCTCAGCCTGGCCGCCGTCCTGCTGCTGCTCGGCGGGGCGGGTGTTGTGGGTCTGTTCTGGCTGGCGGGAGCCGTCAGCGGCAGCGCCTCGGCCGGCATGCTCGGTCTGGCGGGCGTGCTTGCCATCCTTGGCGTGCTGTGTTTCCCCTCCGCCTGGCTGGCCTTGCTGCGCCTGCTGAACCGACCGCAGCCGGAATGGCTGGCTCACGTTCCCGACTGGCGCACGGCCAGCCTGATCGCCGCCATCGTCTGGCCGGCCACCCTGTTGTTTGGCAGCCTGGCAGCAGGCGATCCACGCCTGGCGAGCTGGGTGCTCCCGGCCGCGGACATCCTGGCGGTGGGCGTACCGATCTTCTGGCTGGTTTCCATTGGGATGCGCGATCTTTCTCCCGGCTCGGGGCAGAGGGCCTGGGGCGCGCTGGGCTTCAGCCTGGCAGTCACGCCCTTGCTGGCGGCGGCAGCCGAGATTTTGCTGGTCGTGCTGGCAGGTTTGGGCATCGCAGTTTATCTGACCTCACGACCAGACCTGGCGGACGAGCTCAGCCGCCTGGCGCAGCGCCTGGCAAACGCTCAAGCCGACCCGGAAGCGCTTCAGCGCATCCTGGCGCCCATCCTGCAGCAGCCCGGTGCGGTGTTTGCCGTTGTCGCCCTCGCCGCAGGCGGAATACCGCTCATCGAAGAGCTGCTCAAACCCCTGCCGTTGTGGCTGCTGGCGCGTAAAGGTCTGCGCCCAGAACAGGGTTTCAGCCTCGGGCTGATCTGCGGGGGCGGTTTTGCGCTGGTGGAGAGCCTGACCGCCATCGTCCAATCCAATGGGGAGATGTGGGCCGGACTGGCGGCGGCCCGGGCGGGAACTGCCCTGCTGCACGTCACCACAGCGGGTATAATTGGCTGGGCGCTGGCCAGGACCTGGAGCGATGGCTATTTTATGCGCGCTGTGCTGGCTTACCTGGCGGCAGTAGCGCTGCACGGCCTGTGGAATCTGGTCAGCTTATCGATAGGCCTGGCGCCGTTTCTGCCTGTGCGCAGCGTCAGCCTGCCGGCAGGGTTGCAAGCTGGTTGGTTGGCTCCTGCGCTGCTGGTCATTCTGACGGTAGTTTTACTGGTGATCCTGATCGGTCTGAACCGCAGCCTCAGCCTGCGGGCGGCAGAAGAATTGCCTGCAGCAGTCCCTGCGGATGACCGAAACGGCTCGATTGAATAAAAAAGAATGATGAAGGAATCCGATGGGACTGATTACGTATTTCGTTGACCTGTTTTTACATCTGGATAAACACCTGAGTGTGCTGATCACTCAGGTGGGGGGCTGGACGTACGCGCTCATCTTCCTGGTGATCTTTATCGAGACCGGGTTGGTGGTGACCCCCTTCCTGCCGGGCGACTCGCTGCTCTTCGCCGCCGGCACCCTGGCTGCGCTGGACAGCACGCCCCTGCACATTCTGCCTCTATGGCTGCTGGTGGCGGGCGCGGCAGTGTTGGGCGATACGGCCAATTACTGGATCGGACACG
Organism: Anaerolineaceae bacterium; assembly: GCA_034435955.1. GTDB lineage: Bacteria > Chloroflexota > Anaerolineae > Anaerolineales > Anaerolineaceae > DAOTWA01. The sequence goes on along the minus strand of DAOTWA010000063.1, from coordinate 8,340 downwards.
CCATCGGCCCGCGGGTGTTCACCGATAATATTCGCTTTCTAAAGCGCGAGTACCTGGAGCGCACCCACACATTTTACGAGAAACACGGTGGCATCACCATTTTCCTGGCGCGCTTCATCCCGATCATCCGCACGTTTGCCCCTTTCGTGGCAGGGGTGGGCGAGATGTCGTATGGGAAGTTCATCAGTTACAACGTCTTTGGCGGCATCATTTGGACGGCGCTATTTACTTTTGGGGGATATTTCTTCGGCAACCTGTCGTTCGTCAAGCGGAACTTCTCGTTCGTAATCGTCGCCATCATTCTGATCTCGGTTATGCCGGCGGTGATCGAATATTTGCGCGGCCGTCGCCGGCCTTCGCCCGAGGTTGAATGAAAGGCTGAACGGCCAGATGAAGTGCGCGAAACGATGATGAACACCTCCGGAAGCAGCAACCATTCGAATGTGCAGGCGCTCACCCTGGCGAGGCGAGCCGCATCGCAGCGCGAGGCGCTGAGGGTGATTATCCAGTTTCTGGTCCACACGCTGGTAGACGTCGAGTATGTGGGTCTGGAAAACGTACCACCCGAGGGCCAGGCGGTGATCCTGGCGACCAATCACATGAGCCGGGCGGACATCCCCATCCTGTTCGTCATCCCCCATCGCCATGACGTGACCGCGCTAGTGACGAACAAATACAAGAAATACCCCATTTTCTATTGGATTCTGCGCGCCGCGCAAATTATCTGGATAGATCGAGACATTGCCGACTTCGCCGCCATGCGCGCCGCGCTGGAAGCGCTGCGCACCAAGGGGGTGGCGTTGGGCATCGCTCCCGAAGGTACGCGCAGCTCAGTGGGCCGCCTGCTGGAAGGAAAGCCGGGCGTGGTCTTTTTGGCGGAGCGCGCGCGCGTGCCGATCGTGCCGGTGGCCATCGCCGGTTCTGAGAAAGTCTTCCGTATGCTCGGGCGTCTGCGCCGCCCGCACGTCACTGTGCGCTTCGGCAGGCCGTTCTCCCTGCCGCCGCTGGACCGGGCCAACCGCGACGAGTGGCAGAAGAGCTGCATCGATGAAATCATGTGTCGCATCGCCGCCATGCTGCCGGAGGAGTACCGCGGCTTTTACGCCCATCACCCGCGCGTGCAGGAGCTCCTGGCGGAGATGTAAGCGCGCCGTTTATTCTTTTCAGTCTGGAAATCAAATCGGGTTGAGATGTGACCTCTGATCAGGCCTGGCCGATTGATCGCATCGCGCGGTTTGCCGCATTCTTCAGCCTGGTCGTTTTCACGTTGGCTCTGGGCCTCTTCGCTTATGCGGGCACTTATGCGCGCTATTGGGCCGACGATTACTGCTACTCGGGCGTGGTCCGGCAGATGGGCCTGCTGCGCGGTGTGGTGGATTGGTATTCCACCTCCGGCAACCGGGTTTCGGCAGTCTTTGCGGTGGCTTTGAGCGACCTGTTCGGGCAGGTCGGCATCCGCTTCCTGCCCATGGCGATTCTCGCCCTTTGGGCCGGCGCGTGGCTCTTTTTTCTCTGGAAGCTCACCGGACGGCTGAATTGGACGCCGGCAAGCACCCTCTGGCTCGGCCTGCTGGCGGTGGTCCTGGTGTTCTTCGCTGCCCTGCTCGCCCCCGACCGGCTGCAGACGCTCTACTGGCGCATGGGGACATTTCATTACACCCTACCGCTGCCGCTGTTATTGGTCAATTTGGGGCTGCTGGTCTCCTTCTGGCGGCGCCCTGTTCGCCCAGGGTGGGCCGGCCCGCTGAGCGGTGGCCTGGCGCTCTTTGCCGCCGGCCTCTCGGAGACGTTCGTAGCGCTGCAAACCGTGCTCCTGCTGGCCATGCTGGCTGCCGCATTGCTCTTCGCCCGCCACGCCTGGCAGCGCGGCTCCACCCCTCGTCTGTTGGCCTGGCCGCTGGCCGGTTCGCTGGGGATGATGGTCCTCATGCTGCTTTCGCCGGGCAACGCCTTCCGCCAGGCGGTTTTGCCGCCGCCGGCAAACCTTTTCGAGATTGTGCCGGTCTCGCTGCGCTATGGCTGGGATTTCATCTACCAGACGCTGCGCGGCGCGCCTACCCCTTTCCTGGTCTACGTGCTCCTGGTCGGGTTGATTGCTCTGCTGGCCTACCGCGACCGCGCTTCCCGGCTCTCCGTGCGCGAAGCGCTGGTCGGAGTATTTGTCTCGCTCCTGGCCGTCTACGCGCTGGTGGTGTGCTCGTTCGCGCCCAGCGCCTACGCTGGCCTGCAATACCCCGCGGGGCGGGCGCAGATGCCGGCTGCCTTTGTCTTGCTGGCTGGGCTGGGGGCCACCGCCTTTTTTGCCGCCGATTTGCTGCGCCGGGCGTTCCCTCTTCAACGCAAAGCATGGGCGGGGTACGCGGCGGTTGCGCTGCTGCTGGCGGCCAGCCTGTATCCCTTCCGCGCGGCGACGGTAGTTAACCGGGATTTGGCCCAGCTCTCGGTGCGCGCGGGGCGCTGGGACGCGCGCAATGCGCAGATCCTCACAGCGGCGGCTGACGGCCAACAGGATATTCAAGTGCGCCAGATCGACGTGGTCCAGGGGCTGGAGGACATCGGCCCGGATGCGGATTACTGGGTCAACCGCTGCGCGGCGCTGTATTACGGCGTGCGCTCGATCACGGCGAATCCGTGAGGGAACTTGCGTATCGAGGATCGCGATCTGGGTCTGAAGATACAGCCCGTAGGGGATGAGGGCATCCTGCCCAACGTCGCCAATGGGGCAGGGCTCACCGTTTCCAACCAGCGGGTTCAGGTACAGGCTGGCAGTGTGGTCGCCGCGGGGATCGGGAGCGGGTTTCGATCAGGTCAGGAAGCGGCTGGCATCCAGCCGCCTCACCCGGTCGGCGGACAATAAAGTCTACCTGGTCTCCCTTCCTCTTGGCCCCTGGTGGGATGGAACGATAGGGCTGAGTGAAAGACTCCGGCTAAGCGCAGAGCGGTCCCCTGCTTCTTCCCTTCCAGAAGATCTTTTGTTTCCAGGTAAAGCTGAGACGGGCATCGATTGTGCCGTATGATACAATAGCCTTCTTTCCTGGAGGATCGCCGTGCACCGTCTAAACCTGCTCTACCGCGAGTTCCCGCAAAAATTCTGGATCGTCGTGCTGGTCTCTTTCATCGACCGCGTCGGCGGAACCCTGCTGTTCCCCTTCTTCTCGCTTTACATCACCCAACGCTTCCACGTCGGCATGACCCAGGCGGGGGTGGTGCTCGGGTTGTTCTCCATCTTCGGCCTGCTGGGCGGCGTGATCGGTGGCGCGCTCACCGACAAGTTCGGCCGGCGTAAACTAATTCTCTTCGGCCTGGTCTTCAGCGCGGTCAGCACCCTCTCCCTCGGTCTGGTCAACCGCTACAGCGTGCTGATTCCCCTGGCGGTGGTCATCGGCCTGCTCTCGGACATCGCCAGCCCGGCTCACGGCGCGATGGTGGCCGACCTCCTGCCAGAAAGGCAGCGCCAGGAAGGTTTCGGCATCCTACGCGTGGCTGGCAACATGGCCTGGATCATCGGTCCAAGCGTGGGCGGATTCGTCGCCAACCGCTCCTTCTTCGCCCTGTTCGTGATCGATGCGGTGATCAGTTGCCTGGTGGCTTTCCTCTTCTACCGGCTCATGCCCGAGACCAAACCGCAGGCGCTGGCGGGAAAGGAAGCGGAGAGCGTGAGTTCTACCTTCAAAGGTTACGGCCTGGTGCTGCGCGACGCCGCCTTTGTGGCTTTCCTGGTGGCCGGCGTGCTGATGGGCACCGTCTACACTCAAATGTACAGCTCGCTGTCCATTTACCTGCGCGATGTACACGGCATCCAGCCGCAGGGTTACGGCTTCCTGCTGACCGTCAGCGCGATCACTGTGATCCTATTCCAGTTCTCGGTGACGCGCCTCATCAAGCGGCGGCCGCCGTTCCTGATGATGGCCCTCGGCACGCTGTTCTACATGCTCGGCTTCGGTATGTTCGGCTTTGTTTCGCTCTACGGGTGGTTCATGCTGGCGATGGTGGTCATCACAGCCGGTGAGATGATCGTCGTGCCGACCTCTCAGACCATCGTGGCCAATTTCGCGCCTGAGGATATGCGCGGCCGCTACATGGCGGCCTTCGGACTGATGTGGGCGCTGCCGGCCGCTATCGGCCCTGGGGCGGCCGGGGTGATCCTGGACAACTTCAACCCGAACCTGCTGTGGTACCTCGGCGGAGCGCTGTGCGCCGTAGCCGCTGTGGGTTTCTACCTGCTGCACCTGCGCCTTGGCGCGCGTAAGCAGTTTGCCGCTGCCGCGGTTGACTGAGTCGGGTTTACTTCACCACCCCGTGCTGCACCGCCACGATCTCGGCCATGATAGCCAGGGCGATCTCTTCAGGCGTTTCCGCGCCCAGTTTCAGCCCGATTGGCCCATGCAGACGGGCCAGCTCCGCCTCGCCGAGACCCGCCTCAAGCAGGCGCTGGCGGCGCTTCGCCTGGGTGGTCTGGCTGCCCAGCGCGCCGATGTAAAACGCCGGGCTGCGCAAGGCGATCAACAAGGCCGGGTCGTCGATCTTGGGATCGTGGGTCAGCATGGCCAAGGCCGTGCGCTCATGGATGGTGATCTGCTGGAAGGCTTCCTGCGGCCAGGCCTGGATGAGGCGGTCCACGCGCGGGAAGCGCTCGGCGCTGGCGAATGCGCTGCGTGGGTCGATAACGATGGTGCGGAAGCCCAGGGTGCGGGCGATGTCCGTCAGGGCGATGGCGCTGTGCACCCCACCCACCACGATCAGCGCGGGCGGCGGGTTAACCGCCTCGATGAACACCTCCAGCGGTTCCCCCTTTTGGGTTTGCAGCGCGATCACCTGCGAACGACCCTCGAGAAGCGCCGCGCGGGCCTTTTCCACGACGGTTTCATCCAGCCCGGGATGGAGGCTGCCGGCTGCGCGGGCGCCCTCGGCCACCAGCATCTCGCGCCCTGCCAGGCCGGCCGGTCCGCGCACAACCGTAGCAACGGCGAACGGCCGCTCGTTTGCCAGCGCCTGACGGAGGTGATCGAAAAAATCCCTGTTCAGGGCCTGGACGAATACGTCGATCTGCCCGCCGCAGGCCAGGCCGACTTCCCAGGCGGTTTCATCGGCCACGCCAAAGTGCAGGAATTGCGGCTGCCGGCTCTCGAGCGACTCCACGCCAGCCTGGAAAACCGCGCCCTCCACACAGCCGCCGCTCACCGAGCCGACGATCTTGCCGTCGGCGGTGAAGGCCATCTTTGCGCCCACCCCACGCGGTGAGGAGCCCCACGTGCGGACCACCGTGGCCAGCGCCACCCGTTCTCCTTTTTCGATCCAGTTCTCCAGCTCAGGCAGAATATCTCTCATTCGTGCTCCTAAGAGGATCATCAGGGTTCTGGCGATGCGGTATACGGCCACCGCTGGGATGTACCAAACGCCTGGCCAGGATCGTGCACCGGCGGAAAATCTTCGCCGCACCGCGGAACCATCCGCCTGCCGCGCACTCGGATGCGCAGGCCTCAGGGCGGTGTGCATGCCCATTTTATCATCTCTTTCTTTTTCTGACGCTTTTGATGCACGCCTGAGCGAATGGGCATGCTGTTTGCGGACATCGTTTTCGGCCCTTCTGCTCCCGCGGTCAATTTGCTCACAGACCTTTATGATCCTTCGCCGTCGCCCCTGGTCAGGATGTTGACCCTGTTATCAAAGTAATTCCCGGGAACGGGTTATCTCTCCCGAAATATCCTGCTATACTGAAGAAATCCGATTAACCCGGAAGCGGGCGGCTAATGGGTTGAGCCCACCTTCACAGAATTGTAGCGGAGATAGGTAATTGAGTTGAACTGAATGGAACGGCTGCAAGGTGGTACGCTGGCAAAATATATGGGTTGATGTGGAGGCGCAGGGTTAGCCCAGCAAATGGATCACGCTGGGCGCATTGCGTGGGTTGAAGCGCAGCGACCAGGGTTGACCGCAGATTGAGGAACATTCCACTTAAAAGATATAAAGGAGAACTGTCTGAAATGTCTCGATTGATACCTGCCGCCGAACGCATCACCAGGGCGCGCGCTCTGATTCAAAAAGCGCGCGAACTGACCGCCCCGTCCGAGCCCGGTTCGGTTTACTTCTCTTATGTGGCGCAGGTGAAAGACCTGCTGCGCCAGGCGCGCGACCTGATCAAATTCATCCCCAATATGCCCAGCGCGACGCCCGAGATGAAGCAGGCAGTGGCCGATCTGCTCAAAGAAGCCGAGGAGGCCGAGAAGGAGATTCTGCGCCGTTAGCTGCACGCGCGGCGATGTGCGCCTCGATTTTCGCGGGGCGATCAATGTGTTCCCGCTCATCCGACGGCCGGATGGATTCTGGCCGCGGATTGAGCTGGGCGCTGGAGAGCCGCAGGTTCTGGTCCAGGGCGGGTGGCTCGAACGCATGAAGATTGAGGATCGCGATACGGGCAACAGCATGGCGTGCGAAAAAGTGCTGCGCCCCAGCGCGCAGATCGACATCCCGGCATTGAAGGGATATCGCCTGGCCGTCGGCCGCCGGACGCGCGAGATTGCCGCCAGGCTCCAGCCAGCCGAGCTGAAGCGCAAGGTCGCCCCCTCGCGGCTGGAGCAGGTGCGGGCTGAGGGGGCATTGGTCGAGGCGGCGGGCGATGTACTGGGTTAATGGGGCATTCTCAAGATCAGCGGACTGCTGCTCATGCCGCCTACCCGACACAACTTCATTCATCTACATTAAGGGCTGCGGGTGAAGAGCAGGTTAAAGGCGGGTTGACAACACGTCGCTAGTCGCCGACGGTGGAAATCGGACGTTCCGGATCGGCCTGAACGAATGTGCCGTCGCGCAGATCCTTCAAGGCCTGTTGGATTTCCTCGAATGTGTTCATCACAAACGGGCCGTATGGATAAATTGGCTCTTTGAACGGCGCTCCGGCCATCAGCATGAAGCGCACGGTTGAGCCCGGGCCGGCCTGGGCGCGCAACCGATCGCCGTCCTCGAAGATCAGCATGTGCACCGCCCGGATGAATTCGCCATACCCGCTTTCATCCAGGCCAAACAACCCCTCGCCCGCGAAAACGTAGGCGATCACGGTGTGCCCCCGGCTGATGGGCAGGGTGATCCCGGCGCCAGGCTCGAGGGTCACGTCCATGTAGAGTGGATGGGCGGCGATCTCGGTCACCGGCCCCTGGATGCCGCCGTACTCCCCCGCCACCAGGCGCACTGTGATGCCGTCCTGGTCTACGGCAGGGATGTCGTCGGCGGTCAGGCCGCGATAGCGCGGGCGGGACATTTTCTGCGCGGCGGGCAGGTTGACCCATAGCTGGAAACCGTCGACCCTCCCGGTGGGGCTGGGACGGGGCATCTCCTCGTGCAGGATGCCGCGCCCGCTGGTCATCCACTGCACGTCGCCGGGGCCGATCACGCCCATATTTCCCAGGCTGTCGCGGTGGCGCACGTTGCCCTCGATCATGTAGGTCACGGTTTCGATGCCGCGGTGCGGATGGGTGGGGAAGCCCCACACCGGCGCGTCTTGCGGGTCGTTAAAAGCAAAGTGATCGAACAACAGGAAGGGATCGAAGGGATTGGCCCGGCTGGGACCAAAAGAGCGGCGCAACAGCACCCCGGCGCCCTCGATCACAAACTGCGGCTCAATGATCTGTTTTACCTTGCGGAAATCAGCAGTCATGCTCTATTAAACCAATAATGATTTGATATATCTTAATTATAACAGACCTGTCAAACAGCCCAGGCTCGCTCTAATGATCACCCGGCAAGACCTCCACGGGGCAGTCGTACAGGCGTTCCTGCACAGGCATTTTCTCGGCGCCAATGATCTCGAATTCGGCGCTCAGGCGGATGTCCTCCGATGAGCTGCCGACCATCACGCTGATTTTCCCCGGTTCGAGCACCAGCTTCAGGTCTTCGTCGTAAAACGCCAGAAGATTGATGGGCAGGTGAAAAACCACCCTCCGCTTCTCACCTGGTTCAAGGTTGAGGCGCACAAAACCTTTAAGCTCTTTCACAGGCCGCGGGATGGTGGCGAATTCGTCCCGTACATAAAGCTGGACCACTTCATCCCCCGCCCTTGGACCGCTGTTGGCGACGGACAGGCTCACGTCGATGGATTCGCCCCGGGTTGCACATGCCCGGCTCAGACGAAGGTCGGAATAGGCGAAGGTCGTGTAGCTCAAACCATGCCTGAAAGAGTACAGCGGAGTCACCTTTTCTGAGACGTAATCGACATACCATTGAGAGCGCATGCCCGAGGGTTTGTGGCTGTAATGGATCGGGATCTGACCGACGGAGCGGGGGAAGGTGATGGGCAGCTTTCCGCCGGGGCAGGCATCCCCAAACAAGACATCGGCAACGGCGTTC
>DAOTWA010000062.1:0-78869 GCA_034435955.1 Anaerolineaceae bacterium | reverse complement strand
GGATGGCCAGCTGGATGGCCGCAGGGATGGCCACCAGGAACGCCGAGAGAGGGGGGCGCGGGGGGATGCGCGGCTGGCCGTGAGGCGAGGAACGAGACGAGCGGCCAGCCAAGCAGAACCCCGCAACCGTTACGTAATTACCGGCTGAGCGCTCACCTGCACCCGCCAACGGCGGGTGTGCATGGGGTGCAAGAGGTCCGGGGTTCAACTCCCCGCGCCCCGACTAATGGATTATTTGGTTTCGATATTCGGGTGATATCATCTGGAATGGCCGCGCCGGCCATTGAATGAACACGGATCGTCCAAGCGGGCGATCCTTTTATTTTGCCAATTTGACCCATGCGAGCCTGCAAGAAATAAATTGAGGCTATTCTTAATTAGAATTAAGGATATTTTAAGGTTTTTTATACCTTACCGTCTCATAATCTTTGCGGGTTATTGGTCATCCAGCTTGAGGGTGAATGCAGAAGAGAAGAAGGGCATCCACTACTTCGCAACGATCCACTCAAATATCACTTAAAACAAACATGGGAGGTCAATTTTCTATGCGTCGCCCGATGATGTCTCTGTTGTTGGTCGTCTTCATGGCATTTCTGCTCGCCTCGCCAGTCCTGGCAGCCGGCGAGACGCCGACCCCTGCGCCCGTCACTGCCTTGACGGTGACCACGCCTTATCCTGGGCAGGTGATCGGCATTGGAGAGAGCGTCACACTCACGCTGACGATCAAATCGCCGATCGCCCAAGTGGTCAAGATCCAGGCACAAAACGTCCCGCAGGGATGGACGGTCACTTACCGCGGCGGCGGGAACGTGATTGATCAGGCTTACGTGGCGCCGGGTCAGGATGCTACGGTGGATATGGCCATCAACCCGCCGGCGGATGTAAAGGCGGGCACCTATACCATTACCACTATAGTCCAAGGAGGAACTCAGACTGCGCAACTGGACGTTTCCCTGACAGTCAAGGAGAAACTGCCCCCCAAGCTTTCGATGACCACTGATCTGCCTACCATCAAGGGCTCTCCCACGACCACCTTCAGCTACAATGTGACTATTAAAAACGAAGGCGATGAGGACCTGAACGTCAATTTAAACGCCAATGCGCCGAGCGATTTTCAAGTCACGTTTAATTTGCTGGGCAACGAAGTTACCAGTTTTCCGCTCAGCGCCAACAGCAGCAAAAGCCTGAGCGTTCAGGTAAAGCCCGTCGGCCAGGTGAGCGCCGGCAGCTATCCAGTGGACATAATCGCCCAGGGAGGCAGCGCACAGGCATCGCTCACCCTAACCGCAGTAGTCACCGGCCAAATCAGCCTGTCGATCACCACACCGGATGGGCGCCTCTCCTCTCAGGCGACGGTTGGGAAAGATACGCCGATCCAGCTCGTCGTGCAGAACAACGGTAGCGCTCCCGCGCAGGGCATCACCCTGAGTGCATCGCCGCCCAGCGGTTGGAACGTGACTTTCGACCCCAAACAAATTGACCAGATTCAAGCTGGCAAGCAGGTCAATGTCACCATGCACGTGACGCCATCGGACCAGGCCATCGCTGGCGACTACATGGTCACGGTCAGTGCGACGCCAGCGGATGGAGCCGTTCAGTCCGCTGACTTCCGCATTACGGTGGTCACCTCGACGCTGTGGGGGATAGCCGGCATCGCTCTGATCGCCGTGGCGGTGGGCGTGGTCGGAATAGCGGTGGTGCGCTTCGGCCGCCGGTGATGCCAAAGGGAGCACAAGCATGGCCGATTGGGTCGTCGAAACCAGGAACCTGACTAAGAAATATGGCGACCTGGTAGCAGTGGACTCTCTCAACCTCCAGGTGCACGAGGGGGAGGTTTTTGGCCTGCTGGGTCCGAACGGAGCGGGGAAAACCACCACCATCCTGATGCTGCTCGGCCTCACCGAGCCGACCTCAGGAAGCGTGCGGGTGTTGGGCTTCGATCCTGCGCGCCAGCCATTAAGCGTAAAGGCGCGGGTGGGCTACCTGCCGGACCTGGTGGGTTTTTACGACGAGCTGAGCGCATACGAAAACCTGGCATACACAGCAAATCTGAATGGCATCAAACGTACCGAAGCGCGCCAGCGCATCGATGCAGTACTCAAACGGGTGGGGTTGACCGAGGTCGCCGATCAACGTGTAGGGACGTTTTCGCGCGGTATGCGTCAGCGGTTGGGCGTAGCCGATGTGCTGCTCAAGCAGCCGCAGCTCATCATCCTCGATGAGCCGACCCAGGGGCTTGATCCGGAAGGTGCGCGAGAATTTTTGGACATGATCCGCGATTTGAAATCCGAAGGGATCACGATCCTGCTCTCTTCCCACCTGCTATACCAGGTGCAGGCGGTCTGTGACCGGGTCGGGCTGTTCAATCGGGGTCGGATGGTGCTTTCAGGCAGTGTGCCCGAGCTGGCGCGCAAGGTCTTGGGGCGTGCTTACCGCATCTATCTCCAGGTCGAAGGCGGAGGCGACGGGGTGGCAAGCGCTTTAAGGCAGGTGCCGGGCGTGGTGGCCGTGCATACTGGAAAAGAAGGTATGTACCAGGTAGACGCCGAACATGACCTGCGTCCCGAGACCGCCAGCGCCGTGGTGAATGCCGGCGGTCGTCTGCTCAAGCTGGATGCCGAAACGCAGAGTTTGGATGAAATCTACGCGCAGTATTTTAAGGAGGCCGAACATGTCCGCACGAGCTGAGAGCGCCGCAACCCGCCAGCGTGAGGGCTCTCCCTGGACCGGGCTGGGGGCAGTCATCGCCAAGGAGATGGCCGACCACTTGACCAGCGCGCGTATGCGCATTTTGGAAATCCTCATTGTCGTCACCGCGGCGGGAACGGTCTACACTGCACTGCAGCAGATACACAGCAACATTGGCAGCAGCAGCCAAAACACGTTTTTATTCTTGAGCCTGTTCTCCACCTCGAAGGATCCGCTGCCGGCATTCGTGGGCTTTATGGGCTTCTTGGTGCCGCTCATCGCCATCGCACTGGCCTTCGATGCGGTCAATGGGGAATTCAATCGGCGCACGCTATCGAGGGTGCTTTCCCAGCCAATATACCGAGATGCGCTGTTGTTGGGCAAATTCCTGGCGGGTCTGTTCACCCTGGCACTGGTCTTTGCGGCCATATGGCTGCTGATTTTCGGGTTGGGTATCTTTAGCCTGGGGGTGCCTCCGTCCGGCGAAGAAGTTGCACGCAGCCTGTGGCTTCTGTTGGTGACCATCTTCTACGGCGGAATCTGGCTTGCTCTGGCCATGGTCTTCTCCACCGTTTTTCGCCAACCCGCAACGGCCGCACTGGCATCCATCGCCGTGTGGCTCTTCTTCCTGGTCTTTTGGGATATTCTCACCGGTCTGTTGGCGCAAATCATCGCGCCGGTACGGCTGGGATTGCCGCAAGAAGTATTGGCCCAGGCTCAACTCCAGCTCAACCTCAGCCGCATCTCGCCCAACACGCTCTACGGGGAAGCAGTGGTGGTGCTGCTTAATCCAACAGTACGCTCGCTGGGTTTCATTTTTACCAGCCAGCTCCAGGGAGCCGTGCTGGGAACGCCCCTGCCGCTCAACCAGAGTCTCATGCTGATCTGGCCGCACATCACCGGGCTGATCGCCGGCTCGATCCTTTTGTTTGCGCTGTGCTACGTATTGTTCCAGAGGCAAGAGATCCGAGCATAAGGTAGAACGAAGACGGGATTAACGTTCCGCACCCTATTGACAAAGGGTGCGGAATGGTTTATAATGCAACCGGTTGCAAGAAAGAGGTCATTCTGATGCGCTCAAAATCCGCATTGACTATTGCCGATATTGCCCGGCTTGCAAACGTCTCCAAGTCGACCGTATCGCGGGCATTAAATGACAGTCCGCTCATCGGCCAGGAGACCAAGGAACGCGTGCGAGCCATCGCGCAAGAGCACAATTTCTGCATCAACGCCCCCGCCCGTCAGCTCAGCCTCAAGCAAAGCAAGACGATCGCCTTCGTCACGCATGCCTACCATAATGAATTCACGGTCAACGACCTGTTTGTACTGGAAATCATGAGCGGCGTCTCGCACGGGCTTTATGCAAACGGTTACGATATGATGGTGGTGTACGTAAACCCGCGTGAGAGCCGCTGGGCGAGCCAGTATCTGAACAGCGGCCGGGTGGATGGATTCATCCTGATGACCTCCGCCCGTAAGCCCCAGCACATCCATGAACTGCTGGAGATCGGCGCTCCGTTTATCGTCTGGGGAGTGCCGCCGGGCGATCAAAATTACTGCTCGGTCACCGGCGATAATTTTAATGGCGGCCGGCTGGCGGCGGAATATCTGATCCGATCGGGAAGGAAGCGGATTGCTTTCCTGGGTGGACCGGCCAATGAGTCCGAAGTGCAGTTGCGCTACGCAGGTTATAAGGCTGCTTTGCAGGCGGCCGGCATGAGCATCGAACCCGGCCTGATTGCGCATGGCGATTACACCATCGCCTCAGGGGAAGCGGCCATGAAACAGCTTCTGGAGCGCTCTCCAGATCTGGACGCCGTGTTCGTAAACAGCGATCTGATGGCCATCGCTGCCATGAAAGCTATCCGCGAAAAAGGCCGCCGGATACCCGATGACATCGGCGTAGTGGGATACGACGACCTATCCATCGCAGAGCTCAACAATCCGCCGCTGACGACGATTCGCCAGAACATCCCCCAGGCAGGCAGGCTGCTGGCGCAGAATCTGATTCAGCAACTGCAGACCGGGGTGTTATGCAGCGTGACGATGCCGGTTGAGCTGGTGGTGCGCGCTTCGGCCTAATTTTTTTTTGGATCATCTCGCAACCGGTTGCAAGTTATCAGCTGCTTGGAGAGAAACCACTACCCCGATCCTGAAAAGCTTGAAAAACCGTACGGCTTGCTTGGATCGCCAAGAAATCATCGAAAGGAGTACGAAATGCTCAGTCTTCTGCTCATCGTTGTCTCGGTAACCGTTATTCCAATTGTGTTGGTCACCTACAATGTAAATCATATCCAGGTGCGACCGGGTAAGAGATGGAATGTGAATTTAAGGAATGCCGCCAGGCGCCTGTTCGCTGCCAACAAGGATAACCGGGGTGGCAAGCCCGAAACCTGTCCTGGCTGTGATCAGGGTTTGAGTAGCAGTTGGCAGGCGTGATGCACCGCTCAGGCCGGCCTCCATCGAATGGCACATTCAGCGGAGGTCGTATTTTGACGTGCCAACCGATATTTCGTTCTTGGCAGCGGACCGGTTTTATAAACCTGCGCTCAAAGGTCCATCGTCCGGCCGCCGCTGGCTGCCTTGCCCGAGCGAGCGGACAGGATCAGCAGAGCCACGCCGATGATCACGCCAGCAGCACCAATGATGGCCCATTGCATCTGTCCGGTCATGAAGCTGCCGGGCAGCACATTGATCCCCTGTAGGAAGAAGATCACGCCGGGCACAAGGATGACCATTCCAAGGATTCTCAACAACCAGCGCATATACCACCTCCTGGAAAAGGGGTACGCATGCGCCTGACCAATGGATTGGCCATAATTGAAACCCAACCTGACACGGCATGGGCTTATCATCACGCAAAAGATGAATGAAATTTCGGACTAAAAAGGGATAGAATTGCCTCCATATCAATAACACAACCGAGATTTCAATCATCCGTCAACAGGAGCAAGGAAATGATCCATAAGGTATGGATAACATGGGCGGTGTTGACTCTGGCGCTCGCGGGTTGTGTGAGCGCTAACCCCGCCTCTCTCACGGCGACCACAAGCCCAACCGCGACTTATCCGGCCAACACATCTGCTACGGACAATACGGTGGGCACCGCTACCCACCTCCCGGTTGATCGCACCGTGCCGGTCATAACAACCACCAGCCAACCGGCGACCGAAACCCGCGTCCCAAACAGCGATCAATTCCCTTATATAGATAATCGCAGCTCGGGCAGCGACCTGATGATATCGTTTGTAAACGCGATCAACCGTAAAGAGTATGTGCGCGCTTATTCGTACTGGCAAAACGGGGCCGCTCAACTGCCCCCTTACGATCAATTTGCCCAGGGCTACGCCAACACGACCTCGGTGCAACTAACCATTGGCGCAGTGACCATGGGGGTAGGCGCCGGGCAGATGTATTGGGCGGTGCCGGTGGTGATGATCGCCACGACCTCCAGCGGCGCCACGCAGACTTATGTCGGTTGTTACGTGACGCACCTTGGCCAGCCTGCCAACTACGGCACTCCGCCGTTCGTCCACATGGACATCCAATCGGCGACGGTGAAACAGGTGGCGAACGGTACGGACACCAGCGGTCCGCTGGCCAGCGCCTGCCAATCGGCGGGGATGGCCGGTGAGCCGCTGCCTGCTCAGCCAACCTTCGCGCCTGACGACATCAGCGCACAGCGTTACCTGGATGATCTCAGTGATCCGGTTGAAGTGCTGCGCTCGTATTTCAACGCCATCAATCGCCGGGAGTATGTGCGCGCCTACACGTATTGGGAGATGAATGCAGCGGCATCTCAGCTTCCACCTTACGACCAGTTCGCCCAAGGGTATCAGGACACATCCTCGGTCCAACTGACCACCGGCCAAGTGAACAGCGAAGCGGGAGCCGGGCAGATCTACTACAGCGTGCCGGTGACACTGATCTCCAGGACCACCGCCGGAATCACGCAAAATTATGTGGGTTGCTACAGGCTGCACCTGAGCCAGCCGGCCAACTACGGCGCCCCGCCGTTTATGCCGCTCGGAATCATCTCGGCAAACCTCAAACAAACGGCCAATGGCTCCGACACCTCCAGTATGATGGCCCAGGCCTGCCAATGAGCCCCCCAGAGAAAATATCACTCCAGACTGCCCGCCGGATAATGCTGGCAGCGCTAGGCCTAGACCATGGCCGGCAGCAATCAGCAGCCAAGGCGAACGTGCTCGAAGTCATCCGTCGCCTTGGCGCCCTTCAGATTGACACCATTAATGTGGTGGCGCGCAGCCCTTACCTGGTTTTATGGAGCCGGTTGGGTGATTACAAACCCGAATGGCTGGATGAGCTGCTAGCCGAGGGCGCTCTGTTCGAGTTCTGGTCGCACGCCATGTGCTTTCTCCCCATTGAGGATTATCCACTCTATCGGCGCCGCATGCTGGACGCCATGCGGGGCAACACCTGGCCGATCAAATGGGCTGTGGATTGGACCAAAGAAAACCCTGAGGCTCTTCACAGAGTCCGTTCACATATGCTTGAAAATGGGGCGGTGCGCTCGGCCGAGTTCGAAAATAGAAATCACTCTGGCGGAGGCTGGTGGAATTGGAAGGAAGAAAAGAACGCCCTGGAAGCCCTGTTGTTGACCGGCGAGGCGATGATCGCACGCCGCCATAATTTTCAGCGTGTTTACGATCTGCGCGAGCGCGTTTTGCCAGGCTGGGATGATTCCGCCCTGCCCACCAGCGAGGAAGTGAACCGCACGCTTACCTTGCGGGCGGTGAAAACTCTCGGAATCGCGTTTCCGGCCTGGGTTCCTGATTATTTCCGTCAGCCAAAGAAAGCCATTACCCAATATTTGGAGGCGCTGGCCTCAGAAGGCGCGTTGCTGCGCATCGAAGTGGAGGGATTCAGAGGAGCCGCTTATATCCATCCCGATCAGATGCATCTGCTGGAGAAAGCTGCCTCAATAAGTAATCATGAACCAACGCTTACCACCCTGCTCTCGCCCTTCGATCCGCTGGTATGGGATCGGCGGCGGGTGCGTGAATTGTTCGATTTTGACTACACGATCGAGTGCTATACCCCCGCTCATAAACGACGGTACGGCTATTTCACCCTACCCATCCTGCACGGCGGAAGGCTTATCGGGCGGTTGGATCCAAAAGCCCACCGGACTCAGGGTCTTCTCGAAATCAAGTCATTGCACCTGGAGCCAGGTGTAGCGGTAAACGGGGAGATGATCGCCAGCCTGGCCGCTGCGTTGCGCAGCCTGGCTGCCTGGCATGCCACGCCGGATATCGTCGTACGCCGCGCCGATCCCCCTGAAGCGGCCACCCTGCTCCAATCTGCCCTCGGCCGATAGATCCCCCTGGAAAGGATATGCCACTTGCTTCGCTCTGGCCAAAAGGACCGGGCTCACAATGAACTCTCATCCAGCCACGAGTGGATGATTGTTACCGCGGTTACGCTGGCCAAACACGAAGCAAATTTTAATCAGCCAGCCCAGCCAGGGCCTGGTCAATGGCCTGATCCAGGGCCAGGCGCCGGCCAGAGTTAAGCGCGGTTTGACTGGCCTTTTCCCCGAGCAATCGAACGGCTTGTCCAAGTAGATGATCCAGTTTATCTTTTTCCGCCGGAGAAAGAGGCGCATGGGCTGCATCGCGCAATACTTCGGCGGCGGCGATCAGCCGCAACGCACGGGCGCAATCTCCCTCCAAGATAGCCAAGCCCCCGACATCCTCCAGCAGATACGCCAGCGACCAGCGATCACCCAACTCGCGGTTGATCAGCAGACTTTCGCGGTACAAAGCGCGGGCGGTTTGATAATCGCGCTGCTCACGCGCAAGATTGGCCAGATTGTTAGCTGAATTAGCAACCGACCACGGATCGCCTACCTCACGGTGCAGTCGCAACGCCTCCTCTAAAATGGGCCGTGCTTCTTCTAAATTACCTTCATCCACCACCAGGTTGCCCAAATTGTTCAGCGAATTGGCGATGGCCCAGCGGTCGCCCAGTTCTCGCCGGATGGACAGGGCCTCCTCATGCAAGCGGTGGGCGAAATTCAACCGTCCCTGGTAACGCGCGACGATGCCCAGATTGCTTAAGAGACTGGCCGTGTTCTTGCGATCGCCCAACTCGCGGCGGATGGAAAGGCTCTGTTCATAAAAACTTTGCGCCGCAGCATAATCACCACGCTGGGCAGCCACACTGCCAGAATAGTGCCACGCCTGGCCGACGCCTGCCCGATCTCCGGCCAGGTCAAAAGACTTGCGCGCCCGTTCCAGCCACATCATGGCCTGGTCGTATTGGCCCTGCTTGCGGTGCAGCTCCCCAAGGGCGGCCTGACAGCGACCCGTTGCGGACAGATCCCCGCCGCCTTCAGCCAGCTCCAGGGCATAGCGATAGGTCTCATCGGCCTGCGGCCAGCGGCCGACCAGCTCCAGAACCTGGCCGAGCTTAAGCAGTACGGTCGGCTGTTCCTCCGCAGGGAGAAAGGGCAAGAGGCGCTGATAATAATCCAACGCTGCAGAATTGGAATAAGCTGCCCGGGCGGCATCGCCGGCGCGCAACAGATATTCGCGCTTCTTGGATAAATTTTCGCTACGCCCATAATGGTAGGCAAGCAAGTCGAGGTATGAGCCTGCCCCGGCACCCAACCGCTCGATATACCCGCCGATTTGTTCGTGTAACAGGGAGCGGGTGGCGAAAGGCAGACTCTCGTAAGCCACTTCCTGGGTGATGACATGCTTGAACAGATAAGCCAGCTTCGGTTTGGGCGCCTCCTGGACGATCAGCTCGGCCCTGGATATGGCCTCCAGATCGGCTTTCACGCGGGGTGCCGGCCCCAAATCCGGGTAAACACCCCACAGCATGGCGGCTTCGAACAGGCGGCCAATGACGCTGGCAACTTTCAAAGCCGTCTTCTGGTTATCTTGGATCTGGTCGATGCGGCTGAGGACCAGGCTGTGCAGGCTGGTGGGGAACTCGAGCCGCTCGAGCGCCTCATGGTCATTCAAGCTGACGCCTCTGTCATAAAGGTAAGAAATCAATTCTTCGATGTAGAAAGGATTGCCTTCTGAACGATCGACAACACGCTGAACGAATTCGTGGGGAACCTGTACAGTTTGCCCGAAAAGCTGCTGCAATTTGAGGTGAATCAGTTGCGCGGCCTCTGCGGGGCTAAATTCGGACAATGTGATTTCCGAAAAATGAGGCAAACGCTGAAAAATCGGCTCGTTCACCCGCTCACGTTCGGGGGGACGGTAAGTCAGCAGGATGATGACAGGCAAATTAGCGACCGCCCGCGAGATGGCATCCAGCAAATCTCGTGAAAGGGGATCGATCCAATGACAATCTTCCAGGACTATGAGCAGCGGCGATTGGGAAGCCCGAGCGCGCACGCAGTCGACCAACAAGGCTTCCAGGGAAGATTTACGCACCTTTGCATCCAGCGAAAGTGTGAGCTCATTTTCAGGCAACGGGATGTGCAAAACAGCTCCAAGAAGAGGGGCGCGAGATGGAAGATCCGCGGATACTTTCGAGAGCAGGGTTTGCAGATGCCAGGACACTTCCTCAGGCGGCCAGCCAGCGTCCACGGCGAAAAAATCGCGCCAGATCCGCTCCCAGACATGGTAAGCGGTATTGGCGCCATAAGACAGACATTCACCGCTGAACCGAACGAAACGGCGGGCTTCCGCCTGGCGCAGGCTTTCGGCCAGGAGACGAGATTTGCCAATGCCGGCTTCAGCGCTGATTGCGACGATCTGACCATGGCCTTTTCGTGCTAGGATGCATTTTTCGCGGAGGAGATCGAGTTCTTTACGGCGTCCCACGATCGGGAACGAGTAAAGCTGATCATGGTGGCGGTAAGCGCCATGGTTGATGCGGACCAGCTCGCGCACAGCGATCGGCCTGCTCTTGCCTTTGAGGGCAATTTCTCCCACCTCACGCCACTCAAATCCGCGTGCGGCGGCATAATATACTCGCCTGGCAGCCAGTATCTGCCCCGGGGCGGCGGCCTGCATCAAGCGCGCAGCCAGGTTAGTTGAATCACCGATTACGCCATAGGTGCGCTGCATGCTGCCGCCGTATGCGCCGGTGCGCATGAAACCCGAACTGAGACCAATCTGCAATGGAGCCAGGAAATCGAAGTGTTTACCGAGCTCGCGCAGCTCTAAAGCAGCCGAAGCCGCTCGCTGAATATCGTCTTCGTGGGCAACAGGCGCTCCAAAGGCAGCGAAAAGATAGCTACCTTTGTCTCCAATGGTGAGCTGGATCAGATTGCCATCATAGCGGGCCAATACCGCTTGTACATCTCGGATGAAGCGGTCTAATTTTGTCCCCGCATGCGAGTCGGAATCGTAATGAATGCCGGTGAAACGTAAGAAAAGCGCGACCGCAGGGCGCAGTTCCGCCAGGAAGACGCCCAGCCCCTGACTTATACGCTGAAAAACCGTGGGCAATAACCAGGGACGGGCCTGGTCCTCACTCAGGCAATGCGGAGGGAGGTCCGGCCAGGGCGCAGGGTTTACAGGCGCCTGGAGTTCAATAAGACGCGCGCACTTAACGGTCGCTTCACCCATTGGGATTGGCTCGAAGGTGGCCATTCCTGTCAAAGCCTCGGCGGCCTTTGGATCGAGGACGAGCTCACCTTTCTGTGCGTGGTGTTCAGCTTCTGCCAGCCGATCGAGAGTCGAGCCTGCGATCACTTCGATTTTTTGTATTTGAGGATCGCCGACGAGAAATCGTCGCACCCGCCCTGCAGCCACAGCCACCTTCAAGGCCAGTGAAATAGATCCGCCGGATGGCACCGGCAGGGCGGCAAATGCGCGCATAACTTCCTGCATGGCCAGGCCGCAGGCGGCAGCCTGCAAAGCGGCTCTGCGGCCAGAGAACCAGCAGGTCATGGCATCTCCGCTGAAGCCAATGGCCGAGCCGCCGAAACGGTGCAGCTCGCCAACGACCGCATCGTAGACCTGATTCAAGGAGCGAGTCAACTCCTCGGCACCGCGCTGAGGACCGAGGTTCTGGGCCAGCGCTTCCGTTAGCGGAGTGAAACCCGAGATGTCAGCGAAGAGAGCCGCCCCCTCCATCTTTTCCGGCAGTTCGACGCCGTTGGCCAGCGCCTGTCGCCGGTCCATTGGAATGTAAACCGCTGCAGATTCCACGATCCGGGCAGACCTCTTTCTAAGCTGATCCTGTAAAACCAGGACGATCAAATGAGTCCATGCTCGCTCTCAATAACCGATCCAAAACAGATAGATTTTTCTTCTTTTGCGCGTCACGCAGGCTACGCGCCGATGAGGTGTGATAATGGTGATTAAACAGGAAGTCGCGCTGATTGCGGTACCAATCCGCATCTGAATACGTTCGACCCAGGGCTTTCAATTCATTGCGCAAGTCCTGGTTGCGGGCCAGGAAGTTCTCCCGTCCCAAAATGTCGAGGTCGGCGTCAGCCAGCACCTGTTCTGGGAGGCTTTTCGGTGATTGAGGTAGACGCGTGGCAAGGATCATGCTGGCGACCGCATCCACTTGCGTGGTATCGTACCCGTAATCAGGCAGCACCCTGCGCGCAATTTCGATAGAAACCAGCTCATGATTCGTGCTGGATTCGATGTAGCCGAGGTCATGGAACAGGGCGGCGGTGCGTACAAGGAGGACATCGATTCCATTCAACCCCTCCAGCCCCGCCAGCCGCTCGGCAGCCGGAACAACCTCATCCAGGGTATGCACGATGGAATGATAGGTCATGATCGCAGCGAGATCGTCTTGCAGCCGATGGACTGCATATCGCCTTGCGCCCTGATAATCCGGTGAATTCATTGCGTCAACGCTCCTGTTTGGTCAGTGATCAGAGCAAGTACATCGAAATGATCTCAGCCCGGACGTGCTCCGGGCCTTGAACCAATGGTTCCACCACCGTCTACAAGCTCACGAAAGATTTCAATGTACGGTAATGCTGCCGCCGGTAATGGGGGCGATGGGATTGGCGATGTCCGGCGCACCGGGCTGACTGTCGTAGACCACCTGACCGGTGGCCTTGTCCCAGATTTTCATGCGGAACAAATCCTTAACGGAAGGGGTCAGATCATCGCCATCAATCACAGTGATGAAGAAGCCAAAGTTGCCGGCATTGTTGATTGTCCCGCTGCCCAGGAATTGCGCGCGCGCGCCCTGAATCACCAGCCAGTCATAAGAGGTGCTGTGGAAATTCAGATTGGCGATCTGAAAGGCAAATTGCGTCTGACCGGTCGGCATAGGGGAGTTAGATTGATATTGGGCGTTGAAGCCGAAGCTAACGCTGCCAGAAAGCTGCTGGTTGGCCGGATACGATCCAGTGGGTGAATTGATCGAGGCGCTGCCGGTGGTAAAGTCGGTCGCGGTATTATCATAAACCGCCAGCAATACGTAGATGGGCGATGATGTGAAGAAACCTCCTATCACCTGGGCCTGGATCTGATAGATGCCTAAAGGAAGATTGTTCAACAATACAGCGGCTTTCCCGTTTGCGTCCACCGGAGAGGTGACAGTTGTAACCGCGCGGCCATTGACGTCCGTAAGAGTGAAAGCTACCTGGGCGAGGGTGATATCGCCAGGTTGCCCGTCGATCTCCTGAGTGACGGCCGCGGAGAGATGCACCGGCGAGCCGATTGCAACGGCGGTATCGCCCGAGTAGACCAGTGATGCATTTTCAGGTGTGATGATGACCGAACCGCTGGCCCTCGAAGGCGTATAGCGGTAGTCGTCCAGCGTCACAGTCTGGCCAGGCAGGGGGATGGTGCCGCTGAAGTAGGCGTCGACCGTGTAGGAGCCAGCCGGCAGCAACAGGCGGCCGAGCGGAGCGCGGCCGGCAAAGTCGGTAATCACCGAAGTGGCGTACGTAGCAGATGGATTATAAACGACGAAGAACACCGTTGCTTCAGGGATCGGTCGGCCAGCGGCATCGGTCAGGATGGCTTTCAAGCCGCCATCGTCGCTGTACTGCACGCTGGCAGGCTGTGGAACTAAAACCAGCTTCGTATCCTGTTTCGTTATGGTAAAGGTGCTGACAGCAGAAGAGGCGATATAAACCGGCGTGCCAGCAAACGAAGCCTGCACTGGATAACCGCCGGGGCTGGCCAGAAGAGGTATGGTCACACTGGCCACGCCGTTCGCAGCGGTCACTACCTGTCGCACCAGCGGGCCGACGCCAATGGAAACACGCATACCCGGCAGTGGGACGCCGTTGCTCGTCAGCACCGCGCTAACAGACGCGGGAGAACCATACGGGCCGGATGATGCAGGCACCTGAAGCGCCAGACTGGTGGGGGTGGTCGGCTGACCCTGCACACCGGGAGTATAGTAACGGCCGATGTTGGCGTCCAGGCTGACCAAACCGACCCCATTGGCTGCCTGCACGATATAACGCAAGCTCAAAGGATCAGCCCCGTTTAGCGGGAGACTGCCCGTCCACAGGGTGGTATCGTTTGGATCCTGGGTCAGGTCCAGGGACTGCCATAGGCCGTAAAATGGGGCTGCCATTCCCGTATAGGTGATCCAGACTGACTGGATGCCTGCCGATGGATCACCGACCGCGCGCACGTGGAAGGCGACCTCGCCGTTCGCCACGCTCGATCTGACCATGGCAATCGATGGGGCGGCCGCCAGTGCGGGCTTATAGCCGGTGGTAGGATAGGTCTGCACATTGTCGCTGTAGAACAGGCGGAAAGCCATTTGGTTGTATCGCCGCATGGTGCCGGTCAACGAAAATGGCGCATCCGACTGGTATTGGGATGGCTCGAGGATCAAATTGATGGCACTCCCAGAGCCACTCAATGCGGCGAAGTAGTTGAGACTCCACGGCACCACTGGCCAGTAGACGTCGCTGAAGAATGGCGAATGGACGCCGCGCAGTTCAGTGGTAGCCGAACCAGTCAGTGGCAAGATGTTGGCAAGATCGGTGTAGGCTGCAGCGCGGAAACCCACGCCGCGCAGGACTGTGCCTGGTACACTCACGTTGCGGATTTCCAGCGGCATAACCGGCTGGTCAGGATTGGTCGATACGCCGCTAGAACCCGACAAATAAAAGCTATTTGTCAGTGAGCCATCCACGGGATTCTTAAGTGCGATCGTGTTGGGAGTCAGGTCTGGGGTGACCGAGACATCGGCGTAACCCAAGCCAAGCATCTGGCCGGGATTGGCGTCAAACGGCGTCACAGAACTGACGATTGAGGGGCTTCCTGATGGATTGAAACGACCCGCCGGCAGGTTGACGCTCAACATCGGCAAACCGTAAAGGGTCACTTCGAGGTAAGCTTTCTCGTTGATGCCCTGCATGTCGGGCGTATCCGCCAGATAGGTCTGCTTGGCAGCCACCAGGGCCTGTCCGATAGACACCGGGCCGCTTCCGGCTAACAACTGGTGGCTGAACTCCTGATAGATTACTTCACTGTACTTGATGAAATCGGTATCACCATACTGGTAGCCGGTGCCGGCTATGAGCGTGGCGCGCTTCATGGCAAACGCTTCAGGCCAGTCCGGCGCGAGGGTCACGCCTGGGATGGCGTCCTGATCCACGATGTTGTAGGCGGCGTGACAGCCAGCGCTGAAGACGATGCTGTTGGTCAGATCAACGGATGAATTGGCGAGTTCGCTGGCCAACATGCGTGAAGTGTAATCGGCGGCCAGGGCTGTATTGGCGGAGAAATGCCCCGAGAGGTAGATCAGATCATGGCGGCTGCCCAGCAGCATGGCGCGGAGCTGGTCTGCAGTCCAGGAAGAAGGATCGGTAGGGGCCACATTGCGCGGGTTGATCAGGCTGTCAACCGGCCTGCCGATGCCAGCCCCCAGATTCTGAGCGACTGCCTGAGCGCCAAGAGCCAGAAAATCATAGCCGCTTACCATGGCGGTGGTGGGGGTGCTCACCACTCCGAAGCTGGTGCCCAGATAAGCATCCAGCATGCCGCTGATTTCATCGGGCGTCTCCACCAGACGGCCGACAGCCAGATCCGGGATCGGGATCGTGTTGGTGCTGGAAGATATGGACAGCCGTGCGCCATATCGATCCTGACTGAGCACGTAGCCCAACTTCAGACTGGCCTGAGATGGGGAGGAATCCTTGACAGGCGGGACGTAGTGACTTTCGTTGGCCAGCAGGGCCTGGTCGGGGTGACGGAAGAAGGGGATGACGCTGTCGTTCCCGACGATGACAACATACTGCAAGGGATTTGACGCCCAGTAGCGGTCGAGGACGGATTTCACCGCATCCGCCACCAGGTTCTTGGCGTTCGGACAGGCGGGATGGGAATCCGCCTGGAGGTTAGCCGCTGAGACCCGTGCGTCGGAATCCACGTCTACCACCACTCCGGCGACTTCAGGGCGCGCGGCTAAGGCTGCCAGGCGTTGCTGAAGGGCGGCAAGCTGATCGGGCGTGCCGCCAAGGCGAGCCATGTCGGTCAGAATGATGGTCTTATAGCCCCCTGCGGTAGCGCTCAGGCTGGTGGCGGGCAGATTCGAGTTGATCACGCTACATTGCCCGATTAGCTGGTAAACCGTGAGATGAAAAGGCGAAGACAGGCTGAAGGCGCCATTGCGCCCGCGCACACGGACGTAGAAATAGCCTGAATTTTCCCAGGTATTGGCCAAAATACCCTCGCTGGCTGTACCTTCGAAGGCCGATGCGCCGATCAGGCTGCGGGTTTGCGCCCCCGAAAACGCATCGGGAGAGAAGGCATCGGGCGAGAATGCATCCGGGCTGAAGGCGTCGGGGCTGAACGCGTCCGGCGAGAAGGCGTCGGGTGAGAAAGCGTCCGGGCTGAAGGCGTCGGGGGAGAAAGCATCGGGACTGAACGCATCCGGGGAGAACGCGTCGGGAGAGAAAGCGTCGGGCGAGAAGGCATCCGGGCTGAAGGCGTCAGGGCTGAACGCGTCTGGCGAGAAGGCGTCGGGTGAGAAAGCGTCCGGGCTGAAGGCGTCCGGAGCAAATTCGGCGCCCAACCGCACCAAGTCTTGCGGGGAGGTGAGGTTTTGAAAGGCCGCCCCAATGTCTTTGTAAAGGGTCAGGTCATAATTCGCTGGCAGGTTGGTAAGCGTCACAACCACCTTCGAGTCGGGCTGCACGGGGAATTTGTACCAGCGGGATTGCCCAGCTGAATCCAGGTACTGATCCACCGTGACGCCGCCTGCACCAGCCGAAATTTCCAAAGCATCGGGCCAGGAGAGGTTTTGCGGACCAACCGTTACACAAGGGGAGAATTCCGAGGTGTCGCCGCTCGCGCTGGTCGCTGTAGCGGTGATGAAGTTACCGCCCGGGTTGGGGAGAATCTGGGAGTAGTGGGCGTTACCGTTCGAATCGGTAGTGACGCTTATTGAGGTAAGGAAGCTTGCTCCCTGGCCATAGCCGGAGGGATCACAGCTCCCATTCGAGAAGAACTCGAGCGTATAGGCGGCATCCGGCGCCGCATTCAAGCGGCCGGTAAGGCTCACTCCGCCGCTGACGGGGGCTGCTGCGTACAGCACGGGGAAGTTTTGCAAATCGTTCGGGCCGGTGCGCATGGCGGAGGCGCTATTGGCGGTGACGCCATCGCCACCCAGATCAATCCCCAGGCGGCTGTTGTCAGCAATGCTGTTTGCGCTGATGGTATCCCCCCTACCGGAGACTACGGCTACGCCAGCCTCACCATTTTTGATAAGGGTGTTGCCGTGAATTTGATTGCCATCACCGCCAAAGAGACGCACACCGTTAGCAGAAAAGTTCTGAATGGTGAGGCCATGCACGGTCGTTCCCCCCGCGCCGATTGCCAGGCCGTCTACACCTGGACCAGCTCCGCTTCCGTCCAATATGATGCTGCCGTTCGGCTGGGAGGACCCATCGAGGAGGAGCGGATCGGTGATCACGGGCAAGGCTGAGGCAGGAGAAATGGTCTGCGCGCCGCTGCCGGGGATGTTGAACACAATCTGATCGGGAGCGAGCCCATTGGGATGGGCATTGGCCGCCAGGATAGCCTGGCGCAAAGGACAATGTGCGTAGGCGCAAAAGCTTCCAGCGTCGTCGGTGGTATTGACGGTATAGATTGGACCGGTTTGAAGCGGGTTCTCCAGCTCAAACGCGCCCATATCACAATGTAACCCTTGGGGGCGGCTGACACCGCGTTGATCGGCGATCTCGCAGGCGCCGCCCCCAACGCCCGGCAAAGCCGGACTGCCGGCATCAACGGCCGGACTACCGTTTTGCAACGCCATGGTTGGAGTTGGACCCCCATTATCCTGGAGAAGACCAAGGGCGGGGTTGAGGCCGAGCAGATTGCCCGTGGTCGTGCCGCTGATCGAGCAACCGGCCGTGCTCTGAATCAGGTTGTAACCCAGCGAGGCGAGCGCGCCTGCGCAGTCGGGATATTGCACTTTGTTGCTGCGATCCAGATTACCGGCCACGATCGAGTTAGAGAGGTTGAGCGTGCCGGCACTTTGAAAGAGGCCGCCCCCATCGCCTGAGCCGTTCTGATCACTGTCGGCGACGTTGCCGGCGATTGTCAGGTTATTCAAGGTAGCATTACCGGCAGTATACAGGCCGCCACCGGCGGCGGCAGCGGTGTTGCCGCTGACCGTATCGTTGGCAAAAGTTGATGTACCGAAATTCGCCAGGCCGCCACCGTTAACGCCGGCGGTATTATTGGATATCGTGCTCTTCGAGATGGCAAGGGTCCCCGCGGAGGTATTGGCCACCCCACCACCATTCCCCGTGGTTTTATTGCCGGTGACAACGACGGCTTCCAGGGATAGATTGCCGGCATTCAGGATTCCACCGCCATCCTGCTTGCTGACGTTGCCGCCGCGGATAGTCGCCCCGCTGATCGTCACCTTACCGCTCAGAATTTGAAAGATTCGATCGTTAAAGTTGGTCGAAGCGACAATGAAGGTCTTATCAGCACCGGCACCCTGAACACTCATATTAGAGCTGATGTCCAAATCTCCGGTGGAAGAGGAGTCCTCCTGGCCTTTGTCGGTTCGCGTGAGGGTGAAGGTGCCTGCGGGCAGGACGATCGTGTCTGTTCCGCTGCCGGCCGGGCATTCACCGGGCTGGCTGCTCGAAGCCTGATCCTTATTCGCAGCGATAATCGCCTCACGCAGGCTGCAATAACCATCCGTTGCGACGGTATCGCTGGTAGTGGTGACGATGATCGTCGTAGAGGCATTAACTGGTTTGGGGGTCAGGTTGAAGAGGAGTAAACCGGAAAGAACGAGCGAGGCCAATCCAAAGCGAGCAATACGACCAAAACGCCTACCCATAACAGTACCTCCTGGCCTACCGCTAATAATCTGATTTGATGAGCTACTGCGCTGGTCGGGCGCTGCGTATTGGGGGGGAATTGGCGATCAAAACTGGCGGATCAGGATGAGCTGGCAGCCCGCTCCGATCGGTAATCTCGGTGAAAGGATTTTCTCCCAACTGGCAGAAGAGGCTTTTGGCTTTGAATGACCATTTGAAAGCCCTTATACATGAATGTGAACCGTTGACAGATTTCGCGCTGAAATGTGACTGCTACCCCTTCGTCATCGTAGATCAATCCGACCGGTTGGGATTATAGCACATATTCGAGTAATTCAACAGATTTAGTCCTATTTTTAGATCGTTCTAAACGTGACATGGAATTTGTATTAGCACGCTTCTTGCACACGGATGGGTGCTCCGCTAGGCGACCCAGCCGATCGTGTGATCGCCGTTATTTATTCAAATAATTGACGAGGTGAGTATGACCATGCGCAGCGCAAAGACCCGTACGTCTGCTGCCGTCATAAAACGCGACCTGAAGATGCCGCAGCGATCCCCACTGCATGGCCAATGCCGCAAGCTGCTGGAACTATCCAACCACATGCTTTCACTATATTCTCCGGATGATATATTGCGCCAGCTTTTACATTCTCTCGGCGAGGCGCTCGGCTGTGACTCGGCGGTGCTTTTCTTCTTAGAACAGAACGGCGGCAAGCGATCTCCGCGGTCCATCCAGGTAGAATTTAGCGCTCGAGATCACCGAAGCTGGGCAGACCCGTTGAGAAGAGATCTGGTTGAGAAAGTCCACCAAACTGGATTGCCTGAACTGCGTAATTACGCCAACAACGGCGACGGCGCCATCCCGATGCCGCTGACCAAACGCCATGAGCACCTTATCGCCGTGCCGGTGGCGGTGAAGGATCACAACTGTGCTATTTTTGCCGCTAGTCGCCAGGGAGAACCGCCCTATTCGAAAGAGGAGTACGAGTTGGCACGTCTGTTCGCCAGTTTCGCTTCCCTCACCCTGGAAAATGCTGGTCTGGCCCATGACAAAGAGCACCTCGCCATGCTGCTGCGTCAACTTTCGCCCTTCACCGATGGGCTGATGCGGCCGGTGAGCCTGAAAGAGCTGGCGGAAATTATCGGGAAAGGCGCGTTGGCGGTCAGCGGAGCCGATCGGGTGGCGGTATATCGTTTCGATACAAACGAGGGTGTTTCTTTCCTGTATGCGCACGGCCTGTCTTCTGAATACCTGAATGAAGCGCTCAGGCACTTGCGTCGACTGAGCGAAAAAAACATGAGCGACCTGCTCCAACCAAGCTTCACCTCAGACGTGAACCATTTGCCCACGTTATCCATCCGCCGGAAACTTTCAAAGATGGCAGGTTACCGGGCGGTGGCCGCCTACCCGATGCAGTACGAAGACCGCCTTCTCGCGACCATAGACTGCCTGTACAACCGTCCCCGCGAGTGGTCAAAAGCTGATCAAGACGCGATGAAAATCTTTGCCGGTCAGGCCGCGCTGGCATTCGAAAATGCCCGCCTGCGCCAGGATCTGGAAGATACATACATGGAGACAATCCTCACCCTGGCGAGAGCCGTAGATGCGCGCGACGCGTACACCGCCCAACACAGTCAAAAGCTGGCCGAATGGGCAGTCGTAACCGCGCAAAAACTGGGGTTGAGCGACAATGAAGTGCAGACCATACGCTGGGCGGCGCTGCTCCATGACATCGGCAAAATCGGCATCCCCGACAGCATCCTGCGTAAACCCGGCCCACTGACTGACGAAGAATGGATGGTGATGAAGCGGCACCCTGAACTGGGCGCACAAATCGTGGCGCCGCTGCAAAGACTGGAAAAAATCACCCCATTAATCCGCCACCATCAGGAAAAATATGACGGCAGTGGTTACCCGGCTGGTTTGAAGGGTGAGCAGATCCCGCTGGGCGCGCGTATTCTGACCGTGGTAGACGCCTACGGAGCCATGACCGACGACCGTGTCTACCGGCGGGCGCGCACGCAGAGCGAGGCGGTTGCCGAGCTCAAGCGATGCGCCGGGCAGCACTTCGACCGTCATATTGTGGATGTGTTCAACCAGGTAATCCAGGCGGCCTGGTAGGACGTTTCCTCATCCCAAATTCCCGGGTGCCGTCCAGGAAGGGCTGGATGGCCTCCCCCTTTTGGGGCCTTCTTGACAGGCCTACCCCATCCGGTATAATGCGATCACTATGGGCACACGCCTATCCCGACGGGATTTCATGAAGCTGGCTGCGCTCAGCCTGGGTAGTCTGGCTTTCCGGCCGTACTTCAATCTGGGCGAAGACGACCAGGAAGGGCTGCAAGGCCGCGTGACCATCCGCTCGGTTAGCGTCTACGAAAAGCCCAGCGATAAGAGCGCAATCGTCGTCCAGCGCTATCGGGACGAGTTGCTGCACATCTACTATGAAGTAACTTCGGACACCGGCCCGGCCTGGAATCCCAAATGGTATCGGGTTTGGCGCGGCTACGTGCACAGCGGCTACATACAAAAAGTAGAGACCCACTTAAACCCGGTGCTCTCCAGCATCCCTGAGAATGGCCAGCTTGTCGAGGTCAGCGTGCCGATTACCCAAACCATGCGCTACAACCGCTACACCGGCTGGCAGCCGGTCTACCGGCTGTACTACCGTTCGGTGCATTGGGCCATGGGTGTGGACGAAGGCCCTGACGGCCAGCCCTGGTATCGCCTGCGGGATGAGCTGCTGGATGTGGACTATCACGCCCCTGCCATTCATTTCCGCCCGATCACGGCCGAAGAATTGGCGCCCATATCGGCCGATGTGCCGCCAGAGAAGAAGCGCGTAGAGGTTTCACTCGGCCGGCAAACCCTCACCGCTTACGAAGGGGACAAGGTTGTGCTGCAAACGACCATATCTTCGGGCATACCGAGCCAAAAGCCCGGTCCGAACGGAATCCCTACCGAGACACCCAAGGGCGCTTTCCACGTACAATCCAAGATGCCTTCCAAGCATATGGGGGACGGCAACCTGACCGCCGATCTGGAAGCCTATGAGCTCCCTGGAGTGCCGTGGGTCTCATTTTTCGAGCCAAAAACCGGGGTTGCCCTGCACGGTACCTACTGGCACGATAATTTTGGCATTCCGATGAGCCATGGTTGCGTCAATATGCGCATGGATGAAGCCAAATGGATGTACCGCTGGACCACGCCGGTGGTGGAAGCCAGCGATTGGAACCGCACCGGCTGGGGTACGCTGGTAATTACGAGCTGACTCCCTCGCCAACGAAACGCATGAAAACCTGATTACCGAGCAACCGCCCGCGCGTCGTAAGACGCAGACGGCTGTGATCATCCCCGCTCCACTCCAATAATCCCAGGTTTAACAGATCCTCGACGTCTTTCCCAAAAACTTCCCGTATATCTTTACCGAACCGAGAGCGGAATTCGTGCGTGGAAACTCCTTCTTCTGTAAGGCGCAATCCGACCATCATGGTCTCCTGCATTTCCGTAAAACGGTCGATGGGTAATGCGTTGACCGTGGCAGGGGAAAACGGGAATGCCCGCTCGTCACCGGAATGGCAGCGGCGGATGTAGGCCTCAATACCCAGGACATTGGCGGTGCGGTACCCGCCGGCATAGCCATGGGCGCCGGCGCCAAAGCCGAGATACGGCCAGTTGTGCCAGTATTGTAAATTATGTGCGCAGACCCTGGCTAGACCGTCTATTACTTTTGCCCAATTCGAGATTTCATAATGGAGGTAGCCTTCACGCGCCAGGCGTTCCTCGGCGGTTTCGTACATGTCGGCGGCCAGATCAGGGTCAGCCTGCGGCACCAGACCATGGGCGCTCCATCGCTCGAAGGGAGTGCCATGCTCCAGGGTGAGGGCATAAAGAGAAAGGTGTTCGGGGCGCAAAGCCAGGGCCAGGTCCAGCGTGCGGCGCCAGCGTTCCAGGGATTGGCCCGGTATGCCGAAGATCAGGTCCAGATTGAGGTTAGAGAAGCCCGCCTGACGTGCCCATTTCACCGCCTGGACGACATCCACGTAATCGTGCTGGCGCTCTAACAGGCGCAGGTCATCCGGGTGAGCGGACTGCATCCCCAGGCTCAAGCGGTTGAAGCCGATGCGGCGCAGATTCTCTAGATAGGGCAACGAAAGGGTGCCCGGGTTGGCTTCAAGGCTTATCTCGGCTTGATGAGATAGGTCGAATGATTGTGCAAGCGTTTCGATCACTCGCGATAAACCGGCGGGCGGCACGAGCGAAGGTGTCCCTCCACCAAAAAATATGGTGTGGACCGGCAAGCGGGCGGGTGCCCCTCTGGCCAGAGAGCGAATTTCCAGGCATAGGGCATCCGTATAAGCTTCAATGCGCCCATCCTTACCTGCGTAGGTGTTGAAATCGCAGTACGCACAGCGGTGCCGGCAAAAAGGAATGTGCACGTACACACTGTAACTTTCCACATGAGCTAGGATATCACAACCGGATGGCCTTGCGAAGTCAAAAAGACAATACCGGTTTGCTTGACAAAATAGCAAATACCGGATGATGGAAAAGGCTGGTATAATGCCGACATCAGAGTGCCTATGAGTCCCGAAAAATCTACTACTTCCCCCACGAAGCTCTGCCCAACCTGCGGCACGCGCCTGAGCGAGAACGCCACGCGCTGCCTGGTCTGCGGCAGCGACCTCAGCGTGAAAGCGAACGTAAAACCAACCCACCTTGTGCAGGGTTCGCGCATGCCTGAGCTGACCCTCAGCCTGCCAGCAGCCCTTGGATTCCTGGCTTTGTTCCTGACCATCGGCGCGGCACTGGTTTTTTTCGTTCTGCGCGGGAACGCTAATCCGGCTGCTGATGCCGCCCAAACGCCGACTCCCTCGGCCACAGCGACCGTTACCGTCACCCCGACGATCACAATGACGCCCACCCTCGAGCCAACGATGACACCCCTACCGCCGATCGACTACAAGGTGGCGCTGGGCGATACCTGTATTTCGATTGCCCTCGCCTATAAGGTGTCTGTCAGCAGCATCATCTCACTAAACGACCTACCGGCCGCCTGCGACAACCTGGTCGTTGGGCAGGTTTTAAAGATCCCTCAGCCAACGCCGACGCCTTCTCCGCAGCCCTCAGCGACGCTGGACGCTACCCAGCAAGCCGAGGCATCTTGTGAAAAGCTGAACTACACCGTGGCGGCCAACGACACGCTGTCTTCCATCGCAGCCAATTACGGGGTGACCATGGCGGCCATCAAAGAATACAACGGGTTGGCTTCGGATACGGTCTTCGAAGGTCAGCCGCTGATCATACCGCTGTGTGAACGGGTCAACAAACCAACGCCCACGCCCACCACTCCGCCGCCCTACCCTGCGCCGAACCTGCTGTTACCGGCTGATGGAGCGGCCTTCACCCTGGCCAACGACACCGTCACGCTGCAGTGGGCCTCTGTCGGCACGCTGCGGCAGAACGAAGCATACGCGGTGACCATCGAGGACGTGACCGCCGCCAACGGCCAGAAACTGGTCGAATACGTGACCGATACCAAATTCATTATCCCATCCAACTTTCGCCCCAACGACACCACTCCGCACATCATCCGATGGTGGGTGCTGCCGGTACGCCAATCGGGCACCGATTCGTCCGGCAAGCCGACCTGGGAGCCGGCCGGTTCGCCCAGCGCGCAGCGGGTCTTTACCTGGTCGGGGGTAGGCGCTCCGGCCGCGACCAGCCCGGCAACGACGCCGACGTCGGCGCAGTAAATTAGAAATGGTTAAATTCGAAGGCCTTGCGGGGTGAGAACCGCAAGGCCTTTTTCAGCTTTCTCCAGGATTACTCGTCCTGCTCCAGGAACTTAATCGCCTGCATGGCCGCGGCGGCGCCCATGCCCGCCGAGGTCACCACCTGACGGAAGTGTGGATCGGCCACCTCACCGGCCGCATAGACACCCGGCACGTTGGTGCGCATCAGATGATCCACCTTGATATACCCGCGCTCGTCAATGTCCAGCTGACCTTTAAATATTTCACTATTTGGCGTATGGCCGATGAAGATGAATACGCCATCCGTTTCGAACTCGCGCACCGCTCCGGTTTTCACGTCGCGCAGACGGACCGATCTGACCGCCCCATCACCGATTATCTCCGTCACCACGGTGTTCCAGATGAAGTTCACCTTCGGATTCTCGCGGGCGCGTTTTTGCAGAATGGCGCCTGCGCGCAGCTCATCCCGGCGATGAATGATGGTCACGCTGGTGGCAAAGCGGGTGACAAAGAGCCCTTCTTCCAGAGCGCTGTCTCCACCACCAACCACCACGACTTTCTTTTCCTTGAAGAACCAGCCATCGCATGTGGCGCAATACGAGACGCCCCGCCCAGTCAGTTCGGTCTCGCCAGGCACGTTCAGATGGTTGGGAGTGGCGCCGGTGGCGATGATCAGAGAGTGAGCCAGATATTCACCGTTATAGGATTGCACCCTGAAAGGCCGCCTGGACAGGTCGACGGAAGTGGCCGTGTCCATAATGATGCGCGCACCGAAGCGCTCAGCCTGCTTCTGGAACAGCTCGCCCAGCTCGCTCCCCCCCACTCCATCGGGGAAACCGGGGTAATTTTCGATGGTGTAGGTCAGCGCGGCCTGACCGCCCAGGTCATTGCCGGTAAGCAGGACAGGCTGCAACTCAGCGCGCGCGGCATACAGCGCGGCCGAATATCCAGCCGGCCCCGACCCCAACACAAGCACCTTGACTTCTTCTGGCTCGACATTTTTCTTTGATCTTGACGCGCCTGAAAAACTAAACTCCATGATCGCTCGCTCCTCAAAGGATGATTGATGTGGTTCCAACCTTTTATTAGATGGCTTTCTATGGCGGAATGTTACATTAGAAGTATGTCAATATCTTTTGATTTCAACTTCGCACGGCTTTATCGGTGATCTCCAGGGCAGCTTCGATGACGGCAAAACCTTCAGCCAACTGCTCGGGGGTGATGATGAGCGGCGGGATGATCAAAATTGTGTGCCAGTGCGTATATACGAACACGCCATGCTCCAGCAGGTACTTCCGCAGGGCTGCCATCTCGGGACTGGTGCCACCATATGGAGCCATCGGTTCCCTGGTGTTGCGGTCACGCACCAGCTCGATGGCAGCAAAGAGCCCGATCGAGCGCACCTCGCCGACAGAGGGATGGCGTGTGAGCAGTTCCTGGAGCATGTCGGCCATGACTTCCCCGGTCTCTGCAGCGTGCTCGACCAGCCTGTCTTCACGGATGACTTGAATATTGGCGATGGCCGCAGCCAAGGAGACCGGATGGCCGTTGTACGTCAATCCACCTTGGTAGACGCGCTCGTCGAAGGCAGCAGCGATCTCGGGTTTCATCGCCACGGCTCCCAGAGGCGCGTAGGCCGAAGTCAGCCCTTTTGCCATGGTCATCAAGTCGGGGATTACGTCCCAATGTTGGACGGCGAACCATTTGCCTGTGCGGCCAAAGCCGCTCATCACTTCGTCGCAAATCAGCAGGATGCCATAGCGATCGCATAGCGTGCGCACCCCGGAAAGATAACCCTTTGGCGGCACGATGACCCCGTTCGTGCCGGTCACCGGCTCAAGCAGGATAGCCGCAATGGTCTCGGGGCCCTCGTACTGAATGATTTCCTCGAGATGGTTGAGATAATCCCGGGTAAATTCCTCCTCTGGGATGTCCGGGTTGGTGCGGTGGAAGGTGGAACGGTAACGGTAGGGGTCAAGAAAGTGCACCACGCCGGGCATGACCAGCGGCTCCCAGGCCACACGGCGCGGATCACCGGTGGCGGCGATAGCGCCGTAGGTGGCGCCATGATAGGAGCGGTAGCGGGATAGAATTTTCGGCCGCTCGGTATAGGCGCGCGCCAGTTTGATGGCGTTTTCATTGGCGTCGGCCCCGCCCAACGTATAAAGGTATTTCGTCAAGCCGGGCGGTACGATCTCATTCAACAGCTTACCCAGCAGGGCTCGTGGACGGGTGGCCATGGCGGGTGCCGCGAAGGCAAGTTCGCGCGCCTGGGCAGCGATCGCCTCAACAACGCGCTCATCGCCGTGGCCGATGTTGACGCACATGGTCATTGAATTGAGGTCCAGGTAACGCTTGCCGGAGGTGTCCCAGAAATACACCCCCTTGGCTCGTACGACCGGGATAGGTTCCACCTTAGCCTGCGCTGACCAGGTCCAAAAATTATGCTTCAGGGAAAGGGGCAGTATCTCATCATCGGATAAATCGAACATATCATCCTCATGTGGAAGCCTTCAGACAATCAGATTGGAGAAGATGATCTTCAGGTGTGCAGTTGTATCCTACCACAATAATTTTAATTCATACGCATGCTATAATCTTTTCGATAGGAGAAGATATGAATGCCCACCGATTGCTTGCACACCTGTTGATCCCTGTCCTTTTATCCGCCTGCGCAGCGTCTGCGCCGAAGACCGTCCCCGGCCCCGACCTCCCCAGTCCCACAGCAGGCGGGCCGACTTCATCATACCCGGCACCCACTCAACCGGATGTGGTTCTGGTGACGCCGGTAAGCGCAGCGACGGCCTATCCGGCCGAGCAGGCGCCAACCGAAGCCCCGCCAGCTCTGCCGCCGGAGGCCATCCTGATCCACGAACCGGGACCAGCCTCACGGATAGTTTCTCCATTGCATGTTTCGGGGGAAAGCAATCCGACCTTCGAGCAAAGTCTGCAGGTACTTATCAGCGGTGAAAATAACCAGACGATCGCAGCAACTTCCGCACAAATCCAAACGGAGGCTGGCCAACGCGGGCCGTTCAGCGCCGATGTTCGCTTCACCACGCCCAACGAGCAGCCCGGGCGCATCACGGTCAGCGACATCAGCGCACGCGACGGCGGTATCCTGCACCTGAACAGCGTCGAAGTTACTCTGCTGGCTTCGGGTGCAGCCGATTTGAAGTCGCCTTCAGACCTGGCGACGGAGAAAATCGCCATTTTCTCGCCATCGGCAGGGGAAACGGTGAGCGGCGGCAATCTCGAATTCAGCGGTTACGCCGGGTACGTCTTCGAAGGCGTGCTGAATGTGAAGCTGTGCGGGGAAGGCGGCAGCGGCACACCCGATCCGGTGTGCGGCACGGAAGATAACATCATTGCTCAAGGCACAATCCACCTGAATTCGCCAGATGTAGGACAGGCAGGGCCGTTCAATGGGGCGCTGGCCTATCAGATCTCCCAACCGGTCCAAGCCAGACTGGCGGTATACAGCCTCTCCCCGCGCGATGGGGGTCTCACCCATTTGAACAGCGTTTTGGTTGCTCTTGCTCCATGAGCAGTTCAACGAGCGCAGCAATCGATGACCCGGAATGCCGCGCGCCGCTGCACCCATTGGCCCTGCGCGGCATCGAACTATTTAACGCCGGGGATTATTTCGAGGCGCACGAAGAGCTGGAAAACGCCTGGCGCCAGGAAACAGGGCCGGTGCGCAATCTTTACCGCGGTATTCTGCAAGTTGCCGTTGCGTATTACCACGCCCGGCGCGGGAATTACGAGGGTGCGCGCAAAATGCTGCTGCGCTGCCGGCGCTGGCTGGCACCTTTCCCAGACATTTGCCGCGGGATAGACCTGGGCAGCCTGCGCCGGGACTTCCTAGCGATCGAAGCGGCCATAAAACGCCTCGGACCCGATCACATCAGCGAGCTGGACGCCGCCATGTTCAGACCGATCCATCTGGTAGACCCAGGGGAGGTGTGATGAGGTGAACGGACAGCCTTTTGCCGGTAAAATCGCCCTGGTGACCGGTTCAGGGCGCGGTATCGGGCGCGCCATTGCCCTGCACCTGGCCCATCTGGGCGCCGATGTAATCATCAATTATGTCCACAACCAGGCCCCCGCCGATGAAGTGGGTGATTCGATCCGCAGTATGGGTCGGCGTGCGTTGGTGGTACGGGCCAACGTCGGCAAGCCGGAGGATCTCGAACGGCTGTTTCGCCAGGTGGAGGAAGCCTTTGATGGCCTGGACATTCTGGTGCACAGCGCAGCCATCGGCTTCAACCGCCCGGCCATGGAGCAGAAAATCAGCGGTTGGGACGGCACGATGAATATCAACGCCCGTACACTGCTGTTTGCCGCCCAAAAGGCGGTGCCATTAATGGAGAAGCGCGGTGGCGGCGCCATTGTCAGCATTTCGAGTCCTGGAGCGGGGCGGGTTCTGCCGGATTATGTTGCGGTGGGGGCGAGCAAGGCGGCTCTGGAGGCGCTCACGCGCTATCTGGCCGTCGAACTGGCGCCGCGCAACATCGTCGTCAATGCAGTCTCACCCGGAATGGTGGCCACCGATGCGTTGCAACATTTCAGAGCAATGCACGACCCGGGAATATTCGAGCGCCTGACCGCCGCCACTCCCGCCGGACGGATGGTCACATCGGAGGATGTGGCCCGGGTGGTGGCTTTCCTGTGCTCGCCAGACGCGTGGATGATCCGCGGTCAGGTGATCGTGATCGACGGCGGTTACACCCTGATTGCCCCTTACTGAAGGCCACCCATTTTTTATGGTTTGACCAATATTGCCCGCGCAGGCGCACCTTCCGCTTTTGCAATCTTCAGCGGCAGGCAGTACAGATCATATTGCCCGGGAGCGACCGCCGAAAGATCGAGGCCTTCCAGAAGGACCACTCCGGCGCCCAGCAATATCCGGTGGGTTGGCTTCCCCTCGCGAAAAGGAGCCACCGAAAGGTAATCCACGCCAACCAGGCGAACGCCGCGTTCGAGCAGTGCTTTCGCGCCGCTCTCATCAATGGCCACAAAATCTTGCTTGAACGAGGCGACCTGCTGCTCCCATAGGCGGGAGTTGCGAGTCTTAAACAATACACGCGGCGGTGGTGCCGCCGGCAATAAATCTTCGATCGTTTCTGCATCGATGCGGCTGACCTCGCCCGGTATGGAAACCACCAATGCGCTCCCGACCAGAACACTCAAATCGAGAGATTCAACCGTAGCGGCGCCAGCGATAAAATGGGCTGGCGCATCAACGTGAGTGCCGGTATGGGCGCTCATCCACAGGGCGGAAACATCGGCATCTGAATCTTTGCCAATCTCGGCAACTTTCTCAACCTGGAAGGCCGGATCTCCCGGCCAGACAGGCAGATTGGGGGAAAGGGTAAGGGATATGTCGTAAATCTGCATACTGCATCTCCGCATGGGCAGGATTATCGCGCCCAATCACTCACCGCGAAGACATCCTGCAGCAGGGATTGCCGTTCGGCGGGAGTCATTGGACGCGGGCGAGCGTAGTCTTCCAACATGGCGGTCAGCAGCTCGGTGCCGATGTAGCGGCCATCATAAAACACGTGCCGGTCGATGAATTCGCGCCGCGTACCGACCACCGGGTAATCCATCTGATCGAAAAAGAGATTACCCAGACCATAATGGATGAAACTGTCGCCCAGAAATCCCATCGCCTGAGGAAAATGCGCCTGGCTGCCGCTGACGATCACCGCTCCCGCCTTGGCCATGGCATGGAAGTCGCGTACCTGGGTTTCAGAAGGTGCGAATTGGTAGTATTCGTTGTACTGGAAGGTAACAATGGGCAGATAGCCTGAGGCCCGCAGATCGGCGATTTGGGATTCCATCAGGGCGAAGTCACACGGGGTCGAACCAGGCTGCGAATCGGTCGCCCAGTCGCTGGCGGGCCCGACCGGATTACAGCCCAGAAATGCAAGACGATTGCCGTTATGCTCCACCAGGGCAGGCTGACGCGACTGCGCAAGATTGGCACCGCCGCCGTAGGTTTTCCAGCCTTCCTGTTTGTACAAATTCAGGGTGTAGAGCGCGGCATCGGGGCCGTAGTCTTCGAGGTGGTTGCCGGTCAGCTCGACAATGTCGGTGCCCACGTCTTGGAGCAGTTTGATGTAAGCGGGATCGCTGCAAAACTGCAGGGTGGCTTGAAGGGGGTCCGGTTTTGGACAGTTTGGATCAAAAGGGACCTCATTCGAGATGTGCGTTAAATCAGCATCGCGCAGCCAAGCGCCGATATCCTGAGCAGGATAATCGATACCCCGCTGTTCCATCTTTGCAGCGGTGGCGCGCACCAGAGCGGTCACGCCGGTCATGACCAAAACGGTCAGCTTGCCAGGATCGCGATTGGTGGCCGGCAGGATGGCCGCATCCGACGCGAGACCCAGCGCGTTTTGCAGGCGTGCGGCAACTTCCGGCGCACCTTTAAGCACGAAACGGGCGGCGAGCGCGTATTTTCCCGCATCGAAATCCCGATGCAGCGGCGACTGTCCGTCTACCGTCAGCACCTTCCAGCGCGGCCCGAGCTCCTCGAAGGGCAGGATCGCCCAGGCGGGCGCATGCTGCCAGGCATAATCCAGAAGCTGGTCGGCGGGCAGTACGGCCACTGCGCCCTCCGCCGGCTGACCCCACAAAGCGCGGAAGACCGCCAGAGTGGACGAATCCATCAGGATGGGCGAATCGCCAAACGGTTCCGGCGGTTGACCCTGCCAGGCTGCGCGTAGATCCGAGGAGGTTATTCCGTCGGTAACCGTGTTAAAAGGGGCAGTCAGCGCATACACCCACTGGATGACTTGCAGAGCTTCGGAGCCCTGATCGTCCTTCGTCTGAGGCAACAATTGCAGGTTCGCACCTTGCGGCGAGGCGGCCATGGCGACGCCGGCCTTACCAGATAGAACATTGCGCAGTACGCCGGGGACGGCCGAATCGACCCACACCATTAGATTTCCCTCGGAAGATAGGGAGGGTTGGGGTGTGGGCGAAGACTGGGGTTCGGACGAAGAAGGCTGAAAAGGTGTGGAGGTGGCCGGCTGCGTCATTGACCCACGATTTTGAGATACGTTGCCCGTCGTATTCACTGGCGATAGTGTCTCCGCATGCGAGGTACAGGCAGAGAGAATCAGGACAAATACAAGACCTGAAAGCCGAAACGGTTTAAACACTCGATGGAACATGATCGCCTCGATGCAATTGTGGTTCTGGTGTCAACCGCAAGACCGAAATTTACCCGAGTATGGGCAAAAAATATCTCAGGCGCCGTTCACGCCTCCATCCGCAATGGATGAACGACAGGGTTTGCCACTCGCCGATCCGTCTGACTGCAAACCGCATCCATTATACTTTCCTTGTACGGGATCGAAGATTTTTCCAAACCTGATAGCTCCTGACAGACCAAAATCGTATAATGGTCTCAGACTTTCACCAAGGAAAGGGAAATTCTATGCGCCAAGTTGCCGTCATTGGCATCGGTCAGACCATCATCGGCGAACATTGGGAAAAATCGTTGCGCGAACTGGCAGGCGAGGCTGCCTTGGCCGCTCTGGCCGACGCAGGCCGGCAGTCGGTGGATGCGGTTTATGTCGCGAATATGATGTCCGGCTCGGCCAATCACCAACAGCACCTCGGAGCCCAAATCGCCGACTGGATCGGGATGCGCTACAGCGAAGCATACAAGCTGGAATCGGCCTGTTCATCTGGCGCGGCCGCCTTCCGCAGCGGGGTCATGGCGGTTGGCTCCGGATTGGTAGAGAGCGCTCTGGTGGTCGGCGTAGAGAAAATGACCGATTCGCCCACAGCGGAGATCACCGCCCAGCTCGCCACGGCGGCGGACGCCGATTGGGAAGTGGATATGGGCCTGTCTTTCGTGGCCCTCAATGCGCTGGCCATGCGCCGTTATATGCACGAATACGGTTGGAAGCACGAAGATTTCGCTGCCTTCTCCATCAACGCCCACGCGAATGCAATGCATAATCCGTTCGCCCGTTTCCGTGAGCCATTAAAGGCCGAGACGTACAAGCGCGCAGATATGATCTGCGACCCGATCAATCTTTTTGACGCTTCGCCAATGGGAGACGGCGCTGCGGCAGTCGTCCTTGTGCCGGCAGAGGCAATCCATCGCGGCTACGCGCGCATCGTGGTTGCTGGATCCGGTTCCGCTACGGACAGTCTGGCCCTGCATGGACGCAAGGATCCTTTATGGCTATCGGCGGCCGAAAAGTCAGCCCGCCAGGCCTACGAGCAGGCAGGCATCGGGCCGCAAGACATTGATCTTTTCGAGCTGCACGACGCCTTCACCATCATGGCTGCCTTATCGCTCGAATCATGCGGCTTCGCTGAGCGCGGCCAGGGACCAAGATTGGCATTGGAAGGAGAGATCGGTCTGAAAGGGCGCATCCCGATCGCCACCCGCGGCGGGTTGAAGGCGCGCGGACACCCGGTCGGTGCCACGGGCATTTATCAGATCGTTGAGGTGGTGCAGCAACTGCGTGGCGAGTGTGGAGAGACGCAGGTAGAAGGCGCCCGTTGGGGAATGGCTCAAAACATAGGCGGAAGCGGCTCGAATATGGTCGCCCATATCCTTCACCGTTTGAATTAAGCGTCGATTACGGTTTCAGCCACCAGTCCTGCGAACCAAAGCTGAAATCTGAACGACCGGGAGAAAGGCGATAATTCTGTAACGCCGGCAGGTACGGGCTGATTGTCAAACGCTCGTACAGGAAGATGCGGGGAACATCGGCATTAATTTGAGCGGCAATCTGGCAGAACAGATTTTTTCGCTGCGCCTGGTCGGTCGAATGGCTGGCCTGATCTAACCATGCATCCACATCGGCGTTGATGTACCTGGAGAAGTTATTGCCCTGTCCCTGATTCGCAACGGTTGGAATGCTGGCAGAATGGTAATTGGAAGTGAGATGGCCCTGCGGGTCGGGGCTGCCAACCGGGCCAGTGGTGTACATCAGGATATCGAAGCGCCCGTGTTTGCGGGCGCTGTTCGCGCTCCAGTCAGCGAAGAAATCCTGAGCGGGTAAATTCTCGATGCGCAGCTCGATTCCGGCTGCTTTCAGCATACCGACCAGCAGTTGTTCGGAACGCTCACGCAGCGCATCACCGGCTGTAGTACCAATGGACAGGCTCAAACGGACGCCGTTCTTTTCGCGAACGCCATCGGCTCCTGGCACCCACCCGCTCTGATCCAGCAAGCTCTTGGCTCCTTCCAGGTCAAAAGAGCTGGGGGGTTCATCACAGGCGTATTGACCCACAGGCGCCACGGAAGTACCCACGCGCCCCATACCAGCGAACAACTGGTCGATCAGGGACTGCTTATCGATCGCCATCTGGATGGCCCGGCGGATGCGCACATCAGAGAGGATCGGGTGGGGCGCCTTGGTCGGGTCCGCCGGCGCATCAGTCGACGGATCGGCCAGGTTCAGCACCAGCAGCTCGTTCTCCCCGGTAGGAACTTCAGCTACGGACACCCGATCGGCGAGCGCAGCGAGAGCAGGCAGGTCTGCTTCGCTGAGACCCCATAGAGCGCTGATCTG
This sequence comes from Anaerolineaceae bacterium, assembly GCA_034435955.1. GTDB lineage: Bacteria > Chloroflexota > Anaerolineae > Anaerolineales > Anaerolineaceae > DAOTWA01. The sequence continues at coordinate 44,648 of DAOTWA010000062.1, read as the reverse complement.
ACCTTGGCTTAAAGCCTGGATGCCCTGGATTACGCCGGGGAAAAATTTGAGGGTCACATTGTCGAGCAGTGGTTTGCCAGTCTCGCGGTAGTAGGGATTTTTCGCTAAGGTAATATGGTCTCCATCCACCCATTCCCGCACCACCCAGGGGCCGGTGCCGAGCGGATGGCGGTTGAAATCCCAGTCTTCCGGTGCGGATACGTCGCCGGCTTTTTTCGGCAAAATGAACTGGAAAAGGTTCAAATAGGGAGCATAGACCTGCTCCAGATTTACCACCGCGGTGTCCGCGTCGGGACAGTCAACGCTGTCGATAACGGAATAGCCGGGCGACAGGCCAAGCGGGGTGTTCATGATCGCATCCAGCGTAAATTGGACATCTTCGCAGGTAAATGCATCTCCGTTCGAGAATCGCACCCCATGGCGCAGGTGGTAGATCAGAGTCAGGCCGTCATCACCGACCTCTGGCAAGGCTTCGGCCAGCACAGGCGTGTAGACACCATCGGCGTCAACCTGAACCAATCCTTCGACTGCAAAAGAAATCACCGCATCCTCGACCGCCGAGGTCGCCAGAAGGGGATTGAGCGTCTTCGGCTGCTGGGTGAGGCCGATCACGACACTCCCGCCAGCAACCGGCCCACTCGAAACCTCGTTTTCAGGTGGAGCCGTCGGGGATGGATGCTCAATGGACGCTGGCGGGAGGGTCGCCTTTTCCATGGCGGGGGTTGCGTTCTTGCAGGCAGTCAGCAGGACGGCGAAGATCAGGATCAGCCCTGCGAAAGTGATGCGCCTCATCGTTGCTCCCTGTTATGTGCATTCCCTTTTAGATTACCAGAACAACCCTTCTAAAAACCGGCCTATCAGGGTAAGATTCTGGCGGGGAAAATCAAATCCATTTTACTCTTCTGAAGAGCTTCGAACCCTTTCAATACCGTTAGGTTATGGCAAAGTTAAAACCGCAACGTTTGTACGAATATCGGGCTGTCACCTTTCGCTTGCTGCCACACCTGGCGCTGCAATCGGTGGAGGAGGCGGTGGAATTCGTCAACGAGCGCGGCTTTATTTTCTTCTGGCCGATCAAAGAGGTGGTTATGCCCAGCTTGTGGGCGGCTGTAGCCGGTGACCGACCGGTGGCCGACGAGCACGACGATCCCGGCCATGTCACCTGGGGGTGGAAGGATTCACTGCTCGGACAGAAGCGCTGGTACTACGCACGCGTGCTGCGCAGGCGAAATACCATCATCTCGATGGACATGGCGCCCAATTTCTACGCTCTATCCGAGAATTATGGTGACCCGCAGGAGGATTATTTGCTGCAATACGAGCAGGGGCGCATGACCCAGGAAGCAAAATCCGTATATGAAGCCCTGCTTAAAGAAGGCGCGCTGGACACAATCTCGCTGCGACGGGCGGCGCACCTGTCCAGCCGCGAGAGCGATGCACGCTTCAACCACGCCCTGGATGAGCTGCAGGCCGATTTCAAGATTTTGCCGGTGGGGGTGGCCGAGGTCGGGGCATGGAAATATGCTTTTATCTACGAGATTGTGGCCCGCCACTTACCGGAATTGCCGGAACAGGCCCGCGCGATTTCCGAATGGGAAGCACGACGCGCCCTTGTGCGCAGCTACTTCCGCTCGGTTGGGGCGGCGCGTATGACCGACCTATTGCGACTGTTTCACTGGATACCCAGCCTGGCCGAACGCGCGGTGCACGCCTGGGTGGAACGCGATTTTCTGGTCGAGGGCATCGAAATGGAAGGCCAGCCCGGCGAATGGTACGCCCTGGCCGAGCTGGTCTGAGTTCATCGTATGATCCAAGTCATAAACAAGCCATGAAGCGGAATGAACTCCCCGCTCTGGTCGCGCACGCTGATTGGAGCATCACAGCGTCAAAGCGTTGGCTGGCTTGGGCGCAATTGGATCAGAGTGGCATTTACCTTGTTCAGGCTCCTCAACCGGCCGGAGATACTGCAGACCTGCTGACGCGACTGCAGGAAAAGGCAGGCGGGGGTGCTACTCTGCTGGGTTTTGACTTCCCCATCGGCTTGCCGATTGACTACGCGCAAAAAGCCGGAATAGATGATTTCCTCGCTTTCCTGGATGTCGCGGGCACACCGGGCTCCCGCTGGGAACACTTCTTTTTGCCCGCGGCTTCGCCGGATGAGATCAGTCTGACCCGCCCTTTCTATCCCATGCGCCCCGGCGCCGCGCGGAGGAAGCACCTGCTGCGCGCGCTGGATGCACCCGGCGTGAATTTCTTGCTACGCGCCTGCGAGCGCGCCTACCCCGGCCGCCGCGCCGCAGCGCCGCTCTTCTGGACCATGGGCGCGCAGCAGGTCGGAAAGGCGGCCATCCATGGCTGGCAAAAAGTGATCCAGCCGGCTCTCCGCGCGGGGCATCCGCCGCTTGCCATATGGCCATTCAGCGGTCGGCTGCACGAGCTGCTGCGCCCAGGCGCCATCGCGATCGTTGAAACTTACCCGGCGGAGTTTTATCGCCGCGCAGGCGTACGTTTTATGCCGCCGCGTCAGGGAAAGCGCAGTGGCAAGCGAGTGCAGGTCGAGCGTGCGGCCGCTGCGTCAGGGTTGCTGGCCTTTGCCAAGCAAAATGACGCCGCCCTAACCGCAGAGCTGGTCGAGGCGCTTTATGATGGCTTCGGACCTGCCAGCGACGGCGAGGACCGCTTCGACGCTGCGGTCGGACTGCTGGGGATGATTGCTGTTCTGCGGCATCCCAATCAATGGGATCCGCCCGAGGATGAGGTCATTCACCGCATAGAAGGCTGGATCTTCGGTCAGGCGCGGCAAGGGTGATGATGCGCGATGCTATAATAATTCAAGACCGCATCATGGGTCATTTCTCGATATCTCACTGCCCCGAGCGTCGATTTTACGACGACAAATTGTAATCGAAGGGATCGAGTGCATGGAATTCCACATCTCGCGAGCGTCCAGAGATTTTTATCGGTTCGACCACAGCTTGTTCACGTTGAGCGGAAATGTGGTTTTTGCCAACGTGCACGCGGTGCGCCTATTTGCCCAAAAAATGAACGCCAAACGGGATTTACTGCACTTCCCAGAGCGTGCGGTGCGGGCGGGCGATCTCAATGCTATGGGGCTGCTCGACGAGATCTTGCATTACGTGGCCTGGCTCTACCGCCAGCAAGTCAACCCTCAGGCCCTACAGGGCGCATTGACCTATCTCGAGGAGACTCTGGGCAAGCCGGCTTTAGATGCCGCTCTGCGGGCTTTTACCAATGAGTTCCCTCCCCTGGCAGTCTATCGTCGCGAGGTCAGCGTGGACGACTATCTCGCTGGCCAGACCGACGGGATGGATAACCGCCTGGTCACCCTGGAAGAGATGTTGATGCTGTGGCTGTCGAACAGAAATCCGGCCCTGACCAACTATCTAGAGCTGTTCGACGACAGCAGCCTGCGGAAGACAACCGCCTATGACCATCTGATCGACAACCTGCATACCTACTTCGAGACGCAGCCGCCTTTCGGTCCACTCCGCCAGAATCTGGTGGACATGCTGCGCAGTCCGGCCATTGCCGCCCCCTATTCCGTTTTCGAGCAATTGGAATACATCCGCCAGCATTGGGCCGGGTTGATTGGTAAGTTCATGTACCGCCTGCTCACCGGCCTGGACTTGATGCGCGAGGAGCAGCGTTTCGCCTTCCTGGGACCCGGACCTTCAATCCCACCTACTTATGATTTGGCCAGGTTAGAGCCCGAGCGCTTCAGCCCGGACAAGGATTGGATGCCAAGGCTGGTATTGATCGCCAAGAATACCTATGTCTGGTTGGATCAGCTCTCCAAGAAATACCGCCGCGCCATCACGCGCCTGGACCAGATTCCGGATGAGGAATTAGATGCCCTGGCCCGTTGGGGCTTTTCTGGCCTGTGGCTGATTGGCGTGTGGGAACGCAGCCGCGCTTCACAGACCATTAAACAGTTATGTGGCAACCCTGAGGCAGTCGCCTCGGCTTACTCGATTTACGCCTATCAGATCGCAGCAGATTTGGGCGGAGAGGAAGCCTTTCAGGCATTGCGCGGGCGCGCCTGGGAACGCGGTATCCGACTGGCCAGCGACATGGTGCCCAACCACATGGGCATCGACTCGCCCTGGGTGCTCGAGCGCCCCGACTGGTTCATCGCCCTCGATTACAGTCCCTTCCCATCTTACACATTCAATGGGCCCAATCTATCGGGCAGCGACCGAGTTGGAATTTATTTGGAAGATCACTATTTTACGCGCAGCGACGCAGCGGTGGTCTTCAAGCGGGTCGACTGGCATACCGGGAACGAAAAATATATTTACCACGGCAACGACGGCACCAGTATGCCGTGGAACGACACAGCCCAGCTCAATTATCTGAATCCAGAAGTACGCGAGGCTGTCATTCAAACTATCCTCAGCGTGGCGCGACGGTTCCCCATCATACGCTTCGATGCGGCGATGACGCTGACCAAAAAGCATTTCCAGCGCCTGTGGTTCCCCGAGCCCGGCAGCGGTGGAGCCATCCCCTCGCGGGCTGATCATGGCATGACCCGCGAACAATTCGATGCGCTCATGCCCGTCGAGTTCTGGCGCGAGGTGGTCGACCGCGTCGCACAGGAAGCCCCCGACACACTGCTTCTGGCCGAGGCTTTCTGGCTGATGGAAGGCTACTTTGTGCGTACATTGGGGATGCACCGCGTGTATAACAGCGCCTTTATGAACATGCTGCGCAACGAGGATAACGCCAATTACCGATTGGTGATGAAGAATACGCTGGAATTCGATCCGGAAATCCTCAAGCGCTTCGTCAATTTCATGAACAATCCCGATGAGCGCACTGCGGTGGACCAATTCGGCAAGGGGGATAAGTATTTCGGCATCTGCACAATGATGGTCACCCTTCCTGGCCTGCCAATGTTCGGCCATGGCCAGATCGAAGGCTATGCAGAGAAATATGGGATGGAATTCCGCCGGGCATATTGGGACGAAAGTCCTGATCCCGCCTTGGTGGAACGCCATGAACGCGAAATCTTTCCCTTGCTGCACCGTCGTCATCTTTTCGCCGGCGTAGAGAATTTCTTGCTGTATGACTTCTTCACCCCGGAAGGCACGGTCAACGAGGATGTGTTCGCCTATTCCAACGGAGACGGAAGGGAACGCGCGCTGGTAATCTATCACAACCGCTATGCCAGCGCACGTGGCTGGGTGCGCACCTCGGTTGGTTTTGCCGCCCGCGCCGGATCGGACGGGAAAAAGCGAATTGTGCAGAAGACACTGGCCGAAGGGTTGGGTCTGCACCCCGAAACGGGCCGTTACGTCCTTTTTCGCGACCACTTGAACGGGCTGGAGTACATCCGCAGCAGCAAAGAGCTAGCCGAGAGCGGCCTGTACGTGGAGCTCGACGCGTACAAAGCCCACGTGTTCCTGGACTTCCGCGAAGTGGAGGATAACGAGTGGGGGCAATATGCTCAACTCAAAGCCTACCTGAATGGGCGCGGGGTGCCGAGCATCCAGGAGGCGCTGCAGGAGCTGTTTTTGCGCCCGGTTCACGCACCATATCGCGATCTGGTCAGCGCAGAAACCTTCCGCCGACTCCAGAAAATTCAGGCTGAAGACAGCCAGGCATCGGTTAGACACTTTTTCGATGAAATCGAAGAGCAGGCCAGGCGCCTGTTGCGGGAAATCAAAATCCTCGCACACGGCACGGGCGACGAAAATGCCATCGCCGCCGAAATCAGACGCAAACTGAAAGCTGCGCTCGAGCTGCCGGAATTCGATCAGCGCTTCCCCTTGCCTGGCTCGCGCCGGTACCAGGCGGCCGCCAATGCGATCCGCACCTTCATGAAGCACGACGCCCTGCGAGAGAGTACATTGTGGGCGTGGGCGATCACTCACCTGCTGGGCAAGGTTGTGGAAAGCGAGGGGTACGAAATCATCAGCCGCAGTTGGATTGATGAATGGCTCCTCGGCCGCATCCTTCATAACGCTTTCCTGGGTTTGGACGCCGATGATAACGCCGCATCGCGCGCCGTCCAGGTGGTCAGTCTGCTGACCACGCAGTCTAACTGGCCCACGCGGATGGCCGGCGAGAGCGCCGCTGTCTGGCTGCAGACCTGGTTGGCAGAAGAAGAAGTGCAGCGTTTCCTGGGTTTCAACCGCTACCAGGGCATCTTATGGTACAACCGGGAAGCGTTCGATGAGTTCCTGCTCTGGATGGAGACGCTGCTGGCCATCTGGGCAACCGCCGATGACCTTGCGCCCGCCAGCCAGGTTGTGGAACGCATCCTGGCCGGACATCGACAGTTCGAAAGCATCCGCGCCGCTTCCCGCCGTTCGAATTATCAAGTCGAAATCCTGCTGGAAAAGATACAGCCTTAATAATTGGAGTTGAGATTTCCCGGCCATTCGAGGGCCGCTTCCGCCCGGCCGAGGTGATAACTGAAAATCTGATCTCCACGAAGCCCGCTCCGTGGGCTTTTCACTTTGCTGAACGCTGCCAACGCCTGGCTGCGTAGGGAGATTCCGGTGGCCAGATAAGCCAGCCAGACGGCTTGAGACATGTAGGCGATATTATTCTTCGGCTCGATGCGATCGAAATCTTCGAAGAACCAGCCGCAAGAAGTGAACGCGCGCTGACGCTCGTATTGCGATTTGAGCAGCAGACCGACGCGGCGCACTTCCTCCTCGTCCAGCTTGCGCGCTGCGTGGGAGCGGACAAGCTCATCCAAATCGATCTTGCCTAACAGCACAAAAACAAAATCCTGCAGCAATATGTGCGGGTCGACGCCCAGGGGATGCAAGCCGTCGTCGTATAAGCGATCCAGAGAAGCCGCCAGCCGGTTCATTGCTTTGCGCAGAGGGGCTTTCCAGCTTCCGTCAGGCACGCAGCCACACGCCGCTCTCCAGCGCTCCAGGCCGTGGTGGCAGCTCCAGGATGTATTTTCGCGGATGCGAACACGCTGAGCAGGTGGATGCATCTTCAGCCATAAGGCGGGGAATGTAGCCTGAATGCTTCGCTGACTGAGCGCGCCGTCCAGCAAATGCTCCAGGAAACGGTCGCGGAACGGCTGATGGTGGCCATAGAGCTCACCATCGGTGGCGATCATCAGCAATTGAGCATCTTTAGATGATTCCAAATGGGAGGAATAACCGGCGGAGAGGGTTTCTGCGGCAAAGAGATCGGCGTTGACCGTCGAAGAAGGGTCGAAGCTGACCCGCGAGCTTAACCCGCCATGATAGAAAAACACGGCCATCCAGCCGGCGTTTTGCAAATCCACTCGCTGAGGCCGAAGCGTATCCACGCTGCTATCATGGGCCTGCCATGGCGCCAGGATGGTATAGCGGATGCCTAGCTCGCTCATCACCTCCAGAGTTTCGAGATCCACTGCTGTTTCCGGTAGCCACATCCCTTCTGGACGGCGTCCAAACCGCTCGGTGAATTCGGCGATGCCCCAGGAAATCTGAATGCTCTTATCCCGTCGCGAGGCCAGCGGCAGGATCACATGATGGAAAGGGTGGGCCATGGCATTTCCGACTCCGAAGCGGCGCACGTTGGCACGATCCTGGGAGACGATGCGGGTGGCGGTAACTGGATCGGCTTTGAGCAGCCATTCGAACAGAGTCGGGCCGATATCGAAGCTGATACGCTCGAAGTTGCCCTGCAAGGCATTCGGCCGGTAACATTCGGCCAAAATGCGCTCGTTCCAGTTCGGATACGGCTCGGCGCCCGTTTCGGGCGGGATTTCACCCGTCAACGGGTCCTCACGCGGCGGCTGGTAAAAATGGCCGTGGACGCAGAAACCTTTATCTGCCATCTACCCCCTTAAGCTCTCCTTCGCACAAGTAATGAGAAAGCCCGTCTTCCCCAAGCCTCACCTTTTAGATAGCCCAATCGCTGCGAGAAGCGCGCCGGAATCAGACCAAACTCGCGCGGCAGCGAATCGAGCGGGCAGGTATGGCTGGTAGACAGATAATCCAGCCAGAAAACCGAAACCGGAAACCCTGGAAAAAGATGCTCAAAGAGGACCGTGAAAATGCGCAGGTAACCGAGAGAAAATTGCACCGGCAGGCGGCGCGTTCCGGTCGCCTGCATAATCTGCTCCACCACTTCACGGAATGACAGATATTCCGGTCCGCCAAGCTGGTAGATGTCATTCACCTTCTTCGGGTCGTCCAAGGCCCATAGGATGCAAGTCACCAGGTCTTCGATGAAGAGCGGCTGGACGAGAGAACGCCCATCGCCGGGTAATAGGAAAAACAATGGAAAGGCATGCAAGAGCAGCGCCAGCCGGGTGGTAAAGTTGTCGTTTGGGCCAAATACCAGGGCAGTACGGAGAATCGTGTAGTCCACGCCACATTGGCGTATATGATTTTCGGCGATCGCCTTGGCTTTCAGCACGGGATACGCAGACGCCCGGTCTGCTCCCAGATGGGAAAGGTAGAATATGCGCCGGACGCCGGCCTCGAAGGCCGCCTGAGCGACCATTTGGGTACCATGGATGTCTACTGTCATTAAATCAGCGCGGCTGCCATGACTTTCAGAACCAGCCAGATGGATGACGACATCTACCCCCTTCATCGCCGCGCGCAAACCACGCTCATCGTTTAGACTGCAAACCGCCACTTCGACCGGGACGCCGCGCGGAAGCTCCGGTGTGTGGGGCGACGGCCGGATGAGGGTGCGCACCTGCCTCCCCGAACCGACCAGATGGCGGATCAATGCCTTACCGATGAAGCCCGTCCCGCCTGTAACCAGGATCATAACAAGCGAATTATAGCAGATGAATCGCTTCTCCAAGCCACTGGCAAACATCTTGCATCTGACACGGCAGCCATCTCGATCTCAGAAATGAGCGCGCAACTGCCTGTGAAGGACGAAGCATGATCCAGAAAATTGACCATCATCCTGCGTTGCCCAGATTCGGCTTTCATTATTATGCCGATTCAGTCCATTACCGCGAGAGCGACCTGCAGACCTGGTTGCCCCAATTGACATCGCTCGGCGTCGCCTGGCTCACCCTGATAGCGCCCGGCGACCGGGCGATACCCGAGGTTTTCATCCGCGGGCTGCTTGGTGCAGGGATCGAGCCGGTCTTGCACTTCGATCTGGCGTTGGAGAACCCGCCTACCCGCGCGGAGCTGGCTCTATTGCTGGAGACCTATGCTCGTTGGGGCGCCCATTATGCCGTCTTCTTCGATCGCCCGAACAGCCGCAGCTCATGGTCGGCCACAGGGTGGGCGCAGGACGGACTAGTAGAGCGGTTCCTGGACCGCTTTATCCCATCCGCAGAAGCCGCGTTAGACAGCGGGTTGGTGCCGGTCTTCCCGCCGCTGGAGCCGGGCGGTCACTATTGGGACACGGCTTTTCTGAGCTCAGCTCTGGAAGCGATTCTGCGACGAAAACAGGATAGGCTGATTGAGGGCCTGGTTCTCTCCGCATACGCCTGGTCTTATGGCCATCCTTTGCAATGGGGCGCCGGCGGGCCAGAACGCTGGCCGGGAGCGCGTCCCTATTACACGCCGCCTGAAGAGCAAGATCAGCGTGGTTTCCATATTTTCGATTGGTATCTGGCTATCGCTCGCCAGGTGGTTGGTAAGACTCTGCCGATCATCCTGCTGCAGGCGGGCGTTTCACAGGATCCGCAGAAGGAAGCGCGCTTCTCTGATCTCTCCGCTCATGCCCGTGAAGTGCTGGCAGGTGTCCAACTGCTGGCAGGAGAGACGGTTGAAGATGAGGCAAATCCCGAAGCCGCCCTTGATCCTATTCCCCAGGAAGTGTTATGCGCCAATTACTGGCTGCTGGCTTCCGAACCAGGAGGAAGGTATGAGGCCCAAGCCTGGTTCCGGGCCGGGGGTGATGCGCTTCCCGCTGTTCAAGTATTGCGGCAGCGGCTTTCGTCTCAAGCTGAAACGGCCAAGATCGCCGAAGGCTCGGCTTCCCCCAAGGAAGATGGAGGGTGGATCTCGCATTACCTGTTGCTGCCGATGTACGACTGGGGCGTATCGGATTGGCATCTGGATGTCATCCGGCCTTTTGTCAAGAAATACCATCCGACGATCGGTTTTTCGGTGCACGAAGCCGCCTACGCCCGGCGCGTCACCGTCATCGGCGGGGAACAATCCTTTCCAGAACAAGAGCTGATGAAATTGAAAGCCAACGGCTGCCAGGTGGAGCGAATCACCGGCGATGGCATAACTATTGCAACACAACTCGCAGAGAGGTGAAGCTATGACCCTGACCATGTCGACCAATCCAATCCGCCACACCCCTTTGGCCGCTCACAAACCTGTTATCAAGGTGCTTGGATTGGGAGGGGGTGGTTGTAACGCGGTCAACCGCATGATCGAGCTGGGTTTGAAGAACGTGGATTTCATCGGCGCGAACACCGATCACCAGGCCCTGCAATCCTGCCTGGCGCCTGTCAAAATACAGCTCGGCCCGCGGGTGACGCGCGGCCTCGGGGCAGGGGGCAGACCGGAAGTCGGCGAAGCCGCAGCCGAAGAGAGTTACCGTGAGCTGGGTTTGGCGCTCCAGGGTGCAGATATGGTCTTTTTGACCGCCGGCATGGGCGGTGGTACCGGCACCGGATCTATCCCCGTGGCCGCTCGCGTCTCTCGAACCCTGGGAGCCGTCACAGTGGCAATCGTGACCACGCCGTTCTCGTTCGAGATGGGTCGCCGGCAGCGCAACGCGGCCGATGGTTTGTCCAAGCTGCAACCGCACTGCGACACGTTGATCTCGGTGCCCAACGACCGCCTTCTGTACATGGAAGCCAAGAATCTGCCCATGGAGCTGGCGTTCCGCCTGGCTGACGATATCCTCCGCCAGGGCATTCAGGGCATTACCGAGCTGATCACCGAACCGGGCCTGATCAACGTGGATTTCGCCCATATCCGCCGCTTGATGCAATTGGGAGGCGGCTCGATCATGGCCATCGGCTTCGGCGAAGGTCAGAACAAAGCCAGTAAAGCCATTGACCATGCCCTGCACCACCCTCTCTTGGGCGCGGTCAGCCTCGAAAATGCGGCCGGCATCATCGCCAACTTCACCAGCGGGTCTGACCTGACTTTCTACGAGGTCGCTGAGGCGCTCACGCACCTGCAGGAGCAAACCGGCAACCACGCCGAGATCATCCCGGGTGTGATCCACGATGAGCGCTTGCAGGATCGCACCCAGGTGATTTTGATCATCACCGGTCTGGGGGCGACCCCGCTTGAAGACGCTATCCCTGGGCTAGAAAAATCGCTGGCCGCAAAATCAAAGGGTCCCTCTGCAACCGTGACAGACGAGAATGCGGCTGAAATAGCAGTCCAGGCTCCGCAGCTCGAGCTGGCTTCAGCTCCCGTCAATCTGGACCTGCCGGCTTTCATGCGCCGTCGCATACGGCACTCATAGCCATCGAGGGAATCCGCCATGGATGGAAAAGCACTCGATGCAGTTTGCAAGCAAGTTTATCGCCGCTTTCCTGAAGTAGCTGGCTGCCGACCCCGCGTTCAGGTGCAGGGGGCGACTTCACGCGCATCAGGAAGTACGAAATCGAACTACCTGCTTATTTTCCACGGCAAAGGCATCACAGAAGATGGGAGAAGTCTGACGCGTACGATCCGAGTCGTGGCGGATGAGAAAGGAAAGATTCTGAAAGTAACGTCATCGCGATAGAAGTACGGAACATCACTCCATGCCGGACCGGGGGTCATCTGGCCGGCGGCGCGAAACTCCAGGCTAGGGGAGGTTGAGGAATGAAAACAGCTTTATTGAAGATGGAACTGGCTTTTTGGGACACAACCATCTCGCTCATGACCGAATCACCCATCATCCGATCCTGCGTTCGGGTGGGGTATCAACTGGTGCATCAAGGCGGGATCGTTTGGCTTCCAACGCTGATCCTGGCGGCTTCCATCCTCGGCATGGCCACCGGGTATCTCCTGGGAGCGTCGGGTGTGATCACCTGGTAGTTGGATGGGCTGGCGGCGGACCATACTCGTATTCCTGTGTATCGGGGGGGTAGTCTTTAGCATTCCTCTGACAGCGGAAGCGGCCAGAGGAACTCCTGATTCACCGGAATTTGGTTACGGCGCACGCCTGGACCTGGACGGCAGCTATCTCGAGCAGGCGGTTAATTCGGCCGCTGAACTGCGGTTGGATTGGATCTCCGTCGATCTGAATTGGGCTAAACGTTGGCCCGATCCAAATTCCCAACCTGACCTGCGCAATCTGGATGAGGTTTTTGCCGCCGCCGCTCAATTCAACCTCGTTGTGCTGCTCAGCCTCAGCGCTGCGCCAGACTGGGCGATGGGAGAGCATGGACCAGACCCACGCCTGACGGCATGGTTCGTGGTTAATCTGGAACGGCGCTACGGAAACAAGCTCGCCGCGGTCGAGCTATTTCCGGCAGCCAATACCGCCGTCGGCTGGGGAGGCCCACCCGATGCGCGTGCTTACACGGAATTACTGACAACCGTCCAGGCATCGATCAAAGAAGCGGGCATCCCGGTCCTGGTAGTCGCAGGCGGCCTGACGCCTCTACTGCCAGGCAAATCCAATGGGGATATTGACGATCTGGCTTTTCTGCAGGGCCTGTATGATGCAGGCGCACGGGAGGTCATGCCGGTCGTGAGTCTCCATCTGGCAGATGTCAGCGGCGATTCGCTGCAGCCGCCTGTGGCAGGGGGACCACCTTCATTGCGCCATTACGAAGAAATTCGCAAGGTGATGGTGGCAAATAATCACAGCGATGGCGTGATTTGGATTACCGATTTATCCTGGCCTTCTGGTAGAATAGGAGTGGAGGATGCCACCATTAACACTCCACAGGCACAATCCCTCTGGTTGAGCCAGGCTTACCGCCAGTTGCGAGCACAGCTTTACATCGGAACGGTCTTTATTCATCGGCTAAACCCGCCGGCGGAGGGGCAAGCGTCACCTGACGAAAGTTCGACCAGCCTGATCCGCGCCAACCTGAACAGGCATCCTTTCTACAATATCCTGGGACAACTGGCAACGCAAAATTTGCGGGAGGCTTCCGAAGCACCCGCATTCGATCACCCACAAGAGAAGAATTTATTCAAAGTCCGTCCCTGATTGTATGAAGGTTGTAGCCATCGTTCTCTCGTTGCTGGCGTTTATCGTCTGCCTGGTTATTGGCGTCCAGGCGGGCAGTCAATTGCAGCGCCAAAAAGCACTGCAGGCAGCCCAGCCGGCCACGCTGATCAATAAGGATGCTCAGCGTACCCTGCTTTTGATCCAGGTGGATGATCTGAGCGGCGACGATCCTCGGCTGGATGGGCTGTCCTTGCTGATGTACATTCCAGGCCACCCAATGCTGACCTTTATCCCCCTCTTCCCGGCCGAGATTGCCAGGGACGGCGAAATGGCCAACCGCCTGGCAGAGGCATTCAGCCTTGATCACGACAAAGCTCTCAGCCAGGCATTTACCAACGCCCTGAAAGAGGAACAAATAGGCTGGACCGGCTACATCCTCTCAGACCGTCTAGGTCTGGCCGCCCTGGAAGCTTTCCTGAAGGATCCGAGCGGTTTTAATGGTATCTCAGACACGATCAAGAAAACAAATGAAGCGGATTTTAACAAGGACCCGGCATCCACCATTCCGGTGTATTGCAGCCGCGTGAATGATCTCCAGGCCAGCCTGGATTGGACCCGCCTGCTGTCCGCCCTGATACCTGATCATCTGCACACCGATCTCGGACTGGAAATGCTGCTGAGCGACTGGAAAAATCTATCCTCCCCCGGACTGCCGTTCAATTGCAAGGTAATTACGCCTTAAATTGACAAACACCTGGGTGAGGGGGGCACCCAAGTGTTTGTCGCTTTTATATTACCAGATTTCAGGCCATTCGGCAAGTCCTTTTTGCTTTTCTTACCAGACTCTTAGAAAAAGTTGGGAAATCCACATTCTCCAAGGGTATTCGTTGGATCATTAATTTAGAGCTCAAATCGATTTGCACCACATTGTGAGGAACTTGAGAATGGACTATAACCCAGGCGGTCAATGATGAGGCGGCGTTGGATTGTATCCCTTTTGCTGATCATCTTCATCTGGCTGGTCGTCAGCAACCTGCCTGGCATCGAACGCCTTGGCCCAACGCTGGCCACGGGAAGATGGCAGTGGCTGCTGGCGGCTGCGCTGGCTCAGGTGATTTATTATCTTCTTTACACGGGAGTCTATCAGTCGGCTTTCACCACAGTTGGTGTGCGCACCCGCCTCTCTGAGTTGATCCCGGTGCTATTCGCTTCCATTTTTGAAAACGTCGCTGCACCCACGGGTAGTACCAATGGGGCGGCTCTGTTCGCAGATGACGCCGCCCGGCGAGGAGAATCCCCGGCCCGCGCAACCGCAGGCATACTATTGGTTCATACAGCCGATTACATCGCATTTACCCTGATCCTGGCCTTCAACCTTGCACACCTTTTATTAACCCATCATGTTCAAACTCTGGAAGTTGCCGGTGCGGTCACGCTGCTGGTGATCTTTGCGCTGCTCAGCGGCATGATGCTGCTCGGTTTGCGCCGCCCATCCCTGTTGGCATTTTGGCTGGGAAGGTATCAAAGCTGGATAGAGGCTTTGGCCGGGCGACTGCATCGCCGTTCATTTCTGCCAGCAGATTGGGCGCAGAGCAGCGCGGAGAATTTTTCAACCGCTGCTCTGGCCATCGGCGCGCACCCCAGCCGGCTAAGACGCAGTGTGTTGATCGCCTTGGGCGCCTATGCCGTCGATCTGGTCAGTTTGAACTTCGTTTTTCTCGCCTTCCACCAGACCATTCATCTGAGCACCCTGATTTCTGGCTTCGCCTTTGGCATTCTTTCTTGGTTTATCGCCATCACGCCCGAGGGGATCGGCGTGGTCGAGGGAGCAATGGCGCTGGTGTACACCTGGCTGGGCGTGCCTGCTTCCGCGGCAACCGTAGCGGCCCTCTCTTTTCGAGGATTGACGTTTTGGATACCGCTGGTGGCAGGCTTTTTCGCCTTACGTCGCATCAGGTCTTTCTCCTATCAACGGGCTTACACGAGTGATGAAGGCAGCGTCCGGCTGGCGGCGCTGCTCACCGGTTTGATGGGGATCATTAACCTGCTCTCTTCGGTGAGGCCCACACTTACCAGCCGATTGATGTCTATACGAAATATATTACCTCTCGAAGTGCGCCACGGCACTCACCTGGCCACCGCGCTGGCCGGATTCGCCCTCATCCTGCTGGCCTCTAACCTTTGGCGGCGCAAGCGTGTCGGCTGGGCGTTGGCGATCGCCATCCTGGTGCTCTCGAGTCTGACCCACCTGGCCAGGCTGGAGTACGAAGGCGCCATCTTCGCCGCCGGCCTGGCTTTGTGGCTGTTCAGCCTGCGAGCTGAGTTCCACGCCCACTCTGACCCGCCCTCGATCCGGCAAGGTCTGCGCGTGCTCGGCGCCGCATTACTCTTCACCATGGCTTATGGAATGCTCGGTTTTTACCTGCTCGACAGGCACTTCAGCGTACAGTTCGGCCCATACCAGGCGCTCGTGCAGACAATCATGATGTTCACCCAATTCGCCGATCCCGGAATCCGTCCCTTGACTTCCTTCGGGCGGTTCTTCGCCGATTCGATCTATTTCGTCGGCGCAGCCACGACTGGCTATGCTATGCTCATGCTGGCGCGCCCGGTGCTCATCCGCCAGCCGGCCAGTGAAGCAGAACGAAAGCACGCCGCCGAGATCGTGGAACGTTACGGCCGTTCGTCCCTGGCGCGATTGACGCTCTTCGAGGATAAAACTTACTTTTTTAGCCAGGGCGGCAGCGTAATCGCCTTTGTGGCAAAAGGTCGAATCGCTCTTGCGCTGGGCGACCCGATCGGACCCAGCGATGACTTTCCGGCTGCCCTGGAGGAATTCAAGGTGCATTGCTCGCACAACGACTGGCAGCCGGCCTTCTATCAGGTCCTACCCGATCATCTCGACGAATACCGGCAGGCGGGGTTTGCCAGTCTGTGCATCGGCCACGAGGCCATCGTTCACCTGAAGCAATTCACGCTGGAAGGCAGCCGCGCGAAACCACTGCGCAACATCGTCAACAAGCTGACCCGCCTGGGTTACCGGGCCAGCATTCATCTACCGCCCATCAGCGACGAACTGCTGGCCGAGCTAAGAATGATCAGCGACGAATGGCTGACGGTTGTGCGCGGCACAGAGAAACGTTTTTCGCTGGGCTGGTTCGAAGACAATTATATTCGCAGCAGCCGCATCATGACCATCCAGGCAGCCGATGGGGCGATCGTGGCTTTCGCCACCATCCTGCCGGAATATCAGCGCAATGAGATCGGTGTAGATTTGATGCGCCGGCTCACCCGCACTGAGCCGGGCACGATGGATTTCTTGTTTGTGTCGTTGATCCAATGGGCCAGAGAACAGGGATATGAGACCTTCAATCTGGGGTTGAGCGCGTTGGCAGGCGTCGGGCTGCGCAATGAGGATCCCGCAGTGGAGCGCGCCATGCATTACATTTTCGAGCACGTCAACCAGTTCTACAATTTCAAAGGCCTGCACGCATTTAAACAAAAATTCGATCCCGAATGGTCGCCCCGCTATCTGATCTACACTGGACCGGCGGCGCTGCCGGCGATTGCCATCGCCTTGGTTCGGGCGGACTCGGGCGATGATTTCCTTTGGGAGTTCATTAAATAATAAGGGGCACTTTGCTTGCGCCCCTGTCCCGATCCAAAATGGTCATCAGCCAATGGGTTGGCGTCTGCATCCTCGCCGGATGTCCGTTTTTATGAGCCCGCCTGACCCAAGGTTACCTGAATATCAATCTGCCTGCCGTTGCGCAGCACCGTGATGGTCACCTGCTGACCAGCATGCGCCTGGCTGAGCAGGTCTTGCAGCTCGGTCAGGGTGGCGACGGGCTGGCCGTTAAACGCGACGATGATGTCTCCTCCGACAACGATCTGACGGCCATTTACGTTAACCGTCTGGTTTCCTGCTCGAATGCCAGCTTGATCCGCCGGACTTCCAGGCTGAACCTGCTCAACCAGCACCCCCCTGGTGCTGGCGGGCAGGTTCATGGCCTGATCAATTGCTCGTGAGAGGGTCACCCCAGCGATCCCCAGAAAAGCGGAGCTCGATGATAATTGGGGGACCTGCGAAGTGGCTGGCGGCGTATTCGGGCGTGTGCCCAGGGTAACCGTGACGGTCATCTGCTTGCCATCCCGCAAAATGCCCAGGTCGACTTTCTGTCCGGGTTGTGTGTTGTTGATTAGATAGGAGACGACATCGTCGAAATTCTTCACCGGCTGATTGTCAATCGAGACGATCACATCGCCGCCGACGGCTACCTGGTTGCCGTTGTCATTGATCTGCTGGCTACCGCCGCGCAGGCCAGCTTTATCCGCCGGGCCGCCCGGGGTGACGGAGATGATCAGCGCTCCCTGCTGATCCGAGCTCAGGTTCATGGCCTTATTGATGGTCGGATCGAGGGTGGTGCCTTCGACTCCCAGGTAGGAATAAGTGAATTTGCCGTTCTTGATCAGCTCAGGAACGACCTTGTTGACAATGTCCGAGGGGATAACGAAGCCAATGCCGGCGGACGATTGCGTCGAGGACTCAATCGCGGCGGTCACGCCGATTACCTGCCCTTCGGCGTTGAGCAATACGCCGCCGGAATTGCCAGGATTGATGGGCGCATCCGTCTGGATCACATCAGGGATGGTGTAGGTAGGCCCGCCCGTGTTGGTGTCGCCTGCGGGGAGTGAGCGGCCAAGAGCGCTGACGATGCCGGTGGTCATAGTGCCTGAGAGGCCAAATGGATTGCCGATTGCAATGGCAAGCTGACCGACTTTCACGCTCGATGAGCTGGCCATGGTGACAGGGTGAAGCTGGGAAGCCGGTACGTTAACCTGAATGACCGCCAGGTCGCTGTTGACGTCCGTGCCGACGACTTTGGCCGGCACTGTCCTGCCATCGGAGAAGGTCACCGTGATATTCGTTGCACCAGCCACCACGTGATTGTTCGTCACGATGTGGCCCTGATTATCCCACACGAAACCCGATCCCAGCGCTTGCTGTACCTGGGGGACCTGCTGCTGGGGAAAGTTGAAGAACGGCAAACTAAACGGGTTTTGGCTGGTGCTGCTCTGTTCGGTCACCTGGATGTTGACCACTGAAGGATTCACCTGCTGGTAAATAGTTTCGAGCGTGCCTTCGTAAGCGGCAATCAGGCTGTTGGTTGCGCCGCTTCCCGTTGCTGGCAGAGCGGCCGCCGGCGCCTGAGCGACGGCAGTGACTGGTGCGCTGCTCTGGGGAGCCGTAGCCGTGTTCGCATTGGCCTGGGTGTTGATGGCGGCCGCATTACAGGCTGTAAGTGCCAACACGGCGACTACGAAAAGTGAAACAAAGGATAATCCCTTGCGCATAGTTCCTCCTTTTGCATTCTCCCAGAATGGATTTCTGAGGTTATTTCTAATGGGAGGATATCACTATGTGCAGAGTGCGTCCTTATCCAATTCTGTGCAGCACCTTAAGGGAGTTTTAAGGAGAAAGCAGGAGTTTTGTACGATCGTCCGTCAGCCCTTCTTGGGTATGCACGACGGGCAGCCTGACCGTAAATGTACTTCCTCGGCCGGGGGCGCTATCCACGCTGATATCGCCTTTGTGGGCCTGGACAAGGTCACGGGCGATGGACAACCCCAGCCCCATGCCTTGAGGGAAGCGCGATTGTGCGCTGCCACGGAAGAAAGGAGAGAAGAGATGGGCTTGTTCCTCGGCAGGAATGCCGGGCCCGGTATCCCGCACCACGAAATTAATCGTGCCGTCTTCAGTCTTCACACTGACGGCCACCTTGCCTCCTGCCGGTGTGTAGCGGATGGCGTTGCTGATCAGATTGCCGAGCACCTGCGCGATACGGTCCGGATCCATCTCCACAACCGGCATCTGCGGCGGCAGGTCCTGTTCCCAATGCAGCCGTTTTTGCTGAGCAGCCTGACGCCAGGGCGCCAGCACTCGCGGGAGCCAATCATCCAACGTGACCGGCTGCATGCTCAAATCGAGCGGTCCGATGGCCTGCTGGTAAAGATCGGCCAGATCGTCGAGCAAACGCTGCAAGCGGTGCAATTCGTCGTCCATACCCTGCAGCAACTCTTTACGCAGGGCGGTATCCTCGTCGGCGCCGCCCAGCAGCGCCTGGCTGGCCGAGCTTAGCGCTCCAAGCGGACGGCCCAGTTCATGGATCAGGTTGGCCAGGAGCTGTTTCCGACTGGCTTCGAGCGTCTCCAGCCGGTCGAGGAGGGTATTATAGGCTCTGGCTAAAAGGCGCACTTCTGTCGGGCCTTCCTCCTGTAATGGGGTGGAGCGTTCATTGCCAGCCAATTGCAGCACAGCCTGAGTGGTGCGCTTGAGCGGGCGTTCAAGGTTCAAGGCGAAGATCAAGCCGGAAACTACCCCCGCTAACAGGGCCACTCCCAAGACGATGATGATCAACTGCCTGAGCTGGAGGATGCGTTGATACACGTCTGCCAGGGGATTAACCAGCCAGACATAACCGAGCACCGATCCATCCGGAAGGAAAACTGGCACGACGACATCGGCCAGGGCTTTGCCGCCCACCTGCCGATAAGTGACGGTGACACCGCGTTCTCCGCCGGGCGAAGCCGGTGTGGATGGCAAATCAAGAACCTGCCCCAGTTTCGATGCATCCGCCGGGTCGCTGGATACGAGCAGTCGCCTCTGGGAATCCAAAAGCCGAACATTGGCGGAAAGCATCGAGCTGACGCCGCGCACAAAAACGGCGGCCCGTCCCGGGTCGATCCAGATTTCCGGCGATTCGCTGGCGAACTGGGCAGTCACCAGAGCCTGGCGGCTCAAGTCCTGCGACAGATTGGCGACCAAGACCTGGCTCTCCAGCAGGTAAACCAGGATGAAGCCGACCACCGGCAGGATAATCAGCATCGGCAAAACGTGACTGAGGATCAATCGCGCGCGTAATCCGCGCATATCACTCCTCCGGAGGCTCGAGGCGATAACCCAGTCCGCGCACGGTCAGAATCATGCGCGGATTGGCAGGATCGCGCTCGAGCTTCTCGCGCAGCAAACGCACGTGGGTGTAAACCACGTGGGATTGGCCGCGAAATTCAGCGCCCCACACCTTTTCAAGAAGCTCCTCAGTGGTCACCAAATGGCCAGCCTGACTGGCCAGCAGGCGCAGCACCTCGAACTCGCGGGGGGCGAGCACCACCGGCTGACCGCCGAGCGTTACCGTGTGGGCATACGGATCGATGGTGAGCTGGCCGGCTTTAATGGGCGCCGGTTGGCCGGACGACGATGGCTCGGGGCGGGCTCGCCGCAGTACTGCCTTAATGCGCACCATCAGCACGTTCAAATCAAAGGGTTTGGTAACGTAATCGTCGGCGCCCAGGTCCAATCCCAGAATCTGGTCCAGGTCACGGCGCCGGGCGGTGAGAAAAATGACCGGCACGCCCATGAGATCGCGGATATGGTGCAGCGCATCCAGGCCATCCATGCCGGGCAAATTGATATCCAAAAGCACCAGATCGGGCGTTTGGCTGCGCACCAGCACCAGTGCCTCTTCGGCGCTTCCAGCGGTAATCACCTCATAACCGTTCTTGCGAAGGTTGAAGCTCAGGCTTTTGACCAGCAGCTCGTCATCGTCGACTACCAAAATTTTCCCATTCATTCATCATTCACAATCATTATAGTACCTCTGAGGCCCCATGGAGATACCCGCAGATGGACGAGCGGCAGAATTTATGAATTATACTAAACGTAGCGCAGGAAGATTAAAAAAATATGACAGTGGATCAGCGAAGTTGTTTGATCAACCACAGGATAACTCATGAACGCGGAGAATTTTTTTGATGGCTCTGGATGAACCCCCTCGTTCTGCTCAACCCGCTCTGGCCGTCACGTTATTGGCCTTCGCCAGCTTCCTGCTGCTCGGCCTGCCAACCGGGTTACTGGGTACCGCATGGCCATCCATGCAGGATACCTTCCGGGTGCCGATCGATCGGATGGGGCTTATCCTGACAGCTTCCACGGCAGGGTACATCCTGGCAGGCGTCTCGAACGGTCAGCTCATCTTTCGCATCGGCATTTGGCGTTTGCTGGCCGGAGCTGCACTGATCATCACTCTCGGACTGGTTTCCCAGGCGCTGGCGCCAACCTGGCCGGCCTTTCTCCTTGCGGTATTTGTCGCCGGATTTGGCCTGGGAATTATCGACGCGAGCATGAACGCTTTTTTTGCGGCGCGTTATCCAGCGCGTTTGATGAACTGGCTGCACGCCTGCTTCGGCCTGGGCGCCACGCTCGGGCCGTTGTTACTGACCCTGCTGCTCCAGACCGGAATCCGCTGGCAGATCGCTTATGCTGTCGGAGGCCTGCTGCAGATACCGCTGGCCGCCGGGGTGCTGTTGACCCGATCCGGCTGGGCGTACCCGGGTGAAAGGGGCGCGCCCGGAGCGACAGCGGGGAAGAGCGCGCGCGTTCCCCTGACAGCCACACTGCGGCTGGGGATCGTCTGGTTAGGAATGCTGCTCTTTTTTGTGTACACCGGGTATGAGACTGCTGCAGGGCAGTGGACCTACAGCATATTATTTATTGGGCGGGGATTTGCCCAGGCGCCGGCCGGCTTTTGGGCGGGCGCATTTTGGGCAGCTTTCACCAGCGGGCGCATCGTGCTGGGGGCCGTAGTGGACCGCTTTGGCGCGGTGCGCATGATACGCACCGGAATCCTGGGCAGCCTGGCTGGAGCGCTGCTCTTCTGGTGGAACCCTGCCCCAGCGATCGGCCTCGTAGGGTTGATCTTGCTTGGATTCTCTCAGGGGCCGATTTTCCCCACGGCCATGTCGATCACGCCGCGCTATGCGGGTCAACGCCATGCCGCCAATGCGATCGGCTTGCAAACGGCTGCCTGCAGCATCGGCATTGCCGGCCTGCCGGGGATTGCCGGCCTGTTAGCAGGCAAATTCGGGCTGCAGGTCATTGCTCCTTTCCTCATATTTGCCGGTTTAATCCTGCTGTTGGTCTACGAAGTTCTGGTGGGTTTATCCCTTCGTCCTTCTCTTCAAACCCGGCCAGCAGTCAGCGAAGATTAATCCTCAACGCCTCAGCCTGGGCTTCGGCTTCGGCTTCGGTTGTACCTGAATCAGGCTCAGCCAATAACCCACCCCCAAAAAGATCAGGCTGCCCACAGTTGCCAGGCCGACGTTAAGTGGGCCGACGCTCAAAAAAGTCCAGCCTAACGAGCCGCCCAGCAGATGTCCGCTGATAAAGCCAGCCCAACTGAGGCCGAGATAAAATATGAGTCTTGCCAAACTGCCGCCCTTCCATAAGTGGAAGGCTGCCCCGTAGAGGCTGGAGAGCAAAAAGCCGAATACAAACGCCGGTAAGGTCATCGCCCCTCCCTATCCATACGTGGAAATGATGCCGCCGCCAAGGCATTCGTCTCCTACATACACAACCGCCGCCTGGCCGGGCGTTACGTCGCGCAGCGGCTGGTCGAAAACGATCCGCATACCATCGCTCCCCTCAGGGGTGACCATTCCCCAGGCCAGGTCTGCCTTGTAGCGGATCTTGACCTGCGCGCGGAAGACCCCGACAGGGGGAGCGCCGGCTATCCAATTTACCTGATCGGCGATCAATTCACTCCGTCCCAATTCCCCGCGGGTGCCTACCACCAGCGCATTGCGCTCAAGATCTTTTTCCAATACGTACAATGCCTGGGGAGCAGCGATTCTCAACCCTTTGCGCTGTCCAATGGTGTAAAAAGCCAACCCGTCGTGCTCGCCAAGCAGATTTCCGCGCGCATCGAAGATGGGACCGGGCTGGCGCACCTCGGGTGCATGACGTAATAAGAAAGTACGATAATCGCTGCGCCCCAGAAAACACAGATCCTGGCTCTCCGGGCGGTCGGCAACCGGGAGGCCCATTTCTCGCGCCATGCCGCGCACCTCGGCCTTGGTAAAATCACCGAGCGGCAAGAGGGTATGGGCAAGTTGTTCCTGATTCAGCACGCTCAACACATAAGATTGGTCTTTCCACTCATCCCGTGCACGCAGCAGGCGGATGCGCCCTTGCGGCGTTCGCTCTAAACGGGCGTAATGGCCGGTGGCAAGTAAATCCGCGCCGAAAAGCCGCGCCCGATCCATCAACAGCCCCCAGCGAATACGGCGGTTGCACGCCAGGCAAGGATTGGGCGTTATTCCTCTGCTGTACCCATCCAGGAAGGTTTTCACCACATTGGTGTGAAAATCGTCACGGGCATCCACGGCGTAGAATGGGATGCCCAACATGCTGGCCACTCGCCGGGCCTGAGCCATCGCGTCGGGGGTGCAGCAGCGGTTGTACTGCCCCTCGCCAGGCTCGCTCCACAGCCGCAGCATCATGCCGATTACCCGGTAACCGCGCTGCACGAGCAGAGCAGCGGCCAGCGAAGAATCCACCCCGCCGCTCATGCCCACCACCACAGTGCGGCCGTCCGCTTGCATCATGATCCCATCCAGATCACAGAGTTACCTTCTTCATCGCGCGCACCCGATTGACCAGGTCACCCACCACGTCGAGGAATTGATTTACCTCATCGGTTGTAGTGGCGCGACCAAGGGTCACACGCAGTGAGCCCAATGCCCAGGAACGCGGTAAGCCTAGGGCCAGCAGTACGTCCGAAGGCTCCGGATCGCCAGTCTTGCAGGCCGACCCGGAGGAGCAGGCAAAGCCGGCGTTGTCCAGGAGCTGGAGCAGCATGTTGCCATCCACGCCCTCAAAGACAAAGCTGGCGTGGTTGGGTAGGCGCATTTTAGGGTGACCGGTCAGGCGCGCTGAGGGAACGTCCTCCAAGATGCGCCCAATGATGTGGTCGCGCAAAGGAAGCAGATTGGAAGTGTGCACCTCGCGCTCTTCCTGGGTCAGACGCAGCGCTTCGGCCATGCCTACGATGTAGGGGACATTCTGCGTACCGGCGCGCAAACCCCTCTCCTGTGAGCCCCCCGTCTGAGAAGGCAGCAGCCGGATGCCCGTACGCACGTACAGCGCTCCGACCCCTTTTGGCCCGTAAAATTTATGTGCGCCAATGGATAAAAGATCCAGATTATCACGTCCCACATCAATCGGCAGGTGGGCGGCTGCTTGGACGGCATCGGAATGGAAAGCCACGCCGCGCTCACGACAGATCGCGCCGATTTCCGCGATCGGATTGATCGTGCCGATCTCATTGTTGGCGTAGATCACCGAGACGACGGCCGTATCTGTCCGGATGCGCGCAGCTACCTCGTCCGGATCCACCAATCCGTATTGATCAACCGGCAGTAACTCCAGCTCAAAACCAAATTCGTGAGCGAGCTGATGAGCCGTATGGCTTACTGCATGATGCTCGACCGGCGAGATCAGAATGTGGTTTGCGCTGCGCTCGCGACGAGCAGCCAGCGCCGCGCCGCGCAAAGCCAGGTTATCGCTCTCCGTGCCGCACGAAGTAAAGATGATCTCCTCAGGCTTGCAAGCCAAGGCACCGGCGACCGTTTCCCGGGCGCTTTCCAGGGCCGCTTCGGCCTCCTGGCCAAAATAGTGAATCGATGAGGGATTGCCAAAGGTCTCGCCAAAAAAAGGCAACATGGCTTCGACCACCCGCGCATCCACAGGTGTGGTGGCAGCGTAATCCAGATAAATTCTTCTTGGCTGCATGCTGGCTCCGTTTTCGCTAATCCCTGCGCCGGTTCGACACCGACCACACATTCGGATAATAATTCTCCAATTTCGGTTGAGCAAACCCGGCCGGGCGCAGTAAAATCCTACTTAGTCTGTAAACATTGTGATTATAGCACGGCCATGATAACCCTCTCTCTATCGCCGGATTGAGTCCGCTGATATAATATTTATTATTGTTAGAATTCTCACATTTCGGAGGCAGGATGTCTTCAATTATACGGTTTGGAACAGACGGTTGGCGCGGGGTCATCGCCGAAGATTATACCTTCGATAATGTGCGGCGCTGCGCCCAAGGTTTTGCCTCATTTTTATTGAAAAAGGGAAAGAAAGACGCATGGGTGGTGGTGGGCTACGATAAGCGCTTCGCCTCGGAGCATTTCGCCGCCGCGGCGGCCGAAGTGCTGGTTGCCAACGGCCTGCGCGTATATCTGACCGATGGCGCCACCCCCACACCGGTGATTGCCTATTCAGTGGTGGACAAAGGCGCTGCCGGCGCGGTAAACATCACAGCCTCCCACAATCCGCCCACAGATAACGGCTTTAAAGTTCGCGACGAGCACGGCGGAGCAATCGACCCGAATGGTTTGAAGGAGATCGAAGCGCTCATCCCGCCTTCGATCGAGGGTGTTCGGCGAGTAAGCCTCGATGAGGCGATTTCCAATGGAACGTGCGTGAAATTCGACCCGGCGCCTAACTATATCAAACACCTGGCTGACCTCATCGACGTGCAGCCGATAAAGGATGCTGGCCTGCGGGTGGTCGTCGACGCAATGTGGGGCAACGGCGCTGGCTGGTTCACCCGTCTACTTTCCGGAGGCCGCACCAGCGTGACCGAGATCCACAACATACGGAACCCTATCTTCCCTGAAATGCTGCGCCCTGAACCAATCCCGCCCAACATCAATGTGGGGCTGCGGACGACTGTTGAACAGAACGCCGACGTATTGATCGTGACCGACGGCGACGCCGACCGTATCGGCGTGGGCGACGAGAACGGTAATTTTGTAAACCAGCTCCAGGTTTACGCGCTGCTGGCATTCTACCTGCTCGAAGTGCGCGGTAAACGCGGCCCAATCGTCAAGACCCTCTCCACGACCAGCATGCTGGAGAAGCTCGGCAAAATATACGGTGTGCCGGTCTACGAGACAGGGGTGGGATTTAAATACGTAGCCCCCAAGATGCTGGAAACCAACGCAATGATCGGCGGCGAAGAATCGGGAGGTTACGCCTTCCGCGGTAACGTGCCCGAACGCGACGGCATCCTCGCTGGCCTGTATATGCTGGACATGATCGTCAGGCTGAAGCGCAAGCCCTCCCAACTCCTTGACCTTCTGTTCAGCAAAGTTGGCCCGCATTACTACAATCGGGTCGATATGGCCTTCCATGGGGACCGGGCGGTTTATGAAAAAAAGATTCTGGATGCGAAACCGAGCCTGGTGGGAGGATTAAAAGTGACCAATTTGAACACACTGGACGGTTTCAAGTTCCTACTCGAAGACGGCGGCTGGCTGCTGATTCGTTTTTCCGGGACCGAGCCGATCGTGCGCGTCTACTGTGAAACCACCCACCAGGATAAGGTCCAGGCCATCCTGGACGACGGCCTGCGCATCGTCGGCCTGAAATGAGCCTCTGTGCTGGCGGATACCCATTGCCACCTCGATTTCCACGCCTTCGACGCCGATCGCACTGAAGTGATCCAGCGCGCGCTGGACAACGGCATCGAGCTCATGGTCAATCCAGGCATCGACCTTGCTTCTAGCCGTGAGGCGGTTAAAATTGCTGAGGATCATCCGTCGATATACGCCGCCGTGGGTGTACACCCAAGTGAGGCCAATTCTTGGGGCAGACAGACCTTCAGCGAGCTGCGCGACCTAGCCAAACATCCGAAGGTAGTCGCTATTGGCGAGATCGGATTGGATTACTATCACAATCAGGATACGGCGCGCCTCCAGCGGCGTATTTTGGAGGAGCAGCTCGAGCTGGCATTGGAATTAGGCAAGCCGGTGATCCTGCACACCCGGCAGGCGATGGTAGATATGATCGCAGTCCTCGAATCGTGGTATAAACGGTTGCTGGAGGCAGGCTCACCGTTGACGGGGAGGCCGGGCGTCCTGCATGCGTTCGAAGGCACCCCGGAGGACGCTCGTGCCGTTTTGGCGCGAAATTTCTTCCTCGGTGTAGGCGGTCCGGTCACCTATCCGAACGCCGTGGAACGCCAGGCGCTGGTTGCGGGATTGCCGCTCAAGCGCATCCTGCTGGAAACGGATGCACCTTTTCTGACGCCTCAATCGCACCGAGGCAGGCGCAATGAGCCAGCCTTTATCATTCATGTAGCTCAAAAAGTGGCTGAATTGCTGCAGTTACCAGTTTCAGAGGTTGCCCGTACCACAACGGAGAATGCGGCCGGGCTGTTCGCGTGGGGAGTTTAATTTTGGCAACGACATTCTTGGCACCTGTTCAGGAAAGCATTCACAAGGTCGAAGCGTTGATGCGCGCCCAGGCTGACAGTTTTGATACCGACCTTGGTGCGGCGCTCGAACTGCTGATTTCGGCCGGGGGAAAACGCATCCGTCCGGCGCTCACTTTGCTTACTGGTGGGATGCTGAACGGCGACCTGGACCGGCTAATCTTGCTGTCGGCTGCGATCGAACTGCTGCACACCGCTACTCTCGTCCACGACGATCTGATCGACGGCGCGCTGCTGCGTCGTGGAACTCCCACATTGAATTCACAATGGTCGCCTGGGGCGACCGTGTTGACCGGCGACTTCATGTTCGCCCGTGCAGCTCACCTGGCCGCTCAAACCGAATCGATCGAGGTGATGAAGCTGTTCTCCGAGACGCTCGCAATCATCGTTAATGGCGAGATCACCCAGCTTTTCGGCCAGCGCTGCCAGCCCGACCGCCAGGACTATTACCGCCGCATTTACGCCAAAACTGGTTCACTCTTCGAGACTGCTACGACCTCGGCGGCGATCATCAGCGAAGCCGATGAACATACGCTTGCGCAAATGCGCAAATTCGGCCGCAACATCGGCATGGCGTTTCAAATCGTAGACGACATCCTGGATTTCACCGGTGAGCAGGCCACTGTGGGCAAACCGGTCGGAAGCGACCTGCGTCAGGGGCTGATCACCCTGCCAACGCTGTGCTACCTGGAGACCCACCCGGACGATTCAGATGTACACCGCTTGATCGATGGGGATTGCACGATGGATGGAGCCAGTGTGAATCGACTCGTGGAGGCGATCCGCCGCAGCGACGCGATTGGCCTGGCGCATAAAGAAGCATTCCAACTCGTGCAGGAAGGGCTGGAGGCGTTGAGAGAAATGCCGCCTGCTCCAGAGCGGGACGCGCTCGAGGAGCTCGCCGATTACATCGTCCAGCGCAGGCTATGAGTTAAACTCTTTTACTATTCTCTTTTCAGATTATCTCGAGAATGGCGGGGCGCTGGAATTGCACGCCATTCACGTCTACAGAAATCATCGGCCAGCCATCGATCGCGGTCAGCACCTCATTGCCATCCCTGCCCACCAGAATAGTATCCTCAGATTTGGTCCCTGCGATAGAAGGATTCCAGGCGTAGGCCTGGTTGGCAGCCACCAGTTCGGGAGAATCGGGCATAGCCAGGTACTCGCGGGGCTCATATCCGGTTATTCCCCCCTGGTGGTGTTGCTGCCACTCCTTGGGATATCCCACCACTCCGTAAACGGCGATAGCTTCTTTCAAGATTTCCCCCAGCGCCCGTTCGGGACGCGTCCCGGCCAGCAACGCGGCATCCACCCGGGCTACCGCCTCGGCCTTCTTGCGGATCTCGTCAGGGATGGGCCCAAAATGCACCAGACGGGTTATCGAGCAGACCAAACCAGCCCTCCGCCCGCACAGCACCAGCATGGCATAGCGTTCCAGCTTCTTGGTGGTGGGCAGCGGATGACGATATTTATAAATACGGTCATCGGTGGCGACCAGATTCACGATCGGCTGGACGCCCAGGCTTTCGACTTCCCCGGCGAGAAGACCCGCAATCTCGTGCTCAGTCATGTAAGGGCGCACCGCGCGAATGGCTTTGTCCATAGCTGAAGCGCACAGACGTCCCAGCATGCGAAAGCGGACCACTTCCTCGGGCGTAAGGTTGACGCGCAGGTGGGCGATCTCTGTGGAAAGGTCCTTTGCTCCTGGGAAAGCTCCATCGGCACCCAACTTGAGCTTTCCCACCAGGCTCCTGATCACGTCCGGGGACTTATACCAGGGCGTGACGTGAAACTCCCAGCCTTCGTGTTTAAGCTTTTCTTCTTCTTCGAGACGGGTGGCTTCGATATTATTCGTGACGAGATGTCGGCCTGTTGGCGTAATCACCAGAGAGGCGGCGCCATCGGTCGTGGCGAGATTGACATAAGACGCCGCACCGCAAGTAGCCCAGGCGAAACTGCTTACCCGGTTCAGGACAAGCGCCTTCAGTCCGTTCCGCTCCAACAAAGCTTGAATGGCGTTGAGCTTGGTGTTCAATTCGTCCATCGGTTCCTCGATTAAGAGCCGGATTGTGAATTACATTTGGGCTAGAAATTCCCCGTTATTTATACTACCATTTTTTGAAAACACTGAGCTCTCGCGGATTACTAATTCCGGCTGGATGGCAATGCATTCGGGCTGGTAATTTTCATTGTCCTGGGCTGCCCTGATCATGCGGTCCAGCTCGCGTACAGCAGCGCTGCCAAGGTCCACGAGGTGCTGTTCGACGGTCGTCAACGGGGGCGAGAAATAAGCCGATTCGGGGATATTGTCAAAACCGACGACAGCCAGGTCTTCCGGCACGCGCAGTCCCTGACGGTGAGCGGTTTTCAGCAGCCCAAGAGCCATCTGATCGTTGCACGAAAAGACTGCATCCACCTGGGGAAACTGAGCGAGCAGCTGTAGAAAACCGCGTTCCCCGCTCCCAGCCGACCAATCGCCTTCGACGACCTGGCGTTCATCCGCACTGAGCCGTGAAGCCCGTAGCGCATCCAGGCAGCCGCGCACGCGTTCGCGCGATTCCCACCAACGTTTAGGTCCGCTGATGATGCCCACCTTACGCCGGCCTTGAGCGATCAAGTGTTCGGCGGCCAGCCGACCGCCCCGGTAATTATCAACCGCAACCACCGGCAACCCCGTCTGCGGATGCATGCTCAGATACACGATCGGCACATGGAGGCGGGCCGTCTCGCGCCCCAGCCGCATACGGTTGCTGCCAATCTCGGGCACTGCCCATAAGATCCCATCCACCTGGTGTGACAGCAACCGGTTGAGGAGCTGATCGACATCCTCGGCTTCGGGGTGATGGAGCAGGTCGAGCAACAGCGAATAGCCCAACGCGCGGATCTCTTCCTCGATGCCCACCAGGGTATGGGAGGGGCCATAATAATCAATTTGCGCGGTAACCACCCCCAACGTGTAACTTCGTTGGTGAACCAGGCTGCGGGCAATGGCGTTCGGCCGGTAGCCCATCCGCTCAATCAACATCTGGACGCGTGCGCGCGTTTCGGGCGCAACGTCAGGGTGATCGTTGATGACCCGCGACACCGTCTGGGCGGATACGCCCGCCACACTGGCTATCTGATGGATGGTGACCTGGTTGCGTCTACCCATAATCGTGGGACTAGCTCACCATTTCGTAGCTGGTCTGGGTGATGGTATTGACCATCGCCCAGAAGTTTTCCATGGGGGTGTCGAGTTGCACATGGTGGGTGGGCCCAAGGATCAGTCCGCCGCCGCGACCGAGGGTATGCAGGCGGTGCAGCACCTCGGCGCTGACCTCCTGCGGATGACCAAACGGCAGGGTGTGCTGCTCGTCTATCGAACCCCAAAAGCACAACCGATCGCCGAATCGGCGCTTCAACTCGGCCGGGTCCATGCACGCGGGCTGGACCGGATTCAGCACATCCAAGCCAATCTCGATCAGCTCGGGGATGATCGGAAGGATATTGCCGTCGGAGTGATAGGCGATCTTGATGTGGGGATTGACGGCTTTCAACTCGGCTATGAAATTGGCCATGCGCGGCTTGAGGAAACGCCGCCAATGCGCCGGCGAGATCAGCATCCGGGTCTGCGAGCCGACGTCATCCCCGATCCAGATCATATCCACACCCATCTCCACCAGCCTTTTTGCCGCCCTCAGGTGATAGCGGTAGGGAATCTCGAGGATGCGCTCGGCCAGCTCTGGATTGAGGACGAAGTCG
The DNA here is from genome assembly GCA_034435955.1 of Anaerolineaceae bacterium. Lineage (GTDB taxonomy): Bacteria > Chloroflexota > Anaerolineae > Anaerolineales > Anaerolineaceae > DAOTWA01. Next base: position 13,743 of record DAOTWA010000062.1, on the reverse strand, counting down.
CTCATCAAGCGCTCGAAGCCGCGCAGCGCCCAGGCGGTCTCGAAGATGGTCGTCACCGTGACGCCAACGATCCAGTATTCGTCGTGAAACTCCTTTAACATCCAGGCGGCTTCGTTGTAAAGTTCGGGTCGGTCAGCATCTGGAGGGGTGTATGCTTCGATGGCATCATCCTGGGCCAGAGGATGACCGACAATTTCAGTGTAATGGCCCACGCCGTAGGGGGTGGTATAGGGTACCTGTTTCCAGGAAACGCCCCACTCATCGGTATAATCTCCGGTCTGCTGATAATACGAATTGGCCCAGCCGACCGAGGTGAGCAGCATGTCCTCGCCAATGATGCGTTCCAACTCGTACGTGTTGCCGCCGCCGTGAGGGTTATATACGACTCTGCCCTGGAGGCGAAGATCCTGCCGCAGGCGCCCGGCAAATTCTGGAGTGAAGCTGATCTGCATCGGGCAGCGATCGGGGGTTTCATGGCTGAGGGCCGCCAGCACCCGCTCTCTGTGTTTCATCCACTCGCGCATCGGGTACAACCTTAGGAGACGATTACTGCCAGGTGCTTCAGGCAGCGACCAGCGCTTTGGCCGCCTGCACAGCGCGGCTGGCATCCTCGCCATAGCCATCGGCGCCAATCTGGTGGGCATAACTCTCGGTGACTGGCGCACCGCCGATCAAGATTTTTACTTTCCGGCGCAATCCAGCCGCCTCGATGGCTTCGATGGTGGATTTCATATTCACCATGGTGGTCGTCAGCAAAGCCGACATGGCCACAATATCAGCTTGATGCAAGCGTGCGGCTTCGACAAATTTTTCCGGTGGGACGTCATTGCCCAAGTCGATGATCTCGAAGCCTGCTCCTTCGAGCATCATCGCCACCAGATTCTTGCCAATGTCGTGCAGATCGCCCTTCACAGTGCCGATCACCACCCTGCCGGCCGCCTTAACGTCGGCTTCCTTAAGCAGTGGCTTGAGAAGGCCCATGCCGCCCTGCATGGCCCGCGCGGCGATGAGCATTTCCGGCACAAAATACTCGCCTTCTTCGAACAGGCGCCCAACCTCGGCCATGGCGGGTATCAACCCCTGATTCAAGATCGTCTGCGCATAGATGCCGGCGGATAATGCCTCCTGGACCTTTTCTTTGACCAGGGTGCTATTGCCTTCGATCACACCGCTGTAAATTTCTTGTATGATGGCTTCCATCCTTTCCTCCTGGTTTTTTTATTGGTATTTTCCATAGCGCAAAGCAGTTTCGAACATGGCGATCACGTTCTCCGGCGGCACCTGATCCTGGATGTTGTGCACCGCCGCCAGGACAAAACCTCCGCCCGGCGCCAGATCATCGATGCGGCGTTTCACTTCTTCTTCCACATCACGGCGGGAGCCAAAGGGAAGAACATGTTGGCTATCCACACCGCCCCAGAAGACGATATCCTTCCCATAGGTCTGTTTGAGACGGCGGGTATCCATCCCGCGCGCTGATACCTGCACAGGATTGACAATGTCGAAGCCCAGATCGATCAGATCGGGGATCAGATCGAAAACAGCGCCGCAGGCATGGAAAAACAGGCGGGCGTTGGTCTTCCTGCGGATGGCTTCAACCAGGCGGCGCTGCTTTGGTTTGATCATCCGCCGGTAAAGCTCGGGGCGGATCATCCAGCCATCCTGGGTGCTGAGATCATCCCAGTAGGTGAAAACCTGGATGTATGGTCCAACCTGATCCAGGTACTGGCTGCACGATTCGATATAGATATCGGTGATCTGCTCCATCAACCGGTCGGCGAATTTTGGCTCGGTAACCAGGGCCGTGAGGAAATTTTCTAAGCCGATCGTGCGGGCAGGCTGCTCGAAGATGCCTCCGCCAATCACTGCGCTGCCAACCAGGGCATAATCGGTATGCTCATAAAGATACCTGGCCTGTTCGCCCAACCTGGACACATACTCGGGCGGATCCGGTTTTGGCCATTCGTAACGCTCCAGCGCCTCCAGGCTGAGCTCCTTGATGGGGAAGTCCACCCAATCGAAATACAGACCGCCCTGCTTCGGCATGTGCAATTTCGACCCCCAGCGATCGATAAAGGCGTAATAATCGCCCTCCTCGAATAGTTGAAGATCGGGGGCTGTGGCTGCCGGGAGCTGCACCATGCGGAAATCAATTTCGAAATGCTCCAGCAAATCCTCGCTCAGATAAGGAAGCTGCTGAACATAATCCAGCATGGTGACGGGTTCTTGCGGCAGCCCCAGATGCTGTTTAAGGGCTGTATATGCGCCCCTGGTTATTGATGAAACGATGGTCGCACCCAGGTCAATGGGGATGCGATCCGGTTCCTTGTGGCTTAAAGCGAGCATTACCCGCTCGCGTGGTTTCATGAAACCCTCCCAACCTCAGGATGCCAACTGCGTTATTCCAAATTGCAGCTCACTGGTGGTAATAGACCTCCCACCCAAGGTATTTGGACAGCGCCTCCTTCACGGCCTGCCCGACCTGCGACAGGTTAATGGCGACGTGGTGCTCGAAACCATTCTCGCAAATATAAGCCAGCAGCTTTTGCATGTTGGGAATCTTCACCACGCCGTATCCACCGAACGTGTTCAGCGGATCAGTGGTCAGTTCACCTTCGCCCACATAGGCCAGGATACGGCCTTTGAGGTCATCGGTCGAGATGCGGCAGAATGTAAATGGAGCCGCCCGCACCCGGCCGACGATGGTGCCGTAGGTGTTCTCCTTGCCGACCGTACCGGCAATGATAGCCTGGTAATCCATGGTCGGCGCGTCCGCCGCCGATACACTTTCCCCGACGAAGATGTCCTTGGGCAAATTCGAGCAGTGGAAGACCACCGCCTTTTCAGGGTCGTCGGCGTAGTTGTTGTTCCAATCCACGAGCGCACTGGGTTTACCCGAAGCCAGCACCATGGCATACATACCGATCACTCCGGCGATGTCCGTCTCACAGGCGGATGGCATCAGACCGTTGCTCATCAGGCTCATCAGTGTGCAAGGCACCACGCCGTAATACTCCTCCATCGAGGTCCAACATTGCACTGCGCTGGCTACCAGGCCGTTCGCCTCCATCCAAGAATCGATGACTGCGCCGAGTTTAGCCATCTTGACCAGAGCCTGCGAAGGGACCTTAGACGAAGGCACGTATGAACGCACCTCCTCCAGCTTGGCCACGACTCTGGCATCACCGTCTGGAATGCGCGCAGCGCGGCCAAAAACCTCCGACAGATCGAGGGTTTCGACCGAGATACCGGCGTGCTCTAGCAATTTCTCACTGAAGCGGACCGTGTTGAACGCCGCCGGACGGGCGCCAATCGCTCCTACCCGGGCGCCTTTGAGACCGCGCACGACCCGACAGGTTGCGGCGAAACGGCGCAGGTCTGCGCGGAAGCTCTCGCTCTCCGGATCGACCGTGTGCAGTGTGGTAAGCGTATATTTGATGCCATACTGGTACAGATTATTGCAGGCGGACATCTTACCGCAGAAGGAATCGCGCCGATCGGTGATCGTCATTTTCATGGGTTCGTCCGGAAAAGCGTGGACAAGCACCGGCACATTCAAATCGGCCCAGCGCAAGGTGTTGGCGATTGCGCGCTCATCGCCGAAATTGGGCAGTGTCACCAGCACACCATCTATTTCGTCGCGATGGCGGCGAAACAGGTCCGCACATTTTTGGGCATCGTTCAAGGTCTCGACGCTGCCGTATTTGGTATCTTCAGGGGTCAACGCGACCGCGCGGATGCCCTCCTGCTCCAGCACGTCCAGGACGACCTTGCGTCCCGCTTCACACAGATGGCCGGGAAAAAATCCCCGATTGCCGACGATCACCCCAAGGGTAACGGGTTTAACAGAGAGATTCATGCTGTCCTCCTAAGATGGTTCCATCAGTTAAGGGTTAAATATGAGCAATTGGCGGCAGAGAAGGCGGTGATCTGTACAGACAGGTGCATTTAGCCTGGATATCTAGCAGCTTGACCGAGACGCTGCCTGTGGTGGTTGCTTTGAGAAGGCATTATCTAAAAGACCAATAAGCTCTCACTAATCATGCCGTTAATGTGGAAGGACCTATTATTTCCGCGTTTAAAACAGAAAAGAAGCAGGAGCAAACACGCATCAATTGTTATCGTTATCGGTAACGATCACATTGTAATATCAAAAGCCACACAATACAAGTCACGGATTGCGAGATGATCCCTTGCAAGCCAGCATCGAAAAGGATCAACCCCGCCGTCTTATATCTCGATCGCCATCCATACGTCCACCTTTATTGCCGATCCAATCGCGCGTCTCAATTTTTTAATATGATTGTGGGTTGGGGAAAAATCGGTTATATTGAAAATTGTGATCGAAACGCCATAACTATTGGCATGGATCGAATACCGGCCGCGATCATGAGAAAAGGGGACACAAAATGCAAATAAGAGACTGCATGAAAACGGACATTATCACGGTCATCCCCACGACGACCATTCGAGAGGCAGCGATGCTGATCGTCGAGCGGCACGTTGGGCTATTGCCGGTTGTAGATGACCACAACTTCCTGGTCGGCGTGGTGGCCTTACAAGATTTGCTTTCTTTGGAATTGCCCGATTTCGTCAATATGATTTCTGAAGTCGACTTCGTGCACGATTTCGGTGCTGTGGAAACCATTCGTCCCGAACCTCATTTGCTGGATAAGCCGGTCTCCACATTGATGCAGCCAACGATCAGCGTAGATGAAGAATGTGGTTTGTTGCGTGCGTATGCACTCATGTTACAGCATCAACTTCTGGATTTGCCGATCGTCACGAAAGAAGGGAAACTGGCCGGGCTGGCTTCGCGGGTCGATATTGGCGCCGCTATTTTATCCCGTTGGCAGAGCCTCAATGCTTCGCAGCCATGATGGGCGCTGTACTCTCTTCGTTGTTGTTCCTGGCTACCCTGGGGTTGATCTTCTCGGAAAAGATCCATCGCACGATCATTGCTTTCGCCGGCGCGATCCTCATGGTTGGACTAGGACTGTTGTTTGGCTTTTACTCCGAGGGCCAGGCCATCGCCGCAATTGATTTCAACACGCTGGGTTTGCTGTTGGGGATGATGATCCTGGTTTCTCTGTTGGAGCCTACCGGTTTTTTCCAATATCTGGCTGTCTGGGCAGGACGGCTATCCCGGGGCAAACCGGTATGGTTGCTGATCCTGCTTGGCACGGTTACGACGGTATTATCCATGTTCCTGGATAACGTCACAACGGTCGTATTGATGGCGCCGATCACCATATTAATCAGCGAAGTGCTTGGTGTCAGTCCTTTGCCGTATCTCATGGCAGAGGCGCTGCTTTCAGACACGGGAGGGGCGGCAACCCTGCTGGGTGATCCGCCGAACATATTGATCGCATCAGCAGCCGGTTTTTCCTTCAACGATTTCCTGACCCATGCCCTGCCGGTGGTTCTGGTTGCGTGGCTGACGGCGCTGCTTCTCTTGCGATACATGTTCCGCCGGGAGCTTTCCGTTCCACCGGTGCACCCGGATGCGATTATGAAAATGGATCTGGCGGAAATCCTGACGGACAATGGAACGGCCACACGGGTTTTGATCGTTCTGGGCGGAGCATTAATCGTTTTCTTTTTCCACAAGATACTCAACATAAGCTCAGCTTTCATCGCGCTCAGCGCCGCAGCAGTGGGGCTGGTATGGGTGCGACCGGATCCGGCCGTCGTCCTCAAGCGGGTGGAATGGAGCGTGCTGGTGTTTTTACAGCTTTGTTCGTCATGGTTGGAGGGATTGAAGCAACCGGGGTGCTGAATATCGTTGTTTCTGTATTGAAAAAAGCGAGTACCATCTCTCCGATGCTGTTTGGCGTCATCCTGATATGGCTGGTCGCTGCCATCTCGGCCGTGGTGGATAATGTTCCGGTCACGATTGCGCTCATTCCAATCATCCAGGGACTCGGTTCAGCCGGGATGAACATGAATCCATTGTGGTGGGCATTGATCTTCGGTGCCGGTTTGGGCGGCAACGGTACCATCATTGGGTCGACGGCCAACATTGTCGTTGCCGGCCTTTCGGAGCGAACGCGAACACCGATCACATCCAGTTTGTGGAATCGAAGAGGACTGCCTGTGATGCTGGCAACCTGTCTGGTCGCAAGTTTGCTTTACATTTTGGCTTATCCACTTTACGCGCGATGATCAGATAGACCATCTTGAGGATGGGTAGGACGCACAAATTCCCGCTATTTATTATCACCGGGTCGTGAGAGAACTCTGACGGTCTGGACGCAATTTTCCAGGAATACTTTATTACCAAAACCGCCCCCCCTGTAACGGCAGCGATTAAAATAAACCGGGTGACATAACCACGGGCAAAGGCTTCATGAGCGGTTCAATCATAGAGAGGATGAGGCAGGCATCTATGGCAAAACTAGAAGTAAGGCGCTATTTTGCGGGCAAATCGGCCAACGAATGTTACCAAGCGATCTTGCGGGCGGTCGAAAAAGCCGGTTACGCAATCTTCAAAAAGCGCGAGATCGCCTTTCTGGTGCTGTGCGATGGCAGCCTGGACAATTCGGCGATTAATATAAACCTGATGGTGCCATTCGGCAGCCCAACAGCGGTTACGATGAACATCAGCGGCGAGAATATCCCCGAAGACCGCTTATCAGCCGAAGCCGATCGTTTCTTCAGCATTTTGAAGAAGGAGTTAGGCTGAAGTCGATTGCGGCTATAATGATTGCGGACGGCTGAAACCAACGCCGATGGATGAGACATGGTAGATGAAGAAGAACATTCCGAACGAATCGATCCGCGGCTAGTGGAAGACCGGGTGGGCCTGATCTCCGTGTTGGGCAAGCTGGTGATCCACTCTCTGCCCAATCCGGATTTCCGCGAGGACAGAATCCATTACGGCCCAGATTCGCACCAAAATTTACTGGTTTTCCGCCCGAACGAGGGCTGGCTCGAACGGCACACCGCGGTGTATTTCCTCCATGGGGGCGGCTGGCACTCCGGCAGCCCGACCTTGTACCGTTTCGCCGGGCCGTATTTCGCCGGACTCGGCTTCCCCACCCTGGTGGGGGGATACCGCCTGGCCCCCGAACATATCTACCCGGCTCAGCTCGACGACGTGGTCAACGGACTGGTAGCCGGCCTTGACCTGTTAGCCGATCGGGGCGCAGAGGTGAAACGCGTGATCGTGGGTGGCATCTCGGCGGGTGCACAACTGGCCGCGCTGCTGGTCTACGACCGCCTGCGGCAATCCAACAGTCCTTTGCCAGGTGAAATACTGGCGGGATTCTTTTCAATTTGCGGACCACTGGATTTTTCGTACTGCACCAACCCGGCCATCAGTAAGATGATCGAAGACTTTACTGGTGCAGACGCAGCCAATCGTGAGCTGGCCAACCCGATCCGTTACCTGCGCGGCGACGAGCAGGTGCCTGCCTTTTTTATCCACGGCAAGCGCGATCCGCTGGTGGACGTGCAGAATACGATATCCTTTTCTACTCGATTAAAACAAGCGGGGAAATGCCAAGTCGAAGTGCGCCTGATCAAAGGTGGTCACCACGCCGATCTGGCTGCCCTCTTCGTCGAAGACCTGCCAGCCGGCCGTGCATTCGAGCGCTGGCTCAACCGGTGTGATCGGTGACTTGCTTTCCCGTTTAAGCAATCCTCAGCGCTCCTAAAATTCCCCTGGCCCAGCGATATACAGCCCGCCAGGCGGCAAAGACGCTTTCTTTGCTAACCAGCGGGAACAGATTCTCCGCCTCCAGGCGTCGGGCGCTTGCTTCGGAAAGCTCCACGATCCGATTCATAATTTGTACAGACACCTTCCGCACCCATTCGCGGTCTTCGACGCTGCCGGAGAATGACATTGGTTCGCCCACCGTCATGGCGTATGGCCCACGCAGGTACCAGTAGCCTTCCAGCACCACGCCGTCCACGCGGGTTTCCATCACCTTGCGGCGTCTGTGTTCCAGATGAATGCCTACCGGAATGACCGGCGCGCCGCTGCTCAGCGCCAATCGGGCGACGCCGCTGCGGGCTGAGGGCTGCTCAACCGAATTAATCTTCGGGGTGATCTCCCCTTCCGGGAAAATAGCCACCGGGCGCCCGGCCTTCAATAATTTTTCGGCTTTATCCAGGGCAGCCTGGCCGCAGCCGCGCACTACCGGAACATGGCCTGAAATGCGCAACGAGCGTCCAAACAACGGAATTTTGAAGAGCTCATGACGAATTAGAATGGTGACATGCCGATTGGTCAACAGGGTAATGGCGGCAGGATCCACCGTACTGGGATGATTGGCCGCCAGAATGAAAGCGCCCTCCGGAATCGGCGACTGAAATACGATGCTCACCTTCAGCATGAGCAGTGCGTATAATGCGGTCAATACCCGACCGATGCCATACCACATTCTTCCCAGCATATGAGATTCTCCTTGCTAACCGATCGATCGACCAGGCCGTTCCGGGTATCGACCCAAAATTCCCAAGGGACATAGATCTATTAGACAGCGGGGCGCGTATATAAAAAAGACGGCGGTGAGCCTGTCTCGTGCAATATACACGCCACCCTGACCCGAACAAGGTATGGATTTGTCAATTCAGGCTGGAATTAAGAGTTGGAAGGGACCATTCCCCACCGTGATTCGACTCGAAACCATCAGCCATTTTTCGAAGGGATTATACCAGAGAATGAGGATTTCTAGGCGGGCATACAGAACCGATCAGGGATGCGCTAATAATTGTACATCTATCACCCAATCCTTCATGTAGATTTCATGTTTGAAACTTACAATTTTGGTATTGATGGTGAATGATTGATTAATTCAGGGTAGATGATTTGTGTTTCCATGAGATATCCCAGATCTCCTTTTGTAATGGAAAATAAAGTGGACGAACAGCCCTCGCCGCCCAGAGAACCCCGCGGCGTTCGCTGGAAACAGCTGCTCGAGCGTGCTCGGGTCGGATTGGTATTCACCTTCGGTGTGCTGGCCGCGCTGATCGGGCTGCTGGTTTACAACGGCTTTTTCCCAGGTCCCCACGTGCTGACCGCGAGCGAGGTGAGCGATATCGCTGCGCAAACGCTTGCTTCGGCCACGCCTGGACCCGCGTTATCCGAACAAGTATATCGGGAAATTCAGCCTTCCATTGTCCTAATACAGACACAAATCGCGAGTTCCAACGGTGAAGGCGAGAGTGGTCTGGGGAGCGGCGTGGTGATCGACGATCAGGGCGACATCCTCACCAGTCTGCACGTCGTGTCTGATGCGACCAGCATCAAAGTGACCTTCGCCGACGGCACGCAGTCAAACGCCCAAATTACAACCAGGCAACCCGAAAATGACATTGCGGTGCTGCGTGCCGATCAGCAGTCCGCGCAGATCGCACCTGCCACGCTGGGCAATCCCAACGCTTTACAGGTTGGCGACGAGGCGTACGTTGTGGGCAATCCCTTCGGCCTGTACAGCTCGATGAGCGCTGGGATCATCTCGGGATTCGATCGCTCGTTTCACCCCGTCGGGAGCACCACGACGCTGAAAGGGCTGATACAAATCGATGCGGCCGTCAACCCTGGCAACTCGGGCGGCCCACTGCTCAACCGCTATGGTCAGGTGGTTGGCATTGTGACAGGCATATTGAATCCCTCTGATCAGGATGTGTTTATTGGCATCGGATTTGCCGTACCGATAGACGTGGCAGCCGGCGCGATGGGCTCGCCCCCTGATTAACCGACAAGGCTGATTGCGGACACAAGCCCCCAAAGTTAGGAGAGATGCGATGGAAATAACCCACAGCTCCGAGAACAGGAAACCGATGGAAAGTGTGCTTTATGAGGTGAAGAAGATCATCGTCGGTCAGGACCACCTGCTGGAGCGGCTGGTCGTAGCCTTGCTGGCGCGCGGCCACATCCTGGTCGAAGGCGTGCCCGGGCTGGCGAAGACCATGGCGATTAAAACCCTGGCCGAGGCGATTGGCGGTGAATTCAAACGCATTCAGTTCACCCCCGATCTGGTGCCCGCCGATCTGATCGGCACGCGTATTTATAATCAAAAAACCGGCGAGTTCAATACTTCTTTGGGTCCCGTCTTCACCAATCTGTTGCTTGCCGACGAGATCAACCGGGCGCCTGCCAAGGTACAGAGCGCACTGCTCGAGGTGATGCAGGAGCGCCAGGTTACCATTGGCCGCGAGACTTTCAAGGTGCCCGATCCCTTCCTCGTGCTGGCTACCCAAAACCCTATTGAAACCGAGGGTACCTACGCCTTACCCGAAGCTCAGGTGGACCGTTTCATGCTCAAAGTGCTGGTCGGCTACCCCACCCCTACCGAAGAATTCGTCATTGTCGAACGCATGTCTGGCGCCCTCCAGCCGGTACAGAAAGTGCTGAGCACCGATGAGCTGCTGGAGCAACAGAAAAAGGTGGATAAGGTGTATGTGGACCCGGCGCTGATCGATTACGCGGTGCAAATAGTCACCGCAACACGGCGGCCGGCCGACTTCGACCTTCCAGAGTTGGGTCGTTACATACTATACGGTGCCAGCCCACGCGCATCCATAAACCTGATCCTCACCGCACGGGCGCTGGCTTTCGTGCGCGGGCGCAACTACGCCCTGCCGCAGGACGTGCTGGATATGGCCCTGGACGTGATGCGCCACCGCCTGGTACTCTCCTACGAAGCCCTCTCTGACAACATGGGCGCAGATGATTTGCTCAAAATGATCCTGGACCGAATTCCGATCCCGGTGGTGCCGCTGCGCGACAAAGCCGATGTACACGCAAACGCCTGAGCGCCTGCTCCAGCGCATCGATTGGCACGTCATTCGCCGACTGGATGGCCTCCTGCAGGGCGATTACCGTAGTCTGTTTTACGGCTTCGGCGTCGATTTCGCCGATTTGCGCGAATACCAGCCGGAGGATGACATCCGGTATATCGACTGGAACGTCACCGCACGGATGAATACGCCGTATGTGCGTCAGTACATGGAGGACCGCGAGATTACCGCCTGGTTCCTCCTCGATCTCAGCCCCTCGGAAGACTTCGGCGGTGTGGAAAATCAGAAGCGTACGGTGCTGATCGATTTCGTCACCACGCTGGCCCGCCTTCTAACCCGCCACGGCAACCGGGTGGGAGCGATCCTCTATACCAATCGCATCGATCGGTTGATACCGGCGCGCGGTGGACGCCTCCAGGTGCTGCACGTCGTCAATGATCTGCTTAAGCAGCCCATCTTATCCCGTACGCCGTTCACCGATTTGACGCCGCTGCTCGAAAACAGCCTGAGCATCATCAAAAGGCGCTCGCTGGTGTTCATCGTCTCGGATTTCATCAGTGTACCAGGATGGGAACGGCCGTTGAACCTGCTTGGGCAAAAGCACGAAGTGCTGGCCGTCCATCTCTGGGATCCGCTCGAAAAGGAGCTGCCCGACATCGGTCCGGTCGTGTTGGAAGACGCCGAGACCGGCGAGCAATTGTTCGTAGACACACACGATGCGAGATTTCGCGCGAAATTCAAGGAACTAGCGTTGCAGCGCGAAAGCGCCCTTGCAGCGGCGTTCAAACACGCCGGAGTGGATGTGCTGCATCTCTCGACCGAAGAGGACCTGGTGCAAGCCATCGTCCGCTTCGCCTTGAAGCGGAAACAACAACGGAGCTGAGATCGATTCTGGTTGGCCAGTCCGTGGCTAAAGGCCGGCCCAAAATTCATGCGAGTACATCTCATGTCCTTCATCTGGCCTTCGATGCTTATAGCCTTGCTGGCGGTGCCGGTTTTCATTGGGTTATATCTCATCCTGCAACAGCGTCGGCGACGTTTGATCGCCGATACCGGCAGCCTAAGTTGGATGCCAGAGGGCATACGGCGCGACCTGCTCATTCGCCGCCATATTCCACCAGCATTTTATCTGATGGGCCTGACTGTCCTGGCTCTGGCGCTGGCACGCCCCCAAATGGTCGTTAGCCTGCCGAGAGTGGAAGGTACGATCATCCTTGCATTTGACGTCTCCGGCAGTATGGCCGCCACGGATATTAAGCCGACCCGCCTGGATGCGGCCAAACAGGCAGCCCAGGATTTTGTGCAGCACGAGCCGAGCACGGTGCAGATCGGCGTGGTGGGCTTCAGCGATAATGGTTTCTCCATGCAGACGCCCACCAACGACCAGGATTTGGTGCTGGCAGCCATCGACCGTATGGCGCCGCAGCATGGCACCTCGGTCGCCTACGGTATCCTGGCTTCGCTCAACGCTCTTTCTGCTGGGCAGAGTGGCAGCGAACCATCATCCCAATCGAATAATGGCGCCAATCCGGCACAGACGCCCACGCCGACCCCCGTGCCAAAGGGCACCTATGCCCCAGCGGTCATCATTCTGCTCACCGATGGAGACAACAACGAAGCTCCCGATCCACTGGCCGCTGCCCAGACTGCCGCTGACCGCGGTGTGCGCATCTACACCATCGGCATCGGGAGCCCCGCAGGGACCACTCTGCACATCAACGGTTTCAACGTGTTCACCCAGCTCAACGAACCTCTGCTGAAGCAGATCGCGCAGATGACGGGTGGGGCGTACTACAACGCCCAGAATGCGCAGGACTTGCGTTCGATATACGACCATCTGAATCCCCAGCTTGTTGTCAAGCCGGAAAAGATGGAAGTCACTTCGATCTTTGCTGGCGTCAGTGTGCTGATGTTGCTGTTCGGAGGCGTGCTTTCGCTCTTATGGTTCAGCCGAATTCCATAGAACGAGCGTGACTGGGCGCAAAGGAGCTCGCGATGACTCTCTTATGGCCTGGATTCCTCTTATTGTTAGGTTTGATCCCTCTACTGATCGGCGTTTACATCTGGTCACTGCGCCGCAGGCGCCGATTCGCGATCCGCTTCTCCAGCCTGGCATTGGTGCGCGATGCCATTCCGAGACACTCGCGCCTGCGTCGGCACCTGCCTTTTGCCCTGCTGCTGCTCGCCCTCACCAGCCTGGTACTGGCTTTGGTGCGCCCAGTGGTCATCACCAGCGTGCCGACCGACCAGACGACCATCATTCTGGCCATTGACGTCTCATTGAGCATGCGCCAGACAGACGTTCAGCCAAGTCGTCTGGCCGCCGCTGAGTCCGCCGCACTTTCGTTCATTGAACGTCAAAAGTCCACCACACAAATTGGGATCGTCGCGTTTTCCACCGACGCGGAGCTGGTTCAGGCCCCTACGACTGACCAGGAAGCTTTGCAAACGGCGGTAGAAAGCCTGACGTTGGGACGGCGGACAGCCATCGGCAGCGGCATCTTGAAATCGATCGATGCGATCGCTGAAGTCGACAAAAATGTTTCGCCCAGTGTGAACCCGCCAGGCTCGGCGCCTGAGCCCACACCCGTCCCCCACGGCGCCTACGTTCCCGACATCATCGTCCTGCTGACGGATGGTGTCAGCAATACCGGCCCTCTGCCTCTGGATGCGGCAAAGGAGGCGTCTGACCGCGGCATCCGCGTGTATACCATCGGGTATGGGACTGCAAATGGCGGCGGCTTCCCATTTGACCCCCAATTCCAGGGAGGCGGTGGATTTTTCGGCGGCGGAGGTGGGGGCGGATTTTTCCCATTTGGCGGAGGTTTCCGCAGAGGGATCGACGAGACAACGCTGAAACAAATCGCTGCAATGACGGGTGGACAGTATTACTCAGCTTCGAGCGCCGGCGAGTTGGAAAATGTTTTCCGCAGCCTGCCCACTTATTTGATCACCAAGCACGAGGTGACGGAGATCAGCGTGCTGTTCGCTGCG